>JAFLTQ010000002.1 GCA_022510385.1 Muribaculaceae bacterium | reverse complement strand
GTTTCCGGTTTCTGCTCAGGTTTTACCTCCGGCTTTGTTTCCGGTTTCTGCTCAGGTTTTACCTCCGGTTTAGCTTCCGGTTTCTGTTCAGGCTTTACCTCCGGCTTAGCTTCCGGTTTTTGCTCAGGTTTTACTTCCGGTTTGGCTTCCGGTTTCTGCTCAGGTTTTACCTCCGGTTTGGCTTCCGCTATAGGTTCCTTATCTTTGATATTAGGTTTTGGAGGGAAGTTAGGGGTTGCCGGAGTTCCGACATGCGGAGCCTCTTCCGGTTTGGGGGTTTCGTCACGTTTCAACCCATTCAGACTTTCATATTCGTGCCATTCGCCGTTTAAGAAATCAGCATAATGGTCGAGAATGGTTTGGCGGAATTGGTTGTAGTTATTATGAATCCTGTTGCGGAATTCTTCGAAGGATTCACGATTTTGACTATTACCGGCGTTAGTTGTTTGTGCGTTAGAGTTTAAGGCAAACAGAGAAAGGCCGGTAAGGAGTATGGCTAATTTTTTCATTATGTTTGTCTAAATAATTGTTCCCGAAGATTTCGCAAGAAATCTCCGGGAGAGATTTTATAAATTATTCGTCGAATCCTTGTCTTACGAAACCGGAAATCTTGTCAGCATGCTCTGCTGCTATCTCACTGTTTTTCATAGCCTCTTCGAGAGCACGAAGACGAGCTTTCTGAGCAGAGTTTTCTTCAACTATGAAATATGTGCGGATTTCATAAGAGCCGTCGCCATTATCTTTCATAATAGTGAAAGAGGGTTGCATTTCGCCACGGATCTCTTTTTCTACGAGACGCTCATAGGCAGCAAAGAAATTCTCAAATTCAGCACTTGTATCGACACCGTTTGCACTCATATCGGAAACAACACGACCTTGAAGGGTACTGCCGGCTTCCTGACCGTAAGTAACAACTGCATTGTTGATAGCCATCTGTTTGCCCGTGTTGATTGATTTGGTTCTTGTAGAAATACCTTCTACTTCATGACCATTTTCACCAAGTTTGTTGAGCTTGTCGTAGTGTTCCAAAAGTACTACATCCAATGTTGTGCTTCCCAGAGGCTTCCAGCCTTCTTTCTTATACTCCTTGAGTTTCTCTTTATGAGCTTTAGCGCGTGCTTTCTCAAGCGGAGTCTTGGCGGATGCCACTGCCGGCACTAAGAGAGCCAATGACAAAAAGGCATAAATTAACTTTTTCATGTCGCAAAATATTTAGTTACTATTTGTTGTTTTTATGATTTCAGTTTATATGAAATTTTGGTTTTGTCAAAATTCATAAGATGCGTAAGTTAATGAAATTCAGCGAGTGGGCTCGATAATAAGATTCATTGCCTTCACTCCCATTTTTGGATCATTTTTTCTGGTTCTAACGAGCCATTTAGAGAAATCCTCTGCATTCATGTACGGCAATTCACCCGGAGCTTTAGTCATCACCGGTGAAGAGAATTGGTCGGGTGAAAACAGCACATAGACTCTGTTATATTCAGTATTATAAGAAGCAGTCAGAACGAGCTCGTCGACTATTTCACCTCTCATCCCGTCACGTGGGCTGAAAAACACGTATCTGTTCCCTCTCTTTACCGGTACACGTGTTTTCTGGTCATTGACATAGGGGAGGAGTTGATAGACTTGTTTATGCTCATCTTCAAGGAAGACTGCCAGATAGCCGTCTACACTTCCCTGAAAATCAAGGAACATTGCATCGCCATTCTTGAAATTGATATCTGCGTTTCTTGAATCTGTGCCATTGCGAAGCACTTGAGAATTAAATTGCGCAGCTTCATTGTCGATTGCTTTGGCCTTACCCTTAATAACACAAGTCACAATTAAATTCTGATTGCTGTCGCGTTCGTAAGTATATTTTGGGTCTCCGTCATCAGCCACCCATTCTCCTCTGACTTCAGTTGTGGAGAGCGACAGGAAATCATTCTTTTCACGATTACCTTGAACTCTGTCGGCTTGTAAAATGTCTTGGGAAACTATTGTTCCGAATTTCTTTGCCAAGGCATCGATACGCGCCTGTTCGAGGGCTAATCTTTCACATTCCACTTTTGAGTGTGTGCCGTCGTCATAAAATGTCGATTCACCTCTGACCGACACTATATCGGCGGCAAATCCTGTTAAAGGAAAAAGCGATATAATTAAGCCTGCTAATGTTCCAAATATTTTCATATCCTATCACCTTAATTGTCAAACTTTCATTATCAAGGACGCAGTTTCTTGGATGTCCATGATTCTTTAAGTTTTCCTGAGCGCGTCACGCTTGGTGTCTGCAATTTCTTATTGACTGACAAAGAGTTCTTCTTAACGTTGTCTTGAACATATTCACTAATCTCCTTCAAGCTTGCGTCTCCTTTTGATTCCTGAAGCTTTTTAAGCAAGAAATATGTGAATAGTCCGTGGTTTTTCTCTGTGTAAGGAAGAGCCGTCTCCTGGTCGGAAGCTGCTGAAAGGATGAAAATATCACCTTCGGGATTAACAGCCTTTGGCTTCAAAGCCACACCACGAGCCTCTGCCAACATTCCGCCTTCACGAGTCGCGCCGCTGAAACATGCATCAAGGAAAGCCATGACATTGTTGCCTCCCATCGCTGTAAGACTTGAATAGAGCTTCTTAAGCGGATAAGCTGTGGCTGTATTTGTGCCGTCTCCGTCTACAGGGAGGAGATATGCATCTTTACTACCTTCATCGGGGAATCCATGACCTGCATAATAGAAAATGATATCCACCCCGTCTCCAAGTGCATTTGTGTATTGACGCAGCTGTTCAAGAGCGCCTATCATTTCTGCAAATGTGACATTCTCTCTTAGGATAATATTATTTTCAGGTATTCCAAGAGTTTTCTTACAATATTCCGCGAAAGTCTCGCCATCGTTAAGGGCAGACGCAACATTGGTCACATTCTTATAATTTTCGTTTGCCAAAATAAGGGCGACAGTCTTGTCATTCCTTCTTGATGTCAATGGGATATTAACGTCTACATCACTTTGTGCACGGATTACTCTATTGGAAGAGGCAGGCACTTGATTACGATTATTATCCTGTCTGCGGCTGTTACCTTGAGCGATGAATGAGCCGACATCTATTCTTACATCTGTGAAATCATAATTTGCAGCAGCCTCTGAATTATATGCGTAAGATTTTCCGGCCGGTGTTACAAATTCAACTGCGGCGATAGCCACTTGGTTATCTTTTATAAAGAAGCGGGGATGGCGTAGTTGAATTGAATTCCAGGCTGCCTTAAAAGCTTCAGCTTCTTTATTTTTCAAGGGCACCTTGATAGCCATAGGACCCATTGCCGATGTGATAAGATAAGTCTCATTATCTATGTCATATGGCTGCAATTCAAGATCGGCAATTCTTAATCTTCCGGCATAACGGGCGAGATAAGACTCTTCAGCAAGTTTACAAAGTCTTTGATATTCCTGATAGACATTGTTCTGGCTCACCCTCGCCTGATAATCTTCCATCTTTTCGAATTCCTTGCGCTTTGTCCATTCAGCAAGATTCTCTTCCACATACTTCTCTGCGTAGGTTTGGAAATCCGGAATTGTTTGACCTGAATCCCCTTTTGCAGTCTGGTCGGCGAAGACAATTGAATCAGGCATAATATTCATCTTCACAGGTTGCTGACCCAAAGCCTCAAGACGAGTGTTAAGAGGTTCGAGCTTTTCGGGTTGTCCCAGACATGCATAAGTTACAGCCAGAGCTCTCAGATATTTAATGTCGGTAGGATCATTGTTAACAATAGTTGGAAGATACATTTCGGCGCTTTGGAAATAAGAATTAGCCTGACGTTCGTATCTCTTGGCCACTTTCTCATCATTTTCCATAAGCGCTTTGTTATGATATTCCGCCCCGAGATTATAGTAACAAAGAGCCAAGTGTTGGTTTACTGAAAGGTTGTTGGGCTTCATCTCATAGAGCTGTTGGAAAAGCGGCAAAGCCTCTGCGAAGTTGCTCTCAGCTTCATAGATGCGTGCCTGAGCCGAAAGAAGCCTCTCGTCGTTAGGGCTCATAAGGAGCGCTTTATCGAGCAACGGTTGCATTCTGTCGGTGTAGCCTCCGTCGATACAGCATTGCAATGTCAGCATCAAGAGCTGGAAATTAGCCGGATAAAGGTCAACTGAAGCTATAAGATTGTCAATTCCGAGTTCCGGGGTCCCATTATTAAGACATGCCTGAGCCAAAAATTGACTGACAGACTCACGTTGGCTTGTAGTCCCGGAATCGATATAGGCATTCAGATATTTGATAGCCTTGGGGTAATTTTCCGAGTTATAAGACGAAGAGGCTGCAATGTATAGCAATGTTGGAAAAGCAGAAGTTGAAGCCTTAGGCATCTTATATTCAGGTTCGAGAATTATATCTGCATAAATGGATGCAAATTCAGCAAGATTCTCCTGTTCTTTACGTCCTGAATAGAAAGCAGCTCCACGCATAAACTGATTTCCGATATCTCTGATAATACCATGCAGCATAGAACGGTCGGAATCTTCCAGATCTGGAGCTTCCAATGCCTCTATAACAGCTACATAAGTGTCTTTAACTATGGGATATAACTCTTCTTCAGCTATACCGTCATATTGCACAAACTTGAGGTTCTTGTAAGCTTCCGAGGCTGTTTCTACAAGTTTGATTGTCACTGAATCGATTTCTTCTTCTTGCTCTCCATCTGTTTCAGAGACTTCAAAACCGATTGCTTCCATTTGTGGCATTGCCTTCAGTCCTATGACAGGACTGAGGGCAATGAATATAATGGCTATTATTGGTAATAAAGCAAGTCTTTTTATTTTCATCTTTTAATGTTAGGGTTGTTTAACTTTACTTAAACAATACAAAAAGTAGACCAATAATGTCAAATTAGGTTTACCCATACATTTTGATTTTTTGCCGACCTATAAGACTTTGATCAGGCCGGGGAAAATCAGAATGCATCAACAAAGGTGAATGTTGCGGTGATACGACGGAATTCAGAGCCTTTGCCTTCGCTCACCTTTACATCATAACGATAATCTTTATTCATCTTATCGAGACCTTCCACATTTTTCTCAAGAAAATCTTGAACGCCTAAAGCTCTTACCAAAGCGAGCTGTGGATTCTCTTTGATGCCACCTTTCTTAGTGACGCTCAAAGTAGTCAGCTGGTCATTGAGATATACGGGCTCATCCTCAATCTCACCATAGGCGCCATCGTAAGCAATGCCATTGACAATCGGAGTTGCATCAGCGGTGCCGACAAGATTGATTTTCAATTTTTTACCCTCTTTGAGGTATTGATTCATATCTCCTTCAAATGCTTGTTTCACAATTTTAAGCATTGCAGAAGCGGCTCCCGATTCATCAACATGATATTTGCCCGGTTTGAAATCTTCCTGGGCTGAGAATTCCGGCTCAACTTCATAAGTGAAATTCACTTCATAGTTAAGAATCTTGTTACCGTTGGCATCATAGTCGGGCACAACCTTGGAATTAACAGAAATATTAGTGTGATCGGAAATGACATCCTGTTGCTTAGCCTCTTCCACCACTTGTTCCCTAAGTTCCTGAAGTTTCATTTCTTCCATCTGTTGTTGTTGCAGAAGCTCTATAGAGATATCGTCGGAATTCATAAAATCCATAGATTCTCTAAGGAGATTATCGTAGATATAAGTCTTACCGGTGGCGGTGTTTTCTACGCGTGCATAAACAATTTCAAAAGTGTCGTCAGGAAGGATACCATATTGCACTTCAGAGAATTTAATCAAGGAGGGGTCAGAGAAACTCAAGACATCCTCTTCCGGCACATTCAGGAAGATCGATGGCATAGCGTCGAAAGTAAGAGCGAGCACTCCATTATTACGGTCGTAAGAACCGAAACTCATTGTTTGTCCTGAAAGGAAGTCGCCGGCGAAATTGGTTGATATTTCATCTTCGAGCAAGCGACGGCGTTTGTTCAAAGACTCCTGGTTAACACGAGCCTGATACTCTTCCATTGTTTCATCCGGCATCTTACGCATCCATTCTTCCATCTGACGGTCTACTTCTTCTTGAATAAGTTGAGAATAGAATGGTTCAAGATTAGGAAGACGTCTCACCTCTACATTATTTGCCATTGCTGTGGCGAGCAATGTGTTGCGATGAGAGTCGGTTATAAAGGTAAGGTCGGCTACTCCTCCTATTGGCATTTCATAATACTCTCTTTCAGTGTCTCTTACGAGGTTTACCAATGTTACCACATTTGGGGATGTTGCAACGGCAACATATTTACCGTCGAAATTGAAATCTACTGCGAGACCTTCGCCAAGATTATCTACCATTTTCCTCATATCAAAAGTACGAGTGTTGTAGATATAAAGGACGCCATCAGATGTCAATACTGCAAAATCTGATGTGTTGGGCGAAAAGGCGATATCATTGATAGGATCATCCTCTTCGGTTTGCCATCTTACCTTTTTCTCTTCGATATTATATACAACGACCTTTTTTCCGTTGATAGCAGCCAGATAGTATCCGTTAGGACTTGTCACCATCATCTGAGGAACAAATCCGTTGCAGTCAATTTCTCCTATGGGCAGGTATTTCTTTGTTTCAAAGAAATAGATTTTGCCGCCTGCTGCCACAGCAAGCTGACGTGCATCCGGCATATAGACAGCTGAAGTGGGTTGTCCATATTTTTTTGTGTTAAAAGAAAACATATTCAGCGCAGTCGTAGCATTATATATGTCAAGGGCTGAATTGTTCTTTTTATTTTTATGCACTACCGCCACATTTAATCCGGCAGGATTCACTACGAAATTGATAATAGTATCTTTTAATTCCTGGATAGTGGCTCCTGAGAGTGTAGAAACGGCATGTTTACCTGAAGCGTAGGCTGTGGTGAAAAATGGCTGGATGCTGTTCAGGTTTTCCTTATGTCGGAAATTATAAGTTTTTGCAGCTGATGAATTTTCATCTGAAGCAGCCGCATCCTGAGCTAAAACAGCACCCGGAATGTTAATCAATGCTCCTAAGAGCAAACTTACGGAAAGTATTGAATGTTTCATTGTCGATAAAGATAGTTTTCTAAAATCAGATATATTATTAGCGAGTATATTTATAGTGTGTATTTTAGCGGAAACTTCTATAATTCCATTATCATTAATGGAAATTCGGGAGCCTCTTCTTTGTCGATGCCCTTGTTCTTTAGAGCCTGAACAGTTTCGTCAACCACTTCATCAAGGTCGTAGCGCACATGGGTCACTACAATAAGATGTCGCTCATCGGAAGGGATTCCCTGAAGGCTTTCTTTGGTCAATGCTTGACTTGGAAGCAGGACATAGCTTCCATCCGGCTGACCGAGACTTGAAATTTCCACAGTTCTCAATCCTAACTCTGAATTTTCATTGGGAGTGCTGTCAAATTTCAAAACATTGAAATATACGGGGAATTCAAGGGGGTTCATAATGCGGAAAAAGATGCCGACAGAATCAACCGGACCTTTTGAGAATTTCACTGCTACGTCATTATAGCCGGTAGAGTCGGGAGAAGAAAGAAATTTAGCAATCTGGCGTCCCAATGTTTTGGAATTCACTTGAATATTATCGGCCTCGGGGTCAAAGACAGCGAGTGAACGTCTCACCATTCCTTTTTCTACATAGATTTTCTCACCTTCAATTTCCCCTCCGTTATCTTTTTTCAGCCTGAGACGTGAAGCTACGTTTTTGCTATTGTCGGAAGCAGTTTTCTTGGCATCTATCATTAGTCGGGTTACTGAGATTTTACCCGGTTTTAATGATTTATAAATATTCTTATCCAAATCATTATAGATTTCCACTTCTCCTCCTTCCGGAATTATCAGGAAGTCGTTTGCCTTTATTTCAGCGCCTTTCTTAGCTTCCAAACTTTTCCCGGAGCTTTCAATAGTCACTCCCGGAGATGCGGAATGTATGCTGTAATGTGCCATTGCACTAACAGCACCAATCATCAAAAACAGTAAGAAGGAAAAATATCTCATATAGTTTTAAATTTCGCGTCAAATTTAGCAATTTTTTTTGAACAAATCTTCCAGATTGCCTCAAGAAAATTCCATATATCCACAGCAAATAAGCCAAAGGCTATAATTGTTATAGTGAAACTAATATCGAAAATGATATTATGGTCTACAAATAGCCCATATCCTATCCTTACAGCCAGATATGCCAAAGAGGCTTGGACAATACGCAGCACAAAGCCCTTGAAACTTGTTTTAATGCCAAAGACCAACAGCATGATCCCAAGACAAAGCCCCATGGCAAGCGCATAGTCCACACTTTTGGGCAGTTTCTGAATCCAGATTCTGTCTAAGATAGTCGACAATGCCGATGCGTGGAGCATGACTCCTGCCACATGGGATTCAACCGGCGTGGCATGCATATCTCCGGCATCTTCCAGGGCTCCCACAAGTACTATCTTGTCGGCGAAATCTTCAGCATGCTCTTCTATGTCATCGAAATCCAGGATATTATATTCTCTTGAATGGTAAGAAGTGATCCCGGTTTCCTCTCCTCTCTCTCTTAATTCTTCAACGGCTGAGGGATCGAGTTTTTCTGCTAAAGCTGTTACGAAAGAGGGGAGAGTTCCCTGCGTTGTCGGGAAGTCTATAGCAAATTCCCTGACTGTTCCTTTAGCTGCTGTGGGAAGGTTGACAACTCCATATTCCAAATCTTTGTAGTCGTCATAGAAAAAGGGTTTTTCCTCAATCTCAAACACCCCGTTCTTTTTAGTAGATGAAACTCCTAAAGGCAAGATAGCATTTGGTAAAGAATGTATTGCCTCTAAAAGGAATGAATCGTCATCAGAGGGGTGAGCAAAATTGATATCGATGCCCACTGCCTTCGGCCCACATAAAGAAAGAATTGAGAGCGCTTCCGCAATCTCTTCTCTGTTGCTCCTTCCGATATTAAGAATGACAATACGGTCGTCGTATTTCCTGACCGGGCGGTTGTTGGCTATCTGAGCGAAAAGGTCCGGGAGTTGAAAATCTCTTTTATCCGGCGATGAAAACATCGCGGAAGTTGTCATAGACAAAGGTTGCACAAGACATGTGGATAGGAAAAGGCCTAATAACGTGGCCATTACCGCCCTATAAAACACCTTGGTCCGTGTTTTTTTATTCTCGAAGAGAGAATTGACCCGGTTGAAAAATTTATGGAGAATATATGTGATGCGTCGCAAAAACATTGTTAACTGCTCTCGGTTGCTAATTTATAGCCGGGATTTGAGCTTGATGCAAATTTAAAAAAAAATATTATTGTATGGATTAATCAGGAGTATTTACCTATAAAAACGTAATTACCTTGATGATATTATAAAATGATGTTGCGCAAATGTAAGAAGATTCAAACCATTTGAATTTAAGATTGTTGTAATTATATATATAGATTAAGTTTAACTATTAAAAATTAAAGATTATGAACTATAATGAAATTATCAACAGCTCGGAGGTAGTATTGGTGGAATTTTTTGCATCATGGTGTCCTCATTGCCAGAGAATGATGCCGATCGTGGCTCAAATCAAAGAGTTGCTTGAAGGGAAGGTAAATGTTTATCAGTTTGATATAGATGAATATGCTGAACTTGCTCAGGCTAACGGTGCCGACTCTGTTCCGACATTTATAATTTATAAAAACGGAGAAGAGCAATGGCGTGAAAGTGGAGAAATAGAAGGTCAGATTCTTCTTTCTAAAATTGAATCTTACCTTAGATAACAATAGATGTACACTACAGATCATAGCCTCGTAACGGATTTGTTGACGGTGCTGAAAGTGCCGTTTACAAAAGAGTATACCAAACAACGTTTTGAAACAATGCCTTTCAAAACGCTGTTTGGCGTTTCACAACTTCTGAAAGAATATGGAGTCGAATGTAAAGGGTTTCAATTAGAAGATAAAACCGAGTTCACAAAACTTTCGGTTCCTTTCATTGCACAGACTCAAGGAGGTTTGGTTATCGTGACCAAAATAAGCAATGGCAATATTGATTATTTAACGCAAGGAGTTTCAGAAACCATCCCGGTCAATGAATTTAAAGAGATTTCCACAGGTGTTGTTTTGCTCCCCGAGGTGGGAAAAGGAGCAAAAGAACCGGAATATAGCAAGCATCTCACTAATGTAATAATCAAAACATCTAAGCAGGTATTATTATGGTCATTGGCAGGATTGCTCTCAGCTTACCTGATTATTATCCATGATTTATGGCGCTATTGGTCTTTTTGGGGACTCTTTGCAGTAGATTGTTTTGGTATTTGGCTCACCTATATGCTCGTGCAAAAGTCATTGAGCATTAAGAGTCATGTTGCGGATAAAGTCTGTGGAGTCTTGCAGGAAGGAGGTTGTGATTCAATCCTTAAAACCAATGCATCCTCTTTCTTCGGAATTTTCAGCTGGAGTGAGGTGGGATTTACATATTTTGGAGTAAGTCTTCTGGCAATGTTAATTTCTCCGGCAACCATTCATTGGCTCTCTTTGATCAATATCTGCTGTCTTCCATTCACAATATGGAGCATAAGTTATCAGAAATTTGTGGCCAAACATTGGTGCACTTTATGCGTATGCGTACAAGCCTCATTATGGCTGCAATTTATCTCTTATCTTTTAGGAGGCTGGATGAAACCGGTGTTCCCTCTTGATTTAGGATTCTTTGCTTTATGCGCTACCTTTGTCATGGTACTTTTAGCACTGAATAAAGTCTTACCACAGTTTTCAAAACAAGACAGTTAATATGGAAAGTAATCTAACTTCGGCAAAGGAATTGTCGGCTATGGATCTGAATAATATAAAACTGGATTTGAAACATACAGTTTTGACACCTCAATATTTAGAAGATCTTATCAACAATAAAAATACTGAAATAGAAAATAAATCCGAGTAAAAAATACTCTACTAAAAAAATATATTATGTTAGGAAATTTCATTTATTACAATCCAACCAAATTATATTTTGGCACTGAAGTAGAAAAGAACCTGCTTGAAGCTTTAAAAAGTTTCGGACAGAAAGTATTATTGACTTATGGAGGAGGTTCTATTAAAAAGAACGGCATCTATGATACTGTTACAAAGGTTTTGAAGGAAGCCGGGAAAACAGTGATTGAATTGCCGGGCGTAATGCCTAACCCGACATTGGAAAAATTAAATGAAGGAATAAAGGTTGCACGTGAAAACGATGTTGACCTGATTCTTGCAGTCGGCGGTGGCTCCACAATTGACTATTCCAAAGGAGTGGCAGCAGCTGCTTGGTACTCGGGAAATGCATGGGAAAATTTCTGGGTTAAGCAAAATGAACCGGCAGCAGATCAAAAAGTAATCCCTGTCGGGTCGGTATTGACACTCGCTGGTACCGGTTCAGAAATGAACGGTGGTTCGGTAATTACAGATGAACCAAATAAATTAAAACTTGGTAAAGTTTTTGGAGAAAGGTTGATACCGAAGTTTGCCATTCTGAATCCTGAATATACTTACAGCTTGCCACAAAATCAGATGGTGGCAGGAATATTCGATACTATGAGTCATCTTATGGAGCAATATTTTTCGGGCGACGACGACTCCACCACCGACTATATGATTGAAGGACTTATGAGATCAGTTATCGCTTCAAGTAGAGTTGCCGTAAAAGATCCGAAAAATTATGAGGCTCGCTCCAATATAATGTGGTGTGCCACATGGGCTTTGAACACTTTGCTTAAAATGGGTAAGAAAGGAGACTGGATGGTCCATATGATAGCCCATGCTATCGGAGCCTACACACATGCCACACACGGAATGGCTCTGTCAGCTATTTCAGGTGCTTATTACACTTTCATATTGAAAGAGGGTCAGCACAGATTGGCTCGCTTTGCTAAAGTGGTTTGGGAGGTGCCCAGTGAAGGAAAGACGGAAGAGGATCTCGCAAAAGCAGGTATTAATGCACTTGAAAACTGGATAAAGGAGATTGGAGCTGCTTCAAATGTCACAGGATTAGGTGTGACAGAAGCCATGCTTGATGGTATAGCTGATGCCACTATCCTTGGAGGAGGATATAAGAAATTAACCAGAGAGGATGTGATACAAATCCTCAAGAATAGTTTCGAATAAATCAAAAAATTCACACCGGAACAGATAGCTAAAATTAAAGCTAATTATAAATATCATCTTGTCACTGAAATAGATGGCTATTCCGGTTATAATTTTTAAATGAATTTATTTTACGGATATGGAACATTAAAACCATATCCGTTGTTTTGTTAAAAAATGAAAAAAGGTATTCTTATATATGAGAAATTTTATAAAAATCCTATTGTTTTTATTGACTTTTCACTTAACTTCGTCGGCGATAACGAAAGAAGAAGCAGTGGATTATTTGGTAAAAAATTACCCCGGGTCTCAACTTGTTGATATCTATAAGTCTTTTTATCAAGATAATTTTGGACCGGGGCATCTTTTGGGTGATTCCATAGCGGCAAAAAGATATTTTTTGTCAGAATTAAAAGATACCACAGATTGGGATGGTCCGGAATTTGAATTTACCGGAGAAGGAAAGAATTTTGTAAGAGTAAATTTAGATCTCATTAGAAAAGGGATAATTCCTGCAGATACATATTTTAAGGCCTTTCAAAACAGTTTGAATAGAGTTGAAAAGCCCGATGATGAATATTGGATTTCTGAATGGATGCAAATAGACAGCATTCTCCAAGCTAAAGGATATCATTTTATTAATGAGGAAAATGACAGGGCTTTTATAAATGAAAAAATTGCCACAAAAAATTTCCCTATTCATCACAGTGATAACTATAATAATAATTATAAATTCCACTATAGAATTATTTCCCTACCGGAATTTGAAAAATTAAAAGCAGACTATATAGGACCGCTGACTAAATAGGAATACCGGAAAGAAATATTCTTTCCAAACAGCGATCCAATTACCCGTTATGCCTAATATCACAACAATTAAATAATAACCTTAAAATTTGAGTGAAAATGTTTAGTCTAAAAGGAAGAGTAGCAGTTGTATCCGGAGCCAGCAGCGGACTTGGAGCCCAAATGGCAAAAGGATTTGCAGAACAAGGAGCTGATGTTGTAATCACGGCAAGAAGAATTGAAAAACTTTCGGCTTTGGCTGAGGAAATCAGTATGAAGTATGGAGTGAAGGTGCTTCCTGTAAAATGTGATGTAACAGATACTGAATCTGTAAACGGAGCCGCCGCTATTGTGGAAGAAGAATTTGGGAAAGTTGATATTCTGGTGAACTGTGCAGGAGCCAATAAAGGTACAGGAGTTCTTGACACAACTGATGAAGAATGGGATTTTACTGTAGATACCGACTTCACAAGCGTGTTTAAAGTATCCCGTGCATTCGGTAATATCATGAAAAAACATAATTATGGAAGAATTATAAATATTGCTTCGATGTATGGTTTGGTAGGTAACACTGCAATGGATGTTGTGGCTTATCATGCAACCAAAGGAGGAGTTGTAAACATGACACGTGCGATGGCAGCCGAGCTTGCAAAATATAATATTACTTGTAATGCCATTTGTCCGGGATATTTTGCCACGGAACTGACTATTGATACATTGGAAACAGAATTTTTCCAGGAATATATGAGAAGAACAGTTCCATTGGGTCGTTACGGTAGGGAAGGAGAACTGAACGCTGCCGCAATATTCCTTGCAAGCGATGAAGCATCCTACGTCACGGGGGCTATTTTACCGGTTGATGGCGGATATACAGCAGTATAAAAAATTAGATATAGAATCCATTTTACATTTCAACGGAGTTTATCATGAGATAAACTCCTTTTTTTTGCATAATAGGGGTTGGTAAGGTAGATATCCTTCAGATTAGGATTGTGGAAATACAAAAAAATAATTAACATCAACTTTATTAAATTGAATTTGTTAATATAATAAGAAAGTTAATTAATTACCAACAAGTTAAATTCATCTATTATGTTATTAAAAGATATAAAAAATCCTCAAGATATTAAATCTCTTTCGATAGAAGAATTAGAGGATCTTGCCGATCAAATGAGGCAAGCTATTTTGTTTCGGACTTCCAATATCGGAGGCCATGTAAGCCCTAATCTTGGAGCTGTAGAAATCATTACGGCAATGCACTATGTGTTTAATGCTCCTGAAGATAAATTGGTTTATGATGTATCTCATCAAGCGTTTGCCCATAAGATGTTGACAGGAAGAGCCGAGGGATATATCAATCCGGAAAAATTTTATGATGTAGATGAATACACCTACCCGGAAGAGAGTCCTGAATATGATATATTTTATGCGGGCCATACCTCTCCGTCGGTTTCTCTATGCACCGGTCTTGCAAAAGCCAGAGAACTAAAAAAAGAAAATCACCGTATAGTTGCTCTAATTGGTGATGGTTCATTGAGTGGAGGAGAAGCTTTGGAAGGTCTGAATATAGGGGGGAATGTAAAAGGTAACTTTATAGTCATCATAAATGACAATCAGATGGCGATAGCCCCTAATTTTGGCGCAATGTATAGAAGTTTGCAAGCTTTAAGGGAAACTGACGGCACCAGTGATAATAATATATTCAAAGCCTTCGGTTGGGACTATATTTATTTATCGGAGGGTAACGATATGAAAGCTTGCATAGAAGTATTGGAAAGAGTAAAAGACATTGATCATCCGATTGTTGTGCATGTTAACACTCAAAAAGGAAAAGGTTATGTTCCCGCAGAGAAATATCGTGAAGAATTTCATTCTCACAATCCTTATGATATAGCTACAGGAAACTTAAAAGAGATATCTGAAGGTGAGTCTTATTCGAATGTTTTGAAGGACTTTCTACTCCAAAAATTAGAAGATGACAAAGACTTGTTAATTGTTTCTTCAGCCACTCCGGAGGAATTTGGGTTTATGGAAAAAGAAAGGGAATTAGCCGGCAAACAATTTATCGATGTAGATATTGCCGAACAAAGCGGGGTTTCAGTAATGTCAGGAGCAGCAAGGGGAGGAGCCAAGGTAGTCTATCCTATATGTGCTACTTTCATGCAAAGAGCTTACGACCAGTTGATTGAAGATTGGGCTATGGATAATTCTCCTGCCTTACTTCCTGTTTTGCTATCCGGCATCCGAGGTATAAATGATAAAACACATCTTGGATTTTGGGACATTCCTTTTTTAAGTTCAATGCCGGAAATTATATATTTGGCCCCGGCAAATGTTGAAGAATTAAAGGCAATGCTTGAGTGGGGTTACAGGCAAGACCAATATAAAGTGGCGGTAAGAGTACCGACTTATTCATTTGAACATTCCGATTATGACGTTGATGATGATTACTCAGACATAAATAAAATTAAGATTATAAGAAAGGGTGAAAGGGTAGCAATAATCGGAGCCGGTGATTTTTATGTCAAAGCCAAGCAAGTTGCAGACCTTTTAAAACAAAATAAGGATATAAATGCAACATTGATAAATCCGCGTTTCGTGTCGGGAGTGGATGTCAATTTGCTTAATGAATTGAAGAAGGATCATGAACTGGTCGTAACTATAGAAGATGGATCTCTGGAAGGAGGATTCGGAGAAAGGATAGCATCCGTGTTAGGACCTTCAGATTTGAGGGTTATGAATTTTGGATTAGCCAAAAAATTTGAAAATAGATATAGAACCAAAGATCTTGAAGCTAAAAACAATCTTTTGCCGGAACAAATAGCCAATCAGATAATAGGGGCGCTTAGTTAAATAGATTCTTTATTAATATTTGAAGATAAAATATTAATTTTGGGTCGATTAAATTAAGATTAACCCTATGAGTAAATCAAAAGTTTATTTCTGCCCGCGTATAACAGCAGTCAATCTGATAAAAGTTTATAAGGCTCTTGGCAGAGAAGCCAAAGGAAGAGTTGCTGTAAAGCTGTCAACAGGAGAAGCCGGTAATCCTAACCATCTCAGCACTGATGTTATAAAAGGTCTGGTTCATTTGGTCGACGGTACTATTGTAGAGTGCAACACGGCTTACGAAGGAAGGCGTTTGAATTCACAGGATCATCTTCAAACAGCAGCAGAGCATGGATTTACGGCAATTGCTGAAGTAAATATTATGGATGCTGAGGGAGATGTGGCTCTACCGGTAAGGAAAGGAAAACACCTCAAGGAAAATTATGTAGGGAAAAATTATCCGGATTATGACTTCACAATGGTTCTTTCTCATTTCAAGGGACATCCGATGGCCGGATTTGGGGGAGCTCTGAAAAATGTGGCGATTGGCATAGCTTCATCTTCCGGTAAAGCATGGATACATACAGCAGGGAAATCAAAGATGGTGCCTGTTGACTGGGAAAATGTGCCGCCCCAGAATGATTTTCTTGAATCAATGGCTGAGGCTTGTGAATCTGTTTTTGATCACACAGGCGACAATATACTCTTTATAAATGTAGCCAATAATCTATCTGTAGATTGTGACTGCTGCGCTGACCCTGAACCGATCAAGATGGAAGATATAGGGATATTCGCATCTCTGGATCCTGTGGCTGTTGACCGTGCTTGTGTTGACGCTGTTTATGCCTCAAAAGACCCCGGTAAAGTGCATCTTATTGAAAGAATTGAAGAGCGTAACGGCACGTATCTACTCGAATATGCTGAAGAATTGGGCTTGGGTAGCAACGATTATGAACTTATAATAATCGAACCCTCAACACCTGATGAAGAAATCTGACACTAAAACTCAGGCTATAATAATGTGTGGAATTAGTGGGTCGGGTAAGACCCATTATGCCCGTCAGTTGGAGAAGGAAGGATTTATTCGGCTTTCTACAGATAATCTTATATGGGAAAGAGTGGGAACCAAACTCTATGAATTAACCCAAGAAGAACAAAAAGAACTGTTTAAACAGTGTAACCAGGAAATAAGAAACCGCCTTCTGACCCTGCTTAAGTCGGGACATAACGTTGTGATGGATTCCACCAACTGTAAGCGTGTCGTTCGAGATGAAGTGCGAAATATATGCAAAACAGTCAACGTCAAACCCGTATTTATTTATTGTTCTGCAGGAAAGGAAGAGTTATGGCGTCGCCTTTCACTTAGAAAAGGAAACAGTGCAGAAGACTTGTTAGTGACTGAAGAACAATTTTCTGAATATTGGAATGGTTTTGAGCGTCCACAAGCGGATGAAACAGATTTTATTTTTAAAAATACCGATATCCTCTAAAAGGAATTCATTACATTTTACCTCAGTATAAAATTAAGAAGTGGCATCGGAAATAACTCCGATGTCACTTTTGCGTAAAGAGCCTGACGGCAACGCAATTTTGAGCTTTAAAACAATGGGATTGTTCTTGATTTAATATAATTTTGCCAAGTCTATTTATAAAAAAGTATAGGAACTAAACAATACTATGTGGTATCTGATACCCATATTCTTTTTAGGAGTTCTTACCCCCATACAGACTGCAGCTAACTCACGTTTGCGACAGTCTGTGGTGTCTCCATTTATAGCCTCCTTGGTATCTTTCTCAGTGGGAACAATCTTTCTTCTGATAGTTACCCTTTGTGAAAAAGGAGGTGTATTAATAGACCGGGAATTGTTTACAACGCTTCCTTGGTGGGCTTGGCTCGGAGGAATCTGTGGATTATGGGGACTTACTGTCAACATCATTATTTTCCCGAAACTCGGAGCAATGCAGACAGCCCTTATGCCGATGTTGGGTCAGATAATAATGGGGATAATCATAGATAGTTTCGGATTATTACAATCACCTGATTTCCCCTTCACATTTTTAAGATTCATTTCCGTATTTATAATTTTATTGGGAATGTTCATGGTGATATGGCAGAAATCTTCCGGGAGTAAAGGTGAAAATAAGCTTTTATGGCAAGTAATAGGGTTTAGCGGAGGTGCCATTTTTGCCCTGCAGCCCTCAATGAACAGTCTGTTGTCAATCGGATTGTATTCATCTGTGCATGCAGCCTTTATTTCATTTTTTACTGCCACAATAGTTTTGATTGCAATTGCTGTAGTTATCCCGGCTAACAGAGTCCATATCCCACAGATATTTTCATTTGACCGTCCCTGGTGGTCATGGCTGGGAGGAATAATAGGTGGAACTTTTGTAACAGGATTTGCATTCTTCGCATCCAAAACGGGGATAGGAATATTATTAGTTACAAGCATTTGCGGCCTCCTTGCCAACAGTTTAGCTATTGATAAGTTCGGGTGGTTTGGAACCGTCAGGAAAAGAATCAGGCCGGTTCAATACTTGGGACTGATATGTGTCGTAATAGGTATTATGATCTTAAGATTAAATTGAGATGAAGAAAATATAACCTTGCTTAGAACGTATAAAAAGTATTCTAATATATAAGAATGGTATGAAAGAAATAAAATTTCATTTCATACCGGTCACAGAGATCTGCTTATTCTCTGATTTATCAAAATTCCACCTTAATCATCACCGGAAAATGATCTGAAGGTGTTCGTGCAATATAATCCCTTATTTCAATTTCTGCAGGTGCATCTCCCGGTGGTAAGGTTTCACGAGAGTTCAAAAGAGAGCGATACGTATCGGTAAGAACACCATATTTTTTTACGTTTATATTGTCTGATATAAATATATGGTCAATCCTGCTATCAGTGAAACCTTGAGTCTGATAGGCATTATATGTCCCGTTTAGTGAATATTTAAATTGAGCGGAGTCAAAAGAATCACTTAAAAAGTCTGAATCAGAGAGAATCCCATAAATTTCATTATGTTGATCAACATTGAAATCACCACTAACGAAAGTGGGTAAATCCAGATTAAAATCTTTTATTTTTTTCAACAGCAACCTACAACTTTCTTTTCGAGCAGTGGTTCCTACATGGTCTAAGTGAAGATTTAAAAATTGAAATACTTTTTTTGATGGTTTATGCAGGAATTTTCCCCATGTGCAAATTCTTATGCAAGCAGCATCCCAACCTATGCTTGGTCGGTCAGGAGTTTCTGAAAGCCAAAAATCGCCATGGTCCAATAATTCGAATTCTTCCACATTATAAAAAATTGCAGAGTGCTCTCCTTCATTTTTGCCATCGTCGCGAGCTACTCCAATATAATCATATCCCGGGAGAAGAGCTTTCAGGTCTTCAAGTTGGTTTTTAAACCCCTCTTGGGTGCCGAAAATATCAAATTCATGAAACCGGATTAACTGAGCAATTATCGGACAACGAATATTCCATCCGTTTCCATTATTATCATCATTTGCATTTTGTTGTCTTAAATTATAAGTAGCGATGTTAAACTCAGCATTATTGGCAAGACATCCAATGCTATTTAAAAGTGCTATTAAAATTGGAATAATTATTTTCGGCATAAAGATTTTCATAAAGTTATTTAGAAATCACTTAGACTTTTTGTTTCTCGATATTTCTCTCGAAAAGGAATATGGTGCCGAATCTATTGAAGTCCCCCTTTCCAAGTTCGGTTCCTTATCCATTTTATATTCTATTTTTACTCCATTAACAAGTTGCTCATGGGTTAAGTAATTGAGAGGATAAACCTTATCATCTAATTTTAATTCCGATACATATCGGGTATCATAATTATTTAAAGGGGCATATATTTCAACATCATTACTGTTTTCAAGATGAAGTACAGCTTTTTTGAAAAGGGGAGAACCAATTGCATATTGGTTACTTCCGGGACAAACCGGATAAAAGCCTAAAGCAGAAAAGACATACCATGCGGAGGTCTGCCCATTATCTTCATCACCACAATAACCATCCGGATTAGCATTATAAAGTTTATCCATGGTTTCCCTTACCCGGTCTTGTGTTTTCCAAGGCTGACCCGACCAATCATAGAGATAAATCATATGCTGAATTGGCTGATTGCCATGCGCATAATTACCCATATTCATAATCTGCATTTCGCGTATTTCATGAATCACGCTATTATAGTAACTTTCATCAAATATGGGAGGAAGAATAAAAACAGAGTCAAGCATTTCATTGAAATTGTCTTTACCACCCATCAGATTAATAAGACCCTGAGGATCGTGGAAAACAGACCAAGTGTAATGCCAACTGTTACCTTCCGTGAAAGCATCGCCCCATTTTAGCGGGTTAAAAGGTGCCTGGAAAGAGCCATCATGATTTTTACCACGCATCAACTTATGCTCAGGATCATAAAGATTTTTATAGTTTAGTGCCCGGGTTCTAAATGGATCAAGTTCTTTTTCCGATTTCCCTAATTTTTGACCCAACTTATATATACACCAATCGTCGTAAGCATATTCAAGAGTTCGGGCTGCATTTTCATTTATATTTACGTCATAAGGGACATACCCTAACTTATTATAATACTCATGGCCTAATCGTCCGGTGGATGGCACATTGGGATGTACATTATTTGCCCCATGCACTACTGCCTCCCAAAGAAGATCAATTTCTCCACAATCAATACCCTTGAGATAAGCATCAGCGACAACAGAAGCTGAATTGTTACCCACCATGCAACTGCGATGTCCGGGGCTTGCCCATTCGGGAAGGAAACCGCTCTCACGATAACTGTTAGCCAAACCGGACTGTATTTTTTCATTAATTGAAGGGTAAATAAGGTTCAAAAGAGGGAATAATGAACGGAACGTATCCCAGAAACCTGTATCCGTAAACATATAACCCGGAAGAACCTGACCATTGTAAGGACTATAGTGAAGAGGTTGTCCCTGATCATCAAATTCATAAAAGGATCGAGGAAAGAGCACTGAACGATAAAGACAGGAGTAGAAAGTGCGCTTATTATCTATATCTTCATCTTCTATTTCTATTTTGCCTAACACCTCATTCCATCTGTCTCGACCCTCCTGTTTAATTTCATCGAAAGTTTTTGATCCCAATTCCTTTAGATTTCTTTCAGCCTGGTCTCTATCAATGAAAGAAGAAGCAACTTTTGCATGCACTTGCTCACCTCTTTTTGTCTTAAAACCAATTATTGCGCCGGCATGGTTTGTTGTGGAAGACAATTTGGATGTGTCAATGACTCCATTATCAACTGTAGCAGAATATGTAAATGGTTTGTCAAATTCAATCACAAAATAATTCTTGAAATTATCGGGCACCCCGCCGGAATTTTTAGTAGTGTAACCCACTATTTTATTTTCCTCCGGAATCACGGTGATACTTGAACCATTATCAAAAGCATCAACTACCACAAAAGCATCATTCGTTTCGGGAAAGGTGAATCTGAACATTGCTGCCCTCTCTGTAGGAACTATTTCAGTGGTAATGTCATGATCTGCTAAATAGACTTTGTAATAGTAAGGCTTTGCCTCTTCAGCCTTATGAGAAAACCAGCTTGCCCTATCATCCTCATTAAAAATAGCAGATCCTGAGACGGGCATAATGGCAAATTGTCCGTAATCATTGATCCAGGGACTTGGCTGATGTGTCTGTTTGAAACCTCTGATTTTATCTGCATCATAAGTATAAGTCCAGCCGTCGCCCATCTTTCCTGTCTGAGGTGTCCAAAAATTCATACCCCATGGAAGGGCGATAGCAGGATAAGTGTTGCCGGTGGATAAAGAGTGTTTTGATTGAGTTCCCACAAGGGGATTTACAAAGTCCACAGGTTGAATTGGAATTTTAGCGAATATTTCTGTGAACTCAACAAATATGAAAATAAAGACTACTATAAATTTAAAAATATAAGAACTCATATACAGAAATCAGAATCACCAAAACTTTTTAAGAATAAAAAATTTAATTAATGGGACTAATTATAAATTTATCAATATCCATTTCTCCGTTTTCAACACGAAAATCCAAATACCGAGAATCAGGCTGAAATTCAATATCAGCTACATTTACCAATGTCCATTCTCCATTAGCGTCAGGAGCCATACTGCCGGTTTGATCAATACCATTGATACTTACATGAAATCGTGAATCCGGATTTCCATTTTTCATCCTTACAGCCAACCGATATTTCCCCGGTGTTTTCACCTCTGAAGAATAGCGCATCCATTCCCCTTTGGATAAGCTTTCAACATAATTACCGATTTTTTTGTCTTTTCTGATTCCGATATTGTCTTTTCTATAATTTTTATTTGCTATTTTATCAAAGCCTCTCTTATGAAAGCCCCTGTGATTTCCGCCGGTGTTGTAATTTTCAGCTTCAACAATCACCTCTTCGTTATTTACGATAAAAGGTTTCTTATATGGATCGCCCCAATTTTTAACTACCTCTATCGAGCCATCTTCTTTAATAGTCAATGGATCGACACACACGGAACGTAAACCCCAGTCGCCGGAATAGTCGCAATTATGATAGAAGGCATACCATTGACCTTTATATTCCACAATTGAGCCATGATCTGTGCCGCATCCCGTCGGGAAAACATAAACACCCATATCCTTCCATGGGCCTAAAGGAGAGTCACTTACCGCATAACTAAGCCTGTTGCCGTCAGCACCGGGATGATTATCTGCATGTGACAGATAATATTTACCATTATATTTATGTATCCATGTGCCTTCATGAAAATCTTCAAGTCCTTCCATCTGCACCATCTCTCCGTCAAGCTCAATCATATTCTCTTTAAGTTTTCCGCCGAAACAACGGCCTCCACCGCCATTATAGAAATAGGCTTGTCCATCATCGTCAATAAACACACACGGATCTATTTCGCGTGGAGCTCCCTCAAGAAAACCAATAACTTTAAAATCTCTATCAGGATAGTCACTTACGGCAATACCGGTTTGCCAGGTGTGCCACCAGGCTTCATCATCCGGATGTGGAAAATAAAAATAGTATTTCCCATTTTTATATGCACAATCCGGAGCCCACATAAAACCTCCTTGAGGGCAACCCCATTCCACTTGAGAAGCATTTAGAATTTCACCGTGATCAGTCCAATTTAACATATCATCTGTAGAAAAAACATGATATCGATCCATTCTGTCACATCCCTGAGCCGGTTCCATATCATGGCTTGCATACACGTAAAGCCTTCCATCTTCCCATACATGAGCAGAGGCATCAGCTGTATAAAGTGGCCCAATGCTGTCGCTTTCAAACATCGGGGAATCAAATTCCACGAATAGGGGATTGGTCATTCTCTTCGTAACCGGATAATTAAAATTCCCTTTACTTCTTATCTCTGCGTTGGTGAGACTGCAAAATGAAAGAGCCAATACGCCTATCAATATTTTCTTCATTATTTTAGATTTAATAATAAATATACAATTTTCTATTTTATTTACCGGGCACATAGCGAGGATCGGTCACTCTTTTTGCTTCCTGAATATTATTTTCAGAAACTGTCAGTGCAAAAATTGCCACCCGGTCATTCTCCGGCAAAATTATCTCTACATTATCTTTAGGAATTTCCACTTGGTAGCGGTAGATATAATTTAATTCATAAGGGATGTCTCCCTGCTCTGCCGAATGTGTATGGGTGCCAACATAAGCAAGAGGTTGTTCTCTCAGTGATGATTCTGAAAATCCTTCCCATCCCCATTGTCCGTATTTTCCTCTGAATGATGGCACATCTAAATTTACCACCCTGTTATTTACCCTGATATTAATATTTTCGGTGTCATTATCTTTACACGAGGCAAGCAGATAAAGGGTGCGCTCTTCATTGGAAGCCGGTAAATTTATAGTGTCACCCTTGCATACCAACACATGATTACGGTTTACATCCTTAGAAATTTTGAATCTTATGCCATTCGATTTCACTGTGTCAGGGACAATTTCCTGTGCATAAGAAAGACCCTGATTGTTAAAATCCCCATCATTTGTAAAGTGATTTTTCGTGAATGCCAATTGGTTGTAGGGGAGATCCATCAATATTTCTTTATATTGTTTACTTTCTTTGCTATCTAAATTCAGCCCATATGTGGCTATAGAAAAGTTGGCTATTTCAACCGGCAGAGTGTTGCCTTGAATTTCAAGAGGCGACACTGTTTCCTCAATACCGTTTAAATTTTGGGCACTTGTAATATCTGCCGGGAATCTCAGGTTAGCCTTTTCTTGTGCTTCTCCGGAAATATTATAAAGACGCATTACAATCTTATCTCCTGATTCAGCCATTTTAAGAGCCTTGAGTAATGGATAATCCTTGCCGGAGATATCAATAAATGAAAATTCCTTCCCTAAATGACCCTTATGTTTCGGTAGAATATATGCTATCAAAGGATTATTCATCTTTTCTGCAGCAAAGACGGCAGAGGGAGAATCAAGATTTCCCGGATGGCCGATAATTGAGTATTTGAATCTATGATGACCGAGATCCTGAGATGACTGATAATTGAAACCCTCATACCCCGTAGAAGGTGTATGGAGCAGTGTTAACCTCAATTGATTGTCGGAGGGTTTATCCCACCCATATTTACTGTCAGTTAAAATAGTGACTCCATAATTGTCATCACTTAAATCCGCCCAATATTGTGCCGGCACTTCATAAGCCGTTGTGGTATTATTCCCCCGTTTCACTTGCCCCAACCCAAGATCATAGGTTGCTTCAGCAGAATTCACTGTAGTATTGAATTGAGCCTTAAGCAAGGTAGCCGGAGAATGCCAGTCGATCACGCAATCCACATCAATACGATCATCTTCACCTCCATTGTATAAAGTGAGATACTGAATGAATTCAGAATCACCGTCACTGCGACTTATTTTTAGAGTCGCAGATGCATCTCCTATATTTTCAATTGAAGTTTTTACATTTTTATCAACATTTCTCGGTTTCTGATCCAAAACAGATTTATGGATTTCCCATGCCGGCCACCAATATGATTCATTATTATCAAAAAGTACAAGACCGAAGGAACCGTCAACAAGTTCTTTGGAATTCCGCTTGTCAAAAATGGAAGAAATGTCTCCATTATCATCTAAGGTTATCCTATAAATATTATTTTCGATAGATTTGTCTGTCACTATAAAAGAAGATTTTTCACTCTCTTTTTTATTTGAAAATTGCACATCAAAAACAGATACACTCAGAGGAGGAACCTGAGGGTTAAATGTAACGGAGGCCACCCCGTTTTCAACTTTATTGATCTGAGCAGACAGCTTTTTCCCTTGAGGGTCTTTCACTGAAACAGACAAAGGTTGTGTATTGACAGGAATTTCCACTGTAACACTTTCACTTCGTTCTTTAGCGACAGGATTATATACCATAATAGGAGTGCCCTTTACTCTTGTGTCAAGGACTTTGGAAATTGCAGAAGCGGCTCCATCAATAAGATCAAGAAACTTGTTTTGAGCGATCAACTCATCATTCCAAGAAAATGTATAAGCTTCCGGAATACTTGTTCCGGTCAAGTCATCATGAAATTGATGCCAGATGAATCTTTTCCATTCTGTTTCCAATTCCTCTTTAGGATAAGGATGACCTGTTAGATAATTAGCCATTACACTTATTCTTTCGGCAGCATCAGCCAATGTTTCATTTTTTCTATTCAAGGCTTTCATTGCTGCCTGAGAAGTGTAACATCCGGTCCCATGAACATCCATAAGCAATTCTCCCTCATAGACAGGTAATTCAGGATGTTTGTCAAAAGGCAGATAATCTGAAAACATTTGAGAGGAGGTAGCCGGTATCACCCTTATTTCATTATCCGGGGAGGTGACAGAAATAACGGATTTTATAGTAGGTGAGCCTCCTCTGTCACCTACTCCATAATACATGAACGCGTTTTTATTGGGAGACTTTTCAACTAAATCCATTACATCCTTGTTGGAAGTCACAGGTCTGCCATCAAATTTACGCGTATAGTCTCCTGCATTAAGACAACTCATCAATACCGATCCATCTATACCCTTCCAAAGCCCTATATTAAAGGGCACTTTACTGCCATCTTCATAAAAGGGATTGTTACGCCATTGTAACTTCTGAGTTGAAAATCCTATAAGACCGGCATGAGATGCGATAGAAGGTAAGGTGTAGCTAAATCCGAAGCAATCCGGGAGAAAAATGTCATCAGACTTCACTCCGAATTCATCCATATAATACTTCTGACCATATAAAATATTTCTTAATTGCGACTCCGGAGAAGGAATATTTGTGTCATTGGCATCCCAGGAAGCACCACTCACATGCCATCTGCCATTTTTTATATATTCTTTGATTTTTTCATATTCCTCCGGATAATATTCCTTCATCCAGGCATACTTGATTCCGCCTTCAAAATTGAACAAATAGTCAGGATAATTCTCAAGAAGCCATATATTTCTTCTTAAGGTATTTGCGAGATATTCCTTGATTGAAGTCCTGACGGTCCAATTCCATTGTGTGTCAAAATGAGCGTTAGAAACACAGTAAACCTTTTCTTCTGAAAATGCAAGAAATGTTATCAACAAAGCAGTTCCTGTTGACAATAATTTTTTAAAAAAATGTGATTTTATCATTTTAGTTTTTCAAATTGCTTTGACTAAAAGGTTTGCTGTCTTAAGCCTCTCTAATGAAGCATAACTTCTCTGTCTGCATAAACATAGCAGACAGAGAAGATACATAATAATAAAAATAAGATAACCCTGATGTTCTTTCAAGCATTATATACTTATCTCTTGGTTAAGATGTATATCCTTCGAAGAGGAACCGACCATTATCCGATATTTACCCTTTGGGGTTACAAACTGATGATATTCTTCATTCCAATATCTCAAATCCTTCTTGGGTATTACAATGGAAACCACTTCCTTTTTCCCTTTCGGAATATTGACTCTCTCAAATCCACGTAATTGTTTTATAGGCATATATGTGCCGGTCTCAGGATAAGCCACATATACTTGAGAGACTTCATCTCCATCATATTTCCCGGTGTTCTGTACTGTGAAGGTCACTTCCAGATCATCACCTTTATCCTCAACTTTCAGGTCTTTATACTTAAAATTGGTATAACTTAAACCATATCCGAAATCATAAAGAGGCGTGCCTGTAAAGTATTGATAAGTCCGCCCTTTGACACTGTAATCATCAAAGGCAGGTAATTCCTCAAGTGAATTATAGAAAGTCAGCGGGAGCCTTCCTCCGGGATTGTATTCACCGAAAAGCACTTCTGCAATAGCATTCCCACCTTGTTCACCTGGATACCATGCATCTACAATTGCAGGAATGTTTTGATCTATCCAATTAATAGCTAATGAACTGCCCGCTACAAGCACTACCACCGTATTGGGGTTTATTTTATAAATCTCTCTGATAAATTCCTGCTGATCAGCCGGCAATTCGATTGTATATCTGTCTTGTCCCTCTCTTTCGATGGATTTGTCAATACCAAGAACTGCCACAACCATATCACATTCAGACGCCGCTTTACCTGCCTCTCCAAACAATTCTATCCTATCACGAGAATCTATATCAGGTGCTGTCCAATACATACGACCGAAACAATCTCCACCTCCATCAAAATATTCCACAACGAGGTCATAAACTTTACCTCCCTCAAGTTCTACAACAGCCTTATTGTCTTCAACGGGATGAGAAGTCCAAGCATCAATTATTAATTTTCCATCTACATAAACTCTGCAACCATCATCCGACCTCATATTAAGAGTATAATTCCCGCTTACTGTTGGCGCCAGTTCACCCGACCATCTTGCCGACATAGGGCCAACAGGAAGAAAAGGATCCGGTGGACGATTGGCCGGGTCATAATAAATTTCCTCTTCTATACGAACATTCGGTGTTCCTTCAAGATCAGGATTGTTGAAATATTCAGCTTTAACACCTTTGGGTAAAAAACTTTTATGAATCGGTTCGTTACCCACAGCGCTTGAAATCCATGGTGCATGAACTATTTTGACATTACTGCCTGCGTGAGCACGTATCCCATCCAGAACGTTTACAGGAGCATTAACGGGGGAACCACTATAATCACCAAACTCATAAGTGTCGGCATTCGGACCCACTACAGCAATTGATTTTATCTTATTTGTTTTTATCGGAAGAGTATTTTTATCATTCTTAAGAAGTACGATACTTTGACGTGCAGTCTCTAAAGCCAGTTGCTGATGTTCGGGACATCCAACTTTATCCGGACTGATAAAATTATAGGGATTATCTTTCGGATCATCAAAAAGACCTAACAACATTCTCCCTCTTAAAATATGATAAGCAACAGAATCTATCTCAGCATCAGTCACCCTATAATTCTTGTAGGCATTTAACAGAGGTTCACAATAAACATCGTGAGCACATTCGATATCCAATCCGGCTTTCATCATTAAGACGGCTGCTGTTTCCAGATCTCTAACATATTTGTGGTCGGTCACCATCCATAGAGGGGCACTACAATCTGAAACGATATATCCTTGAAATCCCCAATCGTCTCGAAGCACTTTTTGAGTCAGATAGTTATTAACGACACACGGAACACCGTTAATTGCATTGTAAGCTGTCATGATTGACTGAGCTTTCCCATCAACAATACACTTCTCGAATGCCGGCAGATAATATTCCCTTAAATCTCTTTCCGAAATAATTGCATTACATCGCGACCTGTTATGCTCCTCATTATTGGCAGCGAAATGTTTCGGACACGCCGTAGCTTTCAGGTATTTCTCATGGTCACCCTGAATCCCTTTTACAAAAGCGACACCAATACTACCGGTAAGGAATGGATCTTCTCCATAGGTTTCCGGAGTTCGACCCCATCTCGGATCTCTTGCCATATTTACTGTCGGCGACCAAAAAGACAAAAGATCACTCGATCCCTGGTTCTGTTTCTTACCTAATTCGAGCTCTGCCCATTTTCCTCTTGCTTCATCTGAAATAGAGGTAGCAACCTGATGGATAAGATCAGGATTCCAAGTGGCGGCCAAAGCTATGGCTTGTGGAAAAACTGTAAATTTCCCGGGCCTTACAATTCCATGTAAAGCCTCGTTGCCATGATTATATTTATCTATATCAAGTCGAGGAATCGCCGGTGCATTATTAGTCATTAATGAAATTTTTTCTTCCACAGTCATCCGGGATAAAAGATCCATGATTCTATCGTGCATGGGTGCTGATGAATCTTTATAAAGCGGATGACAATCACAGTCTGCAAATGCATTTATCGAATTGAGACCTGCAATTGAAATTAAAATTAAACCCAATAAATTCCTTTTCCTTAACATATTTCAAATGTATTAAATGATTTCGGTTTAAGAATAATGTTTAAATATTCATTCCCAACCTTTAAAGAAACTTGTTTTTCAATATTTTCCCTATTTACCAAAACTACCGTAGTTTTACCTTGCGAATTATTAAATGCCAGAATATCATTGTCTCCTTGGGTCTCTAATCTGTAATCACCCGGATTAACAGCATGACATAAATGCTTCATCAGATAAAATTCCGGATTGTATCTTACCTCTTTTTTATCTTTGTCGATAGATATCAAAGCATTCTGTTTCCATCCCCATGGACTTACTCCTTCATTATCAAGAACCATATTCCAATAAGTGAAAACACATGCACCGTTAGTGAGATAATGCACCATTTGCCACCAGGTGTGTTCCGCTGCATCCCAGTCATTCGAACCGTTTCCACATTCCGCCTCGGTGTGCATCATTTTCAAATTGGGATATTCTTTACTAATATATGGTATGGCTCCCTTCCCATCCCATTGGAATCCGGCTCCGGCCAGAAATTTCGCTGCCGGAGGATAATTAAGAGCAACTCTTGTAAATTCAGGATTATCCCTGTTGATTGTTCCAAAGTATATTTCTGTCGGTATTCCCTCCCGTTCAAACTCCGGCCCGAGAAAATTCCCTATAAAATATGCCAGATCCTCAGGTCGCCATACACAACTTGCATATTTTTGAGTGGAGCATGGTTCGTTTTGAACATTTAATGCTGAAATTTCTATTCCATTGTTTGAATATGCATTCACAAACTCTACAAAATATTTCGCATATGCCTCAAGATATCTCTTTTGCATTTTAAAGCCTGTGCATGGCAATTCTTGCTCAAGATGGTCAGGCAAACCATTATGGTTTATCTCATCATTGTCTATAGAGCTTGCATAATGATTATTGGTTTTCATCCATGCGGGAGGACTCCAGGGGGAGGCCCAAATCTTCAAATCCGGACGCACTGTCTGAGCTGCTTTTATATATTTCATCAGGATATGTCTGTCTCTGTCGACACTGAAATTTATCATGTCGAAATCATCGGCAACATCATTTAACGAATAATAGTTCAATGCATAATCGCTCGCTCCGACCGGCATCCGGCAATAAGAGTAATTAGATTCTTCAGGAGAGAATAATTCATAAAAAACCTTATTACGGGCAGACTCATCCAAAAGGCAAAGCATGTCCCATCCAATCTCGTTAAAGGTGCCCCCCAAACCATCAATCTTTTGGGCCTTTTGATCGGTTACTTTAATAAGTTTACTTCCTTTCGACTGTTGCTTTGACAAAACCGGTTGTTTCTCTTTTATCCAATAATTATTTTCTACCGATGAATGCCATTCAACTTTTGCAGAACCCTGCAACCATGCAAAGAGTAAAAATAATGACAGGTTAATTTTTAATATATTGTCACACATGTCGTGAAATTCAAGCTTTATAAATTATAGTATTAAAGGATTTAGGATCTAATGTGAATGTAAGCACTTCTTCTTTTACACCGATTTTCATTTGTTTGGGCTTATGGGATTTATTTACAAGCAACATTACCGTTTCTCCCTTTGGATTACGGAATGCCAGCATATTCTCATCCTTACCCATAGTTTTTAATTTTACAGCTCCCGGATCTACGTAATGAGAGAGATGTTTCATCAGATAAAATTCCGGTGTATAAGTGATTTCACCTGTTTTTGAATCAATCACAACCATTGCATTCTGATTCCATCCCCATGTGCTTGTGCCTTTATCAGCCAAAACCGCATTCCAATACATATAAGAGCCTACGCCTCCATCTATGTATGTCTTCAATAAGTCAAAAGTGTGTTCAGCTGCCGGCCAATCAAAAGTGCCTCCCCCACACTCATTCTCTGTCTGCATCAACTTCATGTCGGGATATAATTCAGAAACTTTGTCTGCTATCTCCTTACCTTCCCATTGCAGACCAATGCCATGAATATATTTCAATACTTCCGGATCTTGCATAACATGATTAAGATCTTCTATGCTGTTACTGTTAAAAGTTCCAAACCATAATTCAACATCAGGATGTTCGGCTGAAAATTTTGGTCCCAGATAATTGGCTATAAAATTCCTCATAGATTCAGGTGTCCAAAGGCATGTAGGCCATTGATTTCTGGTATAAGGTTCATTCTGGAATTGTAACATCTCTATATCTATACCTTCCTTATTGTATGCATTCATATACTTTGATAAATATAGGGCATAAGCTGAAAGATATCGTGGCTCCTGAATGAAATGGTCGCCTGCAAGCACCTGATTATTTTCATCTAAATCATTGTAATCTCCTTTCTGAGTAGCGTAGTGACGATTTGTCTTCATCCATGTCGGCGGACTCCAGGGAGAAGCCCATAAGCGAAGCCCGGGATTAATTTTCTTAACAGCTTTAATATAAGGTATCAATGCTTCATAATCTCTGTCAATGCAGAAATTAACCATCTCAAAATCTCCCTCTGTCTCATTATAGCTATACCAATTTCGAGAGTAATCATTCCCTCCTATTGACAATCGACAATATCCTAACCTGACACCCTTCTCAGGATGAAACAGTTCTTCCATTAATGCTTCGTTATCCTTTTGTGAAAGATGGTTTAGAGCATCCCATCCCAACTCATTGAGACATGTACCAAATCCTTCCATTGTCTGTTCTCCATAGGAAGTGATTATGGCATCATTTAATATTTCAGCTGTAAAAGGAATTGTTGTAATTTCATTTCTGACCTGCCAGGGATTATTCGCAGTTGTTGAAACCCATATTGTTTCGGAAGCTATGGAAGGAAGACTTGAACTAATTGATATAATGAAAGTAAATATAGCTAATATCTTGATTTTCATAACCGGCTGTTAGTTAAATTTTTCACACTTTTTCTTGCGCCTTCCTTCATAATCCTGAAGGTGGCGAGCTTTCTTTAGAACTACCCCAACTCTTATTTGGAGTCTCAGACATTTCATATACCAAACCTCCTCCATTTACAATTTCATCATGATAAATCCAAGGTTTGTCTATATGTTTTCCATTCAAACGAGCTGATTTTATATATTTTTTATTTGAATTTGTTCCGGGAGCTTTTATTTCAAAACTCTTGCCATCTTCGGTCTCTATCGTCACTTCATCAAAAAAGGGTGAACTGAGATTATAGATAGGCAACCCGGGTGTGACGGGATATAGACCAATCATAGAGAGGACAACAAAAGCTGACATACCACCGCCATCTTCATCTCCCGGCATTCCCATCAAGTCATTTCTAAACCACTGATGAATTAAATCTCTTACTCTTTTTTGAGTTTTCCATGGCTGCCCTGCATAATTATACAGGTAGGGGATATGCAATGACGGTTCATTGGCCATTGAAAATTGACCGACATTACCGGTTTGATCAGGCAATTGAGAATAAAAATCATACTTGCTTCTACCAAGCCATTCATCAAATGTCTGATCAAGGTTAGATGAAAATTTTTCATTCCCACCCATCAGATTTATAAGATCCGCTATGTTATGCTGAACATCCCATCGATATGTCCAACCATTATTTTCTGCATAATATTCTCTTGCTCCTTGACCTCCGGAAAATCTGTAATCAAAATTTGGAATGAATCCTCCCTCTTTGTCCTTGGGATGGAAAAATGCAGTCTCAGGATTAAAGAGATTCCTATAATTATAGGATTTTTCTTTGTATTTTTTTGATTCTTCTTTCCTGCCGATTGCTTCAGCTATCTTTGAGAGACACCAATAATCGTAAGATGTGCCTAAAGTTACGGGGACAGGTTGTCTTTTTTCCCAATCATTCACATCAGGTTGTATCTCTTTTTCTCCCGGTGCTAATGCCGGCACGTATCCATTTAAAGCAAAAAATTCGTTTAACCATCCTCCGGGTCTTGCCGACCATGGAGCCAGTGTCTTATCCTCTATGGCCCCTCGACATTGCTCCAAGGCTGTTTCTACATCAAAATTATCAAGCCCTTTTGAAATAGCATCTGCAACGACAGCCACTCCATGATTACAGTTCATACGACGTGAATCACCGGTTATTGAAGGGAAAGTAGGAAACCAATGATCTTTCGATTGATTTGTTGTCCTAACCAAAGAATGAATCATATCCTCTTCCATCCCGGCAAATATCAGCGTACGAAGGGGATGGGCCGCACGATAGGTGTCCCATAACCAATCATCCGTATAAAATGGTCTTCCTTCATCATCATGCACTTTATGATCGGCAGCACTAAAATATCTCCCATCTTCACTTATATTTACCGGCCTTTCATAACATCTGTATAAGGAAGTGTAAAATACATTTTTATCATTTTCATCACCCCCTTTAACCCTTATTTTCCCAAGCTTCTCATTCCACTCATCGCGGCCTTCTTTATAAAGCCGGTTGATATCATAATGAGGTATCTCTTTTTCGAGATTATTTTTAGCCTGTTCAACACTTATAAAGGAGATACCATATTTCAGATTCACTTTTGAATCTCCTTTGAACGTCAGGATAGCACATGCATCATCACCTTTACCTAAGTTTTCTCCATAGGAGATTCCCCGGTCGGCTTGGATTCCGGTTCTCAGCGGTCTCGTATCCGATTTCATATAAATATAGACCTTTACCCCTCCCCATGTAGGCTGCCATCCATATATAGTGGTATCATCCACATTTATTTCGCCTCCTCCGGCATTTAAAAGGACATGGGCTTCTTCCTCACCCGGGAATTGGAAAGAATATAAGGCAGAACGATGAGACGGTGAAAACTCTGATAAAATTCCGTGATTCTCTAAAGATGTTTTATAGGAATAAGGTGTAATTTCTTCATTATCATAATCTGTTCTGACCACCTGTCGGAAATTTCCGGGAGTTTTCCTGGTTGCCGACAGATCAAAAGCTGTATTCTCCCTATGATTTACCACAATTACGGGTAAGCCGTTAATAAAGGTTTCGGTATGATCTCCACGTTTGGGATAGATCCTTAACATACTGTTAGGCCTATGCACCGTGGGTCGGGTAGGTTGTAGAATATGGCTGATATTACCCATATAAGGGTTAACATAATCCACCGGATTAACCTTGGCTCCGGTTGTAAAGGATACAGCCAGAGCAAGGCAAATCATTATCATATTTTTATAACCTACCATGGTTTTTTAATTGGTTGTTGTCGTTCTTCTAACCGCTGTCTCTATCATAGAGATCCAACACTCTTCATCCTGTCCGTTTACAGACAATGTTTCTCTATATCTATAGTTCATTACCAATGTCAAGTATCCGGTGATATTATTTGTAAAATAATAATTATCTTCAGGACCTCCGAGCTGCTCGATAACAATTGAACCATAAGGAGTTATTGTCAAAGTGCCATCATCATTCAATGTTACTGTCATGGCATATTTATCTACCTCCTCAGGATCCAAAGAGCCCACTACATAGGTATGGGATCCTGCAAACATACGGATCTGGTTTTTGCTTACAGGAACAACCGGACGGGTGACAGATATTGTTGACGGCACATCACCGGTAGATAAATGACGTGTTTCATGACCCGATGTCTGATAATAGGTGGTGGTTAAAGTAGATGCGTACTGATTTTTTTGTTTTACATTAAGCATAACTCTTACCTTATCAGGATTCAATTCATAGTCCGAGATAGTTTTTATACGCATCGGTAACATATATTCTACGTCAGGATTTAATCCATCGGGATTTATCTTTATCGGCAACAAGGAATAATTGTCTTCCGAATCAGCTTTTAATGTAGTTTCAAAAGAGTCGATCTCATAATGATCTTCCGGCAAGAGAATAGCATATTTAGAATAATCAAGATCAAAGTTCCTATAATTATATTCATCGAGCAACGTATCATCAAATTCCATCTCTACGACCACGTCTTTCTGAATATGTTCAGTTCCTCCGCAATATAGAGTCAGATATCCATTTGATACTTCTCCTAATTGATGTTCCGATTGAAAAATAAGATCGTCATCACTCAAGACATATATCACCTTCTTATAAAGCTCTCCTTGAAATTGGGAGTCTTCATTACAGGAAGACATATTGCCCAATATCGCCACTAAGGCGGAAGCTAATAAAATTTTCTTCATATTCTTTCAAATAATTGATGATTAGGAATTTAATAATTACCATCCGGGATTTTGATCAAGCTTCTTAGCCTTCAAAACCTCGTTGCGGCTTAATGGCAAGAATACCATTTTTTTATCCACTGAACGGTTACGACTGTCAGCATGATCTACTATTGTACGCTGATAATATTTGTCGTAATTTCCATATACATTCATCCCTACTATAGGTTGGCTTTCCACTTCCTCCATAATGCCCCAACGGCGGATATCGTAGAATCTGCGTCCTTCACATAGCATTTCTATCAGACGCTCATGACGAATGGTCTCCTCCATTGAACTTTCGTCGCTATATTCAGCAGAGGTCAAACCGGGTTGACCGGCACGATAACGTATCTGATTCATTGCAAAGATTGCATCATTAAGGTTACCACTTCTGGAAAGAGTATAAGTTTGGCCGCTCTCCATTTCTACAGTATGGGTCGAAGTCAGATGATTAATCGCTTCAGCGTAAGAAAGAAGGATTTCGCCATAACGAATGATATAAAATGTCTTGTTAACCCGCATTGCACCGTCACCACCGTACCAGTTATCATCCGGATGTATATATTTCTTCAACACGTATCCGGTAATACAAGTATTACGTGGCTCATGTGAACTTACAGCCAGTTGAGGACCTGCGTTTCCACCGGTATAATAGTATACTTGCATATTACTGATATTAATGTTACTACTACATGAATTTCCCGACCACCAACATCCGTTAAATCCGACGCATGCATAGAATCTCATCTCCCGGTTAACATACATATTGTTTGTTCCAGCAGATAGGCGATATCCTGAAAAGTATTGTATATTTCTTTGTGAACCTGACTCATCATATTCTCCCGCACGTGAAGCTTCCTCAATTGTTTTACCGTCGACCATGCGGAACTCATCCACGATTTTCTGAGGAAGACACATACCGTTATATCCACCCATAAAAATGGGGAATGATTGCTGTGTGAAATTGGTTACATTACCCGTACTTTTTGCCCATATTATCTCTTTGTTCTGCACGGCATAAGTGTTACCATTGAAAAGTTCGGAATATGATTTATATGGATCTATATTGCCTGCTCCGTAAGGGAAATCCTCATGAGATACGTTTGCAGGAAGGTCAGGAGTCCTTTGAGTCATATCATCAAGTCCCGCTGATCTCTCTATAGTATGAAGTTGATATTTGTTCATATCTATCACTCTCTGACAAGCGGCTGCTGCAAGAGCCCATTTTCTCTCATCGTAGGTTTGTGAAACATAAAATTCATCATCTGATGAACGTTTCCAATTGCTGAAATAACGCCTTGCAGAAGCGCCACCATTAAAGGCATCACTTGCGGCGTGTAGCCTTACTCTTGCTATAAGAGCATATGCTGCTCCCCTTGTGGGACGGCCAAAATTAGCAATCGGAACATCATCGGGAATGTTTTGAGCCGCTTTCTCAAGTTCCGAGCAGATATATTCAACCGTTTCATCATATGTAGCTCGCGGCATGTCATAGGCCTCTGTTTCAAGGTTATTGTCAAATACAATATCATCCAAGATCACTGCCGGACCATGATTCATGAGAATAAAATAATAGGCATAAGCTCTCAGGAAATGAGCATATCCAATAAGTTCGGCTCTCTGAAGAGGGGTTATGTCTTGACATTCATTAATCCTTGCAAGCACAAGATTTGCCTTGCGTATCACCTTATAGGAAGGAGACCATGAGTTCATTCCACGAAGATCTGAAGGACTTACCAGCCCGAGCATTAAAGCCTTTCCATGGAACAAACCATAATCCATAAGGGTGAAGATTTCATCGGATCCTGTGATACCCGGACAAACATCATTACCGAAAATGGCACTTTCATCAGGCAATTCTCCTGCTGCTCCCCATAGATACCTTTCAAGATTCTGCCTGTTGGAGAATATTGAGTCATACTTAAGGGTATCGTCAAAATAGCTATCCACATCCAAATAACTGTCGCACGACCATACTCCTGCGAAGACCGGAAGCAACAATAGCCATATAAAAATTATTTTATAATATTTTTTCATGATTAAATCTATAATTAATAGAACTTAGGTTAGAAATTGAGATACAACTGGATTGCGTAAGAAGTCGGAATTGGATAGGCGGCGCCATTGAGGGAGGCCTGCTCCGGATCCCATAGCTTCATTGGGCTCCATACACACAAATTATTTATTACAAATTGTAAATCCATTGACGTTAATCCAAGTGTCTTAAGGAATCTGCCGGGAATTACATGATAGTTCAGATTTATTTCCTGCAAACGAAGATAACGCGAGTTGGCATGCCAGAAGGTTGAAAATTGATTGTTGTTTTCATTTCTTCCATAGCTTAGTCTCGGGAAACGTGCATTCGGATTTTCAGTTGAAGGATCTCCTGAATATGAAGCCGGAGTCCAACGATTGTTTTGATCAGCTACTATCTTTAATACGTTTCCAGTCTCTCCATTATAGAAGGGGATATATCCCTCGCCGCCGCTTGTTCCGTTTACATAATAATAATCTGTATTACCTGTTCCTCTGAACAATACGCTTAGAGTTAACATTTTCCAACGCAATTCAGCACCAAAGCCATACATAAGCCTTGGGAAATTAGGATAAGATAATGGCACCATATCGTCTTCATTGATCACTCCGTCGCCATTAACGTCTTTATATTTTATGTCACCGGGTTGATACACACCAAATGTCTGTTTTGGACTTTGTGCAACATCCTGTTCATCTCGGAAAAGACCGAGAGCGATATAGCCTCTGAAAGCATTATATACAAAACCTGAATAGTTCTGATATCCATAAGGCATATCGGCCTGTTCCCAATTGTCCACTTTATTAGCAGAATATGTAAAGTTACCTCTTACAATAAGGGTCCAATCCTTACCGAAACTCTGAGTAAATGATATATTGCCGTCAGAACCCCAGCTTCTCATCTTACCCACGTTACCGTATGGCATCTGGGTCAAGCCGACATAGTCAGGTATCTGTTCCCTTCGTTGATAAATTCCATCACGTACATCCCGGAAAAAGTCTACTGTAAAATCAAGTCTGTCATCAAACATTCTTCCTTCAATACCAATATCGGCCTTTGTTGCTTTCTCCCATCTTAGATTGTTAGCACCGATACGACTTTCTGTTATGAAGCCGTTTGAACTACCCCAGCCTCCGCCGGCTCCATAATTCAACAATGTGATATATGGGAAACGGTCGGCTGTAATTCTGTCATTACCTACCGTTCCATAAGAGGCTCTGATCTTCAGGAAGCTTAATACAGGGGAGATAGCCGACATGAATTTATATTGAGTCGGCACCCAACCAATTGCCACTGATGGGAAGAAACCGAATCTATGACCTTTCTCAAAGTTTTCAGAACCGGTGTAACCGAAATTGGCATCTATAAAATATGTGTTACGGAATCCATATGTAATCCTACCTGAAACACCTTGATATTTTATAGGAATTGCAAACATACTTTTTAATGTCTGGTCGGAAGTAGCATCACTTTGCGAACTGGTCTGCTCACTACTCATATAATAATAGAGCAATGCTCCCACACGGTGTTCCTGATTAAATAATCTATCCCATGTTGCAGTTGCTTCAAAATGAAGTTTGTAGTACTGCACCTCTCCCTTTGTATAATTTACAGGTTCAGCCTCCACTCTTTTAACAAGACCTAATTCACCGGTGTGTTTTCTTGAGGTCGCAAAATACATTTCCGGTCGAATGGAACGTCTTTCCCACAATGAGGTCTGGTTGTCGTAAGCTCCCTGAATCCTAATCTTCAATCCTTCAGTCACCATCGATAAATCCTGAAGTATCGAAAGGGTTGCTTTTGCTCGGAAATTCCTGTTGTCAGTCATACCGGTGTTATTTAGCATAACATATGGAGAATATGCGTTGTCAACACCATATGCAGGTAAATGTCCCGTGGAATAAATAGTCGGTATAGTGATCGGAGTAAGATTTCTTGTAGTTCTCCAGAGATCGTCGGTGCTTTGGTTTCCCGGCTCCTTCTTGATTGAAAGGAATCCGTCGGTTCCAAAATAAAGCTGAGTGGTTCTTGTAAGGTTTATATCAAGATTAGCACGATAATTCATGGTCTGATACCCTACATTTGTTGAATATTTCGAGCTTTTATCCTGACGATATGCTGATGATTCATTGGAATATCCTAAGGAAAGGTAATAACGTGCTAAAGAACCGCCACCTCTCGCATTCACAAAATAAGACTGTGTAAAACCATTTTCATGCAACAGCTCTTTCTGCCAGTTAACATTAGGGAAAAGGTCAGGATCAAGATTATATTTGATAATATCAAGTTCTGTATCTGTATATAATGGAGAATTACCACGTACTACACGAGCTTCGTTGGCAAGTTTGGCATATTCATACGATCCCAAATATACAGGCATGTTTGTAAGGTGGGTAATTGAAAAGTTAATACGTCCTGAAACCTCAAGCTTGTCAGCCTTACCTCTTTTGGTTGTAACCAATACAACACCGTTAGCACCTCTTACACCATATACCGCTGTTGCAGATGCATCCTTGAGCACTGAGAAAGATTCGATATCGGCCGGGTCAATATCACTGAGATTACCTTCAAGACCATCAATTAGAACCAAAGCACTACTATTGGCTCCGAAAGTTCCTATACCGCGAATCCAGAATTCAGAAATATTCTTTCCCGGTTCTCCGCTCGACTGCATCGTTATAATACCGGGAACCTTTCCACCAAGCATATTCTGAATATTGATTGCCGGAGTCTGTAATTGACCGGGATCTACCGAAGTTACAGCTCCAACCACACTTATCTTCTTTTGCGTGCCAAGACCCACAACCACTGTTTCTTCAAGCATATTTTCAGATGTGGTCAGATCTATCTCCAGATTGGAGTTAGGTTCGGTGATGCGTTGTTCATAAGGATTATATCCAATGTAAGTGACACAAAGGACATCATTCTTCACAACATTGATCTTAAAATGACCATCAATGTCGGTTACAGTACCGGTGCCCGGACGGTCCTTTATAAAGACGCTCGCGCCCACCACCGGCTCTTTCGTTTCGTCATATACTGTTCCCGAAACTGTCACTAAATCATTTTGAGCCAGCGCAATTCCGTTTAAACAGAATAAAGCAATTATTATTAATAAATATTTTTTCATTTCAAATGTTTGGTTAGTTGTTATGGAATATGTCCGGATTTATTCGATTGCCAGACGTCTAATGACATAATTATCATAGTCGGCAACATATATGATGCCGTCATTATTTATGCAGACACCAAATGGACGGTTGAACAAAGCAACTTCCGGATCTCCATCCCTGTAACCGGATTCTCCTCCCTGGCCGATTACGGTGCTTACTTTACCGTCAGGAGTTACCTTTCTTATACAATGATTGTTTGTGTCAGCAATATAGATATCGTCATTTTCGTCAAGGATAAGTTGGCGCGGCTCATTAAAAAGTGCTGTATTGCCATTACCGTCAAGATATCCCGGTGTACCTGACGCGCTACCGGCTATAAGTTTATGACTCTTACTCTTTATATCATAGCTATAGATGTTGTTGCTGTTTGTATAAGCCATATAGAGCATGTTGGGATTCTTTTTACTGAAGGTCATATAACAGTCACTTGAACTCATAAGATTATTGTCAATCAACTGTGTAAGGTTGGTTGCCGGATCGAATTTATAGAGAATACCGTTCTTGGGTCTAAAATACATGTACCCGTCAACCGTACACATGGCAAATGAGTGCTTGAAGTCTATAGTAATTGAGGATTGTCCTTGAGCAGGTTTTAAATTCTGTTTCATCGGAGACCACATATTTTCTGAAGACATCACCCAAAAATCATCGCCGTTATCAGTAGGAATATACACTGTTGTTCCATTATCCAGCATACAGGGCTGATTTAGCGGGGCTCCCGTGTCAGGAATCAAAAGACGACTTTGATCTTCATCTTCATTTACCAGTATAACCTTGTTGTTATTGTAATAACTGTTATTGTTACGTAGACTTACAATCATATTGTTATCTGCATCTATGGCCAGATAGGTAGGGTGGGTTATGATTGTCTGAGCTAAAGTTCCTGTGGTTACTTCGTCGTCCATCTTCCCGGGAGTGCCACAAACGGTAGTTACCACTGTCTTAATGGTGTAAATAAACGGAGTGTTATAACTTAAACGTTTACCACCGATTTCAACTTCTACATCACAAATAATTTGTGATTCTTCATTACCTTCTCCCGGTTTCCTCGGACAGATAACATAGATTTTCTCTCCATTGGAACTTACAACAGTTGCCGGGAAGCCATTTACATAGACATTGATTTTGGAAATGTCTGTACCAAAGTTCTTCCCATTCAAGATCATTTGCGTTGCTACGCCTCCTTCCGTAGGATAGTAATCAGTAAGCTCGACAGGTTGGGACGGATCATATTCCTCCACTGCCTCCTTTTTGTCACTACACCCCCAGGAAATGAGTAACAAAGCGCTACTAAATACCCCTAAATGGATTGTTTTAGTAAAGGATTTTTTCATGATGTTATTGGTAATTATTTTTTTATTCTATTTTTAGGTTAATTATTTCTTATAAAGTCTCCAAAGTCTTGCCTGATCATTTACATTCTTAAAAGTCAGTTTGTTTCCTGATATCTCTACAGAACCACCCGTCCAACATTCAAAACTTTTTGAAACATCAATATCTGACGGATTGATTCCAAGTAATTCAAGATCTATAGTATCGTTATCCTTATTCCCTTGACTATAATTGAAATATGCTATTAAATAGCAGTCATCCGTCTCTTTATAGAAAAGGTCAATTACATATCTGTGACCTCCGTAAACATCATTATATTTGGTAAGTTTATGGCCATAGGCAGGACGAAACCCTCCACCTAATTTAACCACATCATTCACAGCTTCGTTTGTGGAATATTTCACGCTTTTTTGTTGAGAAAGCCCTGTCCCGATAAAGGAACCGGCAGTACTCAAATTGTCACCAAGCATAAAATAACCTGTGATTGCTCCTGTTGTCATTCTCGACATATTTTCTGCATCACTACGATTACCCATCACGAGATGATCGGGATCATTAAAATTATAGACACGATTCAACCACCATCCGAAAGAATAGCTGTTCATCATGTAGGCAATATGATACATTTCTCCCCAGGCGTCACAACTGATTCTTCTTGCATTAGCATATTGTGCGGGGAACAACGGGGCTATGGACTCTACTATAAACATATCGTCTCCACATCTTTCCCTAAGCTTTTTCATTCCATAATTGTAAGCCTGCACTCCGGTTGTTATATTCTTATCCCAATATGAGTCTCCTTCTACAATACCGTTGGTTAAAAAGTCCAATTTAAGATATTTAAATCCACATGATTTAAATTTATCTATGAAGAAATTAAGCCGAGATATAGTTGCGGGAGCGGTTGGATCCATACAGAGTGCGCCTGCAACATTTTTTGTGGCTCCGTTCACCTTCAGATAACCCTGTTCATAGAAATATCCATTATTCCCCTCGACGGCTCTTGAGCCACTGAACAACCAGTCGCACCACGGAGTCCAGTAAATTCCGGGTACCTGACCGTTTTCATAGCAATGATCGGCAAATGCCTTGAGTTCATCCCAATTCATGTTATCCCAAAAAGAGTCGAGACCAACATATACTACTCCGTCGCCAAAACCCCCTTTACCTTGTAAGTTGTTTTTTATGAAATCAGATACTGAAATCACACCGGAATAATTAACATTGGTTGCCATACCTCCCCAGCTGTTCCATCCGTAAGGGGTGGGTCCGTCATATTTTGCCTTACCGGAAATTTGGGCACAAACCTCTCCGAATGTTTCAAGACCATCTCTCCAGTCATCAGAGTAATAGAGAATCATTCTGGCTGACCTTACACTCGGTCCGCTCACTGTTCCATGCGGTTGTAAATAATTCCCGTTAGTATCTCTTGTCACTGCATGAGTGACTCCGCTAAAACTTTCAAGACTTGTCACTGCTCCCTGACTTAGAGGGCTCCCCGTTATTCTTATTGCGGACTTCCATGTGTCATGATCCACTGACCCGATTACCATACCCTGTTGTATAATCCCATTGAATATAGCCGTTACCTCAAAGGATATGCTGTCACGGGCAACTCTTCCGGTGGCTTGATCGGAGGCTCCCGGAGATGTACAGCTTAACGGATAAGAACCATATTCTATAAAACCATCGTTATCAAAGGGTACTGTCAGAAAACGGTTGTTATTATCTTGTGGCAGAAATACGTTGTTTTCTTTCGTGAATATCGGGGCAAGATAGTTGGTGGATGCTTCGCCTCCATTCTTCCCTGACAATGTCAAATCCGTAAGAATAAAATCTTTATCATTGTAGAGATAAAAAGATTGCTCCACATCAGGAAGATTTGTATCCTGAGATTCATATTTGATAGTAAACTGTTTGGCTTCCCCTATTTCATCTGTTATATTTCTCTCGGAATAAGAAACCTTGTCATAGTTTTCGGTTCCCATTATTTTCCCATTGGCTTTAAAACGCGGGGTAACGCCTTTAAGCACAGATACAGACTTTTTTTGAATTTCAGACTGATGTGTTGACGGGTCGTGGATAATTGACCATAAATTATTGCTCACAGTTTCTCCTCGCAATATAATTGAGGATTGCAATAAGATAACAGCTAAAATTAAAATACGTCCCGTAAATCTTTTTACATTTTTCATGTAATTATATTTTAACGTTAATTATCTGAGTTAAGGCTAATTTGTTATAGTGCAAATATATTTAATCATTGAAACTCATACCTATCACATTGAAACCAAAAAATAACGCAATAGGCTCACACGCTTATTGAGTGCTTTATAACTGTAATTTTTTTTCAACATTGCTCCCGTCTGCCAATTCGACTTTGACAATATATATTCCCTTCCCTCCCGACTCAAATTTTACGTCTCTTGAGGAAGGAGAGGCTTTAAAGATCAAGCGTCCCGTGATGTCATAAACAGATATGCCGGTAATGATTTGAGATGACTCGACTGCCACTAATTCTCCGGCTACTGTTATTCTGACTTTATTCTCCTCTTGAGCTTTGGGCTTATCTACTCCTAAGGTTGAGATATTTTCGATATATATGTCGTTCATGCCCTCCTCAGGTGTAAATTCATATTCACTCGAATAAGCTTCGAAAACTTGACGTATGCCTTTATAATTATTGTAGATTAATCTCCAGCCTGAATTTTCATCGTTGCTTTTTAAAGTCATACGACGTTTCATAGGCCACTTTCCGTAAAAGTCATCGCCGTTTACTGGTATTTCATTTATACTAAAGCCGCTCTCTCCACCGATTATATTGATAACCGTAGATCTTCCCAGATCATAATATTTGATCAATTTGTCGGGTAAAGAGGAAGTTCTTTTCTCACACCATCTTTTAAGATCATCAAGCTCCCGGTTCCAACCATCCATATTGATCCATATGGAATAACAGTCTATATGAAACGGATATTCTTCCCTCAATTCCTCTCGCATCGCATCCAGCAGCTCGGAAGTAACTTCAGGACGTAGAAAATCTCCCATATAAACAAAGAAATGATCAAACAACATCTCTCGGAATTCAGGGAACCCATTCATTACTTGGAATAGCTTTACGGCATGGTCGGCATTCCCCTCTCCAACGCTGTAACTACCCGTATGGAAAAGAAAATTGAAATAGTTAAAATCAGAAGGATTTGAGGCAAAAAAATCCATATCTTTAAAAATCCAACGCCATTTGCCATCATTTTTCTGTGGTCGCCACATCACCATATTATTACCCGGGAAATCCGTGTTTGTGGCCCAAGCATTCGCCACAAAAAGGTTGACAAAGTTTTCAACATCAATGGCGGCTTCCATCTCTTTGTATTTCGGATTATTGTTATATAGTTTTTTTAATTCCTCGAATGAGTCAATACTCCCTGCTTTTAACTCTTCCCAGTTTTCAATCATGTCTATGTCTTCAAGTCCGTCATAATTCGCTTCCACATAATCCTCATTCGAACGTTCCCTAAGATCATAGATTCCTTTATATTCACCGTTTATATAGCATATCACCGGCTGATAAGCCTGCCAGTCGATATCTTTGCAATTTATTCCAAATAGCGTCTGGACAAAAGAATCGTTAATGCGCTGATGGTCAAAACAGTTTCCTCCGTTTCTTAGTATAAAGGATTTTACTTCCTCCATTTCTTTCTTGTCATTCCAGAAGGGATAGGAGTATCTTTTTGTTCCAAATCGTTTATTTGCATATACTGCCAATGACTTCTGAGGATGAGCTCTTGACCATCCTCCATGGATCCTGAACTCTCCAACCTGATTAATTTCCTGTTTGGATCCCGGGCCCGGGAAATATTCCACATTTAGAGGTCTTCTCCAATCTTCTCCATAATTCCTCCAGATCCCAACTGTCACGTCGTATAGATAGTTGTCACTTGTATTCAAAGAGATTACAGGTAAATCCACCTCTCTGGGATGGAAAATGTAGGAATGGGTCACAGACCTTGGTGAAAGAGCTTCCGAAGAAATCAGTTTAGCCCTTACAATAAGGGTATTGGCTTGTCTGACCGTAAATTCATGTTCTTTTTCATATGACGGAGACTCAATGGAAGGTTCAGAACCGTCAGTGGTTATATATAAACGTGTATCCGCAGGAAGTTCCACCCCTTCCGGTATACTCACTTTTATTTTTTGCCCGCTCAAATCGCCATATCTGACATTCCCTTTCATTGAAAATACAGGATCAGGAAGTAGGAGAGAGGTGACACCTCCTTCATTTTTTTCTCCCGGAGTGGGCTTCAACTCATACCCCCATTCTTCACCTCCATCCACCGTTCTGCCGTATGCCACATTGGGGGCTATCATCTTAGGGTAGGATATGTGGTCTACTATTTCTCCTCTGGGATCAAACAGATATAAATCTCCCTTACCGGAATCTATTCTAAAATCGGTATGATTTCCTTTGCCTACCTTATCACAATAAACCACAGCATGTCCATCGGCTCCAATTCCGGTGGCCGTCAATACGTAAGCTTTCTCAAAATTTTTACTGTCACCCACACGATAATTTACAAGTCGCATCGCGTTGCCACCCTCATTATAAATTTCAAACCATGAGTCGGGAAATTCATTCTCAACATACAGCTCATCGATATTTGATTGCATAATCTCATTAATCCATAATTTTGCTTCCCCGATGAATGGGAGAGACAAAGCGATTATTATGAGCGACAGTTTATTTTTCATGGTTACATAATTTTTTAATTCCAAAATATCACAGGTTCGGATGTCATGGTGAACACAATTTCCTCAGCATTCATCAGATCATCCCATCTGATATGAGAATCAGTCAGTTGGCGTCCGTCAACCATAACTTTTTCTACATAAATATTATCCTTGCTTAGACCTTTGGCCTTGATACGCAAAGGTTTCGAGTCACCAACTCTGTCAATTTGAATCTCTTCAAATTGCGGAGCGCCTATGGCAAACATATTGCTTGCGGGCGTTACAGGGTAGAAACCCATCACAGAGAATAGATACCATGCAGACATTTGTCCGCAATCATCGTTCCCGTTGAGCCCGTCGGGAGCATTCTTATAATTTATGTCTGTATGTAACCGGACTAACTCTTGGGTTTCCCATGGCCGGTCACAATAATTATACAGATAAATATAATGGTGCCCCGGTTCATTGTCATGACAATAATGGTTCTTATTGAAATTATCATCAAGTTTAGCGGCGAACTTCTCCTTTCCTCCCATCATTTCGATCATCCCCGGAATATCTTGTAGCACACAGAAAAGATATGTCCATTTTGAACCTTCCGTGAAGCCATGGCGGTCATTGTCATCAAGATCAATCCAACTGCCGTCATATTTACGTGGCAGCATAAAACCCTTTTCCGGATTATAAATGTTCTTATAATTTCCGGCCCATTTCATTAGAGACTCATAATCATCCATATGACCTAATTCACGGGCCATCTGAGCTATACACCAGTCGTCAAAGGCATATTCCAATGTTCTTGACACCGATTCAGCCGTCCTGTCATCAGGAATGTAACCCAAGGTATGATACCAGCTGGCTCCGGCTCTTCCTTCAAATGCTTTCCAGCGATCACGGTCGCCATATCTGCTTACAGTGTCGTAATCAGGAGGCACCATCCCGTCTTTACGCATGGCTTCATAGGCAAGGTTTACGTCATAATCCCTCAAGCCTTTCATAAAGGCATCTGCTATCACTGCGTCAGCATGTGTCCCTATCATAATATTGGTATAGGAGGGATTTGGCCACATAGGCATCCATCCTCCCTCTTTGTACATCTGTAGCAAAGATGTGATCCATTCGTTGGTGAGTCCCGGTTCCAATATCGTCATCAAAGGATGGAAGGCCCTGAATGTATCCCACAATGAATAATCGTTATAGGAAGTCCCTTCGTGGATCCTGTCATCAAATGCGCTGTAATATCTCCCATCTTCTGAAAATTCTCTCGGGAACAAATAGCAATGAAATAAGGCCGTATAGAATATTCTCTTGGCTTCTTCATCCTTTGTTGAAACCTGAAGTTTCGCCAATTTATCATTCCATTCACTTCTTGTCTGCTTCTCAAGTTTCTCAAGATTAAAACCCGGTAGCTCTTTCTCCATATTGGTTCTTGCCTGATCAAGGTCAATAAATGACATGCCAACGGCAAATGTCACATTCTCACCTTCCTTATTGTCAAATTCCACAAAAGCGCCGCCAAGATCGCACTCCATCTCAGGTCTTCCACGGAATATGGTATCTCCCGACCAAACTCCGTAATCTTTTATCTTTTTGTCAGGCTTGATTACAAACCATCCCTTGAAATTAGGCAATTCCGGCCCTAACTGGGCAGACTGCCTGTCAGAGTTATACCCGATTATCTCATTTTTGATTGTATCAATCTTTATCCAACCCTTCATTTTACCTTTTCTACTCCCGATATCATTACACCAGTCTGAGAGCCCCGGATTTAGATTGATTCCTTGTATTATAACACGCTTTACCGATTTCTTAGGGAATTTAAATCGCATCAATCCTGCCCGGCTTGCTGCAGACATTTCCGACTTGATGTCTCCTTCTTCCCCCGACATTATCACGCTGTAATAGGCCGGGGTGGATTTTTCTTGTTTGTGAGAGAAGGATAGTTTCCTTTTTTCCGGAAGCGTTTCAACCTTTCCGCTCGTCTGTGGCATTAACGACACATATCCGTAGTCACCCATCCACACCGTCGGCTGATGAGAGACCAGGAATCCCATAATATGGTCATCATCATAGACGTAGGCCATACTACCCATCTTGTTTTCTCGGGTCTGAGCCAAAAAATTAGTCATGGCAAAGGGTCTCCCTACAAAGGGTGCCGTACCTCCCTCTCCTTTAAGAGCGGTTCCAACCATCGGATTGACATATTCAATCAATTCTTTTTCTCCGGCATAGACCGTTGCCAGTGATAAAAGAAACATGACCGTCATTATTTTCCTCATGGTATTCATTTTTTTATCCATCTGCAATTGTCAGATATCTTTTTATCTTCATACTCCCCGGTTACCTCTACAAGGTTTTCACCTTGTTGCAACGCAATGGAATTCCATTGGGCCACGACTCCATCAAAGCTGTCGGGTGACCCTAATATTTCTCCGTTAACCATTAACAAAGGATTCTTGCAGTTTGTGTATATCTTGACGGGAGTTGTATCCTCTTCACGGATTTCATGTCTTTTAGAGGTTATATGCATCACCGGAGTATCGCTCCATTCAGCCTGATAGAAGTAATAGGCATCTTTAGGAGTCTTGCGATCATATGTGACAAGCCCCTTATCGTTCATGCCGTTTGTATCACCTTCTTTTCTGCCGCCACTCGCAAAGTCAAACATGTTCCACACAAAAGTCCCCCAAACATGCGGATGTTTTTTAATCTCGGCATAATTCCCTTCATGCACCTTTGACTGCCATTCCTCCGGATGATAGGATCCGTCTGTTTTGGGTGCCGAGGAAATGTTCTGGTCGTGACACTTAACGCTCCCTCCGGCTCCATATTCACTTATCCCGACACCTCTTTCATTACTCTTCCAATCTATCGCCGCGCCCATTGTCGACGGATCTGCCCAATACCATCCGGGATAGGTATTGTAAGCTATAAAGTCAGGCACATTATTGAATGACTTATTGTCCTGGTTGGTAGCTGCAACTGTAAATCGAGAAGGATCTTCTTCATGTGCTATAGAATTTAGAAGTTCCACAACCGGGGTCATGTTTTCATTCCCTATCTCATTGAAGAGACCCCAGCAAAATATCGACGGTCGGTTGTAATTCTGATGTATCAGCTCCCTCAATTGTTCACTTATATTATCACTGAATTCCCGGGATTCGGTTCCATGTCCCACAAAAGGCACCTCTGCCCAAACCAGCATCCCCTCCTTGTCGCATAAATCATAAAAATATGAGGAATGAGGATAGTGGGCGAGTCTTATGGCATTTGCTCCCATTGCTTTGATCATGCTCATATCCTCGTCATGATCCTTGTTGGATATAGCCCAGCCCTTACCTTTACGATCCTGATGCCGATTCACTCCTTTCAATCTATGTTTCTCTCCATTAAGGTAAAAACCGGAGCGGGGGTCTATTGAAACGTTTCTCAAACCGAACTTCTCTTCAACCACATCTTTAGATGTTTTCCCGTTGAGCAACTCCGCCTTGACTGTGTAGAGTGCAGGATTCTTGTCACTCCACAAGACAGGGTTTTTTATCTTGAATTTTCCCTCAATTTCTGCTTTTGACGTTTTTAACTTGTCACACTTAAAAGTTTTTGACTCTATTACTTCCCCATAAGGATCGATAATATTGACTGTCAGGGATAAATTATTTTTGTTTGCAAGCTCCTCGCCGTCAAGTTTGGCCTTCACTTTCACTTTGGCACTTTCTGAGGAAATATCATAGGGAGTGACATAGACTCCTGAAGAGGCATAATCCAGAGGTGAGATACATGTGGAGGGAAGTGAGATTAGCGCAACGGGTCGGTAAATACCCCCGAAAACTGTGAAGTCACCCTCCAAGGGGGCGATATTGGGATCAGGGGCGTTGGAAACATCTACGGTTATTTTATTTTCACCCTCCGTTAAGTAATCTGTGATTTCAAAGCAAAAAGCAGTGAAAGCTCCCTTATGATTGCCCACTTGCCTGCCGTTCACCTCCACATCGGCATCCTGAGACACCCCCTCAAAACGTAAAAACAATCTCCCGTCCCCGGGAATGGTGTCTCTATTTATCCTATATTCATAGCGACCTCCACCCCGATAATAATCGGGGGTACATCCGTCTTCAGAATTCCATGTATGGGGCACATTCACTATATTCCATTGCCTTGCCTCACCGGTTGCCGGAGTTTTGGAAAACATCCACCCTTCTGTCAACGGAATTTTTGTCCTCGCTTCAGTTGCAAGGCACGGTATCAGCAAGCTTAGAATTAGTAGGCTCTGTTTTATCTTATTCATAATTTGGGCCCTTAAAATGACTTTTAGCAAATTTATACATTATATAAAGAGCCTCTTACTACTATTGTCGCAATTTATATTACAGAACGCTTAAAACTTAATCGTCACCCTTCCCCCTTATTCCTAATCTATTCATTCTAACCCCTTCGGAGTTGATTAATGCGACTAATGTTTTATTTTTTGAAAAGAATAGGATTTTATATCTTTCTATATTTGCGATTATGAAAAAAATAATATTATTAGTTATATTTTTCATTTCGTTTTTAGGTGGGAAAGCTCAAAATGCATTCCTACGTCACTATTTCAGATGCTACAACAGCGAGCAAGGTCTATCACAGACTGACGTCAAGGCAATCTTGCAGGATAGCCGGGGATTTATGTGGTTTGGCACCAAAAACAAACTCAACAGATTCGACGGCTATTTTATGCGTACTTTTGACTGCTTCGACAATCTGAAAGGGGTGCGCAACAATAATATCTCTTCCCTCTTTGAAGACTCAAATAATAAGATATGGGTCGGCACCGACAACGGTGTCTTCATTTACAATCCCCTTAACGAATGTTTCTCTTTTATCGACGATAAGACTGATGACGGCTATGAAATGACCGACTGGGTCTCCGATATAAAAAGCGACAATAAAGGGAATGTGTGGATTGTTCTGCCGAATCAGGGTCTATTTTGCATGAGCCCCGATTCCAAGCTTATGCATTTCAATTTCGGAGAAGAGAATTTGCCTGACCATGGCAGCCCGCAATGTATCTGTGTTGATAAAAACGGATTCGTCTGGATTGGTACAAACGGAAAGGGTATTTATCTTTTCAATAGTGATAAGAAAGAGTTCGTTCAATATTTAGGTGACAGCACCGGTGCTACCCTTGAAGGTGAAAACATTTATCGACTCTGTGACAACGGCACCGAACTTGTAATAGGAGTTCATGAGGGTAAGTTGCGTCGGTTGAACAAACGCAGGAACATCGTCAGCGATTTCGAAACCCCGGAAATACACTACCAGATAATCCGCGACCTTAACTATATTGACGACGAACTGTGGGTCGCTACGCAATCCGGAATATTTATAGTGAATGAAAACGAAGGATCTGTGGAACATGTCTTCAAGGATCCTATGTGCCTATATTCTCTGACAGACAATCAGGTAAACCGTATTTACAAAGACAGGGAAAACGGGGTATGGGTCGGCACTAACATAGGTGGCGTAAATTATCTGCCGAATTATTCCATGAATTTTATCAGACATGTCCCAACCTCCGACTCCCATTCAATCAATAGTAAAAGAGTTAGAGAAATTGTCGAAGATAGCCAAGGAAGAATATGGGTCGGCACTGAAGATATGGGGATAAATATCTATGATCCGGCAGAAAAAACATTCAATTCCAAGATTTCGAAATCAGATTTTAATCACAAAGGCCGCACTCTCTCAATGCATAATGTCAATGGCGATATTTGGGTGGGTTATTTCAAAAACGGACTTGATGTCTTTAATGTCTCTAATGGTAGTGTCACTCATTACTTCGACAAAGATCTTAACCTGAATGAGTCCAGCATTTATGCCCTTTGCAAAGATTCTGAAGGGAATGTATGGATCGGTAACGGATGGGGAGTTTATGTATGCGATCCCAAAACAATGAAAACCCGTCATATGGAAGAGTTCGGGATGAACTATATCTTTGATATTATCGAGGGATCAGATAAATCAATTTGGGTGGCTACTATGGGTAACGGGGTCTTCCGCTATTCTCCCGGCTCCGGGAAGACAAAACATTACCGTCATTCTGAAAACGATATGGCTTCTCTGAGTTCAAACTCGGTAAACGGTATTTTTGAGACTTCTGACGGCACTATTTGGTTTTCAACCGACAGGGGTGGTATCTGCCGTTTCGACAAAGATAATGATAATTTCCACACTATATCTCTGGCGCAAGGGCTTCCCGACGACACCTCTTACAAAATATTGGAAGACAAGAATAACAAATTATGGTTCGGCACCAACAACGGTCTTGTCTCCTTTGATCCTAAAAATGAAAAGATCGATATTTATACAACCCTCGACGGCCTTCCGTCTAATCAATTTAACTATAAATCGGGATTGATCGGTTCAAACGGTATATTTTATTTCGGAACCTCCGAAGGATTGATTTCTTTCGATCCATACCACTCCATGCCCAATTTATATGTTCCTCCCGTCTTGATTACATCGGTCACAATCAATGGTGATGAGCATTATGTCCTGGGGAACGAACAAGACAAAACTTCCGTCTCCGATCTCAAGCACCTGAATCTGGATTACGGCCAGAATAATTTCAAGGTTAATTTCGCCTCTCTCAGCTTCACGGAACCAAGAGCTAATAAATATGCTTATAAATTAGATAAGATCGACGACGACTGGGTCTACACTTCTGAAACTCATAGCGATTCCTATGCGAATTTGTTCCCGGGAACTTACACTTTTATGGTGAAGGGATCTAACAATAGCGGATTATGGCAGGAAGAACCCACTCGTATGATTATCAGAGTAGCGGCTCCTTGGTATATGTCCGTTTGGGCCTGGTGTATTTATATTCTACTTTTCATTGCCTTGATAATCGCCATAATCTGGTATACCAGAAAAATGGAATATAAAAAAGGTAAAGCACGTCAGGAAAAATTTGAAGATGACAAGGAAAAGGAGCTTTACAGATATAAAATGGACTTCTTCACCCAGATAGCCCATGAAATCCGCACGCCGCTCACCCTAATCAATGGGCCTCTTGAGTCAATGTTGGAGAAAAAACCTAATGACCCCGAACTCAGAGACAACCTGAAGATAATGAGCCGGAACACATCCGAATTGATGTCACTCATAAATCAGTTGCTCGACTACCGGAAGCTGGAAAACAAAAAAATGGATATTGCCCTTAAACCTGTGGATATAATGGAAGTGCTCACCGAACAGTTCCAACGGTTCAGGTCTATGGCCATTTCCGAGGGACGCCAGATGACTATTTCTACCCTTAAGACCCATCCTTACGTTCTGGCAGACAAGAACACACTTGTCAAGATTTTCAGCAATCTCTTTTCGAATGCCATAAAATATTCAAACTATACTATAGAAATAAACGTAGTTGATGAAAATAATAATGTGAAAATAAATTTCCTCAACGACGGTAATCTTATCCCTGATAAATATAAGGAACTGATTTACGAACCCTTCTTTCAGTTAAAGGAAAATGAAAATATCCAGGGAACTTCCGGTATAGGTCTTTCTCTTGTCAGGTCGTTTGTTGAGCTCCTGAGAGGTTCAATAACTTATAGTCATCATAACAATCTTAATTGTTTCACTCTCGAGTTCCCGGTCGTTTCCGACTACGCTCCGACACATATCCTTCCGGATGTTATCGATGACGAAACCGAACTGCCGCAAAAAGAGGAACCCATCAACCTGACACTATTAGTCGTTGAAGATAATAATGAGATGAGAAATTTCATTATCAATAAACTGAAACATTCCTTCAACGTCATAGGGGCTTCCGATGCCTCTGAAGCAATTCAGTTGCTTAAGGATAATCAGGTAGATCTTATTATTTCTGATATTATGATGCCGGGTATGAACGGATTGGAATTCTGCAATTATGTGAAAAACACATTGGAATATAGCCATATCCCTGTAATTTTATTATCTGCTAAAGATGATGTGGTTTCAAAGATTCAGGGTCTTAAATACGGTGCTAATGTCTATATCGAGAAACCATTCTCCTTCAACCATTTAATGGCGCAGATAAACTCTATTCTTGAAAATCAGGAAAGAGAAAGGAAATCATTCAGCAGAGATCCTTTGAATATTGTCTCACAATCCGGTCTTAACAAAGCGGATCAGGATTTTATCCAGAAACTGACAAAAATAGTCCACGACAATATCATAGATCCGAATTTCGGAGTGGAGAAACTTTCCGAGCTTATCTTCATGTCACGCTCAAGTCTGCATAGGAAAATTAAAGTTGTTACCGGACTTTCACCTACGGAATTCATTCGTGTCATCCGTCTTAAAAAGGCGGCCGAACTCCTGTCGGAAGGAAAATATCGCACCGGAGAGGTTTGCTATCACGTAGGAATCAATTCCGCTTCATATTTTATAAAACAATTCCAGAAACAATTCGGTATGACTCCAAAGGAATTTGAGAAACAATGCCGAATGCAAAAAAACAATACTAATTTGGATTTTTAAGACAATTACCACACTTATGACATTTACAGCCATGAAATTAAAAAAATCTCTCTTACTCATTTCGGTTTTGTGTGGAGTTGCCACTGCCTTCGCTTCGGAACTAAAACAGGGCGACGTCTGGACAGACACAGATGGCAACCCCATTAACGCTCACGGTGGAGGAATCCTGTTCCACAACGGCACTTATTATTGGTATGGTGAGTCAAAAGGAGAGAACACTTACCGCTCTCCGGGAATAGATTGGGAATGTTTCAGAACCGATGCCGGCGGGGTAGGGTGTTATTCCTCTAAAAATCTCAAAGACTGGAAGTTTGAGGGCATCGTCTTAAAACCTGAAATTGAAAATACAAGATCCGACATACACCCGACAATGGTCATTGAACGTCCTAAAGTCATCTATAATGATTCCACAGGAAAATTTGTTATGTGGATGCACATTGATAATGCAGCTTATAATTACGCAAGATGCGGAGTGGCTGTAAGCGATTCGCCCGTGGGTCCTTTCGTCTATTTGAGGTCGGAACGTCCGAACGGTTCGGAATGTAGAGACATGACTCTTTTTAAAGACATAGATGGGAGTGGTTACCTAATTTATTCTTCTGAAGGAAACTCAACTCTTCACATAAGTAAACTCTCAGACGATTTCCTCTCACAATCAGGAGTCTACAGCGTGGCCCTAAAAAATCAATCAAGAGAGGCTCCCGCTATCTTCAAACATGGCGACTTTTACTTTATGGTCACCTCGGGGTGCTCAGGTTGGTCGCCTAACGAAGCTGAATATGCTGTTGCATCATCAATTATGGGTCCTTGGAAAACTGTCGGCAATCCCTGTTCCGGCAAAGATTCCGACAAAACTTTCTATTGCCAAAGCACTTATGTGATTCCTGTATCTGAAGACGGATCCGAAGATTATGTGATAATGTTTGATCGCTGGAATAAAAGCAATCTCATCGATTCAAGATACGTATGGCTTCCGATTAAAGTAGATGGTGAGAACATAGACATCCCGTGGAATGAAAATGTTCCATCGTTTAAAGATTGATGACCAAAATATTATTTATTGACTCTATCGTGATATTTTGAGTGATGTCATTCCTATAAATTTGTAAAAAATCCAATTACCATGAAATTATCACAATATTTAGCTGTAATCACATATTTGTTGCTCTTTTCGGGAGCAATAAACGCTCAAGATATCAATAGCAACATAAAATTCAGCAAAGCTCAGAATCCGGTTCCGGCTCAAGCCAAAAGAGACTCTTATCAGGATGCCGGTGACTTCTATCATGCACAGTATTCCGGGTCAGCATGGGGTGACTATAACAACGACGGTTATCTCGACCTCTATTATGCAGACAAGGATGATCATGTAGGTAATGCCATATATTCAAATCTTTATCTGAACAATACAGACGGTACATTTACCCGGCAATCCGCGTCCACTTTTTCTCCTGTTTCTTTCTCTTGCCCTGTATGGATTGATATAAATAACGACGGCTTGCTGGATATGGTGCTTCCGGGCCTTTCTGAATGGGGCCACGCTTGGGCTGATGCTGACACCAAACTGAACGAAATAGTCGTGAAAGTTTATATAAATAAAGGGAATGCTTCCGGTAAATGGGAATTCGATGAAATGGAAGACCCGGGCATTATTCCCTTATACAATGGCCGTAACGGTGGAAAAGGTCACAACTGGGTGTCGGCAGGTGATTACGACAACGACGGATTCACAGATATTATCATGACCGGTTTTGATGAGAACGCACGCAGCCTCTCCGATCATCCCGAAGAGGCAGTCAGAGCTGTTTATCTATATCGGAATATTAACGGAGAACGATTTGAAATTCAAGAATTTCCTCTTAAAAATTCCAATTTCCACGGATTGACCGACGGTAGTGTCCAGTTTGTAGATCTTGACGGTGACGGTTTCCTCGATATCTTTTCAACAGGGTATGGCGAAACAAGGAATTCCGAGGCATATATATATTGGAACAACGGAGACGGCACTTTCACTGAAGACACCGGAAATCAATTCGTCGGGATCACAGACTCTTCCTGTCTTGCCGCTGATTTAAGTTGCGACGGTTTACCCGACCTTATTATGCCGGGATATCATTTCAACACAAAATCAAAACAATTCAATATCTACAGAAATTTGGGTAACCGTAAGTTCGTTAAGGTTGAAAATCTTGGATTGGAAGGTGTAGACGGTGGTCAGGTTTCCGTTGGAGATGTCAACAACGATGGATTCCCGGATATTCTTATAGGTGGCCACGGATCCAAGCACGAGCATACAACTTGGATTTATCTTAACGACGGTGACTTCGGATTCAAAAGTTATGGCGCTTATTATGATGATTTAAAAGGAACCAACTCTTTCCAAAGAATCACCCACGGAAGCCATCATCTTGTAGATTATGACAACGACGGTTTTCTCGATGCATGGATGTTCGGATGGATAAACGGAAACTGTGCCAAGGGTTGTTCTGCCGTGCTTTATCATAACGACAGCGAGTCGAAAGGATTTGTTCCCAACAAGACTCCCTCCTCTCCCGATAATCTTAAGGCGACTCCCCTTGGAAATAATAAAGTGGCTTTCTCATGGAGCGCTCCTGAAGATGATGTAACCCCGCAAGGTGCTCTGAGATATAATCTGTTTGTAAAGAAGAAGGGCTCCGACAAGATTGCTATGACTGTACCGGCAGATATAAACACAGGTTTTGTGAAAGTGGCTAATATTTCAGGAGACATTCGCATCTGCACATATCAAATGATCATCTCTGAAGGGGGCGATTATGAGTGGGGAGTACAGGCCATCGACAGCAACAATGCGGGAGGTGCATTTGCAAAATCAGAATTCAATCTCCTTACCGGAATTAATGAAATTGATGCAAACAATATTTCATTGGTCTGGGATGGCAACAATATCAAATATACTGCTAATGAAGGGGCTCTTCTCGAAATAACGTCTGTAGACGGACGCAAAATTGAGTCATTTCTTATAAGTGGCAACGGGTCGTATATGCCGGATATTTCTGTAGGACTCTATATCGCAACTTTAACCGACGGATTGAACCGTAAACTCCTCAAGATCATAAAATAAAAAAGCGAAATTTCTACAGGAATTTATGAATAAGTTTGTTCCTTTTCTGTTGTGTGCCTTAAGCTCATTAAGTTTAAGTCAAACTCTTGGTGCAGAAACCATAACCAATTTAGGCAACACACCCTGGAAATTCTCGAAAATAGTTAAAAACGACAATAACCTTGCAACAAAGGCTTTGGTGTGCGTTGGCCCTAAACCCGTAGAGAAAATCACTGACGGAGATTTCAAGACTTCTTATTTTGCAGATAAAGAAAACAAACTCACAATCATTTTTCCTGAGATTAAAGATATAAGCTCTTTGACACTACATTTCTCGGGTGACTCCATCTCTGCAGTCGCGCTATTGGTGGAAGGGAGTGTCGACGGTCAAAACTGGATGCCCCTGAATTCTGACAAAGATATTCTGGAATGTCAGAAAAACATTTCAAATGAAATGGCGGCGATCGACGATACATACGGTTTTATTCAGAATACAGAGAGCACCTATGTAAATATCCCGGTAAGAAACTCATTCCGGCAACTCCGTCTCTATGCAAATCAACCGATTGCAGAAGTTATTGCATTTCCTGAAATAAAAGAAGAACTCACCGTAGAGATGCTTTCAGATATTAATTTTGATGACAGTGAGTGGGAAGCGGTGGGTATACCTCATTGTTTTAACGAACACGACTCTTTCCTTAATTCAACAAAAGGAGAACTATGTTGGAGAGGGGAAGCTTGGTACAGGAAAAAAGTAAATTTCCACGAATCTGAGAAAAATAAAAAATTCTTTCTTAGGTTTAACGGTGTTAATATCGGAGCCACTGTTTATGTCAACGGTCACCCCGTAATTCTTGAAACAACGGAGGTTGAACAACCCGATGCTGTCACTCATATTGGCAGTTCTATCCCTTTTGCTGCCGATATCACTCCATTCATAAACTGGGGAGAAGAAAATCAGATAGCTGTAAGAGTCTCCAATTCAAGAGACACTTTCTTCACATATCCCGGTTTTGCAGAAAACGAGGGTTTCGGACAGGCTATGGGTGGTATCGTCTCTCCGGTTTACCTTTATAGTAAGGAAAAAGTTTTTATCCCGATCAACACCTTCGCTCCTCATGGAAAATGGGGCACATATTTCGGTACGGTAAAAGCCAACCGGGAAGAAGCTACTCTTCGTTTCATTACCAACGTAGAGAATGCTTCCGGCAAGTCAGAATCTGTCACATTGGTGACAGAGCTTAAAGACAAATCAGGCAATACTGTCTTAAGTTTCGACGACACAAAGAAAGCTCAGCCCGGTCAAACTCTTAATTTTGATTTCTCCGGGGTCTTGAAAAATCCTGAATTATGGTATCCAAACGGTTCGCCAAACGGTTCTCCATATCTTTATTCAGTAGTAAATTCCGTTTACGTCGACGGCAAACTCTCGGATCAGACCATAGAAAAAATGGGTATCCGTGAAATAACTTGGGATAAGGATTACTGTTATGTCAATGGTGAAAAGACTATTCTCCAAGGTTTCGGATATCGTAATATTTACCCGGGCCTCGGGGCTGCTTTACCTGTTGATTTCAGAAGGGAAGACATGCTTCGAATTGCTGAATGTGGTGGGAACGCCCTGCGCGTTGGACATCAACCTCCATTCTATGAGGCTATAGAGGCATGCGATGAATATGGAATTATGATTATTCTCGACAGTGGAGACAATGAATGGTCGCTTCGCGGAGAGCCGGCAAGTACATATAAATATGAATATGACCGAGACGCAATAGTGGCTTTCAGAAACCATCCTTCTGTAGTGGTTTGGGAATCTAACAACGGGCTCCCCGGTGAGTCGGATCACTATCTTCCTTCAAGAACTCTGGAACAAGTTGTCAAATATGATTTTATCGCCCCCCGTATAGTCCTCAATCGTGACAATTATCCTCCGGGATGGGACAGCGAAAATCTTATTGTGGTGGGATATACCAACAAATATGAGAAAGTGGAGGGTTCTCCATCTTTGAATACCGAGGTATATGGCACAAATTGGTCGGGAAATCCGAGTTTCTGTATAGCGCGCCATGATTACGACAACGAGGTGAAATTCTCTCAATTCTATGTCGATGATTATTTACATAATCTCGATCATAAAGCGTGCGGATGGATAGACTGGATGCTCACTGAAACCTACGGAGAAGGGTACACTATCTATCTCAATGGCAAAAAAAATCAGAAAAGCCTCGGTTCTTGCGCTATGGACGGAAACAGGTTCCCGAAACTCAAATACCGAATCTATCGCGATGCTCTTTGGAACAGTTACGAAAAGAAACCGGGCGTGGCTCTTCAGTCTCATTGGAATTTTAAAGATACAGTTCCGGTAAATGCCTGGAGCAACTGCCCGGCTGTTGAGTTGTTTGTAAACGGTGTGTCAAAAGGAGTGGTGATACCTCATCCTTCCACACGCCGGTGCACTTGGGAGAATATCCCTTGGGAAGCCGGAACCCTTACCGCTGTGGGACTTGATGAAAAAGGTAATCAGATTTGTTCTGAATCTGTTTCTACCGCAGGGGAACCTTACGCCATTGATGTTAAAATAGAAAAAACATGCTCTATGCCGGAAGGCGAAGATCATAAACTGCTGGCTAACGGCTCCGATGCTTTCATAGTCACTGCAAAAATCGTGGATAAGGATGGTAACTGGTGTCCGTTCGCTGACAATAACCTCACTTTTAACATTGAAGGAGAAGGTAAATATAAGGGCAGTTACAATTTCTACATCACCGAAAACAGAGCCATGAACTATCATGCTCCCGGTGATAATGAATTGCAAGCCGAAGGGGGACTTATGAGAGCTGCCGTCCGCACCACTTTTAATGCGGGAGAAATAAAGGTCAAGGTATCATCTCCGGGTCTCAAGGATGGATCTGATTCGGTTGTGTCTCACAGTATTAATTAAGTTATTTCCCCGAAAGAGGTGATACTAAGAATTAGAGGGAAAAAGGTATATTAAAATCAACAAGAAAAAATGAAGAAATTTGTTTTATCTTATTCATTGTTAGCTCTGGGGTGGCTTTCATCCGGAGCTGTAATAACACTTCCGCCATATTTCTCCGACAATATGGTATTACAACAGGGTGAAGATGTCGTGATTAACGGTAAATCTTCGAGACCGGGAAAGAAAGTAACCATCTCGCCAAGTTGGACAAAAGAGAAGTTTACGACTCAATCTGATAAAAACGGGGATTTCAGCGTCTCATTCTCGTCACCGGCCCCCGGCGCCTCCTATACTATAAGACTTGACGACGGAGATGCCAGAACGCTCAACAATGTAGCCTGCGGCGAAGTATGGGTATGCTCGGGCCAATCCAATATGGAAATGCCTGTGAAAGGATGGGGTCAAGTGAAAAACTTTGAACAGGAACTTGCTGATGGCAATCATGACAACATTCGTCTCCTGCAGTTGAAAAGGGTTGTTTCCCAAAAACCGGTCGACAGTTTCGACATGCAGCTAAATGGTGACGGTTGGGCAGTCTGTTCACCTACTTCATTGGAGAATTTTTCTGCCGTGGCTTATTTTTATGCCCGTGAACTCAACAACATGCTTAATGTCCCGATAGGTGTGATAGACACATCATGGGGCGGCACTCCTTGTGAGGCATGGACCTCTATTCCCACCTTGAAAGGTGTTGTCGACATTGACGAGCATGCAGCAGAAATTGAAGAGTGCAATGGGAATCTTGATGCCCTTAAAGCTAAATATGACAACGATGTAAGAAATTGGCAGGTCGCTTTGGAAAGTTCCGATCCCGGAATGTTCGGGGGTCAACCGGTCTGGGCTATGCAATATCATCCGGAATGGAAGGACATGAAACTTCCCGGTGCTTTCGAATATAACGGTCTTCCGAATTATGACGGATCCGTTTGGTTTCAGCTTTCCGTCGATATCCCTGATTCATGGGTTAATAAAGACCTCGTTCTTAATGTAGGTAAGATTGATGATGAAGACACCACATGGTTCAACGGAGTGCAGGTAGGACAGGGACGTGACTATTGGGCGCAACGCACATATACAATTCCGGCCAACGCCGTAACCGGCAATAAAGCCCTGATTGCAGTCAAAGTGCAAGATAACAGCGGCACAGGCGGTATCTGCGGGGAACCCGAAGGATTGTCGCTCGCATGTGGCGATGAAGTCATCTCTTTGGCCGGCAACTGGAAATATCATGTCGGAGTCCCTTTGGCCCAACAACCCAAAAAGCCGGAATATCCCGAAAGTCAGAATTATCCGGGGAATTTATATAACGCGATGATATATCCGTTGAAAGACTTCCCGGTAAAAGGTGCTATCTGGTATCAGGGTGAGGCAAATGTCGACAGATGGAGACAATATACTCCTCTTTTCCAGGCAATGATAAACGACTGGAGAGACACTTGGAATAGAGACTTGCCTTTCTATTTCGTACAACTTGCAAATTTCCTTGAAAGGAACGAGGTGCAGCCCGAATCTACATGGGCTCATCTCAGAGAAGCGCAGACAAATGCACTGAAACTTGACAAAACCGGGATGGCAACCGCTGTAGATATCGGTGAGACATACGATATCCATCCTAAAAATAAACAGGATGTGGGCGCTCGTTTGGCAAAAGCGGCTCTTGCTCAGACTTATAATATAGGTCAATATGAAATGCCTTGGCTTGATTCTATGAAAGTTAAGGGAGACAAGGTTATCCTCTCTTTCACACAACCTCTTAGTCAGAAAGGGGAGGGGAAACCATCTTTCGTCATATGCGGTGCCGATATGATTTTCCATCCCGCTAATGCTGTTATTGATGGAAACATAATAACACTCTCATCCGACGAAGTGAAACATCCGGTGGCTGCCAGATACGGATGGGCCGACAATCCCAACTGCAACATCTATAATCAATCGGGATTGCCACTCACTCCATTCAGAACCGACAGCTACAAATAATCTATTTTGACATAACTGTTTTATTTATTGAAACAAGTGTGTTATGTATGATTTTTATTTGATTTTACTTTTGTAAAACAAAATATAGTATTAACCAAATCTTACATTATGAAAAAAATTACTCTTCTAATGTTGGGAATGGCTGCATCATTCGCCTTCGCTCCGAAGATGTCTGCCGAAGATGTCTATATTCCCACAAACGACACTAATCCTGACTGTATTATCGAAAGAGGGGGTCAGTTTGATATGGTACACAAACTCATCGGTCACACTGCTCCCGGCACTTCCTCCGGCACTCTCGTAGAACTCGGTACTGTTGACTTCGGCGATGGTGATACTTACAAAGCAACTTACATTGACTTCGCAAACGGTTGGTTCACCGATGGCTGGGCAATCCTTTGGGCCGGCTCAGACTGGGAAGATGCTCTTCCCTTCACTCAGATGGAAATCAATGAATATCGTTCTTACTATGTGCCTCGTCGTTTTGCCGCCAACATGGGCTATAATGTTTATGAAAACGGTGTAAGCGAGTCTATATACTTAGGAGATGAACCAATCCAATATGTTAAACCCACCGGCCAAAAGAAGGTTTACCTCACTTTCGAAGGTGGTAACGGTAATATCTTCGGTATCGGTTTCCACGAGGCAGAATATGCTGAAGAGGATTTCGTAGGTGAAGAAAACGGATGGGACGGCTATAACGGTGATATAGGTATTCGTCTCCGTTATCCTATGGAAGACCCGCGCTATGACGACAAGAGCGAATATTTTGATGCAGATGTTTTCACTCCTTTAGTACCGGTTGGGGAAGACACAGAGCATCCTGACACTCGTATCGATGATAACCTGGCTGAAGAAGGAGGTTGGTTACATCACTGGGGATGGACATTCGATGGTTTGCAGCTTGGCACTCAGGTTGACTTCGGCGACAACCGTTTCCAACAGATTATGTTCTTCGTGAAATGGGGTAATACCAATCTCAACAACTTCCTTGAGGCTTATATCGACGACGCTAATAATGAAGCTAACATGATAGCAAGAGTATGGGTTGGACGTGAAATGGATAATACTTATTATCCATTGGCTGTAAATCTCTTAAAGGAAGTTTCCGGCGTTCATCAACTCATCGTTAAATGGGTGACTCCGGGTAGCCAGTGCGACTTACGCGGTATAGGCCTTTATGAAGGAACTCCTTGGATGGAGGCTTCTGAGTGTGGCGTGTCTGTAGTAGACGAACTTCCGCTTGATGATGCATTCCACTTCACATATGTTGGCACTCCCGAAGGTCAGGGTGATCCTTGGGCTTATGAAATCAAGGCAAGAGGTGTATGGGAAAGCGCCGGTAACGTAGGTTACACAGGCCCGGGCACTGTTATCTCATTCTATATGCCTGACGGCTCGCCGATTAATTTCGGCGACAGCGAAGATGATGCCTATACTCATATCGTTGTTAACCATTCAGCCGAAACTTCCTGGGCCGGCGACATCAGCGTGGCTAACTTCAGCTTCTATCTTGACCTGGATCCTAACTACAACATCCCGGCTGACGAATGGACCGGTAATCTTGAGGGAATTCTCGAAGGTCATGAACCCGTAGCTGTTGTAAGACTTCAAGGTACAGGTGCTTGGGGTATTTCAAAACACGTTCGCGGTGAATTTACTCAGAAAGTAACAGGTGAACACGATCTTTACATGGTCTACAATTCTCCGGAAGACAACATTGGTGCCAATGTATTTGACATCTATTTTGAACATAATCCAGGTTTGGCAGGTATTAAGTCTGTTTCAAAAGATAACAATTCTTCCGTTAAGGTTTATTCTGCTAACGGCAGCATCTGTGTTTCAACATTAGATTCTACTGAGGTGGTAGTTTACCATATCAACGGTGCTAAAGTTGCTAATGAAAGCTTCAATGTAGCCGGAACTTACGCAATGCCGGTGCCGGTAGGTCTATATGTAGTGAAGTGTGTAGATGCTGACAAGAAGGTCAAAGTATCTAAGGTTATCGTTAAATAAATTTTTATAAGGTATTTTTAGGTATAAAAGTTTGTCTTAAAGGTGAAAAGAGTGTGCCACCGGTCCCGGCACACTCTTTTTCTTTACCCATGCCTCTTTTTTTACCTCTACAGTTTGGACTTACGAAACGACGAAGTAAGAAATTTCGCCGGAGTATGAGATTTTTACGCTATTTTTTGAAACAAGAGTACTTTAAAGAAATACAGTATCATAGTATTTTTGTTTTTACAAAATTGCCTATCGTTAAGAGGATACTGAAGGAACTTTTCTTAAAGTTAACCTAAATAGAATAACATCTTTCCAGCATCTTTATTACCGGAGGCAAAAATGGTTTGAGAATTATATATAAAATTAAAAATACTATGAAAAGTTTACTTTCAACAGCATTGACATGCATGGCGCTTTTATTTGCCGCCTCCCCGACCGGAGCCTGGCAAGTGAAACAAGGCCCCATGATGACTAAATGGGCTAATGAAATTAACCCCGACAATGTTTTGCCGGACTATCCGCGTCCTCAGATGGAAAGGGGGAAATGGCTGAACCTGAACGGAATTTGGGATCTTAGGAAAGGTAAAAAGGGTGAAAACTACTCTGCGAGTTTCACGTATGATCAAGAAATTCTTGTCCCCTTTCCTCTCGAATCAGCCCTTTCGGGAGTGATGGAAAAAAGCGATGAACAATGCTACTGGTATAAACGCAACTTTGAGGTGCCCGCAAGTTTTGACGGCGACAGGATACTCCTTAATTTCGGAGCTGTCGACTGGGAAACAAAGGTATATGTAAATGGAAAATTGGTAGGGAGCCACACCGGTGGTTACGATCCTTTCAGCTTCGATATCACCGACGCGTTGAATCCCTCCGGGCCACAGGAACTGGCTGTTTATGTCTATGACAACACCGGCTCAGAAGGTCAGCCCACGGGCAAGCAGTCAAAAAATCCGTCTATTTGCTGGTATACTGCTGTCAGCGGTATTTGGCAGACAGTTTGGATCGAACCGGTTGCTTCATCTTATATTGCAGACTTTGAACTTGAACCAAACCTGAATCAGAAGAAACTCTATATAACTGTAAATGCGGGAGGATCAGACGCTAATCTCACTTTTGAAGCTTCTGTTTTCAACAAAGAGGGCGAGAAAGTGGGAACCATTTCCAATGTGAAGCCCGGAGTGGCAACTGCTATTGATTTCTCCGGAGATGTTAAGCCTTGGTCGCCTGAATCGCCTTATCTTTATGATCTGAAAATCAATCTCCTCAAGGATGGTAAAGTTGTTGATACAGTCGACAGTTACTGCGCAATGAGAAAAATTGAAGTTAAGAAAGATAATAACAACATTCCTCGTATATATCTTAATGACAACCAGATATTCCAGATGGGTCCGCTGGATCAAGGATGGTGGCCCGACGGTCTGTATACACCTCCTTCCGACGATGCATTATTGTATGATATCAAGGTGATGAAAGATCTTGGTTTCAACATGGTGAGAAAGCATATCAAGATTGAACCGGCTCGCTGGTATTATTACTGTGACAAGGAGGGTCTCTTAGTATGGCAGGATCTCCCAAGTCCGAATATTGTAGCCGGCCATGAAGAGTTTGCCAAGAGCAATTTCGAAGCCGAGTCAGAGAACATTGTCAAGGCTCTGAAAAACTTCCCCTCAATAATACATTGGGTAGTATTCAACGAAGGGTGGGGACAGTTTGACACCGAAAGAATGACTCAGAGGGTAGATTCATGGGTTAACAGACTTTCTCCTTCAAGATTCGGAAAGACATCACTCATCTGTTGTGCCAGCGGTTGGACTGACTATGAAATCGGTGATATCCGAGACAGTCACAGTTATCCATGGCCATCATGCCCTTCCGCAACCAATAGGGCTGCTGTGTGTGGAGAATACGGCGGTATAACTCTTAAAATTCCGGGACATATCTGGCCCGGCGGCGACTTCCAATACACAACAGTGGAGGCTCCCGAAGACTTTACAGCATATTTCGGCAATCTCTGCAAGGAAATCAAAAACCTTTATCTCGATGGCTTGAATGCTGCCGTTTATACCCAGATTGCCGATGTCGAAATCGAGAAAAACGGTATTATGACCTACGACAGAAAGGTGATGAAACCTTATTCTCCTTATGGAGAGCTGAAAAATCAGATCGTAGAGTGTGTAAACCTACCGCAAACCAATCTGATGGTGAAGACCATTCTGTCAACCGCACGTGACCATAAATACAAATGGCGCTACACTCTCGACAATGTGCCTCGCCATTGGAATGAACCCGGTTTCAACGACAGCCAATGGAAAGAGGGACTCGCTGCGTTCGGTAGTATGAATGCCCCAAATAATAAATATATCGGCACATCCTGGACTACTCCTCAGATATTCATGAGACGCTGGTTCTATCTCGGCGACCTTGATGAAAATCTCTTCGAAAATCTTCGACTCACTATCTTCCATGATGATGACATGGATGTATACATTAACGGCGTCCCGGCTGCCAAAAGAGGCGGTTACATGATGGGATACTCCAATGTTGAGATTTTCCCGGATGCACTCGCAGCCTTGAAACCTAACGCATGGAATCTTATCGCCGTAGCCGGAAGACAAGGTTCGGGTGAACAGATAATGGATGTGGGTATCTCGGCAATCGTAGAAGCCGACTTCGATTATGAGGAAAACTTCGATGATATCAAAGATGTGGAATATACTGATTTCACGGAACCGGAAGCTGTGCAGGCTCCCAAATTCTCAAAATTATCCCAGGAATTTCGCCACACTGCCGACAGAAACAATGTAGTCTGGGCTGATTTAGACAATGACGGCAAGTTAGAGGTTGCTTACACCGGCCGCAACAGCCATTCAACTACGGCTCCCAACATGTCGGTGATTTATAAAAACAACGGCAACGATTCCTTTTCTGAACAGAATAACCCTTTGGCCAACTGCTTCTTTTCCTGCCCTGTGGCTATCGATTATGACAACGACGGCAATGTAGATTTATTCATTCCCGGTCTCAAAACCTACAACTATTCCAATGGTATCGAAGACAAGGCAGCTTTCCTTTTTCATAACAACGGAAACGGCAAGTTTGAAGAGGTTAATCAAGCCACTGTAGAAAATAACCTGATGGGTCTTCTTCCCCTTTATAACGACATGGGGGGAGGTAGAGGTCGCCACTGGGTTGCGGTAGGTGACTACGACAACGACGGTTTTCAAGACATAGTTATCACAGGACGTGACGATTATGAATTCACTGATGAGGAAGGAGAAACTTATGTCTATTCCGACAAAAGAGCGGTATATCTTTTCCATAATGAAGGTGGAAACGGTTTCAAATTGATAGAAAACCCTCTTGACGGCCAAGCACCCTTTGCGCGCCTGGCTTGCGGGTCGGTTTATTTTGCCGATATGGATAATGACGCTCTTTTAGACATTGTGGCTTCAGGATATGGTGTCAACGAGGGGAATCTTCGCGTCTACTGGAATAACGGCGACGGCACTTTCAGTGAAGAAAGACAAGTTTTGTCAGGTTCCTACAATTCATCCGTTGCTGTGGGTGATTTCGACAACGACGGCCTGCAGGATATCCTCGTCACGGGATATTCAGGCGTTAATGGCGGGAATGCAAAATCTGTATTCATCTACAGGAATCTCGGAGAGCGTCTATTCACACTCATGCAGCAATCGGATTGCGGTTTTGAAGGAGTCGATGGTGCCCTCCCGGCTTTAGGTGACATCAACAACAATGGAAAGCTAGATATTATCTTAGGTGGACATAGCGACACCTCCGGACATGAAATCACTTCATGGGCTTATATGAACAAAGGTGATTTCTCCTTCACTCCCACAATGACATATTTCAATGACGTGAAAGGCACAAATTCATTCGCAAGGGTAAGCCATGGAAATAACCATCTCGTTGATTATAATGGGGACGGTTTTCTCGACGCATGGCTAATGGGATGGACTGCCGGAGGTTGCAACCAAGGTTCCGACTGTCTCACCGTCCTTTACAAAAACAATACTGCTGCTGAGCCCAACGCAGCTCCAGCCAAGCCTGAAAACATTAAGGTGGCTTACAACAATGAAACCGGAGTTGCCACTTTCTCATGGAGTGCTCCCGAAGACGACACCACTCCTTCTCAGGCTCTCAGATACAATCTTTATGTAAGGAAAAAAGGATCTGACAAAATTGCCGCCGTGCTTCCGGTTACTCCCGAAACCGGTTTTATTAAGACCGACGAACTGACATCGGCCATCACCACCAACTATTATTCCATGAGGATACCCTTGGAAGATGCCGATTATGAATGGGGAGTGCAGGCCATCGACAACGGAAAAGCAGCCGGCGTCTTCGCTAAAGGAGAGTTTAATCCCTCCTCTGCAGGTGTCGGAGAAATCGTAGTAAAAAAACATAATAAAATATCATTGGAGGGAAGCAACCTTCACTATTCATTAAGTCCCGATTTTAATGCCTTATCCATATATAATGACAAAGGAATAAAGGTTTTTTCAGCCACCAACGCTACTGAAGGGGTAGCGGAGAATTTGCCTGAAGGTATTCTGGTTGTAAGGTTTGCCGGTCCTAAATCATTGGAAACCCAAAAGCTGCTCGTAGCTTATTAAATAATCTAATAACTTATTATTTACTAAACCGGTATATTCCCCCGACATTCCAAAGCTGTCGGGGGTAATAAGATTTTGTTGAACGCTGATTTTGATTATAGATCATGATTAACCGCCATTCTTTCTTATTATTGGGTTTAATAACCCTTTTTAATATGTCTGTCACCGCTGAGGTGACTCCTTTGTATAAAAACAAAAACTATAATGTCGACGACAGAGTTGAAGACCTCCTAAGCAGGATGACTTTAGAGGAAAAGGTGCTTCAGCTTCAAAACCGCGCATTGGGTGGTCCCGATTCCTTCGATTATAATTTCGGAGGCAAAAGTGTGGGTACCATACATGAAATGAACACTTCGGCCTATGAATGTAAGGCTCGAATCGACACCCTTAACTCTTACATGCGAAACACACGTCTCGGAATCCCTGTAATCATATGCGTTGAAGGAATCCAGGGAATTCTGCAGGACAGTTGCACACTCTTCCCCCATGCCCTTGCACAAGGCTCGACTTTTAATCCCGACTTAATTTATCGGATGACTGAAGCGTGTGCCGCTGAGGCACAGGCAATCGGCCATCGCCAGGTTTTGTCTCCGGTGCTTGATATTGCACGTGAACTGAGATGGGGACGTATTGAAGAAACTTATGGAGAAGACCCCTTCCTGATATCCGAAATTGCCTCTGCTTTTGTCAACGGATATCAGGAAAATGGGGTTGCCTGTATGCCAAAACATTTTGTCGCTCACGGTTCTCCCACAGGAGGCCTTAACTGTGCGAGTGTGCCCGGAGGCACCCTGGAGCTTCATAATCTCTATCTATATCCTTTCAGAAAAGTGATAGAAAAGAGTTCACCATTGGCTATAATGAGTTGTTACAGCGCTTATGACGGTGTCCCGGTCACCGGCTCGCGCTATTACATGACCGATATTCTCAGAGGCGAACTCGGATTCGACGGTTATGTATATTCAGACTGGGGATCTGTGGAACGTCTTAATAATTTCCACCATACGGCAGCCTCTAACGAGGAGGCGGCACGTCAGGCTTTATATGCCGGAATTGACCTTGATATTGATGATTGCTACAAATCACTTGTCGACCAGGTTAATCAGGGTCTGGTTGACGTTGAATTAGTTGATGAGGCTGTAAGAAGAATTCTTAAAACAAAATTCCGGCTCGGATTATTCGACAATCCCGGGAATAGTAATCCGTATGACATGACTCTCATTCATTCCCCTCAACACATCGCTTTGGCAAAGGAGGTGGCTGACGAGAGTGTGATTTTGCTTGAAAATAATGGGATACTCCCTCTCGACCTTAACAAATACAAGAATATAGCTGTGGTTGGTCCCAACGCCGATTATGCTGTTATGGGTGACTACAGCTGGGTGCAGAACGACAACAATATCGGGGTCACTCTCCTTCAGGCTCTCAAAGAAAAGGGAGGCAAAGATGTCCATATCAGATATGAAGAAGGATGTGACTGGTGGAGTCAGGATGATTCTAACATCCACAAAGCAATTGAGACAGCAAGGGATGCCGACGTAATTATCGCTGCAGTAGGCACGCGCTCAACTTATCTTGCCAGAAATCCGAAGCACACCACTGCCGGGGAGGGTTTTGATCTCTCGTCGCTTGAATTGCCCGGGCAGCAGCTCAAACTTTTGCAGGAACTCAAGAAATTAAACAAGCCTATTATTGTGGCCTTTATATCCGGCAAACCCCTCGCTTTGCCTTGGGTGAAGGATAATGCAGATGCTTTTCTTGTGCAGTGGTATGCCGGTGAACAACAAGGTAACTCACTCGCAGATGTTATCCTCGGGAACGTGAACCCTTCAGGCAGATTAAACGTGTCATTCCCACGTTCCACAGGCAATCTTCCTTGCTTCTACAATTATTATCCCACCGACAAGGAGTATGCCGGAGATCATGGAGGCTCTCTTGAAAATCCGGCAAACCGTTATATTTTTGAGAAACCATATGCCCTTTGGCCTTTCGGAAGCGGCCTGTCATATACTGATTTCGAATATTCCAATGAGAAAGTTAATGTGAACGGTGATATGATTAATGTGACTTTAGACGTAAAAAACACCGGAGCAAGGGATGGTAAGGATGTTGTGCAGGTATATGTTTCCGATCCTGTCTCATCCATTCTTACGCCGGTAAAGCAACTTAAAGGTTTCAAAAAAGTGAATGTGCCGGCCGGTGACACGGTTAATGTTTCCATAGATATACCGGTTGACGAGTTAAAGATGTATGTTCCCGATGGAAAATATAAGGTGGAACCCGGGGAATATATTATTGGCATCGGATCATCTTCCGACCAAACAAAATCATTTAGCATAACCATTTAGAGTAGTATCAATCAAACCGGGAAGGATTTTTCCTTAAATCTATTCAAATACTGGGACTTTTGGGAAAAGTCCCGCCCATTCCGGAAACCTCCCGGGGGGCGTATATCCGAATAAAAAATTAGCCTCACGTTAGAGTGAGGCTAATTTTTGTTGTGGCTGAGCCACTTATGAAACTATTGCATTATGCCGTTCCTGAATATTCTCTTCGTCACTTTATTCCCTATTCTTTCTATGTAAAGGCCGTTACCGGGTTTGCTCACCTTGTGGCCCTGTAGGTCATAATATTCGGGAGTAGCTTCTTCGTTCGACATTGAACCGACACCTGAGTTGTCATCCCCGCCCGGGTTGCCGCCATCACCGGGATCGTTGTTGTCGCCGTTGTCGCCGCCATCACCGGGATCATTGTTGTCGCCATTGTCGCCGCCATCGCCGGGATCGTTGTTGTCGCCGTTATCACCTCCATCGCCGGGATCGTTGTTGTCGCCGTTGTCGCCGCTATCGCCGGGATCGTTGTTGTCGCCGTTGTCGCCGTTATCGCTCGGATCGTTGTTGTCGCCGTTGTCACCGTTATCGCCGGGATCGTTGTTGTCGCCGTTGTCGCCGTTATCACCCGGATCGGTGTTGTCGCCGTTGTCGCCGTTATCGCCCGGATCGTTGTTGTCGCCATTGTCGCCGCCATCACCCGGATCGGTGTTGTCGCCATTGTCATCGTCATCATCATCATCGCCGTCGTCATCGCCGTCGTCATCGCCGTCATCAACCTTGATATCATCTTTAAGATAAATCATTGATGTGGAGCCGTCAGCCGCTATGGCATGTACGCCGTATGATTCAACGTCGGCTCGATCGATGTTTAGGGCAACCTTGTTTCCTCCAACAGCTGTCACTGTCCTTGACAGCAACAGAGATCCTGATTCTTCATTTACCGTTACGGGTACTGCTGCAACGATGTCACCATTGAGAAGTTTCACAACATAATTATATCTGTAGCAGGGGTCAAGATCATCCCATTCGATCACCACTCTGCCGAGATCATCCTCAGAAATTGTTGACTCTACTTTCATTGCTGACAAATCAGCCGACACCTTGGCTACAGGAGCAACAACCTGATCGTAGAGCGCGAAGTATTCACTGTTCTTTGAATTCCCCATGAATGCTATCGAAGGATGTCCGTCATTGTTATAATCTGCTATTCTTACACTACCGCCGCTGCCGAGCATCAGGAAGTCGATATTGAAATCTGCAAACTTACCGTCTCTCTGATTCATCACTACTCCTGCAACTGCTCCTTTGCTTGAATCCCCCATATAGGCTATGTCGGCATACCCATCACCGTTAAGATCCTTGATATCGATGCTTGAGTAGCGTAAAGGAGTCAGACCCGGATTTCTTACTGCCTCGAAATTAAGGTTACCGCGGTTTAGCAATACATTGAACGAACGACTCGTTGTCTTGACTGCTCCCGTTATGACTATATCAAGATATCCGTTGTTATTAAGGTCGGCAAGTGATATTGCCCCATGATAGGTTGCATAGTCAGCAAGATTCTCAAGAAGAACATTCTCAAACTTTATTTGACTCTGTACGTCTGTTTTGTTCATGCATACCCATAATTCGTTAACTCCCGACTGGTTCTGACCGGTGATCACAAGGTCTGAACGACCGTCATTGTCGATATCGCCAACAGCTATTGTGCCTCCCTTCACCTTAGGAAGTTCTACTGTCGATGCTGTGTATTTACCCTTGTTGCTGACATAAAGGATAGGCAAACCGGCCATCGGGTCGGCGAGTGCCGTCTTGGTGGCATCAAAGGTCACAAGCTCCGGATAGCCGTCCATGTCAAGATCCACCGGCACCAACATTCCGTCACCTCTCTGCTCGATGATAGCATCGGTCATACCAAGAGTAGAGCCGCTCGGAAGAACAACCGTACTGTTAAGCTTGAAGGTTCCCGAGCCCTGGTTGACGGCAAATTTCGATGTATTCAATCCGTAAAGCAAGTCAACCTTCCCATCGCGGTTGTAATCCAAAGGAACGACTATTCTTGTCAAAGAAAGACCGTCGTCAGATATTTTGCTTTGTTTACTGAAAGAATTCCCGTCGTTGAAATAGATGTTGTTTTCGATGCTCCAGCTTTGATTTGCCTGGCGGTGACGCTGCAACAGGTCGAGATTGCCGTCGTTGTCGAAGTCAACGAATTCGAGGTTACCCCTATATCCGTTACGCTTCAGAGCGCTCGAGCTCTTGTCTACTCTGATAAATGTCGGGGCTGCAACCTTTGGTGTGATCTGATTGATATACCGATAGTTGTTGTTCACAATTCTATGCACAACCTCTTCTCCGTAGGTATTCCAAGTGTCGCTTCCTAACAATTTAGGGCAAGAGTGAGTTGTACCGCCAACCCAGTCGATCATTACTACTCCGAGAGGTCCGGGAATATAAGAATCGCTCGTGATCTTATCGATCATCTCCTTGTTGAGTCTGTTGGCATTTTGACCATAACCACTCCCTGTGGATGTGCTACCGGCATAAGCTGAAAGGAAGTTGAAGCTCCATGTCAATGTGTTCCGGTTCTGGAAGCCTAAAGCGGATGTGTGGTCAACCAAATCCTGCATGGCCTTCACCTTGGCATTCATCTTAGCAGCCGTTTCTGTCTGTGCAAGGTCTTGTACGCAGAGGTCAGGTTCATAATAGAATGTATTGTCATCTACTTTGATTGTTCCGTTAGGATACTTGTAAGTCACGCCGTCATTATTCTCTGTATCATTCCAGTTGTCCACACGGCAAGCATAGGGTGATTTCCATTCGTCGAAATCCCATCTTTTTATGAAGACAATCTTACCTCGCATATCTCCCACTGTTAGACCGGGGCGGAACTCTGCAAGATAGGGGTTGATGTCAGCCTGAGACAACAAAGCATTCATCGGATCCTTGATTGTGGCCCCATTACTGTCGTTCCCCGGGAAAAGATGAATCACGAAGAACTCTGTGGGGTGTGCATCAAGGAAGGCTGTCACTTTCTTAAGAGCTTGTTCCATTGTCAGTTTGAGCTGTGCTATTCCATGGTAGCAATACAAAGTGTTTCCGTTCAAACCGGGTCGGAGGTCGAGGGCACGGATACCGAGGGCGAACTGCTGTTCGAGGGTCTGATCCTGGGTTTGCGCAGACCATGCAGTTAAACTGCTTGCGAAGCCTTCGCCTGTCACAGAATCGTGGGTCCCCGGGATTGATAGCATAGTCACCAAGGCTGCATCCGGGATATCTGCCATCCAGTTGGAATAGTCGATATTGTCAGGAATGGGATCCGGGCTTGCCGGTTGATCGGCCTCATCATCCTGAGTGGATGTTACATTCACCGGCACAAGAATCCAGTTGAGCTGTCCCTGGGAAAGATCTGTACCGTTATTTGCCATTGTCACGGTTGTGCCCGATGAATTCGACAACGCTTTGCCTGCTGACGTAATTCTATAATGCAAGGGAGTCACGCTTTCGATTCCGAATTCACAACCGTTCATTGCCACGTCAACATCTTTCGTAGCTTTCAGATTGTTGCCATCTAAATATAATAAATAACCTTCGGCATTTTTCAAAGCATAGCCATTTCCATAATCTATAACCTGCCATGCAATATTCCCGGCCACCGGAGAAGAGAGGTTATTGCCTTCCCAAGTTCCGTTATGATTGATGTCCTGAACGCTAAGCGCTCCGTTGTTGGCCACCAATGCTCTTTGTTGGTTGTATTGCGGTTTGATCATATAGTAGCCGCCATCAATAATACCCTCCTCGGCAGCTTGCCACGGCTGCAGGTTCACTAAGAATGTCACGACACTTTTGGCGGGAATCTCAAGACCGTACACTCCGTCGTTCTCTTCCACACTAATTCGTGCATAATTGTTTTCCTGTGTGGTCTTGTAAGCTATCGGTAAACCCGATGCATAACAACCTGAAAGAACGAATTCATGTCTGACAGGATCTGTGCCTTGATTGACCACCACTAACACCATTCTTAAGCCGTCGGGACTTACAGCCGCCAATGCATTGTCACTGTCAGTCGAGATAAACTTATAACCGGGACTGATATTACGGGTCACCTGCTGTCGCAAGTAATAATTCTTCGTCCTTTCCATATTGGGGTTATTGAAATCCCCTGCTTTAACAAGACACCACTGTTCGCTCCATTCTTCTACATACTGCCAGTCAAGCCAAGATTCAGATTCCATATATTTCACGTCCTCAATCAGACGCTGTGCAATTACAAGCATCTCAGCGTAGGCATCATTAAGGTTAAGATCGATAGGCCCTGTCTCGCTTTGCCACACCCTCTTACCTGTTCCATGAGCCAACGCACTGAACTGGGAACGGGTAGTATTGGTTGTAGGATAGGCGGTAGAAGTATAACTGTGTGCATTGAATTGACCCACCATATCCAATATGTTTGAACTCTGATACTGCTTGAACCCTGAAACGGCTGTCTGTAGACATGTCTCATCAGCTGCAGAGATAACAGTTTTTAAACCCGATGCTTCAAGTATGGGCTTCAACACCTTTATAAAGGCAACCTGTGATGATGGATTAAAAACACAACCTTCTTGATCCCCCTCCTTCTTCCAATAAGTTGTATTCGGTTCGTTGAAAGGTTCCAATGTTCTGAATTCTATCCCATAAGTATCCTTGTAGTGTTTGCATACATCCACCAGATAGTTTGCGAAATCAGTATAACTGCTTGCCGGAAGATTCTCAGATGCAGTAAGGTTAAGAAATCCCGAGTTTCCGGATGAACATTTGCTTGTGGTCATCCAATAGGGAGCAGAGTTACTGAAAGCCTCGAAGATTGCGTCAGGGCGTTTCTCCTTTATCTTCAGCATTATCTTTCTTTGGGCCGCATCCTGAGTCCAGTCGTAATCTGCAGTCGCGGATGCCTTGAAGCCCGGCATCTCAGCCCGGATTCCTTTCCCGTTCTGCATGTGGGTATGGCTCGGATCGTCGCCACCTCCAATGTTGTAACGGAATACGTTATAGTTCAATCCGGTTTCACTTACCAACCAATCTACCAACTGGTCGATTTTGGCATCATCCCAATTACCGCACATGTTTGCCCACCAACAGAGAGAGACACCCCATCCTTCATTGGTCTGTCTCACTGCATTAGGGTTCAACACATGTCGGACACGTGCTGTCTCCGCAGACATAGGCATCGATGTGCTCATGGCAACCAAAGCCATAAGACCGAGACATCCATGTCTAAAATAGTGTTTGAGTTTCATGATGAGTTTTGATTATATGTGTTTATGATTATTCGGAAAAAACGTATTATTATACCGTCGATTCGATGTAGCCCGAAGGTCTTAAATGTGGATTGCTTTGTAGGGACGCGACCTGTCGCGTCCGCCCCGGAGATTTCCTCTTTTCACTCCCACCAAGTGACCTGTGCCTTCTAATCATAGCTGTGAAATTGATTGGGAGAGTAATGGATTTTGAATATTACTTTTTTGCGCGGTGGACGCGACAGGTCGCGTCCCTACGGTTGCTCTTAATATTTAAGTTCCTCCCATTAACAACCAAAAATAACTTATTTAATTTATCTATAAGCTCCTACCAATCTACGCTGCTACTAATTTTGCAACAATTGACACATTAGAACAAATTTCAAACATCCCTACACGCTTCCCTATAATTGCTCTATGGTTTTATTGTTATTTATTGGTTTAAATGTGATATTAATAAATCAGTATGATTTATAATTTTGTGTAAAACCAAATAATTATTCAAAAACCTAACACTATGAAAAAAGTTTTTACACTTTTATTCGGGTTAGCGGCGCTCACTATAGCGACGCCAACCATTTCGGCCGAAGATGTTTACCTTCCGGCCAGTGATCAGAATCCGGATCTCGAGATTATAGGGGCCGGTCTAATAGATTATGTCAGTCACTTGATCAGTAACACAAGCTCAGAGACAATTATAGGACTCGGACCTGTTGATTTCGGCGATGGCAGTAAATTCAAATCAGCTTTCGTAGAACTCGGTCGCGGGTGGGGCGATGCTACCGGAAATATTATTCTTTGTGCCGGTGATGATTATAACAATGCAACAGAAGTTGTAAGTATTCCTATTTGGATTAATGACTTGAGCTATCAGGTGGGTCGTCCATATGGAGCAAACATTGAAAACAGCACTGTATCAGGCGTACAGCAACTTTGGCTTAAATATGATGGCTTCACTGACAACGTAATGGGCGTAGGACTTAATGAGAGCACATATGATGACGATGATTATATTCAAGCTGACGACAAAGACGGTTACTGGACAGTAGATTCCCGATTGGTAGGGTTACGGCTCCGTTATCCGAGCCAACATCCCGATTACGATAATAAAAAAGTTGTACTCTTAGCATCAGACTTCGCAAGTGTAGGTCCGGAAGTGACAGACGGAGATCCTCCTCACATCGACACCGCCAACGATTCTTGGGGTTGGATTAGTGATGGAGTCACTCTTGAGGCCAAAAATGTAAATTTCGGCGACAAGCAAATTCAGCAGGCTGTTTTCCTTGTAAGAGCTGACGGTAAGAATGACGTCAATAGGTTTATGGAAATCTATATTGATGACAAATTGGCCGGTAAAGTTTACTGTGGTCAACAAATTAATAATAATGGTTTCTTGCCGATCGTTGCCAATTTGAATAAAACTTATACGGGTGACAACCATACCGTAACTGTAAAATATGTAGTTAACGGTCCGAATCTCTTCTCATTGGAACTCTTTGAAGGGAATGTATGGCATCCTACTCTAAATCCGGATCCCTACACATATACTCTTAATGAGGAGCCGATAGAAAGTGACGGTCTTCTTACTTTCGATTTCAGACAAAGTGCAAGCAATACAAGGGAAGATGTTGGCGGAGATGATAACTCCAAGATATATAATGAAGACTGGAAATGTACAATCTTAAATACAGGCCAATGGGAAGATGATAATGTAGGCTACACCAACAACGGTACCGTTCTTCGCATAACAGATGCCAATGGAGACGCTTATAATTTTGGCAACACATCTTTCGGTACTATTGTAGCAAACTATTCAACCGGCGATGGTTCATACAGAGGTCCTATCGAAAAATCCAATTATAAGCTCTATTTAGACCTTGAGGATAATGAAGAAATAAACGATTGGCAAAACTTTGACTTCAGTCAGGTAGCTCCGGTGGCTCAAGTTCGAGTTCAGTCAACAGGAGGCTGGTCTACCGCATATGGTGTACGTGGAGACGTAATCGATCCTTCAAGTCTCAAAGGTGAACATAAACTTTATATCGTATTGAGCAGTTCTGATGGTGCCAACTTGAAAGCACTATACTTCGAACCGGGTGGTACAGCCGACAGAGAAGGTACAACCGGAACAGTTCAGTTAATTGATAAAGGTTTCACCGTTACTTTCGATGAGGATATCACACTCTCGGGTGATGAAAATGCTACACTTACAGTAGAGGGACCTGAAGGCGTAGACGTTTCCGACCTGACTCCGACTGTATCTTATGAAAGTGATGTACTCACAGTGGTTCTCGAAGGTTATCCTGAAGGGGCTTACACAGTTACCATCACTCCGGGTTATGTTAACGTAGGCGACGATTACACCAACAAAGTGATCAGCCAAAGAGTTGTTATAGAGAAAGAGATGGAGGATGCGGAGGAGGAAGATGAAGACACTTCTGCCATCAGCAGCATCGAAGTGAGCCAAAGCGTTCGCTACTTCAACCTCAGCGGCGTAGAGATCAGCAATCCTGCAAAAGGTCAGATCTGCATCAAGGTTGTTAACGGTAAAGCTTCTAAAGTGCTCGTAAGATAATCCAACAGGATATTAGATTACCAAGAAAATTTTTGTTTTACTTATAATTTCCGGAGAGGAGAAAGGCATTTAGCCAATCTCCTCTCTTTATATATATTGCGACAAATGAACAATTTTGTGACACGTCGCAATATCTTATTCTCAGAGCTAATAAATATCTTTTATTTATTGATTTACATGTGATACAATTAACGAGATAAGATTTATAATTTAGCGAATCACCAATTTGTAATTATTCTATTATTAACATATAAAACTAACGCTATGAAAAAAGTTGTTACATTTTTCTGTGGTTTGGCGGCGCTTGCTTTCGCTTCCCCAACCATCTCGGCCGAGGATGTTTATATCAAAATCGACCATCATAACAATAACCTTCAGTTCGCTGAAGGAAACGCAAAATATGATGAATTAAATGATCTTTTGGGAAATATAGATGGTTTGGTTCTTGATCTGGGCGAAGTTGACTTTTCCGCCAACGAATTCAAAGGTGCATTTGTAGATCTCGCAAATGGTTGGCAAACTGACGGTTATGTGGTTTTAAGCGCCGGAAGTGACTATAGCAGCTCTGAGGCATTTGTTAAAATACCAATTAAAGAATTTTATACATACTATTTACCACGAAGGTTTGGACAGAACTTTGGTAAAAATGTAGATAATTATTCAGAAGCGCCAACAGGTGTTCAACATGTATATCTATCATTTGAAAACGGATCAGGAAACCTCTTTGGAGTAGGATTTGTAGAAGAAGCTTATACAGAAAGCGATTATTATAACAGCTCTTCTTATACTAAACCATACGATAATATATATATAAACGATGGCGATAATGGTAAACGCATTCTTTGGCCTTACGAAAATAAAGATAAGTACCAGGATAAATTTGTAGTTATTGAAGGTAAGGAATTTGCAAGATCCGGAGGAGGCAATGGAGATGATTCCGGAAAAATTGATTCCGATGGTTCTATCGGTTGGACTGGAAATAATCTTGAGATGAAATCTAAATCCAAAGTTGATTTTGGCTCAAATAAATATAACCAAATTTTATTAGAAGCTAAACTTTCTGATTATGATGCTAAGGTTAGATTAAAGAGACAACTCGAAATTTATATAGACGAAGTAACTGATGGCAACAGAATCGGGTGTATATGGTATGGTATGGAGGCATGGAATGGGCAGCCTTATATCCCATTGGTTTGTAACCTGGAAAGAGAAGTAAGTGGTGAGCATGATGTCATCCTTAAATGGGGAAATGATGGAGGTAATAATATTATGAATGTTAGTTTTTATGAAGGCAATCTATATCCTGTAACTCAGTTCCCTGATGATTATCTATTCCCATCTAATGTAGATCCAATTACAAATGAAGGCCTGATTACTTTAGATTTTATAATTAAAGATGGTAATAATAGAACTGATGGAGTCGATGCAGAATCCAAGATTTTCAATGATAAATGGATGTGCACAATCCTAAAAACAGGTCAATGGGAAAGTGCCGGTAATGTAGGATATACTAATAAGGGAACAATACTTCGAATCACCGATGATAAAGGTGAAGAACTTGATTTCGGGAACATAGAATTTAGAAGCATAGTTGCTAAATATGCTACAGGTAATGACGAATATATTAACTCTGAAGATTCTAACTATAAAATTTATATCGACCTTGAAAACTATGGATCAGTGGAGTGGGATCGTGAGGAGGAATGGAATTCTGAAACTCCTATTGCTCAAATCCCAGTTCAAGAAACAAGTGGATGGGGTAATGTATTAGGTTCTCGTGGTTTACTTGCAGATCCAACAATTCTATTCGGCAAACACAAACTTTATATTGTATTGAACAGAAAAGATGGTGCAAATCTTCATGCTCTATATTTTGAACCGAAAGTAAAAGAGGAAGTAGAAGGCACTATCGATGAAATTGAAAATGGTTTCACAGTTACTTTCGACGAAGATATCGACCTCACTGAAGACGAAGAGGCTGTTATAACCGTTACAGCTCCCGCTGACGTTGATGTTACGAATTTAACTCCTAAAGTTACTCCTAAAGACAATGTTCTCACCGTTGAACTCGTAGACTATCCTGTGGGTGAATACACTGTCACTATACCGGCCGGCTTCGTTAACGTAGGTGAAGATTTTATCAATGCAGCTGTAAAAGACCAAACCATTAAAATCGCAAGAACTGAAGTTGATGGAGAGGTTAGGGAAATCGAAAACGGTTTCACCGTAGCTTTCGACGTTGACATCCAACTCGCTAACGATGAAGATCTCGTTATCTCTGTTGTGACTGATGATGAGGAACTTGATATTGAGGATCTCGAACCGAAGGTAAGTGCCTTGGAAGGAGTCTTGACTGTAGAGCTCGAAGGTTACCCTGTTGGTGAATACACTGTCACTATCCCGGCCGGCTTCATCCTCGTAGGCACTGAAAACATCAACGCTGAAATTGAGGAAACTGTTGTCATCGAGAAAGAGGAAGTAGGAGGTGGAGAAGATGAAGAACAGGGTGGTGAAGAAGTTGAAGAACCGAAAGACGACGACGATACATCTGCGATCGACAGCCTAGAAATCAGCGGCAATGCTCGTTTCTTCAACCTCACCGGTAATGAGATAAGCAATCCTGCTCCGGGTCAGATAGTAATCATGGTAGTGGACGGCAAAGCTTCTAAAGTAATAGTAAAATAAGTAGATTATCTGTCCATATTTAGATTTGTTGGGAAAGCTCCGCACAAAAGCGGAGCTTTTTCAATCTCTCGCCGTAGGGACGCGACCTGTCGCGTCCGCCGCGCAAAAAAGGATTTTGGAAAAATCCTGCCCGTTTTGACCGACCAAGCACCGGTAGCTGCCCGGTCCCCCGGGCGGTAGAAAATGACCAAAAGCCGATGATATGTTGACCGCTCAGGGGACTGAGCGGTTACGATGTGCAGTCGCTACGCGACTATAAAATAATGGGACTTTTGGAAAAGTCCCACCCATTGCAGTCGCGAAGCGACTGAACCTGATTATTTACGACCCAAAGCTGCAGCCTCTTTTCGTGATATCTTGATTACAGATCCGTGTTTCACATCCGGAACATTCTTTATCATATCTTTCGGAATTATTTTCCATGGTTGCTCCAAATCATCACATTCTGCAAAAATCAACCCTTTATCGCCATTAAATTCATCTACATATCCAATCCATCCAGAACCATCTAACTTGGCAAAAACTGAGGGACCCTCCACTTCAACATTAAAATCTGAGGGAAACACTTCCTCCACTCCTTTAAAAGTATCAACTTCGGGATTCAAGGATGTGGTGATTGCCCTCAGAATAGTCTTTCTTCCGTTTCTCTCATCTTTGTAAAAACCGTAATACTTACCATTGTGAGGCACCACTGTAAGGTCTATCGCAGTAATCCCGGGATCAAAAAGCACCTGAGGCGTTGTGAAGCTTATCCAATCTTTAGTGGACGTCACATAGTGGAGCTGCCGATTATCTACGCGTGACGACCAATATACATAGTATGTGTCCTCTTCCGGCACATAAGTGAATTCCGGTGCCCATGCATTAGGGGAAGCCGGTCTCCCATCCTTACCGTCCATCACATAGATTTTGCCGGAGTCGGTGTCTCTTCCTCCGTCAACACTCTTCCAGTCAACAAGATTATCTGATTCCCAATGGAAAATTGCGGGGTTATCCCATCCCCATGTATGCACCAAATGAAAAGTGGTTTTGCCATCCTTGTCTACGCGTTGCAGAAAAGGATCTCTCATCCATATCCTTTCATCGTAGGCACAGAAAATCGGTTCCCCTCCGTTTGCCTCTTCCCAATGTAGCCCGTCTTCACTTAGAGCATAAAAGAGATGTTGGGAAGGACCTTTGAAATAAGCCATCAGATAGATACTGTCGTTTTGTTCGGCAGCTTGGGCCAGCCGGGGCAGACCTATTGTAAACAACAGGATAAACAATAGAATTGATTTTTTCATAACTTTAAAAAAGTTTTTAGAGCCCTTAGACTTTATTGATTGTAAATACTCTACTGTTGAGGCGATTGCCGGTGAAGAGGGGTAGTCCTATCTTCATAAGATATTCACCCGAATATTCTCCTATCTCCCGGTTTTTCCCATCATTAGTGTCAATTTCCGTCACCTTATATTTTTTATCCGGGTTTAATCCGTCAAGTTTTACATTGGCTTCAGATTTAAAAATTCCGGACTTATACCTTGGATATATATCAAATGTGAACAAGACTGCATCTCCCTCATTCTTGCCGACATACATGGTGGCTGCATGCTGACCCTCGTAGGGCGACACAAGGCGATATTGGTCGCCATCCAGTATTATAGGTTTCAATTCATTATAATTCCTGATGGCTCTCTTGCAATATTCGGCCTCCTCTTTTGTCATGTCGGCGAGCTTGATATCGAAGCCAAGTTTCCCCATCATGGCTACATTTGTACGGAATTTCACGGGCGACTGTCTGTTCCATGTAGTCACATGGGCTGCCAGTGTTTTTACCGGGAAAATCTGAGAGAAGCCCCATTGTATGTAAAGCCTTTCCACCGGATCGGTATTATCGCTTGGCCAGAATTCAGTGAAATATTTCAGGCCTTCATAGTCGGTGCGGCCTCCTCCCCCCGAACACATCATCATCATCAGTTCGGGATATTTCTCTTGAATTCTATCAAGCACTTTATATAATCCATTCACATGATCCACATAGAGATTCTCTTGATTTTTCCCTTCATAATTTGAATATATGTTGGTGATCGGAGAATTGCAGTCCCATTTGAAATACGCTATATCGGGATATTTGGTCATGAGATTGTCTACGATATCAAACACATAATCCTGTACCTGAGGATTGCTGAGATCAAGCACAAGCTGATTTCTGAAATAATATTCATCACGGTTGGGCAGCGTTATCACCCAATCTTTATGTTTCTCATAGAGTTCACTCTTTGGATTCACCATCTCCGGTTCTATCCAGAGCCCGAATTTGATTCCGTTTTTCTTTGCGGCTTCAGTGAGAGCGCCAATCCCGTTTGGCAATTTATTAGCCGTTTCCTTCCAGTCGCCAAGTCCCTGGGTGTCGCTATGGCGGGGATATTTGTTCCCGAACCATCCGTCGTCAAGCAGGAACATATCTACTCCCAAATCTTTTGCTTCCCCTATAAGGCCTATCAATTTGTTTTCATCAAAGTCAAAATAGGTGGCCTCCCAGTTGTTAAGGAGAGTCAAGCGGTTTTCATTCCCTTTATACACCTGGTGGTCGCGAGCCCAGTCGTGGAAATTACGGCTGGCTTTACCTCTGCCGGAATCTGAAAGTGTAAATATGAATTCCGGAGTAGTGAAAGTTTCTCCCTTTTTCAAGGTGCGGGTAGAAAAGTAGGGATTAATTCCGGAAATCACTCTCAGTTCTCCTCTATGGTCTACTTCGAATGTAAAACGGAAATTACCGGTCCATGCTAAGGTGCCTACAAGTAAATCACCCTGATTTTCAGATGCCGGAGAGTCTAATCCTATCTGGAAGAATGGAGAGCAAAACATATCGGCTCTTGACCCGAGTTTGGAGTCAAGCTGTTTTTTCCCGAATTCGAGCTTAGTTTCACTTGCATTTGCCTCTGAAGCCCAATCTCCGTTGAACTGAGTCAGATAATAGTCACCATTGGTGAAATGGAGCATGGAGGACGCATATTTTTCAAGTGAGATTGGCTTGTTTCCTTTATTGGTGATCTCTGTATGGCTTTTGAAAATATCATGTTCGGGGTAGTAGGTGATATAGAGTTTCACCTCATCGTTGTAGACCGGATCCGAAAGAGTGATTACAGTTAGGTTGGCTCCGTCGGAAAGCTGAGACTCTTCATGGGAGACATAGGTAAGCAATAATGAATTGTTGCCGTCATCATGATTTATGTGGATTGCCGGTTCATAATAATCCTCCATGCCGTGAGTGATCAGAGCTTCGGAAGTGTTGGGAATTTGAGAATAGTCTGCCCGGTTTTTAAGTTTCTTCCCGAAATATCGCTGGTAAAGTCGATTATTATCGGCCACATCATACACTAAAGCCGTATTATCAGTCTCCATGATTATTAAGTTTTCTGCATCCATATTTGAAGTGAATGCAAGTGCGCCTAATAATCCAATTAAAAATCTCTTTCTCATTCTTTTTCTTATTACTTTATTCATTAATCATCAAATATAACTCATATTTCCAATTAATGATAATAAAGAATAAGATGTGTTACGAAATTACTATCATTTGACACAACAGTTTTACAACCGAGGAAAATCGACTTAAAAAACCAACCAAAATAGAATCCTGAAGTTAATGAGCCTAATGTGTTATTTTTTGGTTTCAATATGGCTAATTAATAGTCTGATGGTTTGATATTTTTGCATAATTGATAATTTATGTTGATGACAATTGAAGAGTAATGCCATTTGGGTCAGGAAATGCCGATTTTTCAGCATGGTTTCACCCTGATGATGAGTCGGCAAAGAGGAGATACAATTGTCACAAAAATTATAGAAAAATAATAGATTCCAAGTATTTAAAAAGCTTTATAATGAAAAGATTTCTTTTAGGAGTATCCTGTTTAGCGTTACCCTTATTTACAGGTTTCTTATCATCTGAACTTTATGGACAAACATCCGTGACAAATAACGTAAAGTTTAGCAAAGCCGGCAATCCTGTGCCGGGACAACCGTTGCGAGACAGTTATCAAGGAGCCGGAGACTTCTATCATGCTCAGTATACGGGTTCAGCCTGGGGAGATTATAACAATGACGGATATTTAGACTTGTATTATTCCGACCGGGATGAGCATGTAGGCTCAAGCATTTATTCCAATCTCTATACCAACAATCAAGACGGGACCTTTACTCGGCAAGCCTCCTCAAAAATTGCCGGAGCCGCCTTTTCTTCTCCTCTTTGGCTTGACATCAATAATGATGGATTGCTTGATCTGATTCTTCCGGGACTCTCCTCGTGGGGCTACAATTGGGCTGACCATAACACTAACTTAGATCAAATAAGTATTGCCGTCTATATCAATCAAGGACCTGACGGAACGGGAAACTATACATTTGAAAAAATGGAGAATCCCAACATCAGGCCTTTGTTCAATGGCAAAAACGGAGGAAAGGGGCATAACTGGATTTCCGCAGGTGATTATGACAATGATGGCTATATTGATATTGTGATGACCGGATTTGACGAACACAAACGTTTTTATTCGGATGAACCTGAGGAAGCAAGCAGAGCCGTTTATCTATATCGTAATAACAAAGGAAACGGATTCGAGCTTCAGGAAAAGCCATTAGGAGATTCAAATTTTTTAGGTTTGACTGATGGTAGTGTTGAATTCGTAGACCTTGATGGCGATGGATATCTTGATCTGTTTACTACAGGTTACGGCTCTCTTCGCACTTCAGAGGCTTATGTGTATTGGAATAATGGAGACGGAACCTTTACCGCTGACAAGAATTATTTCAAAGGGATTTCCGATTCTTCAACAACTGTGTATGATTTGGATAATGACGGGTTGCCTGAGCTCATTATGCCCGGTAAATATTTAAATACTAATTCAAAGACTTTCATCATCTACCATAATCTTGGAAACAGGAAATTTGAACTTTTGGATAATCTGAAATTGGAAGGAATAGATGGTGGCCAAATATCCGTGGGAGATGTAAATAATGACGGATATGCAGATATTTTAGTAGGAGGGCACGGCCAGACACATGAACACACTACATGGCTCTACCTGAATAATGGAGACTTTACTTTCACAACATATGGAGCCTATTACGATGATATCAAGGGAACAAACTCGTTTTCAAGAGTCACGCATGGAAGTCACCATCTTGTTGATTATGATAACGACGGATTTCTTGATGCCTGGATGTCCGGTTGGGTAAACGGTTCATGTGCCAAAGGGTGCGGTGCCTACCTATACCATAATGACAGTTCTTCAAAAGGTGCTTTAGCCAACAGTGTGCCGTCAGCTCCTGAAAATTTAAAAGCTACAATAGGAGAGGGTGGTAAGGTGAAATTGGAATGGTCTCCCTCTTCGGATAAGGAAACACCCGGGAAAGCTTTAAGATATAATGTCTTCCTTCGCAGGATTGGTTCCGATGAAATTTCTATGACTGTGCCGGCACATATTGAAACGGGTTTAATAAAAGTAAATAAAATAAACGGTGAGATTCGTTCATGTGCATACAATATAAATTTGTCGGAGAGCGGAACCTATGAATGGGGAGTCCAGGCAATAGATAATGCTAATGCAGGCGGACTTTTCACAACTTCACAGTTTAGTATAGAAGTGGATCCTGAATTATATGTAGAGGAATTAAATGTAGAACAGAATCTTAACATGTCATATCATGACAATAGGCTGGATTATTTAGCCGGGAAGAAAGCACATCTAAATATTATTTCACTGCAAGGAGTAAATGTGGCTTCCTATGATTTAATCGGATCGGGATCAATTGACTTGGGTCTTGATTCAGGAATTTATGTTGCGATTCTTTCCGATTCGAATGAAAGTATAAAAATGAAAATTATAGTCCGCTGACAATAGAGGATCAATGAAGGCATGATTATTAAAAAATATTCTATATGAACAGACTTATTTATCTTATAATAACCATATTGGCTTTGAACATCCGCTCGCTTTCATTTGCTGAAGATTTTTCTTTTGGGAAATGGAGCATATCCCATGATTCGGAGAGTCACACGACAAAAATCTTAAAAAATGGAGAACCGATTCTTAAAGACGTTATGCCATTATTTAAGGTGAGTGCAAATCTGATGGGGACGGAAAATCATGATAAAATTGCATATAGTTCAGATGAACTTTCTGATGAGGTGGGTAAAGGGAAAAAATTTCTTGTTACATATTCCACGACAAGAAACAACCTTCCTGAAGTAGAACAAGCTTTCTATTTATATGAAAATAAGGATTTCATTCTCACGGATGTGACTCTTGTCGGGAATAACGGGGGAGAGGTATCCTCAAATTATATCTCACCGATATTTAGTGAATCGCCCAACCTGTTTCTACCCAAAGATAACAATAACGTGTTTCTAACGGTTCCGTTTGATAATGATGGTTTTATAGAATATAGTTATTTCCCGCTGAGTTGTTCATCACCGGGATCCAAAGGGAAGGAAACGGGAAGGCTTGCAAGAGACAGCATATCCTTTGAAGTGACAGCCATCTTCAATACTCAGACGGACCAAGGACTTGTGGTAGGGTCAGTGGATCATGACACATGGAAATCTGCTATACGTATAAAAGGGAGTCCGTTATCGGAGGGTACTGTAAACAGGCTTGAATGTGTAAGCGGAATTACACATGCAGTGACTCATGATACAAACGGGGATTATCTCCAACCACACGGCACTGTCACCGGCAAAAGAGTTAAATCGGCAAGGATGATGATTCATTATTCTGATAACTGGTGTGAGGGGATGGAGACATTCGGAGAAGTTTGTGCGCTAATATCCGGGAAGGCTAAATATGATGGCCCGGTGCCCTATGGATGGAATAGCTGGGGCGGAATGGCCACAAATGTGAATTTTGAGGGAGTAATGTCTGTTTCAGATTATATGAAGGAGAATATCCAGGACAAAGGGGGATTCGGTGATGGCGTAGTATACATAGATCTGGATTCTTGGTGGAGTGGAATAGACTGGGATCGCCTTAAGATCTTCTGTGACCATTGTTATGAAAATGGTCAAGTGCCGGGAATTTATTGGTATCCGTGGTGTGATTTCCTTTGGGCAGACTCAGGGGCGGTAGAGGGGAATAACGGATATGTATATAATCAAGGGTATCTGCGTGTTAACGGACAAGTGAAAGGTCTTTGTGGCGCAGCTTGTATGGACCCGACAGCACCGGCTACAATTTCAAGAATGAATTATTTTATAGATCGTTTCAAAATGCTGGGATTTAAGTATATAAAACTTGATTTCCTCACAAACGGCATTGTTGAAGCTGATTCCTATTGGAAAGAGGGAATTACTACGGGGGTACAGGCATACAACTATGGAATGAAAAAATTTCGTGAACGTTGTGGAGACGATATGTTTATAGTGGAATCGATATCTCCTTTATTCCCTGCTCAATATGCCAATGCACGTCGTGTAAGTTGTGACGCTTGGGGAGAGATGTACCATATCGGACACTGTATGAATGGTTACTCCTTTGGTTGGTGGCTTAACAAGGTGTATAATTATTTAGATCCTGACCATCTTGTGATGGGAGATCGCACTACAGAAGAGCATATTTCCAGAATGACGACAGGAGCAGTTACCGGTTTTTGCATTCTGGGTGATAATTTAAGCACCGCGGGTTCATATGTAGGTAACCCTCAGTATCAGCGGGAACAAGTGAAATATGCTACAGTCAAAGAAGTTAATGATATTATTAAAATGGGAGGTGGATTCCGGCCTGCCGGTGGTAAATCTATTGTCCGTTACAGGGATCAATATTCCGGTTATCACGATGAGATAAATGTATTCTACAAGGAAACTGATGATTCTTATGTAGTCATATATTTCAATTATAGTCATGGGGATAATTACACAGACGCAATTGATCTAACCTCTCTTGGAATTGATTCCCAAAATGTAGACATTTCTAAAAGTTATGAGTGTTGGACAAAGGCTCCTGTAACTGTTAATGATAATAAGATAAATTTTTCTGATAAAAATAATACTGCCCGAATTTTTCGCTTATACAAGAAATAGTAGGTATGGGATGCGCGGGTGCTTTTATGTCAAAAAGAGCATTTTGTTTCCCCAATTTTGCAAAATAGTGTGTTATGAATAAAAATTAATTTCATAGTATCTAAAATAAAGACGGGGAAACAAAAGGGGGAGGGAAAAAGAAACACGCTAATTAGATGATAATTAGCGTGTTTCTTTGCGGAGTGACCGAGATTCGAACTCGGGATACGCTTTTGGCGTATACACGCTTTCCAGGCGTGCCTCTTCAGCCACTCGAGCATCACTCCTTTGAGATATTCAAAATCTCTTTGCGAGATTTCTTCGCGAAGTTAATACTTTTATTTTGTTTGGCAAAAAATTGAATAATAAAAGAGGAAAATAGAGTTGAAGAGTCGAAGAGTAAAAAGTGAAAAGATTGAGTGTAAATGCAATTAAAAGTAAAAGGGGAATAAAGCTCAGGGAGAATATGCGATTTTTTGAAGGTTTTTATATTGTTTCACAGTAAATTAGCAAAACTTAACAATTATTAATAAAATTCCATAACATGAGAAGGTGCTTGAAAACCAGGAATTTAAGGTCTGCCGGTAGTTGTTTGCATAGAAAACTCTATAAGCCTGATTTAAAATAATTTGCGAAATGTCCCGGATATGAAGTAATTTTGTATTGAAAAATGTCCTCCCTTATAATGCCGAAAGGTATATAAGTGAAATGCAGTTGATTGAAACTCCAAGGAGGATCAGTGAAACGAGGAAAAACAATTTATCTCATATAAAAACACAATGTCAAAATCAATTAAATTAATTCTGGCGAGTGTCCTTGTAGCATTTGCCGGAATGAGTATGCATGCTCAGCGGGTTGTGGGATTAAAAACCAACTTGCTTTACGACTTGACGGCCACAGTCAATGCAGGTATTGAAGTAGGCCTGGCACCGAAGTGGTCGTTAGATTTGTCAGGAAATTTCAACGGATGGAAAATAGATAATCAGACATGGAAACACTGGATACTCCAGCCGGAGGCCAGATATTGGCTCTGTGACCGATTCAACGGCCATTTCCTGGCAGTGCACGCAGTGGGTGGTCAGTTCAACTGGGGTCACTTCAACCATGCCTTTGATTTTCTCGGCACAAATTTTTCAACCTTGAAAGACCATCGGGCCCAAGGTTGGGGAGTAGGAGGAGGTATAGCCTACGGTTATGCCTGGATTCTCAACAAACACTGGAATTTTGAAGCAGAGATAGGAGTTGGAGCAATCCACACCTGGTATGATGTGTACAATTGTCTGGAATGTGCTAAAAAGATAGAATCCGACAAGCAACACACTTATTTCGGCCCCACAAAATTAGCCCTCAATATAGTTTATTTATTCTAAAAGACAGGAAAATGAATAGCAAAAATATACTCGGAAAATTATTGGGGGTTGCGGCTATCTGCTTCTCTTTCAATGCTATGAATGCAGATGAGGTGGCATTTACCCAAACTTACACTGTTGATAATCCCGGGGCGGCTTTGGATTTGGTGATCAAGAAAGCAGCCTTAGTGAGAAACATCGACAACATCACAGCCAAGATGGATATAGATCTTTCTGAAGTGAAGGTGAAGAGCAACGAAGCTGCGATATTCACACCGATGATTGTAAATGGCGAAGACACCCTTCGTTTACCGGGAGTTGGTGTGTATGGAAGAAACCGTTGGTATCAGTTTGAAAGAATGGAACGTCTTCCTCTAAGCGGAGAAGGAGAGCAGTCATTCCGTGTGGGAAAGGTGAAAAATCCGGTGAAATATTCCCAAAGTGCGGAATATGAAAGTTGGATGAACGGTGCGGTTCTGAAAATCGAGAGGGTTGATTATGGATGTGCTTCATGCCATGGTCCGATAATCAACGATCCCGCCGATATAGCAATGTATCGTGTGGAAACCTATGAGCCGCAATATGATTATAAGGTGGCTATGGTTGAGGCTATCAAGACACGTGAACTCACCGGTCGCGCTTACGTAGATTTCCCGGTGAATCTTATCACGATTTATCCCGACTACAGGCGTAACTCCGTGGAATTGGCCAAGATTGTCGCAACTATAGATTCCATCCGCAATGATAAGGATATCACAGTGAAATCTTTGACTATAAAAGGTTTTGCATCCCCTGAAGGTCCTTACGACAACAATGTGCGTCTTGCCAAAGGTCGTACAGAGGCTCTTAAGACCTATGTTCAAAACCTCTATTCCTTCCCTTACGGCTTTATACAGACATCTTACGAACCTGAAGACTGGGAGGGTCTGAGAGAATATGTGATGACCTCAACTTTGCCTCATCGCGACGGTATTTTGTCGATAATCGATTCTCCTATGGCTCCCGATACTAAAAACTCGAAGATCCAGGAGATGTATCCGGAAGAATACGACTTCCTGCTTCAAACCGTGTATCCGGGATTACGTCACTCCGATTACACTATAGAATATGAAATCAGAGGTTTCAGTGATGTAGCGGAAATAGCTGAAGTGATGCGCACGAATCCGGCAAAACTCTCTTTGAACGAGATGTATCTTCTCGCAGCCACCTACGATCCAAGTTCGCCCGAATACTACAATATAATGGAGACAGCAGTGATGCTCTATCCGGGCGAAGAAGTGGCAATTCTTAATGCGGCTCAGGCAGCCATGCAGAGAGGTGACCTCAACAGCGCCGACAGGTTTATGGCCAAAGCCGGGACAAGTGCCGATGCCCTCTACACACGTGGTATCCTTGCCGGATTGAGAGGCGACTACAATAAGGCTATATGGTATCTGGAGCAGGCTCAGGCCAAAGGTAATCCCGATGCTGCAGCAGAACTTGAGAAGATGAAATTGGCGAAACAATTTTCACCTGAGTAAAAGAAAACTTAAGACCTAATTCAATGAACATTAAAGCAACAATGAAACAAAGCATAAGGATATCACTGGTGTCCGGTGTTGTCTTTGCGATGGCCTCATGTACGGCCGATCGTATCGACAACCCTGGGACTCCGGGCTCTCCGGGCTCTCCGGGCTCCGGTGAATCTGAGCCGGCCGCTTTCATGGGTTTCCGGCTTGAAGATGCTTCTATTAAAAGTCGCTCAACCCATCATGAATATGATGATGACTATGAGAGATTTGAATGGTTCAATAAAGGTACTAAAGATGAAAGGGCCATTATTGAAAATCCCGAGAGCAACAGAGTGTTGTTTTTCAATTCAGACTACTCATATTATGGAGCCGGCAAACTTCAGAAACCGGAAGATGTAGTAGTGGCTGACAATGTATATGTAGCGCAAAAACCGCAGACAGACTCTATGTATGAATACCCTGCCTATGCACTGATAGTATTGAACGCTGACCCGGAAAGGCTCGATGCGCTCGATTTAGAACTGACAGCAGCAGGCTCGGATGCCGTGAAGAGGGCGTTGTCCTATCTAAATGAGGTAGACACCGACGATCCTGAATCGCTGGCTATGTACGACGGTCATTTCACCATGTCTTCGGTGGTGTATCGTGATGAAGAATCGCCTAAACTGGTGTCGCTTGCCGAATTGAATCCTCTCGGCACCGTTTTCTATGAGACAATAGAAGAGGCGGTGCTTCCGGAAAACCTCACATTGTTTTATGTGGAGCGTCTGCTTGCCAAATTCACTCTGATTGTGAAGGATGGCAACCAACATTTCAATACCGACAAGGCGATAGTGGTACCCGGGGAGGGAATCATTAAAGTTCGACAGACGTATGCTCCAACCGACAACGAGGCCAAGGACGTGAAGTCACAATGGAGAGTGAATCTCGTGAACTGGGGTGTTAATGCCCTTGAAAAAAATACGTATCTTTTTAAGGTGCTTTCCGACATTCAGGGTGTTTTCCCATTTGAAACTCAGGAAAACTTCTATATAGGTTGGAATTCTCCCAAATTGAAAAGATCCTTCTGGGCCATCGACGAAAACTATGCATCGGGCATCTATCCGCAACAATATCGTCAGGCATTAGATGTGGAGGGCGTATTCGCAGCCACGGAAAATAATATTTATTCCCCCGATTACAATGAGGAGGACGGCCCGGATAGAGTAGACTATACCTTGTTGTATAAGCCATATAATGCCTACACCCAGCGCAACGACAACAAATATTCTCTTGAGAACACGTTTGATGCCTCCATCATCTCACCGGATGAGTTGGCTTCACAACCTTGGTTGCGTTGCGGTACCCACATACTGCTCACCGCCCAGTTTATTATTGATGAAGTGGACAAAGGTATCGATCTTACCCGGGTGGATGAAAACGGATTTATTCCCGGAGTGTCCGACAAGTATTTTTCCAACGGCTTGTATTGGAGCGAAACAGCTCTGAAACAACAAGCCTTAGCCACATTGGCCACAAATATCTATTTCAATAAAAAGGGAAGTGAAGTGGCCAACGTGCTTGAAGGTGGATTTGTGGATTTTATCAATGGCGACGGAAAAACCCTCGATGACACTGCTCCGATAGCAATCGACAACGGCACTCCGGAAGGGATTGTTCTGAAACATGAAGACTTGGAAAAAAATGCCGAGACATATTTTGAGTTCGCACCCGCCTTCATTAAGGGAGGCGACGGATGGGTGTCACTGAAATTGAAAGATGGCTATAAGCTGATGGCCCGTTATGTCGACAAAAACACCGGCGAAGTGACTCTCGGAGAGATTTCCCAAGCACAGCTTGTGTCGTATATCTACAGATTCACTAATCTGGCAAAACATTTCAATGAGGGAAGAATGTACTACGCAATAGCAGTGAGACATAATCTCGAGAGTCAAAATTTTGAATCTTCCGCAGTGTCGAAGGTATCCACCGGAGATTATGGTGTGGCCAGAAACACATGGTATAGAATGACGATAAACAGCATCCTTAAACCGGGCACACCGGTAGACGATCCTAATCAACCCATAATACCCAATCCGGAGCCGGACGACAAGAGTCTCGGCGTGGAAGTGGAAATAATTCCATGGGAAACAGTGAAAATAGATGTGGGTCAATTACACTAATGAATTATACACCTTACGATGAAAAAATATAAATTTAATAGATTTGCAAGTATAGCAGGAAAAGCTTTATTTGTTTTTGCTCTTGCCGCAGGCATGAGTGCTTGCGACAATCAGATTTATGATTTCGAAGACAACTGTGACCCCGAGGTGCCTCAGGATACAGAAAAACCGGATGTAAAACCGGAACCGGAAGAACCCCCTGTAGAACCGGGAAAGATAAGGATTTATGTTCGCACCAATCCGGGAAGCGGAGGAACAAGCCAGGTGGCCCATGTGGACAATCCGGAAAATGTGGCCTCCACCTCCGAAGGTATCTACGTGAGCATCGATCTTGAAGAGAACGAGAATTACACACTGACGGCTTCCGAGACTAATCCGGAATATAAGTTTGTGAGATGGCACGACGATACTAACGACGGATATCTCACAGAAGGATTGCTTGAAATACAAAACATACCTGCCACTGCTCTCACACGCTATACAGCTGTGTTTGAAAAGATAGAGGCACCTCAAGAACCGGAGGAACCGGAACCGGTAGAACTTGGCCAATATTATGTGCGTTTTGTGTTTGACAAGAATATGCAGTTCACTGACGGTTTCAAAGACAAGGTTAAGTCTGTAGACCTGTATGTGTTCAATTCCTCAGGCTCATTTATCGCCAAATATCACGATGAGGGTGCGCCACTGAGAGAAGAGGGCTACATGATGGAGCTTAATGACCTCCAGCCGGGAGAATATGAGTTTATTGCATGGTGTGGTCTTGCCAACAACGGAGGTCATTTCACTGTGCCGGTGGATGCCCAGATAAGCCGTAACGATCACGTGATATGCACGATGGCCACATCCTCGGATGCCACGCATCAGGCCTTCCAGAACAACAACCTGTCACCTCTTTTCCATGGACGCAAGCAGAATGCCGTGTATGTAGAGAAGAATACCGACCCGCAGGTTCATACAGTCTATCTCACCAAAAACACAAATAACGTGAATATCACACTTCAGCATAAGGATGGTCTTGAATTTGAACGCAACCGTTTTGTTGTTACTATGCACGACCAAAACGATGTGATGCGCCACGATAACGAGATGCATCCTGCAGTGCAAACAGTGCAGTATCGTCCTTACCGCACAGTGTTGGGTTCAACAGTTTCGACACAAACCCGCAATTCCACCGTGGGTAACTTCTTGCAAGTGGAGCTGTCTACGGCACGTTTGATGAAAGGTAATAATCCTATAATCACCGTAGAGGATACCGAATCCGGGAAGACTGTTTTCTCAATTCCGTTGATTAAATGGGCCTTACAACTTCGCAGCTCCAATTATCAGGGAATAGAGGATCAGGAATATCTCGACCGTGAAGACAACTACAACCTCATGCTCTGGCTCGACAGCAATAAGGATGACGGATGGTTTGGAGCTGAAATTGAAATCAAAGACTGGCATGTGGTTGATGATAGCACCAACATACCCTAATCTTAAACAGAAAGGAATTATCAGATGAATAAACCGATAAAATATATCTCGATGCTTGCGACTTCCCTTCTTGTCGGAGGGATGCTCGCCGGCTGTGTCGACGATAATCTCTATAAGGAGGTGGCCGGCACCGAGAGCATCTATGATATCGACGATGATGAATTCGCCATGGGCGTGACAATAAGTCTCAATCACCTCACTGGCAAAGGCTCCCGCGCGATATCATTCATGAATTCGGGCGAACTCAAGGATATCGAGGAATACGTCAACACAGATAATCTCTATGTATTGTTCTTTAATCTCGAAGGCACTTTCTTGTTCCAGATAAACAAGCCTGTGGCTATCCCTATCGGGCAAAGTGCGCTTGGCAACGACAACCAGTGGTTTATCAAGATACCTGTGAAGGATATCAATCCCAATCTTATCAAATATATTGAGGACAATCCTTTCAAAATCGCAGTTCTTGCCAACTGGACCTTCGATTCCGACATCAATCTTGGAGAAAATCTCGGAGGCTGGGATGAATTCCGCTTCAACGAGCCTGTTGATGCCGAGGGGAATCTCGTGTATGATGAAATCACCGGAAAATTGAAGGGCGACCATATCTCTCTTCTTTCTCATGCCGAACTCGACATGGTGTATGAAAACCTGGATGTGAAGGGATACGACCACTTGGCTTACCGTACCGAAACAGGTCCTCACATGGGACCTTACACCGAGTGGGTGGCCAATTACCACAGGAATATTCCTCAAGCCGCCACCGACATTCGTAATAACTATGATGTGGCAAAGAATCAGTATACAAATCCGGGCACAATGTATGAAAACGGTGATAACAACCATTTCAAGACCGTCTACAAACATTTGTGGCACCTTTGGAGTTTCGGAGGTACCGATGAATCTCATTATGAATTTATAGCCGGGGACTCTCAAAAGACGGCATGGCTTAATTTGAATGAGGCCTCCAAGGAAGGATTTGTAGCCCAGTTTTTGGAAATGACTTCAGATCCCATCGGTCCTTCAAGCTATTACGAAAAGCATGGGGAATTCTTACGCTGGCAGATGCCGAATTATCAAGACCTTGAGATGACCTATGGAGTTGTCCCCTCGTTTAAGGAGGTAAACCGTGGTACCGAAGAGGAACCCGTGATGGATATAGACATCGACGGAGTGATTCTGAAATATCCGAATATCAGCGTGAATGATAATGCCGACGGAAATCCCTTGAATCTGAAGACTTATTCGCGTGAAGATTTCTATTATCAGAGGATGCCGCATCCCTATATCCATTTCAAGGCCTATGCCGACGGATATCTGAGAATCAATTATGAGGCATTCGGAGGTGCAAAGCTTTATGTGCATATAGGCAATAACAACACTCCGGAAAACAATGCCAGCGGTTACCAGAGAGACAACAAGAAGAATAGAAGCGAATGTACCATAGGCGATGACGGACAGTTTGGCGATATACCGTTTGACCCCAAAGATGTCTATATCTATATGGTAGCAGATATGGAGGGTAGTACTTTTTCCTCACAAGATATGATGGCTTTTGCCGAAGGAGAGGAGCAACCTTCTTTGGATCCTAAGCCTGCCATCAAGATTTACGGGATAGAATATATTGAATCTCGCCATCTCTATGATGTCGACCGCCGAGGCATCCTTCCTACGAAGGAATATCCGATACCTATGTATGGCATCCAGGACTTCGACGCAATCGGAGAATATTGGGAACCGGGAGTGCTATTCAATCTCTCTCAATTCAACAACGGACAGAGAGACGACTACAACTACCGCCATATATCACTTCTTCGTTCATTAGCCAAGGTGGAGGTGAAGCTTCTTAAATCAGCTTTCAAGAAAAAACCTTCTCATGTCTACCTTCGTTCAATGAACCGTTCGGCGCGTATCACACCTGTGGATTTCATTACTCCAACCGATATAATCTGGAACGGTTTCAATCCTGGAAGCGTGTCAGATGTGAAACGCCTTCAGAATTATATCAACGAGGGAAATCTCACCCAACAGCATATTATTGAAAACACCCCGGGCCATAAAGGGGAGGTGGACAATATCATGCAATACGGCCCGATTTATATAGGCACCAACGGGAATCAGGGTCAGTCGGATAAAGACAAACTACAGGAGTATAGGAAGACCACAGCATGGCCTTTCGGCATATGGGAAAAGCAATGGAACTGGAACTGGAGCCGTGAGACTGAATATGTCGATTGGTTCGACACCTATCAGGTAGGACAGACACGTGCCCACACAGGGCAGAGAGTGCCGGAATATCCCCGTATCCTCCACACCCGAATCTCGCGTTCCGACTATGCACGGTTCACAGAAGTGGAGACCAACGACGGCTATTGGCATTATATAATCTATGTGCCTGAGAAGAATATCACCGACGCGGATAATCCGGGGGATATAGCCGACCGTCCGAAGATCGTGCACGTGGAATTGCGTTTCAACGACGGGCTCCCGGTGATGGATGAAGATGGCAATCCGAGTACGGAGGATCCGGAAAACCAGGTAGACAACTTCGATGACAACGGTGCCTACCGTCTCTACTTCACCCCGGGTGGACGTGCTTCTCTCGGAAAGTTTGAATTTAACGGACGCGAAAGCTGGGATGCTTACGAATACGACCTCGATATCGTGAAACAACATTGGCCCATCTTGCGCAACCATGAATATATCTTCGAAGTGACGGGCTCTCCCAATAAGGGGAATGTTAACTTCCAGGTGAGCGCTCCTGACCAACGTGTTACCGGATGGGTATTCTATTAATGAGGAGAAGAGGCGGGAAGCCATTTGCTTCCCGCAACTCCAAATCAATAAATAAGGAAACGATTTTTATGAAATATTTAAGAGATATAAAATATTTGATTGGTGTTCTGGCCTTCTCCACAATGTCGGTGGCTTCCTTAACATCCTGTAAAGATGAATTGAAGCTTGACTACGGGACCATTGAGCTTGGAGATAAGGTGGAGGGGAAGCTGAATGTGAATGTTCAGTTACCCGGAGCAAGCCAAAGAACACGTAATGTGGATTTCAGCAACAGTGCCGTGATAAAAGTCGACAGCTACTGGGTGGGTGTCTACGACACCTACACAGGTGAACTGCTTGGATATAGACTTGAGACGGAGCCTCGTAAGGAGGGAGGATCGAGATACACTATCAATGGCACTACGGGAGTCTTCAATGTGGAAGACGTAGAGATTTACTACTATCAGAAACATCCCGAAGTTTATGTGGTGGGAGTGGTGAATCTTAACAATGTAAAAGGTAAAATAGCCGGATCAAGCAATGAGCTTTCCGATCTTTCCACTCTTCTTTCGAATGCCACAAAATGGGAGGATTTCTGTAAGATTTCAGTGGATACGCAATCTATTGAGAATGCGGTGACAGAAACCACCGACGGTATAAACCAGATGCCCCTTCTCATGGGGTATTACTCTACGGCAGGCACCGGCCTCCATCCCACTGTGAGTAGCTGGGACAATTATTCCGTGTCGACTGATGATGTGAGAGTGAGAATTTCTGACGGTAACAACGGTTTGAAACTTGACGATGGAAGCGTGAAGCTGAAACGTCTTGTCTCGGAAATCACAGTGCATGTGGGAGGTCTGGAAACAATGGAAAGTCTAATGGATCAGCTTAATAAACTGTATCCGGGCATATTGCCTGAATACTACACCCGATCTACCGGACAAAATGCTATTAAGGAAAAACTTTCGGAAAATTCCGAAACAAGAGCGATTGTAGAACCTTCTATGCCAGATCTTCAAGAAGTGAAGATAAGCAACCTTTATTACAAGGTGCTTAATAATCCTAAAAGCGTGTATCTTGCGGAGCATACCACGGATAGGAATGCCTATAAACGCACTCAGCAGGATTTTGCTAACTATTCCCCAAACAGTGCCGACTACGATGGTGCCGTAGGTTATGAAAGTATCGACGAATGGATTCCGGTGAATGGAAATACCTTCACCTATCAAGCTTATGAGAACAAGCACTGGGGAAATACGGATTGGTTGGATGAGTATATTCATAAATACTATATAGATGAACCAAACTTCGACGATTTATACTGGTCAATGGAATATTATCAGTACAAGAGGAAGTTGCTTATGTATGATTCATTTCCATTAAGATCCAAAACTTACCACTGGGAAAACAACACTCTTCGGATGCTCTGTCCAACCCCCGCAGAAGATTGGAATAATTATGCCCCCACTTTCGCAATAAAGGCTGACGTACAATTTGTTTATCCGGATAATGTTTCTCCGGGAAGATATCCGACATCAGCAACTTTGGAATTTATAATTAATGAAGGATTTTCAAGCATGGCCGACGGAAGCGCATTCTGGGAGACTATGAAAAAAATTACGCCCCCTAACGGTAGTTCAGCAACAATCCAAGAGGCTCTTGAGACTATGAAAAAAATGGTAGAAGCCTCAGAGAACTTGATATCTGATTATCAACGGAGTAGAAACACTAAATATAATTACTATCTTTCGATTGTGGGAGCAGAAATGCTCATGGCTAATGTGATACCTTATGAGTATGACGAAGAACACCCTCTCGAAGATCAGCATATCGACGGCATGACCGGCACTGCGAATTATTATATGCCTGAGAAATTAGGCGGTGAAGGTTCTTATTCATATTATTGGGGGGATGAATATGCTTTAATAGAATATGATAAGGATACGTTCTTAGCTCTATGGGAAGGAAGGAGCAATATGAAATGGAGGTATCTTGTGCATGGACCCGGAACGGAGCAAAATTATGGTAACTGGAGTATAGAAGACAACATACCGGAATTACCTCCAATAAATTCTCCCATTCAGACCTCAAACTATCCGGACGTCTTGAACGACATAAAGATTGTTGTTGTTAGAAATGGTGACCTCCAACCCTATCCGAATGAGGATAGCCCGGGAAATATTGAGGGAGAAGTGGAAAAGGAATGGACACTGGAAGAATTTATAAAAGAGACAGAAGAATTAGACATGCGTGACTTTTATAATAACTGCTATTTCGGTATATATATTCCTGAATTCAAAACCGACGTTCCCTACAGTCAGATCGACGAGGTTTATAGAAATCTTTATATCCAAGTGTTTGATTACACCGGATATGACAATAAGACCAGAGTGCGCCATATGTTGGGATTTGAACAGGTGCCTTACGATAGCCGTATAGACATTAGTCAAGACTACCAATATTATAACAGATTCCGTCCTTATTTTGATATAGATTGTTCTATTCACCATCCGTTTATGGATAGTTATAGTTATAAAAATGTATATAAACAATGGACTTCGGCTCCCGGAGTGATACATTATATCTGCTGGGATGCAAGCGCCTTCAAGGAAGCCGACCTTAATGTAGACCACTTTGAGCTTTATATATGTGATTCGGAACCGGTGATTGTAGAGACAAGTAAATACATGGATGAAAACGGACATGTGCATTATCCTTATTATGTGCCATATAATCTCAAGGAATATAGAAGTTATGACATAGGCATACGTCCTGTAGGATTTACCAACATCAAAGATGGAGAGGTGGCTGATTTCAAGGCAACCGAACCATTCAATGACATCGAATCTCTTGATGTCCTTACAAGTAAGCCTCACTGGTCGTTCGACAATTGGTATAAAGGTACCTATAATAATCCATGGTGGGTATCCAATTTTGAGAATTATTCTTATGATGGTTCAGCCGGGTTAGAGATGTTTGGATTGACCCTGCAACCGGATATGACTGCCAATTTCTGGCCTGACGACAGTGACAGGAAGAATACCGATTACAGGAGCTACATCATAACGAACGGTTCAGGAAATATATCCAGACGTTCATTTACTGTCACCATCGATCGTCCGGGAACATTCAAGATAGATTGTTCTCTCACTGGAGCAAATAATATTGACGACACTCGTAATGTTATGTTGTATAACTCGAGAACGGGTTCATTGGTTGAGCAGACATTGACAAATCCGAGTAATCAGCAGAAAATCTATGAACTCCACACCAAGGATGTGAATTTTGGAGAGGTTACCACGATGGGAATCTGGGGTTCCAAAAGCTTACGATTCTATGGGATAGAGTTCGTCCCGGATTAATTCTTATGGAGAAATAATACACAAGAGTGTATCGTTTCAATGAACTGAACCCCGAAAGTTGTCTGACTTTCGGGGTTCAAAACATATAAAAATGTAGAAATAATAAGGCTTATTTTTACATTTGGGACTCCTCACTAAGGTGTTCTAACATATTGCGACAACCATCTTCAAGAAGATCTAAAACGATTTCAAAACCTTCGGCACCTTCATAATAAGGATCCGGCACAGAGTGATATTGAGGAAATCCTTTTACGTAATCAATCATCCTGACAACTTTCTTTTGGTCTTCAAGAGTGGGAGCGAGGCTCGTAAGTCTATGATAATTACTATCATCCATAGCCACTATGATATCGTAATTATCGAAATCAATGGTTTTAAAAGGACGACTCCTGTGGATAAGCTCGTAGCCTCTTTTAGCTGCATGCACTCTCATCCGATGGTCGGGCAATTCACCGGCGTGTCCGCCATAAAGACCTGCAGAACCCAATTCAAAAGAATCAGTCAGACCCTTTTCATCTATGAATTTTTGCATTATGCCTTCGGCAGCCGGTGACCGACAAATATTTCCGAGGCAGACAAAAAGGATTCTCTTTTTCATTGATGAGCCTCACGCAAAAGGTCGTTGACTGTTTTCACCGGATTGAAAGTTGACAGGGGCACTTCCACAAGGATAGTGTTCCAATCGCTCATTGCCCCGTTCCAAAGTCCCGGTAATTCCAGAGCCTTAATCTCCACGCCTTCACGGCTCTTGATAGAAATGAATCCGGTGGCTTTGTCGACATATTTAGGAAGGTCGAATTTTTTACCATCCCATGAGCGGGTGCTCACTACCAGATCAACGGGATTAAAATGAGTTGCCTCCTTCATCATTTTTTGAGCCTCCTTATTCTTAGGATCAATCTGGGTGGATTCAAGGATCTGAGGAGAAACAGTACCATCCGGATTATAAGCGAGGAACGGTCCGCCTCCGGGTTCTCCTTCATTGCGCACCATGCCGCAAACGCGGAAAGGTCGATTGAGTTTTTTATAAATGAAATCAGCTTTTTCTTGTGATGACATCTTTTCCGTGCCGTCGTGAGAAATGCAAAGATTCTTATGCAGGAAATCAAGCATTTCATTTAATTTCTCATCGTCGGGAGTTCCCTTTGAAAGGATCTTGCAATATTCATCAGCCTTTTGTTTGAGCCCAACGAGCACACCTCCTATAATCTTCTTATATTTGACAGTGTCTTCTCTTTTTGAATCAGGCACAACATTATCTATATTCTTGATGAAGATCACGTCACCATCGAGATCATTCAGATTTTCAATGAGCGCTCCATGACCTCCGGGGCGGAAGAATAAGGCCTCTTTTTCGCGATAGGGAGAGCCGTCCATATTTGCTGCGACGGTATCTGTTGACGGTTTTTGAATACTTGTGGAGAGAATATATTCTACCCCATACTTGTGTTCAAGTTTCCCTTTTGCCTCTTCAAATTTAAGATTCACAAGAGGGATATGGTCTTCGCTGACCGTAAAGTGAACCTTTACTTTACCATCTTTCCCGGCAGCATATTGAGCCCCTTCAGCGAGGTGTTCTTCAATTGACGTGCGGGCTTCGCCAAGATACTTATGGAAACTTAGAAGAGCTTTCGGCAACTGTCCGTAGTTAAGGCCCTCTTTTTCAATCAAAGCCTTAACGATATCCTTATAGCGTTCCTCTTTCATCAATGAATCAATGCTTTTACCATAAAGCTTGATACACATTTCATTAAGCTTATTGAAAAAGGCAAATTTTTCGATTTCCTTGAAGAATTTCTTCATAAAATCGTTGGAAGGTTTCTCATCTTTCCCATTTATAAAAGAGAAAAGGTCTTTAAACATACGTGAAGCAGCACCGCTTGCGGGAACCATTTTCAAGACTTTAGAACCGGAAGCAAGGAATTGATTCCAAATATCCATTGCCTGATTTTCCATCTTTTCATCCAAGACGAATATCCCATGGCCCGGGGTTGCGGCAGCCTCTATTTTCAAGAACGGGAAGCCATCTTTAAGCATTTTGATCTCATCATTGAGTTGAGCCTCTGTCTTACCTTTAAGTTTGAGTGCTTCAATGTCTTTAACTGTGAGTTGCATGGTTTTTGTTATTAAAGTTTATTAATTCTTTTCAATGTTTTGTTGAGATTCCAAAATTCTTCTGAAAGCCTCAATTTTTTTATTGCAAAGCCAATATTCTTTCTGTAGTTCATGAGATTTCAACTGCAAGGAATAAAGTTCCCAGGTGGCATGAATCATTTGCCGTTGGTTTTCGGGAATCGGGACATCTTTTCTACTTGAGCCGTTGACATATTGCAATTGGATTTTATCGTCATGATGATTAGAAATATACTCGGCGATTGAATCAGCTTTTGGTCCGGAAAAATATACCGTGTTATATGTTTCATGTCGATAATTGAAAGCTTGGTCGTGGGGGACGACATCCGATTCTATTCTTTCAACCCCATGCCCCACTGCAATTTGATTGAAAACGGCTCCGGAAAGAGTGGCCAGAAGTTCGAGTTTCTCGTTCTCATTAATTCTTGCATATATCCCGGTGGAAGTAAGAGGGAGTTTTGATTGCCATCCTTTTAGGAGATAATAGCCGGTCACTTCGCGTGGATTATTTACTTTTTCATAATTGTCCAGCTGAGAGGAAATCTTCCCGTTTATTTTGTCAAGCTCCTCTTCCAAATGTTGAGCCTTTTCTTTAAAGAAGGCTATTGAATCAGCGAAACTTTCAATCCATTGCTCTCTTTCATATTCGGCATCACTTTTCTTTATTTTTACACAACTTGCCAAGAGTAGGGAAGAGAGAGTTAACAATAGAAGAAAATTTTTCATAACCGTTGAATATTTTTTACACCCTTTACTGTTGAAATCTTTTTAATAAGATCGGCAAGTTTCTTAGAATCCGAAACAGCCACTACCAGAATGCCTTGAAAAACTCCATCATTGCTGTCGACTGAAATGTTTCTAAGATTCACTCCGGCCTCTTTTGATATGACGGAAGTGATGTTGGCAACAATTCCGATGTCGTCTTTACCGGTGATTTTAAGAGAAGCCGGAAGCATGTCGCCGGTGATTCCGCTCCAAGTTGCTTTAATGACTCTATATGGATATCTCTCTCTGATATGGAGAGCGTTGGGACAATTCTTGCGATGTATTTTTACTGATCCGTCGGAAGAAATGAAACCAAAGACGTCATCGCCATAAATCGGATTGCAGCAACGTGCAAATTTATAACTAAGACCTGCGATATTTTTCTCCCCGATTTTTAGTATTTCGCCTTCATCTTCGTTATTGGAATTATCCTGGAATTGGAAATTGTCGGCCGATACTTTCACTGATTCAGTCTTTGGCTTTGTTTCCTCCAAGAAATTGGCCAAGAATTTACCCGGGTCGATTTTTCCATCGGCAAGGTCGGCAAAGAAATCATTGGCATGCTTATAGCCTGATTTGGCTACAAATTTCAGCAACGCAGCCTCCTCGATTTCAATTTTACGATTCTTGATGCGTCGGTTCAAGAGTTCTTTCCCGAGTTCGGCTTTTCTAATAATCTCCTCATTAAGCGACTGTTTGATTTTATTTCTGGCCTTTGAAGAGACAACGATATTAAGCCAATCTTTCTTGGGAGACTGGGTGGATGAAGTCAAAATCTCAACAGTGTCGCCATTCGCTATGCGATGATTAATTCTGCGATGTTGGCCGTTTACAATAGCACCGTTGCAATGCGATCCCACATTAGAATGAATCAGGAAAGCAAAATCCAAGACAGTGGCTCCGTCAGGAAGTCGGAACAGGTCACCCTTTGGAGTGAAAGCGAATACCTCATTTCCGTAGACATCCTTTTTGATGTCTTTCATCAGCTGCATAGGTCCTGATTCGGCCGATTCAAGGATATCCCGGATATTGTTCATCCATTGGTCGGTGGAATCACTTTTCACACCTTTGTATCTCCAATGAGCGGCAAGACCTTTTTCAGCAACGAGGTCCATTCTTTTGGTTCGGAATTGCACTTCAACCCATTTTGAAGAGGGGCCCATGACAGTGGCATGGAGGCTCTCGTATCCGTTACTTTTAGGAATTGTGATCCAGTCTCTCATACGAGCCGGATTGGCCGTGTACATATCAGTCAGGATAGAATAAGCGAGCCAACAGTCGCTCTTTTCCTTTTCTAAAGGAGAGTCTAAGATTACACGGATAGCAAAAAGGTCGTAGATGCCGGGAAGATCGACTTTCTGTTTTTTCATTTTTGCCCAAATAGAGGCAATTGATTTAGTGCGCCCTTTGATTTCAAAATTAAGTCCCGCTTTCTCAAGTTTTTCTTTGACAGGGTCGATAAACGACTTTATATAAGCTTCTCGCTCACGCTTTGTGGCATTAAGCTTTTTAGCTATCTGGCTGTAGATCTCTCGGTTGGTATATTTCATTGAGAGGTCTTCAAGCTCGCTCTTAATTTTATAGAGTCCGAGTCGGTGAGCCAACTGTGCGTAAAGGAAATTAGCTTCGAAAGCCACATCTTTGACCCAAGCTTGATCCGGATGGTTATTAATCATTCTCATAAGAGCCAGATTTCTCACAATCATGATTATAATGACCCTTATGTCATCGGCGAGAGCCAAAAGAAGACCTCTGAAATTATCTTGATTTACGACATTATTTTTATTCGAGAATCTGTCGACAGCCTCAAGACCGGTAAGAATTCCCGCAATGTCTTCCCCCCATTCCTTTTTAACGGAAATAATATCAGTGAGTCCCTCTTTCAGGAAAGGATAAAGACCGATAGCGGTCAGAATATTTTTATCAGGCTCGACGGCCTCTGCGAATAAAGCTGCAGTGTGGAGGGTCAGAAGGGCTTCAGAAATATTATTGTCATTATGGGCGTTCTCAGACTTCAAAAGATTCTGACGTGCGAATGTCATGAAGCGCACTACCTCTTCTTTGGGAAATAAACCTGAAATCAACGATTTAAGTTGATTTGCGGTTCTAAAATATTCTCTTCTTTCAAAATATTTGAGCCGGTCTTTTTTTAAATCATTCATAAGCCGGGAATTCAAGGGTTGCCTTATCTCTACAAAGGTAAGCAAAAATATGATTTTAACAAATACAAAAAGAAGAGAGAGATTTGAAGAAAAATGACTTTAATAGACAATGCGGCTGAAAAATTTGAAAACGTTTTTCCCGAAATATGAGAGAATAATACCGGATTTGTTTTTAAACCTCACTTTAGGGTTCAATAAAGATTCCTTACGGTTTTTCTTTATAAGTTTCCAACAACGGTCTGCATTCTCTTTGTCATTGTTGATTTCACAGAGAGCAAACATATTGAAATTTGCGCTCAATCTTCTGTCTTTGGCGGCCGGAAGAATATCGGGATATTTTTCGGCGATATAATTCTCGATATTCTCGGTCACTTTCAAGACATCGAGCCTTTGAGGTTTCCAACTATTCAGTATGCTGCTTTCAGTGATACGATAAAAATAGACAGGGTAGTCGATCTTGACAATTTTATGACATTCATCGAAAACGCGATAAAAAAGATTCAAATCCTCATACAAAATACCCTTTTCGAAACGAAGGGAATCAAACAATTTCCTTCGGAAAATAGCCCCGCAGAAAGATGGACGAAGATATTTTTGGTATAAGACGTCGGCAATTGCCTCTTTATGGTTGAATGTTTTTGATTTAATAGAGACGGGTGGCTTGATTTCAGTATATACCTTACCCCTTATGAAATCACCCACCACCAAGTCAGCCTCTTTCTCCAATAAAAAGGAACAGAGGATTTCAACAGCATTAGGCAATAAAAGATCATCAGAATCAACAAAAACAAAGAGATCTCCGGTTGCATGTTCTATACCTCTGTTACGAGCTTCCGCGAGTCCTTCATTTTCATAGGAATAAACATTTATCCTATTATCTTTTTCCGCATAACTTTCAGCAATTTTTAATGAAAAATCAGATGAACCGTCATTAATAACTATCACTTCCAATTGCTTATAGCTTTGGGAGAGAATGCTATCGAGACAGGGAGCCAGATAAGGCTCCACGTTATAGACCGGTACTATTATGCTTATTAACGGTTTTCCCATTTTTATTTAATCACTTTCTCGGGATACTGCAAATATACTTTATTTTGACATAATTTATGTAAATTTGCCGAAGAAAGAGAAGGGAACCCTTTCTTTGATATCAGATAAGATAACTCTCTTACCATAAGCAATTGTTACATAATAAAAAGGCGGTAAAAGGTCCGGCAACCAAAAACAATCAATGAATCCTAAAATAGAGAATCATCCGTTTCAACCCTTTTTGCCTGATGGTACGAAGGTGATTCTTTGCGGGACGTTCCCACCGAAACCCGACAAATGGAGCATGGATTTCTTTTATCCGAATTTTTATAACGATATGTGGAGGATCTTCGGTTTGATATTCTATCATGAAAAAGATAAATTTTATGAAAAGGAGAACAAAAGGATAGATAAAGAGGGGATTCAAGAGATGCTCAGACAACTTCATGTGGGAGTAGGGGAGACAGTGATTCAGGCAGTCAGAACAAAAGATAATGCCTCCGACAAGTTTTTAGAAATAGTGAAGAGAGTAGATCTTCCCGAGCTATTTGTAAGGATACCCTTATGTCATGACTTTGTGACCACCGGAGAAAAGGCAGCTTCCGTTATTTCAGGTATCACCAATACAGATTTACCGAAAGTTGGAGAGTATGTGGATTGTAGTATAAAGATGCCGGATGGGAGTGATAAAAAATTCCGGCACTGGCGTATGCCCTCCACCTCAAGAGCGTATCCTATGAAGTTAGAAAAGAAGGCTGAATATTATAGAAAAATGTTTAAGTCTACGGGGATTGTAGGAGAGTATAAGGATTAGATTTTACGCTATTAAGAAAGAAATTCAGAATGATTCCATTAGCAATATTTGATGCCGCGGAGTTCTTCCAATGGTTTGTTGACAATGCCAACTATACCTTTGTCTTTGTGTTTATGGTGATAGAAAGTTCCTTCATCCCATTTCCCTCAGAGGTTGTGGTTCCGCCGGCAGCCTATCTGGCTTGTAGCAATGCAGGAGCCGGAGCAGGCATGAATGTGTTTGCCGTGGTCTTAGTCGCGACGCTTGGAGCAATGGTAGGGGCCTTTATCAACTATTATCTTGCCTTATGGATAGGACGTCCGGTGGTTTATGCTTTTGCTGACAGTAAGTTGGGTCATATACTTCTTATAAATAAGAGTAAAGTAGAAAAGGCAGAGGCTTATTTCGACCGCCACGGAGCTATATCAACCTTTATCGGTAGGCTGATTCCTGCCATACGTCAATTGATTTCCATTCCTGCAGGAATTGCACGTATGAATATATGGCAATTTGCAATCTTCACATTTTTAGGGGCATTCCTATGGAACAGTATTTTGGGCGCTCTTGGATTTTGGCTTTCAGAGACAGTTTCCCCTGAGCAATTGTTTGAGAAAGTGGAGCAATACAACCGATATCTCACATGGGCCGGGTATGCCCTTGCAGGAGTCTGTCTGATTTTTATAGTTGTTAATTTCTTCCGCAAAGACAACGGAAGTAAAGATAAGAGTATACCGTTTAAATCATAATCTGAAAAATGAAAGTCTCCCCCTCACTATTAGCAGCCGATTTTAGCAATCTTTCAAAAGAAATAGCCAAAATTAATTCTTCGGAAGCGGATTATCTGCATCTTGACGTGATGGATGGCGTGTATGTGCCTAACATTTCATTCGGTTTCCCGGTGATGGAAGCAGTAAGCCGGATAAGTGAGAAACCGCTTGATGTGCATCTTATGACAGTTGAACCTCAGAAATGGGTGAACCGCGTAAGGGATATAGGAGCAGAATTCATGAATGTCCATGTAGAGGCTTGCCGTCATCTTGATAGAACAGTCTATTCAATTCATCAAGCCGGAATGAAGGCAGGGGTGACATTAAATCCGGCCACGCCTGTGAGTATGCTTGTTGATATAATTTCAGAGTTGGATCTTGTCTTACTCATGTCTGTCAATCCGGGCTTCGGAGGCCAGCCTTTCATAATGAATACGTTGAAAAAAGTCAGAGAGCTAAAGGAATTAAGAAGTAAAAGCGGTTCAAAAGCATTCATTGAAATCGATGGGGGAGTAAATGAAACCACCGGAAAACTCCTTGCAGAAGCGGGTGCTGATATTCTGGTGGCCGGGAGCTTTGTCTTCAATTCGGATAATCCTAAAGAAAGAATAGATATTCTAAAGTCATTATAAAGAAATTGTCAAACTTATTGTTTTAGCAGATAATTCAACAGAAATAACCTTAATACTCTTAGATATTATGAAAATAAAGCATATTCTTCTTACGATTGTCATTTTTCTTTTTGTTGATGCAAGCGCAGAAATGGTGAGATATTCCGGAGGGGATATATCAATGTATCCAACTTATCAGAAAGCCGGTTCACAATATAAAGATCAAAATGGGAATAATATAGATCTCTTACCATATCTACACGAGATAGGGATGAATGCTATGAGAGTTAGGCTTTTTGTCAATCCGGACGGATACACATATAACAACAAGGGACAAAAAGAGGATGACAGTAACGTCTGTCAGGATCTCCCGTATATAATTCCATTATGTAAAGATATCATTTCAAACGGATTCGATCTAATGCTTGATTTCCATTATTCCGACACATGGGCAGATCCTGGAAAACAATATATTCCCGATGCCTGGAAAGGTCTCTCGGATGAAGTGCTTGCAGATTCTATCTACAATTATACCAAGAATTCTCTTGTGACGCTAAAGGAAAATGGTATCACTCCCAAATTCATACAACCGGGGAATGAGATAAGTTATGGGATGTTGTGGGCTGATAGTTCCGATAAGGCCTATTACGGTCAGAACAATAGCAAAGCATGGAAAAGATTCGGCGATTTTCTTGATGCAGCAATAAGAGCGTGTAGGGAAGTGTGTGAGGAAGCGCAGATAGTGATTCATACAGAGAGAATTGCACAGGTCGATGTATTGAAAAATTTCTATAGCCAGATGAAGAGTTTGAATATCGACTATGATATCATCGGTCTTAGCTATTATCCCTATTTCCATGGGACTATGGCGAAATTGGATAATGCTTTGACAGTGGTGGAAAGAGAATTTCCGGATAAACCGATCATGATAGTTGAAACGGGTTTCCCTTATGAGTATGAGGTTCAGGGCACAACCGAGAAAGTTGAGTATGAATATACGCTTGCCGGCCAGGATGCCTACGCGCATGCATTGGTCGACACACTCTTAAGCCATCCGAATGTCAACGGGCTTTTCTGGTGGTGGCTTGAATATAATGCCTACGGAGCGGGATTGACCGGATGGTATAATGCTCCATTGTTTAATAGTAAAGATGGGAAAGCAACCCCGGCCTTAAAGACGATAGCCTCTTTTTCTTCCGGAGCCGGCATAGAAGAAATTATGGATGAAGGAAGGATTGCCGACCCATATTGGTATGATCTGCAAGGAAGGAGGCATAAAACTCCTGACTCTCCGGGAATTTATTTCCATAACGGAGAAAAATTTATAGTGAAATAAAGGTATTAATTTTTTGAAAATTCAGTTAAAAGATTTAAATTTGCCTACCGAAAACCGGGGGTGACTGGATTTGACAGCACGTAGAAACGGTGAGTAAGCATGCAGAGTCTTGATGTGTAAACTCTATAATACCGACACATCGACCAATAATTGGCGAAAATAACAATTACGCTCTCGCTGCCTAACCGAAGCACAGTAAGTTAGCTTTATCAGCGTCAATGTGGCGTTGACGAGACATCACCCCATTGCCCGGTTCCGAGACGTTTGGATAAGGTGGTGCTAAGAAATTCGGAAATAGGAGAATGTAAGCCTAGGGCATGATCCGAAATCAATAGGCTAAGGGATTGATTGGTAGCCGCGAGCCTGTCAATCTTCAAAAATCAAATCGATGGCTAAGCATGTAGAAAGCTTATTGGGTCCGTGATTGGACGAGGGTTCAACCCCCTCCACCTCCACAAAATTTTTTAAAATGTTAAGATTTTTAGCGTTTTAACCGGTTTAATGCCGCCTTATAGTGTGAAAAACTTTAAGGTGGTTTTATATTTAATTGGAAAATCTTAAAATTACAGATGAAATATGAAGAGAAGTAAAGTATTAATTCAGACCCTTTTGACGGGTGGATTGCTTTTCTGCACGGGTTGTATCGACGACAAATATGACCTCAGCGATATCGACACGACGACAGCTATAAAACTTAACGACCTGACAGTGCCTGTAAAGCTTGATCAGATCACTCTTGATGACGTTCTGGACATTGATGATGAGGACAACATCATAAAAGTTGTTTCCGGTCCGGATGGTCAGTACTACGCAATAGAGCAGAGCGGATTTTTCAGTGCTGATCCGGTTTATATCCCTGTTCTTAGGGCGAATAGTGAATTTACAATTCCCGAAAAAAAATTCCCGGTTTCGAGTGGAAATATCAATAATGTTACAGCCGAGTTCTCCTATTTAATAAATGATGTACATGAGTCACTGATGTCATTAGATTATTTCGGTTTGGAAGAAGAGAATCCTTTGGTTCTCAATCTTTCAGTATCTCCGGCAACTGCTGTGTTAACAGATGTTCAATTGCAAATCCCGGAAACATTTGTTGCCAAATATAATGGCACAACCTTTACCGGAGGGGTAATCCCGGTCACTATTAAAAATGGAGAATTGGAGTCTCCGGTATATATCACAGAGATGAATTTTGATCCGGTATTGACACCGAAAACAAATGAAGCAGGTGTAAGATATCTGAACATAGGAGGGAATATCGGTATTAAAAGTGCCAAAGTGGCAGGCGCTTCAGATCTTACCCTCAAATTTAGTATGAGTTCATTCACAGCAAATGTAGTTACCGGTTCGGTAGATTATGAAGTCGAGGCTCCGGAAATAGATCCAATTTCTTTAGATGGTTTGCCTGATTTTCTAACCGAGGGGGATACGAATCTTGTGATAGAGAATCCGCAGATCTATCTAAATTTCAGCGAAATGAATGGAGCAAACTATAAATTTTCATTGCTGATCTCTCCCCGAGGTAATGATGCTTCAGAAATTTTCATTAACATCGATCCTTTCCAGTCTGCAATGGTGCTGGCTCCTGATATCAATAATTTAGGTCTTTATGGCGACTACCCGGGAGCAGAAACCCAGCCGGTGCCGGAGTTAAGAAATATTCTTTCAGGAGATGGACTTCCGGAAAGCATATCCTTCTCATTGGAAGAAACACGTTTGCAGGGTACAGTGGATAACCTTGAATTAGGGGTTGACAAGACCTTGGCAGGTAATTATTCATTCTTTAGTCCCCTTGCATTTGGTGCCGGCTCAAGAATCATTTACTCAAAGATTGAGGATGATTTCTTCGGAGACGACATGGAGGATGTTGAGGTGTCAAAATTCGTTGTTAGTGCAAATGTCACAACCAACCTTCCTTTTGCTGTAAATCTTACTCTATATCCATTGGATAAAGCGGGCAACCGTCTTGCCGAGTCTTCAGCCACCGTACCGGCTAATGCCAATAATTCACCATTTAAAATTGAGTTCTTAAAAAAATTCAATGGTTTAGATGGTATTGAATTCATTGTAACAGTAGATGATATGACGGGCCAATCCTTGACACCTTCACAATATTTGAAGCTCGATAATATCAGCGCAACAGTCACGGGAGAGTATGTCACAAAATTTGGAAACGACGATTAAAGAAAAATAGGTATGAAAAAATATATATTTGGAGCACTTGCACTTTTGGGCGTTTTAACAACCAACGCACAGACCAACACATATTCAGGCTATTTCCTGGATAATTACCTCTATCGTTTCCAATTGAACCCGGCAATGGGCAACGACTATAATTTTGTTGGTTTCCCGGGACTTGGAAATCTTTCGATTGAAACCGAAGGAACCCTCCACATGTCGAAACTGCTTTATAATTTAAATGGCAAGACAGTCCTTTTCACCAATCCCGGACTCACCAATGTGAAGAAATTCGGCAGCAACAACAGGATTGGGTTCAATGTTAGAGAAAATATTCTCAATGGAGGATTCAAAGCATGGGGCGGTTACAACACTATCTCCATCAGTGCTGTGGCCAATACACAAGTTGGAGCGCCCGGATCACTCCTAAACATGCTCCGCGAAGGGATTGCAAATGAAACTTACGATATCAAGAATTTCATGGTTTCAGCTAATGCCTATGCAGAAATCGCACTCAACCATTCAAGAGATATCAAACAAGTGCCCGGTTTGAGAGTCGGAGCAACTTTTAAATTCCTTGTAGGTATGGCCAATGTCTACGGAAAGTTTAAGAAAGCAAATCTGCAATTGGGTCGCGATTCTTGGAATATCGTGAGCGAGGGAGATATCTATGTTTCAGGTAAGGGTCTGAAATGGGAGACAGACAGAAACGACAACACAGGATGGGAATATGTTTCCGGTATTAAAACTGATAATTTCAGCGTACCCAATGGATATGGAGCAGCCATAGATTTTGGAGCCACCTATAAATGGAGGGATTTCAATTTCTCATTGGCTTTCATGGATCTTGGTGGAATCGCATGGACTGATTCTCAAAAAGCCTCAACAAACGGAGAGCAGTTCTTCCATACGGATAAGTATACATTCCAGGTGAATGGCGATAATGATGCCTTTGATGAAATGAAAGATGATCTTGCAGCTCTTTATCAGCTTCGTCCTGTTGAAGGGAACTACAAGCGTTCCTCCATGCAGGGAGCCACAATGAATGTGGGCGTTGAATATGAACTTCCATATTACAGACCCCTTACTTTCGGACTTCTCAACACCACGCGAATGGGAGGAGGTTACACCTGGACAGAGTTCCGTATTTCAGCCAATGTAATGCCTGTGAAGTATGTATCAGCAAGTGCAAATCTTGTGGCAGGAACATTTGGTGTCGGTTTCGGATGGATGTTGAATGTCACAAGCGGCAAAGGGTTTAATATCTTCCTTGGAATGGACAGGGTGCCGGGCAAGTTGTCGAAACAATATGTTCCACTCAATTCCAATATGAATTTCAACTTCGGTATGAACTTCCCATTCTGACAGGAAAATATAATCCGAAAGATAATAATAGAAAGAGGATGAGCTTAACGCCCATCCTCCTTTTTTTGTATGGAATAAGGTATTGTCAGATCTTTTTCATCTCCTTTGCCCAGGTGTCTTTCAAACCGATTGTCTTGTTGAACACGAGATGATCCGGTTTTGAATCAGGATCGACAGTGTAATAACCGAGTCGAGTGAATTGGAAGTGATCTCCTACCTGAGCTTTTTCAGCACCCCATGGTTCGAGTTTAACATTCTCCCTGATGATCAAAGAGTCGGGATTAAGTAAATCACGAAAATCTCCCTCTTCGGCAGAAGGATTCTCCACAGAGAAAAGACGGTCATAATCCCTTACTTCGACATTTACAGCAGTAGGCACTGAGACCCAATGGAGAGTGCCCTTCACTTTTCTGTCGCTGCCGGGCAACCCGCTCCTTGTTTCCGGATCATATTCAGCATAAATCTCTTCGATTTCTCCGGCATCATTCTTTTTCAAACCGGTGCATTTGATAATATAAGCTCCTTTTAATCTGACCTCCTTGTCAGGAGAAAGACGGAAAAATTTCTTAGGAGGATTCTCCATAAAATCATCCCTTTCAATCCATAACTCACGGCTGAAAGGCATTTCATGCTTTCCTTCAATGGGGTTCTCCGGATTATTATCCATCTCCATCATTTCAGTCTTATCTTCCGGATAGTTTGTTATTATGAGTTTAACAGGATTAACAACCGCGCTCACCCGGGTAGCACTCTTGTTGAGGTCTTCTCTGACAGAGTGTTCCAAAAGTTCAATATGATTTAGAGCCTCATATTTAGTGTAACCGATTCTATTTACGAAATCCTTGATGGCAGAGGGGGTGTAACCTCTTCTTCTAAGGCCGCAAAGTGTTGGCATGCGGGGATCGTCCCAACCTCTCACGAGTCCCTCTTTAACGAGCTGCAACAGCTTGCGTTTGCTCATCACCGTATAAGTCAGGTTAAGACGGTTGAACTCAATCTGACGGGGACAATAAGATTCATCTGCAAGCTCTTTTACAAAATACTCATATAAGGGACGGTGGGGCACAAATTCCAGGGTGCAGATGGAATGGGTCACTCCCTCAAAGAAATCACTTTGGCCATGAGCGAAGTCATACATCGGATATACTTTCCATTTATCTCCTGTTCGCCAGTGGGGTGTCTTTATTATGCGATAAATAATGGGGTCACGGAAATGCATATTGCTGTTAGCCATGTCAATTTTAGCCCTGAGCACCATGCTTCCCTCTTCAAAATCACCATTGTTCATCTTTTGAAAGAGATCGAGGTTTTCTTCAATGGGGCGGTCTCTGAAGGGAGAATTTTTTCCCGGTTCTGTCGGAGTCCCTTTTTGGGCCGCAATCTGCTCGCTTGTTTGCTCATCAACATAAGCCTTTCCTTCCTTTATAAGCCTGATGGCAAAATCATAGAGCTGAGGGAAGTAATCGCTGGCGTAGTATAGCCTGTCTTCCCAATCATACCCAAGCCATTTGATGTCGCGCATGATAGATTCGACATATTCGGTATCCTCCTTTTGAGGATTTGTGTCGTCGAAACGTAGATTACAAGTGCCTCCGAATTTCTCGGCGCTCCCGAAATCCATGATAATCGCCTTAGCATGACCAATGTGAAGATAACCGTTTGGCTCGGGAGGGAAGCGGGTGTTAAGCCTGCCTCCGTTCTTCCCCTCTTCGAGATCTTTCTTTATTTCTTGCTCGACGAAATTAAGACCTGAAGTCTCTTCCATTTCGTTAATTACAAGTTTTTCTTCCATACGATAATAAAATTTTCTACAAAGTTAACTTTTTTATTCCTTAAATTTGCAAAATGAACTATCCCTTTTATTTAGCAAGGCGTCTTAGTTTAGGAGTCGACGGTAGAAAAATGTCTCCGGCGGTTATTGTGGCAATAGCAGCGATAGCAATTGCGGTGGCTGTTATGATCGCTTCAATTGCAATAGTTTTAGGGTTTAAAAAGGAGATTAGAGATAAGGTGGTGGGTTTTAACGGCCATATCACCCTTTTTAGAGTTCCCACATCCGAAGAAGATGATAACCTGATAAGGATTGACAACTTCTTAGTAAATCTTTTTGAGAACTCTCCTTATATCACAGAATACAATCCTCAGGCATCTTTACCAGCCATTTTAAAGACATCCACGGATTTCAAGGGTGGCTATTTAAGAGGGTTGAAAGGAGCATCATCCAGGGAATATATCCGAAAGAATCTTGAGGAGGGAGAGGTGCCGGAATATAACTCCGATGAAGACTCAAACAAGATTCTTATCAGCCGAATCGCCGCCAATCAGCTAAAACTAAAGAGCGGCGATAAGATAGACACTTACTTTATTTCCGATGATGTCAGAGTGAGACGACTGGAGATAGCGGGAATTTACAATTCCCATTTTGACCAGTATGACGACATAATGATTTTCGGTGACATGAAACTTGTGGAGCGATTAGGAAATCTGCCTGAAAATAGCGGCACCTATATCATGATCTATACCGACAACTTTGATAAGATACCGGAATATACATTGGAAATTCAAGAAAAGATCAACAGGGGAGTAGCATATGGAGAAACGGAATCATTTTATCGCACCGACAATGTTTTGTCGCAAGGGATTGGTTTCTTCAGTTGGCTGCGACTACTTGACACCAATGTCATCGTCATAATAATTTTGATGATGATTGTGGGGAGCGTCACATTGGTGTCGGGAATGTTGATAATCATCCTCGAGCGTAAGAAATTCATAGGACTCATGAGGGCGTTGGGGGCTCCGGCATCGAAAATTAGGTCAGTCTTTATTTTTATGGCAATAAGAGTTTCTTTTGTAGGCCTCCTGATAGGCGATTTCTTAATATGTCTCTTCTTGTATTGCCAATCCCGCTATCACTTTATTCCTTTAGACCCGGATGCCTATTATATCGACTTTGTGCCTGTTTATCTTCCGGGTTGGATAGTGTTTGCTCTTAACGGGGGTGTTTTGTTGACGGCATATTTGGTTTTGGTTTTACCGTCAAGGTTTGTTGGCAAAATATCGCCGGCAGAATCAATGATGAGATCGGAGTAAATATTTTAAGGTCCCATTCTGTATTATGTTGTGAAACATAATCAGTTTTAATTTATGATATATATGGGGAAAGAAAAGTGAAATTAAAGTTTTATTAGAGGTTGAGTATATAAATAATAATTTGCAAGGTTAAAAAACCGCATAGATAAAGGAAAAAAAGATATATTTTTTTGTTGGAAATCTAATAAAAAAAATTAAATTTGGGACAATAAACTAATAAAATAAACCAAACCAAATATAAACAAAGAGTTATGCATTTTACACCGAAAGAACAAGACAAGCTTACTCTGCTGACAGTAGGACTGATAGCAGAGCGCAGACTCAACAAGGGTCTGAAGCTCAACTATCCGGAGGCGGTGGCATATATCACCAGCGCCGCCCTTGAGATGGCAAGAGAAGGAAAAACAGTTGAAGAAGTTATGCACCAGGCAGCAAACGTGCTCACAAAAGATCAAGTGATGGAAGGTGTTGCCGACATGATTTCATTGCTACAAGTGGAGGCCGTTTTCACAGATGGCAGCCGTCTTGTAAGTATCCACCAGCCGATTAAATAAAACCGGAGTTTATAACCTTAACAAAAACAAAAATTATGGCTCAGAACAATACAGACGAGACCTATGCAGGCATCAAGGGCATTTTCCCGGGTCAGCCGCCTATTGCATATCCCAATACTCCGGGTTTTACTCCCTCAGAATATGTACCTGTAGGTGGAGTTATCCTGAATGATGAAGACGTGACTTACAACGCTTATCGTCGCACAGTGAAAATAACCGTTCATAACACCGGCGACCGTCCCGTGCAAGTAGGTTCCCACTTCCATTTCTTTGAAGTGAACCGCTATATGGAATTTGACCGTGCCAAAGCTTTCGGCTATCACCTCAATATTCCTGCCACCACTGCCATCCGTTTCGAACCGGGTGAGGAGAAAGAAGTGGAATTAGTGCAATTCGGAGGAAAGACTCGCGTTATCGGTTTCAACGACCTCGTTAACGGATATGCAGGCCTTGAAGACAAACCGACCTTCTATCCCAAACATATTGAAGCCCTCCGCAGGGTTAAAGAATATGGCTTCAAGAGCGTAAGCGAAGACGAAGCCGAGGCAGGTTATACTCAAACAGAAAAATAAATATCACTCACAGTTATGGCAACAATATCAAGAAAAGAATATAATAATCTTTTCGGCCCAACCGTGGGCGATAAGATTAGGCTCGGCAATACCGACCTTTATGTAGAAATCGAAAAAGACCTCCGTTATTTCGGTGACGAGGTGGTGTATGGCGGTGGTAAAACCCTTCGCGACGGTATGGGTCTCGCCAACGAGTGCACCTCTGATGCCGGCAGCGTAGACCTCGTGATCACCAACGTTACCATCCTTGACCCGCTTTTAGGAGTTGTTAAGGCTGACGTGGGTATCAAAGACGGTAAAATTTCCGGTATCGGAAAAGCAGGTAACCCGAATGTGATGGACAATGTTACTCCAACGATTGTCACCGGTCCTTCCACCGACGCTATTTCAGGCGAACATCTTATCCTTACTGCTGCCGGTATCGACGGCCACGTGCACTTTGTTTCACCTCAACAAGCTATCAATTGCCTTTCTAACGGTATCACAACACTAATCGGTGGTGGTATCGGTCCTGTGGACGGAACTAACGGTACTACCATTACATCAGGTCGCTGGAATCTTCACCAGATGTTGAAGGCTTGCGAAGGTATGCCCATCAACATAGGTCTTCTCGCCAAAGGAAACTGCTCAGTGGCGCAGAATATCAACGACCAACTTGAAAACGGAGCGTGCGGTCTTAAAATACATGAAGACTGGGGAACCACTCCCGCCGCTATCCGCACAGCCATGTCATGCGCCGACAGATATGACATCCAGGTAGCCATTCACACCGACACATTGAATGAAAGCGGATATGTAGAGGATTCTATCGCAGCTATCGATGGCCGCACCATCCATACCTATCACACAGAAGGAGCCGGTGGAGGTCACGCTCCCGACCTTATCAAGGTGGCATCATTGCCCAACGTGCTCCCGTCGTCAACCAACCCGACTCTTCCGTTCGGTATCAACTCACAGGCAGAGTTGTTTGACATGATCATGGTATGCCACAACCTCAACCCGACCATTCCTTCAGACGTAGCATTCGCCGAGAGCCGTGTACGTCCGGAAACTCAGGCTGCTGAAAATGTATTCCACGATCTCGGTATCATCTCAATGGTATCTTCCGACTCACAGGCAATGGGCCGTGTTGGTGAATCCTTCATGCGTACATTCCAGATGGCTTCATATATGAAGCAAGTGAGAGGCAAATTGCCTGAAGATTCCGACAGCAACGACAACTTCCGTGTGCTCCGTTACCTCGCTCAGATCACCCTCAACCCGGCTATCTGTTATGGTATCAGCGAAGTGCTTGGTTCAATCGCAGTGGGCAAGATGGCCGACCTCGTACTTTGGGAACCTGCCTTCTTCGGCACCAAACCGAAAATGGTGCTTAAGGGTGGTCTCGTAAACTGGGCTAACATGGGCGACCCGAACTCATCATTGCCGACTCCACAACCCAAGATCATGCGTCCGATGTTTGGTTACACAGGCAAGGAAACTGCCGCAACACGTCTGCAGTTTGTTTCAAGAGCTTCATATGAAGCCGGCTTGAAAGAGAAACTGGGACTCGAATCAACCTTGTATCCTGTACACGGTGTGCGTCAACTCACCAAGCAAGACATGGTGCGCAACACAGCAATGCCGTTTATCGAGGTAGATCCGGAAACATTCGCAGTGACTGTAGACGGCATCCACGCCTATGTTCCGCCGGCCAAAGAGCTTCCTCTTGCACAGCTTTATTGGTTCAGCTAAAAACCGTCGACCGATGTGCTTAACCCTATATCGGAAAAACGGTTGAAAACACACGAAAGTTAATTTTTCACTTAAATTCAAGACAGGGGGGAATTTTGGATTCCACCTGTCTTGTTTGTTTTTGATATGAAGACAGTATACAACGAAGTCTTGGGCAATATGAATCTTTCTGACGAATGGAAAGCCAAGCTTGCCGAAGCCAATATAGATTATGTATTCCTCGACCAGTGGACAGCTCAGAAATCTCGTTTTCTGGGTAAAGGATTAAGCGGCACGGAATATCCGATTGCACTTGCTCGCCACACGCAGATTGTTGATGGAGATATAGTGGACTACGACCCGGCAACAAACACCGCCGTGGTTTTGAAGATAGAACTGAGCCCTGTCTTGGTAGTGGATTTAGGAGGCATCTCAGGAGGTAAGCCCGAAGACATAATCCGCGTCAGCCTTGAACTCGGACATGCAATCGGCAACCAACACTGGCCGGCTGTAGTGAAAGGCACAAAAGTCTACGTGCCGCTCACAGTGGATAAGAAAGTGATGCTCTCCGTGATGGAAACCCACCATATAGAAGGGATAAAATATGATTTTCAGAAAGGAGGGGAAGTAATACCCTACCTGGCACCTCACGAGATTCGAAGACTCTTCGGCGGAGCCGGGCATGAGAGCCATTCTCACGAACATGCCCACGGGCGTATCGTGCATGCACATGAGCATAGTCATGAGCATGATCATTCCCACAATCATAGCCACGACCACAGTCATAACCATTCCCACGATCACGAACATGGGCACTGTTAACGATATGATGAAGGTGATGCGCCTTCTTCAGTTCACTGACTCGGCATTCCCGGTGGGCACTTTCACCTTTTCCAACGGACTTGAGACAGCCTCATTCGAAAAGGTTGTGACCGATGCCAAGACCCTTGAGGCTTTCACACGGTCGCAAAGCCATCAGGCTGCATATAGTGACGGTGTGGCTGCCCTCCATGCTTTCAGGGCTTTTAAAGCAGGAAGTATTGAGAAATGTCTTGAGATAGACAAATATCTCTATGCCTTTAAGATGAACGACGAGGCCCGGCAGATGGCCACGAGGATGGGTAAAAAACTTGCCGAACTCGGTGTGAAACTATATTCCGACGAAAAGATCAGGGAATGGCTCGACCGGATAAATAGCAACGTTACCCCGGGAATGTATCCTGTGACTCAGGGTATTATGTTTGCCCTCGCCGGACTCTCGGAGGTTGATCTCTTCTGCAGCCATCAGTATGGTGTAATCAATATGGTGCTTGGAGCTGCGCTGAGATGCGTGAAAGTTTCCCACTACGATACCCAGCTCATCCTGGAGAAACTTTCCGAAGAGACCATGGGATTATATGAAGAGGCACGGCAGATGGAACTTAAGGATATGAACGCCTTTTATCCTGTGCTCGATATCCTTGCCTCCCTGCATGAGAAGGGGAATATGAGAATGTTTATGAATTAAAGATAAAATAAATTATGTCTACTTGTAGAATTGGAATAGGGGGACCTGTTGGTTCAGGCAAAACGGCTTTAATAGAGGCTATAACCCCTAAATTATTACAATTGGGTCAAAAAGTACTGATTATCACCAATGATATAGTAACAACCGAGGATGCCAAACATGTCAGGAAAACCTTGAAAGGTATCCTGGTGGAAGATAAGATTATAGGCGTAGAGACCGGTGCTTGCCCTCACACAGCAGTTCGTGAAGACCCCTCTATGAATATCGCAGCAGTTGAGGAGATGGAAGCCAAATTCCCCGACACTGATATCGTTTTGATAGAGAGTGGTGGCGATAATCTTACCCTCACTTTCTCCCCGGCTCTTGTGGATTTCTTCATCTATGTGATCGACGTGGCAGCCGGCGACAAGATTCCGAGAAAGGATGGACCGGGTATCTCTCAGAGCGATATCCTCGTAATTAACAAGACCGACCTTGCTCCTTACGTGCATGCAAGCCTTGAAGTGATGGATCATGACTCCAAACTCATGCGTCCCGGCAAACCGTTTGTTTTCACCAACTGTATGACAGGTGAAGGAATAGACGAGCTTGTAGACCTTATATTCAAGATGGCTCTGTTCGACAAGGCCCAAATAACCGAAATCGATGCTTAATCAGAAAAAGGAAAAACTGCCGACGCCGGAAGTGAATTTCGACGCGGCAAAAGAGATGCACCCATATTTGCGCGAGCCGGAGGCCATGTATGTAGGAGCGCCCGGTAAACATGGTTATCTGCGTATGGGTTTTGAGCTCGACAAGTGGGGTAAAAGCATTATGCGCGATCTTGAGAGACGTGCCCCGCTGATTGTGCAGCAGGAGCTTTATTTCGACGAGGAGATGCCGGAGATGCCGTGCGTCTATATCCTTTCGTCAGGTGGTCCTAATGTAGACGGAGACCGCTATCGTCAAGATATCACCGTGAAGAAGGATGCATACGCATGGGTGTCGACCGGAGCTGCTACAAAACTCGCCGAAATGAGATATAACTATTCCGGATTGGTTCAAAACATCGTGCTTGAAGAGAACGCCTACCTGGAATTTATGCCCGAGCCCGTGATTCCTTGCAAACATACACGGTTCATTTCCGACACGCGCCTTGTTGTTGACAAGACGGCTACCGTTTTCTACTCGGAAATCTATATGGGTGGACGGAAGTATTATAAAGATGGAGAGCTCTTTGAGTATGACGTCTTATCTGTGTGCAGCCATGGCGAACGTCCTGACGGAGAAATGCTATTCCGTGAGAAATTTGTGATTGATCCGAGAGTGGAGAATCCTCGTAATTTGGGGGTGATGTCAGGTTTTGACGTTTTTGCAAATGTGATAGTCATGACTCCTGAGGAACACGCGGAAGAGATTTATAAGAATACTGAAGTCTATCTCGACAAGAAGAGGAAAATTGCTTGCGGGATAACCAGATTGCCTAACAAAGCCGGATTGCTTTATAAGGTGCTTGGTATGGAGCCCGGGCCGGTTAAAAAAATGGTCAGGGAATTTTGCTCCTTGGTCAGGATGACTGTTAAAGGGAAGAGGGTTCCGGAAGAATTTCCATGGAGATAAAATATTTATATTTCTAATAACTATCCTTTTTAGGGGGTTGGAAAATTTTTTCAATGAAAGGATTTCTCTAACTTTGCAATTAGAAACAAATAACAAAAATATATGAGTGTACAAGAAAAGGAAAACAAGAGGGGTTGCAACAAAAGGGTAGTGCTTTTTTTCGTTTTTGCTATACTATGTGTGGCTGCTTTTCTCATTGTAGGTCTTGTGAAGACCTGTAAGGCTGACCATGAAGATAAAGAGTTGGAGAAAGAAATTCAGCAAGAGGAGGTAGTGATGTTGCCTTCTAACGACTCCTTAAATTCTATAGCTTAAAACAAACATAAAGAGAGAATAAGAAGAACAGTATCTTTGGATGCTGTTCTTTTTTTCGTGGAATTATGAGAAAGGGTCGGGTTTCCGTTATTTTTCGATGATCAGGAGATTACAGCATCTGACAAATAAATCCTTTAGTGTTATTCTGAACAATCATTAAAATTAAACCAAAAAAAGGAGCAACTCTTGAGTTGCTCCTTAATGTTATAGTTTATAATTTATTATTCTTCATCTATAACCGGGCCGGGACCTTGGGGGAAACCACCACCGGGAGGAACAGGACCGGGATTGTACATAGCGTTTGGTTCCATCATTCCGAGACCTGTCCAGTCACCTACAATCTGACGAAGTTGGTTGTCACCTGTAGTTCTGAGGTCAGTCAGGTTAACATTGTTGCTGATATTGAGGTGAGTCAGCAATGGGTCGAAACTTACGTCAAGGAGTTGAAGCTGATTGTAGCTTAAGTTAACTCTCTGCAGGAAGTTCTGGTTATTTAGATAAACAGTTGTAAGGTCGTTCCACTCAAGATTTACGAAAGCGAGAGTCGGCACATTCTGTACAGTGAAAGAAGTAAGGTCATTGTATGGGCCGAAGATATCGCTCAAAGCGTTGCAACCGCTGATAGTAAGAGCTGTCATGTGATTGTCGTTGCAAGCAATTGTATTCAGAGAAGGAAGATCTTGAATATAGAGGTTCTGAATCTTATTACCTTGAACATTGAGGTTCTCCAACTTTACGAGGCCTGCAAGAGTGATTCCTTTCAAATCGTTGTAGCCTGCATAAAGGGTCTTGAGAGCGGTGCAATTAGTTACAGAAAGCTCTTCAAGGTTATTGCTGATAACGTTCAGGTAAACAAGGTTTGCAGAATTGCTGACATCAAGAGCCACAAGATTATTTTGTGAAAGATTAATCTTTTTGATGAAAGGGACTGCACCGAGTGCTATATCAGAAATCCTGTTCTTATAGAGGTTAAGTTCCTGGAGAACTCCAACACCTTCTAATGTAACTTCTTTGAGTCTGTTTTTAGAAGCATCTAAAGTTACGAGAGAGGGAGCATTACCGATTACAAGCTGAGTAAGTTTGTTGTCACTTACATTTACAGATGTCAGATTTGGGAAGTTAGTAAGGTCGAGCACACCTGCAAGATCTTTCTTATCCCATTTGATTGCTGTAACGTGGCCGTTCTCAACAGTTATACCTTTGATATTAGCTACATTACCGGAAAATCCGAGAGCTTCACCATTTGTGCCTCCCTTGGCAGAGGGTTGAGCCAAAAATGTCTGCAGGCTTTTAGCCTCCGGCTTGGCCAAATTCTGGCTCCATGCGCAGCCTACTACTGCTAACGCTGCCAATAAAATTGCGGTTCTTTTCATAACACTTAATGTTTTTTCGTTGATGTTGTTATTAATTATATCTTTTAAACGTTGAAAACCTTAAGTTGGTTTAGTCGTTTGTTTTAATTTTTGAAAAAAATAATACCTTTTCCGATTTTAGTCACTTGTTGAAGGATGATTTTCATTAATTCTCAGATATTTAGATTTTTTATTAAGGACCTTATTTAATGTTGGATTGCTTAGAATTTTAAGTATTAGATATTTTATATGGTAAAAATAATTAAAAAAAAGTTATATAACAAGGTTTCATACCAAAATATTCAACTTTTTAAGGTTTGAAATGTTGGAAAGATATAGCCCTAATCAATTTAATAGCTATTCCCGGGAGAATAATGCGTAGAGGTTATTAAATAAAATAGGGGTGAAGAAAGAAACTCAAAAAGCTGAAATAAAGCGATTTATCAAGGGGTTAAAGAAATATAAACAATGACAATCTTTATTCAAATAGTGATTCTTATAGTGGTGCTCGTCTGCATGGTGATGGTTCTCCTTGCAATCCGGCAGCTCACTCATTTCGAGGGGTTTGATGATCCTGTCGAAACGGATAATCTAAAGAATGAAGTAAATAAGGATGACCATATCTTATCAAAAAATAATATTTTCAGCACATTAGTAGAGGCAGAACCTGTGGAAATTGAGGAAAAAGAAGAAAGAGGCTATCCCGAAAAACAAAATAAATCTGAATTATAAAAGAAACTCTAAAGAGCCTTTTTCTCCTAATGAATAAATTTTTTCCCAATGCAATTCGTTCAAAAGAGTGAGCAATTCTGCCTTTTGATTCTTTCCAATTCCGGGGTGCAACAATACTTTTGAAAAGTCGATATTTTCAATCAATTCAGTCATTTGTTCAAAATCTGCACCGGGTCCTATAAGAAGAAATCGATGATTCTGACGGGAAATATCGGATGGAGTGTTTAGTAATTGTTCTAAAGCTTCATGTCGCAATGAAACATCCACTGATAAAATATGAAAATTGTCATCAGAAAGAGTTGCTACACTCTGACGTGGAAAATTATGTCGTGCTGTGACGGATTGAAGTGTTTTTTGATGTACTTCGAGTTTAGTGAGACTGTAGACAAACTTAAGGGACTTTTCTTCCGGAGTGGTAACGGGATAGAATATTCCTACGAATGATATTAAGAAAAGTAAAGAAGCGCTGATTATACTAATTTTTTTTCGTTGTTTTATATTTGAATGTAGAGAATAAGCCAAAAACAACATTGCGGCAATCCAAGCGATTACAGCTAAGATATTAACAGATAATTTTAAGGTTGATTCTCCGCCGGCAGAAAGGATGTCAGCGCTTTTTATATAGGAGTCGTGGAAGAGAGACAAGCCTTTTGACAGCAAATCAAAGTCATAACCGACCGTTAAAGCCGCTACATATAAAGCTCCGAATCCTACAAAGAGTGGCAGGAAAGGGAGAAGCAATAAATTTGTGGGCAGAAACATCAGAGGAACTCTTCCGAAATAATAAGATGTCAAAACCCAGGTGAAAATCGTTGCAACAAGCGTTATGAGCAGAGCCTGAAAAGTTTTATATAATCCGGGATGACTGCGATGGTCGATCGGGTTGAGTTTCTCTTCAAATAATATAATTGACAGGACACAAAGGAAACTCATCTGTAGCCCTATATCCCAAAGGAAGAAGGGGTTGATAAAGAGGATTATAAAAATAGCTGCCAGCAATGCATTCAAAGATGAATTCTTACGTTCCAGAATAAATGCTCCGACCAAGATAGTTGCCATTAAGGCTGCTCTGACTGTTGAGGGTGAGGCTCCTGTTATTATAACGTAAACCCAAATGAAAAGCAGGGCTATTATTTTTTGTAATTTTCGCCGACCTGCGAGTGCAAGAGGATAGAGTAAGAGCATAAAGATAGATAGCATAATTGCAACGTGCATACCGCTTAATGCCAATATATGAGCCATCCCGGCCGAATTTAATACCTCTGTGGTCTGAGATGGTAGAAATATCTTATCGCCCAGCAATATCGAGATTAGAAAATCTCCCGCTTCTCTGTCTAATGAAGATTTCTCGATAAGAATGATCAGATAATCTTTAAATTGTTCGAAAGAAGAGGTGAGGGAAAACTTTTCTCCAATGTGGGTAATATTTGCTTCTCTTACATTTGCCCGGTAATATATCCCCTGCCGAATTAACCTTGCGGCATAATCATTCTCATCATATTTCTTAATTTTTGAGGCTTTTGCGGGGAATTGTATGATATCTCCTTTATTAGCTGTAAAACCATCGGTTTTTAGAAGCATCATACAATTGTGGCATTTAATTTTAGCTCTCTTCTGATCTTCAATTTCTTGAATCTCAAGTTTAAACTTCTCCCCGTTAGCCTGATAAGAGATATCTTTAATCAAAGCGGTAAATTTAAGGGGTTTCCCTTCAATCTCTTCCTGAATTTTTAAGTCGCATCTGAGATTAAAATCCAAGGAGCCGATAGCTGTGAAGAGAATTCCAATCCATAGATAATGCATCCATGAGATTCTTCTACCCTTGATAGGGTCAGCAGATAATCGGGTCGTGACAACCCAGCAGAGAAGGGCTATCCCGGCCAAAATCAACCCCAACCAAAACCCCGTTGAAAATTCAGATTCAATAAAGATTCCGGTTGCCAAACCGGCTAATGGAACAAGGAATTTAGGGAGGTCAAAGTGCATGATTCTCCCAGATATCCCAAGCCGCTATTGCTTGACCTTCAAGCATCTCCAAACCGTTTTTAACTGTTGCTCCGTTAGCTGCAGCTTTTTTCATAAATGCAGTTGTTTCAGGATTATAGACTACGTCATAACAGATATGCCTGTCAGTGAGTAAATCGTATGGAATAGGAGCATAGCTGTCAACATCCGGATACATTCCAAGAGGTGTGGTGTTGACAATCAAGAGATTCTGATTCATTATTTCGGGAGTAATATCAGAGTAAGAAATAACTCCCTCTTTTGGATTACGTGAAACCAAAGTGACTTTTATGCCAAGATTCTCCAAAATATATTTAACCGCTTTTGAAGCCCCGCCGGTACCTAAAACTAAAGCTGATTTGATTCCGTCATGAAGCAAAGGGAGCAATGATGCCCTGAACCCCCTCGCATCCGTATTAAATCCCATTAAGTAATAATCATCCTTTATGAGAGAATCGGGATTTTTTTCAAAGTTGCTCGTTCCCTGATCTTTCCTGAAAATCTTCACAACATTGACAGCTCCTATTTCTCCGGCTTCCTCGGAAAGTTTATCTAAATATTTTATTACATCTTGCTTATAGGGAATAGTCACGTTAAGGCCCTTGAGATCCGGTTGTTGCTCAATGAGGGAGGGGAACTGACTAATATCCTCAAGAGGGAATAGATTATATTTTGCGTCTCTCCCTTCTCGTTCAAATTTTTTATTGAAGTAAACAGCTGAGAAGGAGTGTCCTAATTTTTTCCCAATGATACCATAAGTTTCCATAAGAGAAATATCGTTTAGTTAGTGTCTTATAGATGAATTAATTACCAGATTATTACTCTTTCATCCTTGGGTCTAAACATCGTGTCACCCTTCTTTATTGAAAAGGCATCCTCGAATTCATCAATATTTTTAAGAGTCACATTGACTCTGTTTTCGCCAAAAGAATGAGGATCTGTTTTAGTTCTTGCCAATTTTTCCTCCTCCCTTATACTTCCGGCCCATACGTTGGCGTAAGCCAAGAAGAATCTTTGAAGGAGCGAGAATCCGTCATCGGCCTCGGATTTCGGGTTGGTATCAAGATAAGCAGTCAGAGCCACTCTTAATCCTCCCTGATCGGCTATATTCTCTCCCAAAGTGAATCGTCCGTTGGCATGGACACCGGGTGCTATCTCTACTTTGTCGAATTGTTCAACTAATTTGTCAGCTAAGGCATTGAATTTTTCGGCATCTTCTGCACTCCACCAATCTGTGAGATTGCCGTTTTTATCAAACTGTCTACCCTGATCGTCAAAGCCATGTGTCATCTCATGTCCAATTACCACGCCTATTGCTCCATAATTGATAGCCGGATCAGCCGTGATATCAAAGAAGGGAGGCTGGAGTATCCCTGCAGGGAAGCAAATCTCATTCACTATCGGGCTATAATATGCATTCACAGTCTGCGGATACATATGCCATTCTGTCTTGTCTACCGGTTTGCCGAATTTCGAATAATTATCTTTGGTGAACCATATGGATGCTTTCTGCACATTCTCAAGATAACTCTTATCCGGATCAATCTCAATTTCCGAATAATCTTTCCATTTGTCGGGATACCCGATCTTAACGCTCATTGAAGAGAGTTTGTCTTGTGCCTTTTCTTTGGTTTCATCCGACATCCATTCAAGATCGCTGATATGTTTGGATAATGACTTGCGAAGATTCTCCACAAGTTCCACCATATACTCTTTATTCTCTTTCGGGAAATATTTTTCTACATATAATTGTCCTACCGCCTCGCCAAACATTGAGTCAGGAATTCCCATAGCTCGTTTCCATCTTGGTTTTTTCTCTTTCTGACCTCCCATGACTTTACCAAACATCTCAAAATTGGCATCGATGAAATCATCGCTCATAAGTCCGGAAGAATTACTTGTGAGATTATAGACCATGAAATCTACCATCTCTTCCGGAGTTATTTCAGAAATAATTGACTCCAAGGATTGCATATAGGCTAAAGAGGTTACGTTGACTGATTTTACTTCTTTGAGATTTAAAAGCTCAAAATATTTCGCCCAGTCGATAAAACCGAATTCTTTCTGTAGTCTGTCGGTCGTGTAAATGTTATGACGTAATATCGGATTTCGACGCATTTCACGCGTCATCTTAATTTCAGCTAATTTACGTTCTATCTTTATGATTGTTTGCCAGGCCTTTTCTGCTCTTTCTTCATCATAGCCAACAAGAGACATAATTCTTTTGACATACTTTTCGTATGCCTCCATTATTTTGTGGTTGTTCTCGTTATCTTCGAGATAATAGTCTCGATCTCCAAGGCCTATTCCCGTTTCTCCTATATGAAGGATATTCATATTGGAATCTGCAGGGTCGGCTCCGACACCGCTGCTGAAAAAGGCACTCTCAAGCCCTAAATGCAACCATGCAATAAAGGTTGTGAAATCATCCTCCCTGAATCTTCTTCTCATCTCTTCCAAAGTGGGCATTAATGGAGAAGCCCCTTCGGCATTGAGACGTTTTTCATCCATTCCCATATTATAGAGGTCGCTGATTTTCTGAGCGATACTTCCTTTTATTTTGGCTGCCGGTTCATCTGCCAGGTGTAATATCAAATCCTGCACATTCTTACGTGACTTCTCTCGCAAGACGTCAAATTGACCGTAGGATGTGAATTCATCGGGTATCGGATTTCTCTTTATCCATCCCCCACAGGCATATTCATAAAAGTTCTTGACCGGACTCACCTCCGGATTCATATTATCTTTGTTTATTCCGTGTTTCTCCATCTTACAAACTTTCATAATGACTTTGTCAATTCCCCTTCTTACAGTTGGGATTTTAATGTATCGAGTTCTGTCTGAGCCTTATCCCACTCTTCAGTTTTACTGTCAAGAAGTCTTTTTTTGTCAGAATACTCTTTCATTATCTCATCGCTGATTATTCCCTGCGACATCTTTTCTTCAAGTTCAAGAATCAATGACTCAATATTCTCAATTTCATTTTCGATTGTGGAGACAATCTTTTCCGCTTTCCTTAGTTGCCGGTCAAATTCCTTTTTTTGTTGATATGTGAGCGTTTTGGGAGAATCATTTGATGATGACACTTTCTCATCGGGGAAAACAGGATTATCCTCAACCTTTTTGTCGTCGCTATTTTGACTCTTCAGAGTCCCTGCCGAGGCCTCGACACGTCTTTCCCGCAGATAATCATAAATACCTCCAAGATATTCCCTCACTTTACCACCCCCAAACTCATATACTTTGTCAACAAGACCATCGAGGAAATCTCTGTCGTGACTAACTATGATAACCGTGCCGTTAAAATCTTTCAGAGCCTTTTTCAACACCTCTTTAGTGCGCATGTCAAGATGGTTGGTGGGCTCGTCAAGTATTAGGAAATTCACCGGCTCCAACAATAGTTTAGCCATTGCAAGACGGGTTTTTTCGCCCCCGGAGAGCACACTCACTTTCTTATCGATATCTTCACCACGGAATAAAAATGCAGCTAAAAGATCTTTCAGCCGTGTGCGGATATCGCCGACTGCAACATCATCCACGGTTTCAAACACAGTCTTATTTGTATCCAGCAGTTGGGCTTGATTTTGAGCGAAATAACCTATCTTGATATTATGTCCGATTTTAAGAGCTCCATCATATGGAATTTCCGACATGACACATTTCACAAAGGTGGATTTCCCCTCGCCGTTGCTTCCCACAAGGGCAACTTTTTCTCCTCTCCTCATTGTGAAGTTTACTGCTGAAAATACTCTGTGAGTACCATAGGATTTTCCCAGCTCATCGGTAATGACCGGGAAGTCGCCTGAACGCTCGGCAGGAGGAAACTTGAAATTTACACTGCTTGTGTCTTCTTCATCTATTTCGATAGGCACTATTTTCTCAAGTTGCTTGATACGGCTTTGCACCTGGACAGCTTTTGTGGCTTTATATCTGAACCTCTCAATGAAATCCTTTGTTTCGGCAATCAATTTTTGCTGATTCTCAAAAGCCTTCAATTGGGTTTCAATTCTTTCCTTCCTTAGAGCCTGAAAGGGAGTATAGGATGCCTTGTAGTCATAAATTTTTCCGCAGGAAATTTCTATCGTGCGTTTGGTTACGTTGTCTAAGAAGGCCCTGTCATGGCTCACAAGCACCACAGCTCCCGCTTTGGTTACTAAAAAATTCTCAAGCCATTGGATAGAATTGATGTCAAGATGGTTGGTTGGCTCGTCTAAAAGTAACAGTTCCGGTTTCCTCAATAGAATTTTTGCCAGTTCTATTCTCATTCGCCAGCCACCTGAAAATTCCGATGTAGGTCTGTTAAAATCTTCTTGTTTGAATCCGAGACCGATGAGGGTTTTCTCTATTTCAGCATCCATATTCTCCGGAAACCTTACTTGTAAGGAATTCCTTAGGTCGTCGGCTGTAGAGAGCAGTTTTAAAAAATCTTCAGAGTCATGGTCATTTCTGCTCGCTATCTCTGCTGTGATTTCCTCAAGACGTTCTTCCAATTTTATTCTTTCCGAGAAAGCCTTTTTTGTCTCATCGAAAAGGGTGGTATCATCCGTAGTTAGCATTTCCTGGGGAAGATACCCTATGGTTATATCATTCGGCAGGGCAACAGACCCCGCTGTGGGTTGCTGCTGCCCTGAGATTATTTTTAATAAAGTAGATTTTCCCGCCCCGTTTTTCCCTACTAAAGCCAGTCGGTCATTATCATTTATACTGAAAGAGATGTTAGAGAAAAGTGGCTTGGCAGAAAATTCTACCGACAAATTGTTGATTCCGATCATTTGGGTTCGGGTCCATATTTATTGGAGCCTTTTTCTGAAGGGAAGCAACATAAAACAACCAGGATAATCCATGTGATGACCAAAGGCACATATAAGATTGCATAGAGTCCGGATCTGCCTGTGTCATGGAGCCTGCGGATTGTTGCGCAAACCAATGATACAAACAAGACAGCATTTAAGACTTCGAAGATGATGCCGAGCCACACCTGCTCCATACCGTGGAACATTAGTCTGCCACCAAACCATCCGATGACGCCACCGATGATATAGAGAAAGAGGGCATACCACCAGAATTCACTTCTTGATGCTCTTCCTGTGGGGGTGAAGAATTTATTCAACCCTACCTTTATTGCTTCTGAAAAACCCATACTTGTTTATTTAAAGGTTATTATACGTTTTCCGCAAATTTAACAAAACAGTGGCAGAAATTAAAATTTTCTGCCACTGTTTATTGTTTTGTTTATTTCATGGCTCTGAATGTTTTTATTTAAGCGGTTCCACAAAGACATTGGGATTATAATATCCTTCCACAAGTCTGAGGAATTCAGCTTTCATAGCTTCAAGTCTTTCCGGTTCCACGGATGCAAGGTTATTCACTTCCCCCGGATCTTCGACAACGTTAAACAGAGCAAATTCATTTGAGTTTCCGAGCTCATTGCCGGTCTGATTGGTTTTCGGGCCCTTGTAAGGAGGTATGAGAATATAATCACCTTGCCTTAACCCCATCTTTCCTTGGGCCTCAAAGATAAGTTCATCTCTGCCTTCATTGCTTTGGCCTAATAACACGGGTAGATAATTACGGCTGTCAAGTCCATCAGGGATTTCACCGCCTGTTAATTCAGCGAGAGAGGCTGCAAGGTCCATCTGGCAAATAAGGGCGTCACTGACTGCAGGCTGAATCTTACCTTTCCAGTAAACGAATAGCGGCACCCTTGTTCCTCCGTCATAAAGACTATATTTGCCGCCACGGAGTGGCCCGGCAGGTTTATGGTCTCCTAAAAGTTCGCGTGCATTATCTTTGTAACCGTCGTCGAGCACAGGTCCATTGTCGCTCGAAAAGATTATCATAGTGTTATCAAGCAAATTGAGAGAATCCAAAACGTCAACTACTTGACCGACACACCAGTCTGCCTCTACGATTACATCACCGCGTGGCCCTAACTCTGTGGCTCCTACGAATCGAGGATGTGGCGCCCTGGGAACATGTGGTTGGTGGAGTCCATAATATAGGAAGAAGGGATTATCTTGATTTTCTGTTACAAAGTTCTTGACTTTGTCTACAAAATAATCAGCCATATCTTCATCAACCCATTTGGCATCGTTTCCGCCTTTCATAAAACCGATTCTCGGGATACCGTTAACAATTGAATTGTTATGACCATGGCTCCATTCCATTTTCAGCAACTCCGGGTTAGTCAAGGCAGTCGGTTCTCCCTCGAAGTTATTGTCGTAGTCCACATAGATAGGATCGTTGGGATCTTGATTCACCACCACGCCATTCTCAACAAAAACAGTGGGGACGCGGTCGTTGGTTGCAGCTATTATACAAGAATAGTCAAATCCCACCTCTTTGGCTCCGGGACGGATTGTGTCGTTCCAGTCGGGATGACCTTCTCCCATACCCAAATGCCATTTCCCGATTGCACCGGTTGTATATCCGGCCTTCTGCAACATTTGAGGCATTGTGTAGTTATTGACATTGATTAGCAGCGGAGCATCTCCGGGTAAGATTTTAGCATCTTTGTTTTTCCAGGGATACATGCCCGTGAAAAGAGCATAGCGGCTTGGTGTGGAAGTTGCCGAAGTAGCATATCCGTTGGTGAATCTGAGCCCGTTGCATGCAAGGCTGTCAAGGCGTGGAGTCGGAATGCTCTTAGCTCCCGCAAAACCAACATCTCCGAAGCCAAGATCGTCTGCAAGAATCACTACTACATTCGGTCGATTTGGATCATTATTCTTTGCTTCTGTCTGCGCCACACCTGAAAGAGCGGTCAGGGTGGCCAAAGGTATTGCTGTTTTTTTCATTACTATAGTGGTTTATTAATATTTCACTCTGTTTCGTTCTCATTCACTGTTTTCAACTGCTCGGCTCTGTAGGCTGAGGGAGTCTTTCCTGTTTTATCCTTGAAGAATGTGCTGAAATATCTTTGAGTTGCAAAGCCTAATTCATCAGATATTTCCACCATCGACATATTAGTTGAGGAAAGCATCTCTTTAGCCCGGGTAAGTTTGAATTCATTAATATAATTTCCTAAACTTTGTCCGGTCAGTTCCTTAAATCTTCCATATAAAGTTGACCTGCTTAGGAGCAGTTGGTTTACTATGTCATCCACTCCGAATCCGGGTTTCGATATATTTTGTTCGATTATTTCCCTTATTTTGCGAATGAATGCCTCCGAATCATTGTTGTGGCGTTTTTCAGCAGGCAAAATAGTAGGATTCTGGCTCTTATACCATTGTTTCACTCTGTCGAAACTCTTCAGCACACTTGTGCATCGTTTCACCAACACGTTTATATTGAAGGGTTTAGTGAGGTAATTGTCAGCGCCGAAATTATTACCGTTGGCAATACTCATTTCTTCGAGACGCGTTGTCAGCATAATCACCGGGATATGACTATACTCTTTGCTCTTTTTGATAATCCGGCATAATTCAAGCCCTGTCATGGCCGGCAGACGTGCCTCAGTGATTATGAGGTCGGGATTAGAATTCTTTATATGAGTAAGGGCATCTTTGCCGTTGGATGATTCCAAAACCTTCTTAAAGAAAGGTGAAAGTGAAGAAACAAGCAATTCCCTCAATTCCGGTTCATCCTCAACTATTAATACAGAGAGGTTTGAGAGGTCAAGACCGGAAGTGTCATCTGATTTGTCTGTTTCCTCGGATTGTTCCCCAAAATTGACTTTTGAACCATTGGGAGAGGGAAGATTTTCTACCGTTTCCATCTGACGCTTGAGTACTTTGGGGAATTTCATGGTTATTACAGAAGGAACGCCGTTTTCATTTCGGGAATAAACAAGTTCTCCGTCCATAAGGGCCATAAGATGGTCGGCATATCTGAATTCTTCGCCTGCTCCATGGCTTTCATCATTATAGAATGAAATTAAAATTCTAACGTATTCCGGGTCTTCAGAAGTTTCTATATTGATTTTACTTTTCTCGGCAGCATGATTGATTGTGGAGCGTAACACATTCAGAAGGGCAATCGAAGCTCTTTTAAGGTCACAAATCATAGATCCGCCGTTCTTCACTCCATCTGTATTGACAATGATTTTCTTATCATTGAAAGCATGACGCATTTCTCCAACAATCTCTTTAACCCAGTCATCCACATCTACATTCACAAGAATTTCACCGGTTTTCATATCACCGCTTCGCCAAAGGTCTACTGTAGTGTTGATGATATCTCGCATTTTGCCTGTACTACGGTATATATTATCAAGCTCCTTAAGCATTTTTTGTTCAGAGATTTCCCCTTTGTTAACCTTGTCGTTAAGAAGCTTGAGGCGTGAGTATATCAATGTCAGAGGGGTGCGGAGCTCATAATTCAAGTTCATCAGAAAGCCAACTTCTTTTTCAAGGGATTGACGCCGGTGTTCCTCCAAAAGGTACTTTTTCTTGCTCCTGCGTTTTGAGAAGAAGTAAATTGCGGCAAAAGTCAAAACAGCCGCCCCCAAGACACAAATAATGACTATTGCTAAAGGTTTTCGCCACCAGGAGACGGGCACAAGAAGTGCTCCCACCAATTCCGGCGAAGTCCATTCACCGTTAAAATCACGAGTGGAGGCATATATGTCATAACGCCCCCCTCTTGTGGCCTGAAGATGCCCGACGGTCAGGGAGTTGTCAGTGGTTTCTATCGCTGAATTAAGAGTCTTTCCTCCCACATATATCCTGACTCTGTCAGAGACCATCGGGTTGCTGTGGCCTCCTGTGAGACGTAATTTTACCGTGGAATACTGGCCTGGAAGTTTGGCTATGTTCTCATTCATATTTACCGGCAACCCGTCCACCAAGACTTCCGATAGTTCCAATGGAACTTGCGTCTTTTGGAAATTATATTTTGAAAGTTCTTCAAGATTAATCTTCAACAAACCGTTGACTCCTCCCATAAGCACATAGCGGGGAGTAGTCAGCACTGCCTTGTAAATGAATTCATTGGGAGTCACTCCATCTTTTGGCCCGAAACTTCTGATGCCGCCGTCACGGATGTTTCTCAAAAAGAGTTGGCCCAAGGCTCCTATCCAAAGCTCGTCTTCACTGTAGGCAAGCGCTGTGATTCCTGAACCGGGCGGCATCCTTGACCCTGTCGCTGCCGTTGATACTTCCCCGGTCTCAAAATCATATTGTTGGATTCCCGATGATGTTCCGGCATAGATAAAACGGCTTCCGTCATATGCAGCACATTCTATATTGTCTTTTAGCTTGAAAAGACTGTGAACAGTTTCATCATAATACTCTACGTTGAAAACTTCATTGTCTGTGTAGACAAGCATATTGCCGATATCGTTGTAAAATACCCTTATCCGGTTGTTTTTTCCTTCAAGTTCAATGACAGCAATTCTGATGCCTGTGAGGTCGGAAATATAGATTTTGTCGGTTATAAGGGCTATTTTATTACCTGACAGTCGTTTGATATCCATAGGAATCCCGGTAGCTTTGTTAGCTTCAGAAATCTTATGCATCCAATTAGGAGCCGGCAGAATTTTTTGAGATTTTTTATCCAGTATGAAGAGACCGCTGTCGTAGGTTGAAATAAGCAGCGAGTTCTCATCATAGTTATCCATGCTTACAATCTTTAATCCGTTAGATTCGGAAACCGGCGTCACATGGTTATGATTTTCAGGTTCAAAGAGCAGGATGCCGTTGCCATCTACCCCGATCCATGCTTTGTTATTATTGTCGTCTACGATTGAAGTGACCGTATAGGCCTCCATCTCGGGTGAGAGGGGAATGGTTTTCATGGGGGTGGGAGAGATATAATAAAGTCCTCCTCTGACTGTCCCGGCGAATATGTTATCGTAAGGATCTTTATAAAGACAGTTAACCGACCTTAGAGCTCTTGGAGCATCCTCGTCAGAATCTATTTTATGACTCTTGCCGGTTGATTTTTCATAAGCATATATACCCAAACCATCGGTGGCAAAATAAATTTTACCATCTTTTTCTTGAATATCCAGCACTATACCTTCCGATCTGATATCATCAATCGGTATGGGTAGGTAGATCCCTGAACGGTCGATAAAACTAATTCCCTTACCATATTCAGAAATCCATAAGTCACCTTCGGAATCAACAAAAGAGGCGATTATTCTTTTGCCGGTGATAACATTGGAAGGTGCGGTTGCACCTGTTTTTGTATTGTAAGTCCATACGCCATCCCAACGGGTCATCAATAGGTATTTGTCACGTGTCCAGGGATGTATAGCGGTGTAATATTTTTCGGAACCCCCGGTTGAAGGTAGCTGACTTATGTTGCCGGTCTCGTAATTATAGTTGAATAAAACGCCGGCTCCTCCAAATATAATACCTGTTGGAGTGAGCAGGTGGCTTCTTGACCGTAATATTTTGCCATCTACGGTCATTGTCTGAAAATTGTCGTTCTTACGGTCGTAGGTCACTACTCCGGTGGAACATACAATCCAGACTGTACCGTTTTTATCTTCAAAAATCTCTATTATCTCATTGTCGGGAAGAGTATTTGAAAGAGTGTGATTGCGCTTATAGGTCTTCATATTCCCCTTGTCATAGCGGTTCAGACCATTTTTTGTCCCGATCCAGAGATAATCTTTTGAATCACGCAAAGCGCATTTGACAGATGGATTTGTCAATCCATCCGAAAGGGATATGGGTGTGAAAATATATTCAGTGGGATGCGCCGTGATGGATGTTGATAATAAAAATATCAAACCCAATATGAAAAGAGTGACCGACTCTCTAAACGGGCGAGCTATGAAAGAGAAAGTTTTGAAAGAGTCAGTTCGGAAAAAACTCGACATGAAAGAGCTCACTCTCTGAGAAAAGAGTGAGTATAGTTTCGTCTTTATAGATGAGGATATAGAGAGGTCTTTCATAGTCGGTATGCAAAGTAAAAGAAATTTTTGATAAAATTTGGAAATTGCCTCCTTGCAAAACCGATAAAATTTGAAAAATAGGCCCTATTTAGACAAAATTGGAATCCTCTTTGGATAAATGTGGAAATGTTGTAAAAATATAATCCGAGATTTTTATCATCTGAACTGTTTCAGCTCGGGTATATATTCAAATCCGGCTTTACTCAGTTTCTCTTTTATTTCATCCACATTATACCCTAATGAATCGCACAATTCTTCAAGACTTTCATAATCTCCGTCTCTCATTTTCATGTTGATATAGCTTACAATAATGTTGGGATCTTCAGGAAGTGACATAGCTTTAAAAATTTTTTAGTTAATTTTGTATCTTAGAAGAGAATGGTTGTAAACTTGATTTTATTCCTGCAATAACATTTGGAATTGAATCCAAGCGATATATTCAACTTTTTCAGACAAAAAGAGAAATTACAATGTTAAAACGGATTCTTTTTTCAATTTGTTTTATGCAGGTTGCAATCCCTGCTATATGGAGCTGTACTTCAGCAGTTGTAGGAGCGGAACTAAATCCTTACGGACGTCCGTTACTTTGGAAAAATAGAGACACAAGTACATTCGACAATAAAATTGAATATATACCGGCAAAAGATGGTGAATTTGCCTATGTGGCTCTTTTTAATGCCAAGGATTCCCTTCTCAACGAGGCATGGATGGGTATGAATGAATATGGATTTGCGGTTATGAATACTGCATCTTATAATATTAAGGATGATGATGTTCCGGAAAAAGATATGGATAAGGAGGGTCTTTTGATGACGCGTGCATTAAAAACCTGTAAAACATTGTCAGATTTTGAAAATCTTCTTAATGAAATGCCCCGGCCTATGGGAGTGGAAGCTAATTTCGGTGCAATTGATGCTTATGGAGATGGTGCTTATTACGAGACAAACAATCATTCTTATGTGAAGTTTGATATTAAAGATTCACCGGACCCCATATTAGTCAGGACTAACTATAGTCATTCCGGTAGGGAGAACGAGGGATACGGTTTTATCAGGGAGGCGAATGCCAATCATCTTCTTTCCCCTTACATCAAAGAAAAGTTTGTAGCTCCCGAGGTATTTACGGAACTGTTGAGCCGCTCTTTCTATCATGACCTTTTAGGTAAAGATTTTTCAACCGAGAAAGAGGAATGGGTTATTGATCAGGATTTCATACCGCGTTACACTTCTGTTGCAACGATTGTGATAGAGGGGTGTCGACCTCTGCAGAAAGATGAAAAGTTATCCCCCGAAGAATTGACGCAACAATATATTATGTGGACCGGCCTCGGTTATCCTCCCTGCAGCGAGATTTCAGCTGTACGTTGCACTCCCGCCGGGGTAGAGGCCTCTCTGAAAGGAGATCCTGAAACCGGACGTTCAAATCAATGTGACAAGGTTTTGGAGAGAAAAAGTGAGGTTTTCCCTTTCACGAAAGGAAACGGTAATAAATATATCGACATGACAAAGCTTGTCAACGAAGAGGGGACAGGATATATGGAGCAACTTGTGCCTAAAAACCTTGAAACATATTCAAAGGTAAGACTCTTGCGCGACAAATAATTTTTTAAAGATTAAACTACAATAGTTCAGGACCTGATAGGGATTTTGGAAAAAATAGTAGATGAATGAAGGAATCCGTTGAAATAAAAATGTCAACCGGGAAAATGTTAGGAATCCTTTTCATGGAATATGGGAAGCCCTGGATTATTGTGGCATTGGCCGGTATCTTCATCTTTATTTTATTGGGATTTATCCTTGATAATCGGTTTTTCTTTCTTGCCCTTATGTGGATTTTCCTGATAATACCTCTTGTGGTGGCGTTTCTCTTCTTTTTTTACGCCATGCAGCCTCTCACGTCATTTAATTGTATACCCCACAAGGTTATAGACGATGACAATAAAATCAGAATCCGCACCGATGAGGATAAAGAATTCATTGTGAATAAGTCAGAATTTGTGAATCGGAAAACCGCGGGAGATTTTGCAATCCTGTTTTTCGAAAAGAAAGGATGGATAGGCATCCCGCTCCATTCCTTCCCCTCACGTGATGATCTAATTGATTTTCTGACATCTCTTCAACCCGACTACTCTCTTCCTTAACTCAGGATATTATCTCTAAAAATGGAAAAATCTTACGTTTTTTATTTAAAAATGGATGTTCGTGATTATGAATTGGATTGCGAACAGATAGTTAATAATGCAAATTATCTTCATTATCTTGAACATACTCGACATATCTTCTGTAGAAAAGTAGGTTTCCCCTTTATAGAAATGCATAAGAGTGGGATAGATGCAGTGGTCAGGAAGTTGGAGATGGAATATTTCACGCCGCTTACAAGTGGTGACTCGTTCATCAGTTGCTTGAATTTAGAGAGAAAAGGTCCGCGTTTCATTTTTTTCCAGGAAATCTACAAATGTTCTCCGAATTTCACGGGACCCGACTCTTTGCTTCTGATTCCTCAAAAGGGATATGGTGATAAAGATAATTCAGATAAAGGCGAACCGGCTAAAACAGTCGTAAATGAGGTGGGTTCGGATATTGAGGAGACAAAGTCGGATTTCTCTTCTAATCTTGGTGAGCCGGTAGTGAAAGCGGTGGTTACTATAGTTGCCTTAAAAGATGGGAAACTCTCAAAAGGAGATGAGATAGCCGAAGCCTTTGAGAAATTCTTATCCTGATATTCACATAATTAAGATTAATATTATTGCCTAACTGACGCAATGGAGGAACGGATTTATAAAATGGCTTTCAGTTTTCTGAAGAAAAGGATTTCAGCCGATACTCTTCGGGAATTTGAGGGGCGTGGTGTTTCTCCTGAAGAATTTTTCACTTCTCCCACGAAGGAATTGATTAATAAACTCGGAATTCCTCAGAATCATGATTTTGATAAGATGGCGCGAGAGGAATCTCTTGCAATGGCGATAGATCAGGAAAAACGCATCAGTAACCATAATGTAAAAGCGCTTTTTGTGCTTGATGAGGATTATCCTTCCCGGCTTGCCGAGACCCCTGATCCCCCGATTATTCTCTATAAACTCGGGGATGCGGATCTTGAAGGGGAGCATATGGTTTCTGTTGTTGGAACTCGTAAGCCCACTCCCTACGGTCTTGATAGCTGTAATAATCTAATAGAAGAAATAGGGGATTATTTCCCCGAAGCAGAGATCGTTAGCGGATTGGCCTACGGTATTGATGCATCTGCTCACCGGAAGGCATTGGAAAAGGGTTTGCCCACGATTGCAGTTGTGGCCCATGGCTTAAATATGATTTATCCGGCAGCCCATCGCAACCTTGCAAAACAGATCATCCATGACAAGGGTGCCATTATATCTGAATATCCATTTGACACGCAACCGTTTAAAGCTAATTTTCTGGCACGTAATCGTATTGTGGCGGGTCTCTCTGACGTAACGATAGTAGTGGAAAGCAATATAAAGGGAGGGGCCATGTCAACTGCCAATTATGCATTTCTCTACAACAGGGATGTGATGGCATTTCCGGGAAGAAGTTCCGATGATCTGAGTTCCGGGTGCAACCTGTTGATTCGCAAGAATAAAGCTCATTTGATAGAGTGTGCAGCCGATCTTATAGAAGTGACCGGATGGGAACCCCTCAACATGCCGTTAGGCCCCAAACAGAGAAATCTTTTCCCGGAATTGGAGGGGGATGCACGGAAGGTTTATGAAGTATTGAAATTTCAGAGCAACGAGCCAATTCAGATCGATATTTTAGGTTCTTTGACAGGGATTCCGACCCCTAAATTAATGGCTCTTCTCAGTGAACTCGAGTTCGATGGCATCATCATGCGCTTTCCCGGCAATCGTTTCTCCGTTTCCTAATTAAAAATAAAAACAAAGATTAAAATGTTTCCCTATGTGGAACTATTTTATTAATTTTGTGTTATGTTTAGAAAGATATGGAGAATCAAATATTTCAGTTAGTAGTAATGGAGGAAGCTAAAGACTTCCTTAAATCCTTACCCTTACCAGCAAGGAAGAAGATAGCTTATAATATAGACCGGGTAAAGGGAGGAGAGAAAGACAATGAACTATTTAAGAAATTGGAGAACTCCGATATATGGGAATTTAGGACTCTATTTCAAGGAATAGCTTATAGGCTTTTCTCCTTTTGGGATACTGAAACCTCTACTTTAGTAGTAGCCACTCACGGAATTATAAAGAAAACTCAAAAGACACCCTCCAAGGAGATAGCAAAAGCGGAGGAATTAAGAAAAAAATATTTTGAAGCTAAAAATAGTAAATGATATGAAACAAGTAGGAGATATGAAACTATATACCTTGGAAGAGGTAAAGGATGAGATTATAGGTAAAATTGGAACTCCTGAAAGAGACGAATACGAAAAGGAATTAGAGGAAGAGCTTCACGCCTACCACATAGGAAAAGCTATTAAGGAAGCAAGAAAAGAGAAGAACCTAACTCAGGAACAATTAGGAGAACTGATGGGAGTAAGGAGAGCGCAGATCTCAAAAATAGAGAGTGGGAAGAACTTAAATTTTTCGACTATAGCAAGAGCTTTTAAAGCCATGGATATTCCGGCTAATTTAGCTTTTGGAAATGTACGGATCTCTTTATGGTGATTAAAATGATTATTTTTAACCATCTTTTCAATACATAGTTTTAAGAATTTCCTCATCAGTCATATATTTATTCACTCTTCTTTTTCAAACATGCCGATAAGAGCATACGGAGCATCATCATGCGCTTTCCCGGCAATCGTTTCTCCATTGCCTAATTACAAATTACATACAAATATAACTTCGGCTTCTTCCTTATAAGATAAGCATTAAACATCTCATTTTCCGGCTCGCATCCCCATCAAGGGGGTGCGAGCCTATTAAATATAACTCAATAAAGATGGGGGCGATTCGCATCGTCCCCATCTCCTTCCACTATAAACATATCTAACTAAACTTTCGTATTTAAACTTTCTCGCGAAACCTTAAATACTCTTCCATATTGCTTTAAATTTAAACAGTTGAAATAAAAATTGGTTCACATCCTCTTTTTTATTTATTTTGAATCTTCGTAATTCAATAAAAAATAATCTTTATGGAAACAGTAAAGAAGGCACTTTTGGAACGCACAAGCGTTCGCCGTTATGAAAGGGAAGCTATCCCGGAAGAGACAATGAATTTTATATTCGAAGCTATACGTAATACTCCGACAAGCTATAATGGTCAGCAATTCAGTGTTATAGACATCAGCGATCAGGAGCTTAAAGAGAAGCTTTATGAGTTAACCGGACAGAAGCAGCTCAAGACATGTAACCGTCTTCTCATTTTCTGTTCCGATTATCATAAAATGAGCCTTTTAGCCAAAGAGAAGGGCATAGATATGCCACCCTTCACCGACACTATGGATGGAACAATTATAGGGATTATTGATGCATCGTTGGCAATGATGAGTGCTGTAGTGGCAGCACAGGCTGCAGGTCTTGGCAGCAATTGCGTCGGTTATCTGCGCACCGTCGACCCGGCCAAGGTTGCAGAACTCCTAAATCTCCCGAAAGGTGTCTTCGTCGTTTGCGGTCTTGCCCTCGGAATTCCCAGAGAACAACCTGACTTGAAACCGAAACAGAGCAACGACACTGTATTCTTTAAAAATAGCTATACCGATGATGAGAAAAAACTGACATCGGATTTGATGGAATATGACAAAGTGGTGAGCCATTATAATGAAACTCGTTCCGGAGGCACCACTCATAATGACTGGTGTGGTCATATCATCGATTATTACCGTCATGCAATGGATTATCGGATACTTGATTATCTGAAGGCACAGGGATACGATATATCTCGATAGTGAAACTGTGAGATATTCATCGAACCATCCACAACTTTCAGACGTTATAAAGGTTGAAAGGAATAATCATGAGTATCAACCATAAAATCCACGAAAATATGAAAAGAATACCCGTTATTGCAGCAACCGCAGCGCTTGCAATCGCCCCATTATGTGCAAAAGACCGGCTCACACATGATCCCAAGGTCACCAACGATGAGACAATTCTCCACGTATGGAGCTGGAATTTCCCGACTATTGCAGAAAATATGCAAAAAATCGCTGACTCCGGTTTCACTATGATCCAGACATCGCCGGTGCAGGAGAGTTTTCATCCGGAAGGTGCGGGAAAAAAGATTTTTGATGAAAATGAGGGTAACTGGTATTACTACTATCAACCCACAGCGTGGAAGATAGGCAATTATATCCTTGGAAGCAAAGAGGAGATGCAGCAGATGCTTGATTCCGCTCAGAAATATAATATCCGGGTGATTGTAGACGTATTGCCGAATCATACGGCTTTTGACGTAGATGCAGTTTCCGATGAATTTGTGGAGGCTGTAGGTGGACGTGATAAGCTTTATCATTCAAATGGTTTGCAACCGATCAATGATTATAACGACAGGCTTGAATGTACGCTATGGGCTTCCGGAGCTCTTCCGGATGTGAATACGGAGAATCCGGCATTCCAGAAATATTATATGAACTTTGTTAATGAATTGCTTGATATGGGAGTGGGTGGCTTCCGCTATGACACTGCAAAACATATCGGACTTCCAAATGATCCGGTAGACACCGCATCGGGAGTAAAAGTGAATGATTTTTGGGATGTTGCCACAGGACGTAAGGCAGTCGACGGCGTTAAACTTAACGTTCCATATGAAGATTTGTTTGTATATGGAGAAGTGCTGCAAGACCGGAATGTCAATGAAGAGGGGTATGCCGAATATATGGGTCAGACGGCATCCAATTATGGACATGTTTTGCGTGAGGCTCTCGAAAAGGGAAATGCAAACGGATTCGACCTTAAGAACTGGTACCACACCAGCGCTCCGGAATATCTCACTACATGGGTGGAAAGCCATGACACATATGCAAATGCGCATGAGTCAGCCCATTTGACTGATTCACAGATACGAACCGGTTGGGTATTCCTGACAGCACGTCAGAATGGTACGCCGCTATTCTTCAGCCGCCCGATGGGGTCGACACGTAAGGCATATTGGGGTGACAATGTACTCGGAGCTCGTGGAAATGATGAATTCTTCCATCCCGAAGTGGTGGCCGTTAATAATTTCCGTAAAGCCATGTCGGGTCAGCCGGAAGATATTCAGACTTCCGACAATGGAGAGGTTCTTGTCGTGAATCGTGGCCACAAGGGAGCGGCAGTGGTAAATATCGCCAATATTGCCAATTTTGTCAATGTTCCCACGGGCCTTCCAAACGGTACATATAAAGACCTTGTGTATGGTAAAGAGTTCAAAGTGAAGAAAGGACGTCTCACGGGCATAGCGGCTCCGCTTACCACCTACATTCTTGAAAAGAAATAAGGAGGAGATTGGCACAGGATTTGTAAAATAAAAATAGGGGAGAGCATGGCTTTCCCTTAAGTTTGAAAAAATCAATTAAAAATAAAACGAATTATGAATTTAAAACCACTTGCAGATCGAGTTCTGATTAAGCCGACAGCGGCAGAGGAAGTAACAATGAGCGGAATTATCATCCCCGACTCAGCAAAGGAGAAACCGCTTCGTGGCGAAGTGCTTGCAGTAGGCAACGGCACAAAAGATGAGGCTATGGTTCTCAAAGAGGGCGATAAGGTTCTCTTCGGTAAATATGCCGGCACAGAGATCGAATTCGAAGGAGAGAAATATCTGATCATGCGTCAGAGCGACGTTCTTGCTATTGTCGGATAAAGAATATAAATCATCACCGAATTATTAGGATAAAAGGTGTCAAAAACCAAATAGAATATGGCAAAAGAAATAAAATTCAATATCAAGGCTCGTGAAGAGCTGAAGAATGGTGTCGATGCATTGGCCGACGCAGTAAAAGTGACTCTCGGACCGAAAGGCCGAAACGTTATCATAGAAAAGAAATTCGGAGCTCCTCATATCACAAAGGATGGTGTGACAGTTGCACGCGAAGTTGAGCTCGAAGATCCCTTCCAGAATATGGGTGCACAGCTCGTTAAGGAGGTGGCTTCAAAGACAGGCGACCAGGCTGGTGACGGCACAACGACAGCAACAGTTCTTGCTCAGGCAATAGTAAATGTAGGGCTTAAGAATGTGGCAGCCGGTGCCAATCCGATGGATCTTAAGAGAGGTATCGACAAAGCTGTTTCAGCAGTGGTTGAAGAGCTGAAGGCTCAAAGCCAGGAAGTTGGCGACGATCTTGCAAAAATAGAGAATGTAGCCAGAGTTTCAGCTAACAATGATGAGGAAATCGGAGCTTTGATTGCTGAAGCTATGAAGAGAGTTAAGAAAGAGGGTGTTATCACCGTAGAAGAGGCAAAAGGCACTGAAACAACCGTTGATGTTGTAGAAGGTATGCAGTTCGACCGCGGTTATATCTCTCCTTATTTCGTAACCAATGGCGAGAAGATGGAATGTGAGATGGATTCTCCTTTCATTCTTTTATACGACAAGAAGATTTCAAACCTTAAGGATATTCTTCCCGTTTTGGAGGCAGTTGCACAGAGTGGTCGTCCTTTGCTGATTATCGCAGAAGATGTTGATAATGAAGCGCTCGCAACCCTTGTAGTAAACCGTATCCGTGGTTCACTCAAGATTTGCGCGGTAAAGGCTCCGGGTTTTGGCGACCGTCGCAAGGAAATGCTTGAGGATATAGCTGTGCTCACAGGAGGTTCTGTTATCAGTGAGGTGAAAGGTATGCAACTTACCCAAGCCACCATCGAAGACCTTGGAACAGCCGAGAAGGTGACTGTAAATAAGGATAACACCACAATTGTGAATGGAGCAGGTTCTAAAGATGCAATAGCTCAGAGAGTAAATCAGATTAAGGCTCAGATTGAAACCACCACATCTTCCTATGATAAGGAGAAACTTCATGAACGTCTTGCCAAACTTGCCGGTGGTGTGGCCGTGCTATATATCGGTGCACCTTCGGAAGTGGAGATGAAAGAGAAGAAAGACCGCGTTGATGATGCCCTTTCAGCCACTCGTGCAGCAATCGCTGAGGGTATCGTTCCCGGAGGTGGTGTCGCTTACATCCGTTGCCTCCCGAAACTCGATGAACTCAAAGGTGATAATGATGATGAGTCAACGGGTATCGCAATTATCCGCAGAGCAATCGAAGAACCACTTCGTCAGATCGTTGAGAATGCCGGAGTTGAGGGTGCTGTGATCGTTCAGAAAGTGAAAGAGGGTAAAGGTGACTTCGGTTATAATGCCCGCACAGACACATTCGAGAACTTCTTTGAATCGGGAGTTATCGACCCGGCAAAAGTAACCCGCGTAGCTCTTGAGAATGCAGCAAGTATCGCAGGAATGTTCCTGACAACAGAGTGTGTGATAGCTGACAAGAAGGAAGAGAATCCGGCCCCGATGGCTGCCCCGGGAATGGGTGGCATGGGCGGAATGATGTAATTCCAACAAGATATTAGGCTAAAAAAGGGGGATGTATCGATTTCGATACATCCCTCATTTTTTTGAGACTATTTGTTTAGGAAATCGTTGGATTTCCGGATTGAATTAGCGGATGATAGCCTTTACAGATTTATTGCCCTGACGGATGATGTAGAGACCACCTTTTTCAGGGTTATTTACCCTTACGCCTTGCAGGTTGTAGTAAACGGCAGGAGCATTGTCGGCAGCGATACCCTCGATGCCGGCGGGAGTGACTGAAAGAATTGAACTTCCGGTTGTAAACTCTAAAGTACCGTTATAGTCAACAAGTTTTCCTGAAACCTTAACTGTATCTCCAACTGTCAACTGATCTTCTGATGTGAATTTTTCTCCTTCGAGATAATAACCGCGATAAACTAACAGACCTTCAGTGTCAGTTAAAGCATCCTTAATAGTATAAGTAGCATTGCCATATTGAGTGCTTATTTCACTTATATCTGAAATAATGCCAGTAACAATAGCGTTACCGGTAAATCCCTCTTTAATTTGTGCAAGAGCTTGAGCTACGTTCCATTCTTCAACTTCAGGTTCGGGAGTAGGATTTTCAGGCTTTTGTGAATTTGCAGGAGCAGTATATTCCACTAATGAGCTTCCTTGAGTAAACTCATAAGTGCCACTGTAATTTACAAGTTCTCCGGTTACGACAGCAAAACCTCCAACCTCGATATCATATTGAGAAGTTATAGAAGCTCCGTTTAACCCTTTACCTCTAAATACTAACAGTCCGCTTGTGTCATCGACTTTGTCTGCGATTGTATATGTTGCATTGCCATAGTCAAGGCTAACTTCAGTTATTGAAATAACATAACCTTCTACCGTAGCTGCTCCTTCATATCCTTCAGACATTAATTGAAGAGCACTTGCAACATTTATCGTACCTTCAGGAGCTTCGGGTGTTACTTGCTCTTCAGGTGTAAAAGTTTGGTCATAATAAACCACAAGCTGAGTAAAGGCTCTATTTGCAGATCCACCGATACACTCAAAAGTAACAGTCTGTTCGTTACCACCCCATGCTTTAATAGCTTTGTCAGAGCCTTTAAGTGCAAATTCAATACCGCTTTGAGCATATGTCCATTCAACTCCGGTCACATTGTACCCGTCAACTGATACAGTAAAAGAAGGGGATTGTTTGTAATAAGCACGCAACCCATCTGTCCAAAGGCGCCAAGGCCCGGAATTGCTGGTAACTTCGTTACCATTAAATGTTATAGTTACTGCACCGGATTTTATTTCTGTTCCGGGGTTAAGAAAACCATCTTGCACGGAGCCTTGTTTTCTTTCAAGACCATAAGATTCAGTAACAAAGTCGAAGGTAACCTTTGTTGCATTGGCTGTCAAACCAAGGGTTGCAGCTACAGCAATTGAGAGTAAAAATTTTTTCATAGGCTTTATTTGATTTATTTTGGTTTATTTGTGTCCTGTCAATAGGAACTTTGGAAAAGTTCCGCCCGTTAACGGGAAGGATTTTTCTTAAATCCTTTATGTTTAAGAACTTTGGAAAAGTTCTTCCCATTCCCGGTCGCTCCGTCACAACTCACAACTCACAACTTACAACTCACTACTCCTTTCGCTCCTCAGGCTGCAGGCCTTTACGAAGCTTTTTTAGAGTGCCGGGTTTGATAAGTCAAAATTAGATAAAATAACCATAATCTCCAAAAATGTGGAGGGTATGAAAATCCGCAAAAATCCGTAAAATATCCAACCCTTGAGAGCGGCGGACACGGAAGTCCCCGGCACTACCGGTGGCCTGTTATTCTCTAACTTGTATCCGCTCAGTCCTCTGAGCAGTCAAAACAATTCAGAAAAAGCATAATTTTATATGGGAACTTTGGAAAAGTTCCACCCATTTGTTGGGAACTTTGGAAAAGGGGCGCCCGGAAACGGGAAGGATTTTTTCTTAAATCCTTTAATTCCAATTTTTTTATATGGGAACTTAGGAAAAGTTCCACCCGTTTATTGGGAACTTAGGAAAAGTTCCGCCCGTTTATATTAAGCCTTTTCGAAGCTTTTTTAGAGTGTAGGGTTTGATAAGTCAAAATTAGATAAAATAACCATAATATCCAAAAATGTGGAGGGTGTGAAAATCCGCAAAAATCCGTAAAATATCCAACCCTTGAGCGCGGCGGACGCGGCAGGCCGCATCCCTCCCGGAGGGCTGTTATTTTCTAACTTGTATCCGCTCAGTTTTCTGAGCGGTCAAAACACTCAGAAAAAGCATAATTTTATATGGGAACTTTGGAAAAGTTCCACCCATTAACGGGAAGGATTTTTTCTTAAATCCTTTAATTCCATTTTTTATAGGGAACTTTGGGAAAAGTTCCACCCATTTTTCGGGAGTTTTGGAAAAGTGGCGCCCGTTAACGGGAAGGATTTTTTCTTAAAACCTTTAATTCCAATTTTTTTATAGGGAACTTTGGAAAAGTTCCGCCCGTTTTTTCGGGAACTTTGGAAAAGTTGCGCCCGTTTAAAGCCCGTTAAGGGGATTTTGAGGGGATTTTACGGGTTAAAGTTATAAATTGTGCGATTTTTATTGGTTTTTACCAAAATTATGCACAGATCTGTTAAATATTGGAAATAAATTTAGTCTAAAATGGGACAAATGGATAAAAATGGAAATATAAAAAAGAAATTTGAACATTTACAATTTTGGAAATTTCTAATTTTGTATCGCAAAGGAAAAGAAAAGCTCCCCACGCAATAGTTCCTTTGGAAGATAAAAAAGATAAAAATTGAACAAAAAGAAAGTAAAGATACGAATATTTTGAAAATATTTTGAAATAAAAAAACTCAATCTAAATATTTAACCATAAAAAATGCTTATGAAAAAACAATTACTACTTGGAATGGCGCTTCTCGCAACAGTGGGCGCATTCGCACAGGAAGGGACAGACATTACTCCCGCCAATTACAAAGTTGGAAATCCCGGAGTTGAACTGCCATTGAGTCGCTATGTTGGTGGCATAACTACGTTGCAGAACGGTAATGAAGCATACGAACTTACAACCAATCCTAATATAGCCGCTGCTGATATTTGGACAGCTATAAAGGGAGATGAAAACTGGAATGATGGTCTTGTGTTGATCGGATCCGGCGGTGGTATGACTGCTGCACAATGGGATGATTTTATGGAATGTTGGAACTATATAGATTTCGGTGGAGAAATCGGTAGAGTTGGTTGTTTCATTACTAAAGATTGTGATATTGCAGATGTTCTTAATAATTATGCTCCCAATCGTGCCGATGAATGGAGTAATCTAAAAATTATTACTAACCAATTTGGAGGTGGTCAGGTAAACTTTTTCACAGATCCGAAAAATACTCCTACTGATGGTTTTATTCGTGTAAATTTCCTTTTTAATATTTATAATAATAATTTCTCAGGAAATCAGTTTATCCAAAGCTTTGGTATGAGAGGAAACCAAAACAACAACCAAAGTGAATGGGATGGAACAAAATACACTCAAGATCTCATGCCGGGAACCGACATAAATAATGATATATGCATGGAAGACTCCGGAGACTGGGATCCGGAAAAATGGATTTCATTGACCTATGATTTTACCGCTACAGCTGCAGATGCCGGAGTATCATATACCCCTGTTCGTATCAAAATGTTCTTCACCGCAAATCAAGCGACCAAAGAATCTGCAATGTTCTTCAAAAATATTTCATTCACTCATTTTTCATCAGGAGAACCTGAATATCTTTCAAAAGCTTTAATTGAAGAAGTTACTTTGAAACAGGATCTTCAGAATCCGAGCAGCGACACAGGTGGTGTTGACTCTATCGGTATCGACTTGAATGCACCGGTTGAATACTACAACCTCCAGGGTGTAAAGGTAGCAAATCCTGAAAAGGGAGGCATGTACATCATCAAGCAGGGTAAGGTAGCTAAGAAAACAGTTGTTCGCTAAAAAGACTTAAGGGTGTGCCATTCTTAAGGGAGGCACACCCTTAAAATTTTTTATAATATTACAGGCATCATGCCGTTTATTAAGGAAACGGTCCTGAAGTCTGAATCAATTAGAAACTTGGTTCAAAAGTTTCTTAATCCTAAAACCACATAACTGAAAACACATGAAAAAATTTTTACTAACCCTTGCAGCCATAGCTGTAACGACCTGTGCCTGGGCAGAAAGCTATGAGGATCTATTCCCATCTGCGAGTAAGGTAGCGCCGGATCCCGAGTATTTTACCGACATGACTCAAAAGAATTTCAGATTCTGGAATACGGAATTAACAAATGAGAACTTCAAAGAAGCTTTATTCCCGGATTTGAAAGCATCCGGAGCTGCTAACTTGGGAGCAAACTGGATTAAGGATAATGTTGATTATGATGCACATCCTGAATATCAAGATGGTATTATTGTTTTAGGAGGCGCTTTTGCCCATAATAATGCAACAAATCAGGGTATTCTGAAAGAGGGAATGTCAATTTTTGATTTCGGGGGAGAAATAGGCAAAGCATTAGTAATAAATGGAAATAATTCCACTTTCGCGGACTATCTTTATGAGGAATTCAAAGATGATTTTGAACTTGACGAAAAACCTAACATACCAAAGGCGTCCGATGCAGCTGGTGATGTTACTCAATTTTTTTGGGTATTAGACAAGGCAATAGCCGATCAACCCCTTAGTTGGGAAGGAGCAGCAGCTACCGTCAGGGTAAGAGTTGAAATGAATATCTATAATCCCGGCGATGCCAATATATTTTCCGGTATTTATAGAATGAATGGTAATAACGAATTAAAAGGATCACAACAAGACAGCAAGATCAACAGCAGTTTATTCAGGCAATATCAAAATGATTTCGTGAAAGATGCTAAAGAAACAGGCGATGTTGTTCCAAATTCATGGAATCCCTTCAGATGGGCAGTATATGAATTTGATTTTACTCGAGAAGAGGCTGAGGCTGCCTATGGTAATTTGAAGATGCATCTTCTTGGAGGAGCCTTGAATAAATCAGCCATCTTGATTAGAAATGTTGAAGTTTATTATTGTGGGCATAATGTAGCTGTTCAACATCCCGGAAATGAAATTTCAGATCCTTATAGAATAACTTGGAATGATTACACTCCGGCTGAAGACCCGAATGATGATGATTTAGATGGAGATGTTGAAGAACCGAATGAGGAAGCTTTAGATAAAAATGAGGCTGCTGCCGGTGAAATTATCAAAGATGAAGACTTTAAAGGCTTCACAGAGTCTGAAGAAGTAAAGAATAGCTGGGTAGGCGGAACAGCAAAAGCTGATACATATTTTGATGGCAAAAAGAATGTAGAGCTACCTCCAAACACAGTAACGGTAGATGACAATTCAATAGTTATCGAAGCACCTGTAGATCTTGGTGAGGAATTACATCATGGCGTTGTAAGAATCCAGACTGATATAGAAGTTGAAAAGGGACAAAAATATAACTTCTCTTGCAATGTATCAGGTGGTGGTGTTGCAACAAAAGCTGATACGGAAGCACCCATTATAGTTATCCGTCTTACTTCAGATGCCGAGGGAGCAACTGCTGCCAAGGCTAACAAGAACAACGCCGGAGACCTTCATTATATCAGCAATGCCATCATTGAAGAAGGAAACCTCGTGATGGAAGTATATTATGGAGGAAATGCGGGTCAGACAATTACAGTAGATAATATTAAATTTATGGCTAACGCTGATACATCAGCTGTAGAAGGAATTGAGACGGATGTAAATGCACCCGTAGAGTATTATAATCTGCAAGGTATGAAGATTGCCAATCCTGAAAAAGGGATTTATATTAAGGTTCAAGGAGATAAGGTCAGCAAAGTGATTATGTAAAAGACCTCTATTTCCCCGGGATGGGGAGATAGCAATCCAATAAGCAGAATGCTTTAAATTCAATGGGATTACGGATGGTGACATCCGTAATCCTCCCAAAACTTTGCCTAAACTTAGAAAAAAATTACAAGCTAAACTTAGACAAGATGAAAAAGAAATCTCTAATTTTAACCTCAGTGATACTGTTGAGTGCCGGTGGTTTGCAAGCGCAGGTAGTGAACCGTGCACTCAGTTTTTCAGAAAACGGGAAAGTAGATTGCGGCGCGATGCCGGATTTTGACAATCTATCATCATATTCGTTGCAATTCTGGATGAGTCCTGACAAATGGCAGGAGGGAGCAACCCTTCTGAGTCGCGGCAATGATTTCTCAGTGAAATTGGGTCAGTCGGGAAACATACTTTTCAATAACGGAAGTAATTCGGTTTCCGCTTCGAGTTCCGACCTTAAGAGCGGGGAGTGGAATCAGGTTACATTGATATGCGACAATGGTAGCGCCACGATATTGGTAAATGGAGAAGAAGCCGGAACCGGTAATCTTGCTTCAACAGGGAAAAGTGAGAATTCCTTCGTTTTAGGAGGAGGATATGCCGGTGTTTTAGATGAGGTGAGGGTATGGAACGCAGCCCTCGACAATCAGATGAAGACTTTTGATTACTTCACCAACAATACGCTAAACAAATGGTGTCCGATGTGGGATAATCTTGTTGTCTATTACAAGATGGATCAGGAAAATTGTCCGAATCTTGTTGATTACAAGGGTATCGAAAATTCCGGGAAGAATTATGACAACCACGGAATACTATCGGGAGGTGTCAGCAGAGTTGTAGCGGGAAATGACAAGATGCCCTATCTGATCAATTCCGCTTATACCAACAACGAACGTTTCTTCGACAGAACCATCCCGCGTGATCAATACCTTCTTGCCAATGATCTTATAATATTGGGTGCAGATGTATTCGCGAGCGACGGTCATATCGAGACAAAGACTCCGAATTATCATGCCACCGTAGAGGGAGCTCAATATCTTGAGAATTATGAGGGTCGCGATGGTGTTTTAGCATTCGACGGTAAATCATCCACGCGCCTTGTAGCACCGGCTGCAACCCTTAACAATGGCGGAAACTACGGATTCGAAACCTGGCTATATCTTGACGAGTGGACTCCGGGAGCCCTCCTTTTCAGAAAAGAGAGTGAAGACGGCAAGAATGGACTATCGCTCAGACTTGGAGATGATTCATCAAATCCGACACTAATTGTCAGGATAAACGGAAATGATTATGTAAGCCAAAGTATGGACATACAGGTTGGGAAATGGGTGCACGTTGGTGTTGCACCGGGAACAGGAGGATCAGTGATCAGAGCCATTATGTTTTATCTTAATGATAAATCAATCCGGCCTGATGTGGCAGCATCAACCACCGAGACAGATGTGACTCCGATAGGGAATGATGACCTTCCGATTTATGTGGGAGAGGGATTGAAGGGAAAAATGGATGAAACTTTGTTCTGGAATAAAAACATTTCCCTTACCCAGGCTACAACCCATATGTCCAATGTGCAAGTACCTTCAATTAATAAGAACGGTAATATAGAGGAGATGAGTAACTGTGCGGCATACTACAAATATGACAAGTCAGAAAATCCCGGCTTCAGTTACTACTCGCAGGATGCTTGGTTAGACACAATGAAAGGAGCATACGAAGGGCATGCCGGAATTAATTATTACATTTCGGTTCAAGGATATTATTCCGCAAGGGAACCTTACGGCAACTGGAGAGATATCCTTGCTGATCCGGTTAAGAGAGCGAGATTTGTTTCGGATCTTGCCGAGATTTCCAAAAGTTATGACGGGGTGGAACTCGACCTCGAATGGATTGAGAATGCAACTCAATGGACCAACTATGGCAAACTATGCCAAGAGATAGAGGCGGGATTACCTGAGGGGAAGAAATTCCGTATCTCTTTACACAACAGCTACACAGCTTTCCCGAAAGATCTGAGAGGAGAATTCGACGGTTTCACTTTCCAGCAATATGGGCCTCAAGCGAATCATTTCGGATATAAAAATTTTACAAACAATGTTAATAATTTCCTGAATTTGGGTTATGACCCGAAAAAGATAATGACATCTTACTCCACTACCACATCGAACGGCACAAAGGGAAGCGATGCTACCGGCGTGAGATTGGGAGCTTTGGCCGAATATGTGCCGGCAAGTGTGGAAGAGAGGGATGTAGACAAATGGACTTCTTCAAGCGACACCTATTCATTTATGGGCCCTATCCAGGTGTATGAAAGGGCAAAATATACCCGTGAGAAAAACCTACAGGGAATTTTTTACTGGGACATGGGTAACGACTACTGGCTTGGCACGCCTGCCGCCCCGGAAATGCCGGAATATAACCTTGCAAAATATTGCAGCTATGGTATAAATGCCAATAACGATACCATAGTAACCAATTTAAAAGTGAATCATTATAACGGTTCGGGTGCCGTAAACAGGCTTGAAACAGAGGCCTCCAACAAGGGAATATTTGTCACCCCTAATCCGGCTGAGAGCGAGATCAATGTGATTCTTGCAAACGGAGAGACACCTAAATTGGTCGAGATCTATTCTGTTTCAGGTAAACAGTTAGCTGTCAGAAGAAATCTGAATAAAGTTGAAGTTGATAATCTTCCTTCAGGTCTTTATTTACTTAAGGCCTACGATAGCAAAGGAGCAGGATATGATGCGAAGATTGTCAAAAAATAAGAAAGAATAAGAAAAAATAACTAACCGGATATTATGAAGAAATTTTTGCTCGCCACAGCTCTCGGACTCATTACAGCAAGCGCAATGAACGCATTGCCGGTGAATCTTGCGTTGAGTTTTACCCCGGAGGGTTACGTCAATTGCGGCGCCATGCCACAATTGAACAACCTTAATTCATATTCTATCCAGTTCTGGATCAATCCCACAGACTGGACTGAAGGAGCAGTAATTCTTAAAAGAGGCGACAATTTTAAGATTGCGTTAGGCGCCAACAATAGTGTAGTCTTCACCAATGGAGCGAATAAGGTGACAGCCACGGGATTCAAACCGGGAGAATGGAATCAGGTGACGCTTATGGTAGATAATGGCGAAGCAAAAATATTGGTAAACAGCGCATCCGGTGGTAGCGGCACTCTCGGAACCCTTGACGAGACAAAGCGAGGTTTCATTATGGGAAGCGGCTACAACGGACTCCTTGACGAGGTAAGAGTTTGGAACGAAGCCCTCTCCAAGAATGAATGGATGCCCCGTTTCGATTATTTCACTAACAATACCATCAACAAATTCAATCCGATGTGGGATAATCTTGTGGCTTACTACAAGATGGATCAGGGGGGCTCCCTATTAGTAGTGGAATATAAATGCATGGAAACATCGCCGGCAAATGACAATCACGGAGTGATAACCGGAGACGTAAAGAAAGTCGTAGCCGAAAATGATAAAATGCCTTATCTGGTGAGCGCTGCTTATACAGAGAACGCAAGATTCTACGACAGACTCATCCCGCAAGATGCCTACCTTCTTAGCAATGAAATCATAATTTTGGGAGCAGACTGTGTAGCTGAAGATGGAAGCGTCAAACTAAAGACTCTTAACAACCATGCAATAATTCATGGAGGTGTTTCACATGAATCAACCAAAGGGACAAGAAACGGGGTGGCTTATCTTGATGGTAAAGCCGGCACTTACATAGAATCCCCTTCAGAATCAATCCATAAATATAAGGTTGACAACCTTCAAGCAACACCCTATACCAATAGCGATTTATCCTCATTTTCTTTCCAGACAAGAATATGGCTTGATGAATGGCAACCCGGAGCTATATTATTCTGCAAGGAGAATGAAAAAGGTGACAAAGGAATAAGGGTTTATCTTGGAGAGAAGGAGAATACCCTTGTAGCAAGAATCAATGGAAATGAAAATACTTCCGAGGTATTAACCGGCTTCAAAACGGGCCAATGGTCTCATATCGCTTTTGTAGTGGACGGTTCACAGAGACAAAAGAAAAACAAAGTTAAATTTTATGGATGGGCAAAAGAAGTTGCCGGAGATGCAAACAGTGCCATAGATGATACTTCTCTGCAGAATGTCACAGCATATCCTATCAAGATAGGAGAAGGATTGAAAGGTTGGTTAGATGAGACCTATCTTTCCAATTTCGGATCAAATATGGGAGAGGGAAAGATTGCAACAAATATTAATGTCGGCGTGATAGTTCCTTCCGTTCAACAAGGAAGAACTGTTTCTGAGATGAATGCTGCCGGTTTTCTATACAATTATGACGACAGCAAAAATTTAGGTTATAGCGATTATTCACAGGATAATATCCGCAAACAGATACTAAAGCAATATGAGGGATTTACTAAGCCGAGGATCATTTTATCGGTGAGAGGACATAGCGACAATACTTACGAGGATGCTTTCCGTTTGATAATGAATGATGCAGCCAAGGCTGACAAATTCGGTAAGGATCTTGCAACACTCGGAGAAGATTACGACGGAGTTGAATTTGATCTTGAATGGATGGAGAATTCAAACACTGCAGGTACCAATAATTTCCAAAGTCTGCCAACAGCAGTAAAGAAATATCTTCCTGCGGGAAAACTGTTTAGAGTGTCAATTCATAATCAGTATTACAAATTTGCCGAACCCCTTATAAATGATGAGAAGGTAACAGGTTTTACTATTCAACAATATGGTCCCAACACAACACCTTACCCTTATAATACCTTTACAAGTGCTCTTCAAACACTAAAGAAAGAGGGATATCCGGAAAATAAATTGATGACTTCATTTTCCACTACCATGACAAGCGGAGGTGTGAAAGATGGTGCATTGGCTAATTGGACATATAAGGATGAGAATACATCTACCTACAATGGAGCAACCTTTATGACTCCTCTTCAGGTTTACCGGCGTGCAAAATATACCCGTGAAAACGGTTTCATGGGTATCTTCTATTGGGACATGGGTAATGATTACTGGTTAGGCGACCGTTCATCCGACTATACATTCAGATACGATGGTATGCCGGAATTTAACCAGACGAAATGGGCTAATTTCGCCATCAGCTCAAATATTGACAGACAAAAGAGTGATGGAGTGTTCAATCATTCCGATACAGAATTTGCAGAGGGTGAAGAGTTGACGCTCCCGATTTATTTAAGCAGTAGCAGTGTGACAATGCATGCCACAGAAAGCGTTCAACTTATAGCAAGTCTTCTTGGAGGGACTGATGCATTGGATGCTACATGGACAACAAGCGATGCAACGGTAGCAACAGTAGAAAAGGGTGTTGTGACAGCCTTGAAACCCGGAAATGCGACTATCACCGCTACATATGATAATAAGAGCGCAACTTGTGAAGTAACAGTGGAGACCACAATCGCTTCATCTGTGGCCATAGATCCAATCAACCTGACATTAAAAGTAGGGGAGAACGGTACATTAATAGCAACGGTTAGCCCGATCTACACAACAGATAAAACAATTACCTGGAGTTCAGACAACACTGCAGTCGCTACTGTCAGTGATGGTAAAGTGACAGCTGTTGCTGTCGGGATTGCAAAAATAACTGCAACCTGCGGAAATATTTCAGCAGTCTGCATTGTAAATGTTGAAGCAGATAAAACTGAGGAACAGAATCCCGAAGGCGAAGAGAACCAGGGAGGCAACTCCGGCGGTGAAAACCAAGGTGGAGAGTCCGGCAATGAGAATCAGGGAGGAGGCTCCGGCAATGAGAACCAAGGAGGAGACTCCGGCAATGAGAACCAGGGAGGAGACTCCGGCAATGAGAACCAAGGAGGAGACTCCGGCGGTGAAAACCAAGGCGGAGGTTCTACAGAGGATCCCTCTCTTCCGGAAGATGATGACCCCGATGATACAGGTATCGAAGGAATAGTAAATGATGCCCCTGTTTATGTAGATGTTTATTCAATCACCGGAGTTTTAGTGAAAAAACATGTAAACAAGGAAGAAATCAATGAAATTCTTGAAAAAGGGATATATATCATTGATAGAAAGAAAGTTGTGATAAGGAAGTGAAAGTAAAAAGTAATAAACAATAAGTAATAAGTAATAAATATTAAACACTAAACAATAAGTAATAAATATTAAATATTAAACAATAAACAGGAAATAACAAGTAATAAACAATAAACAGTAAGTAATAAGTAACAAACAATAAACAGGAAAGAGTAAGTAAAATAAAGTCTAAAACTAATTTTAACAACAAACTATGAAAGAGAACCAAAAACAAAACACATCAAACAAGCAAACAAAATAACACAATATATCATGAAAAAAATCTTCTACTTAATTGCCGGAATTGGTATCGCATGGGGGATTGTATCGTGCGACAACGAGCCAAAAAATCCGGGAGATTACTCAGTGAAATCTACATTGAGTATAGCGAGGTTTGTCAATGACAATACCGGAGAGACCTATGCCATAGAGGTTGAAGAGTACATTGATTCTCTTTTCAAACAGAAGGTGGCAGTGAAGGACACAACCTATGATGCCGATGGCAAACAAGTGGTTACAACTGATTCAATAACAGTAGACAGGAGTCACACCACGGCATTTTACAAAATTAAGACAATAGCTTTACCGGCAGAACCCTCTACCTATACTATAGAAATAGAGAGTAATGCAAAATGGTTTGCCCCGGCAGCCATAAGAAACGGTGGTGCTAATTATTTCCAGAACGATGGAGCCGTGTCAGGAGGGGGTGACGGTTATCTAAACTACCATACGCTTGATGCAACGACCACTACCAACAGGCCCAATCCTTTCACATTGAATATCTTTACCAATGACACCACAGTATATTACCGTATACCGGTGACACAGTTGGGAGGAAAGTAATAAAAACTAATACTAACTACTCATGAAGAAGCTATATATTACATTATTATGTGCCCTTGTATCGGTGGTGGCTTATGCCGACGTGCTCGTGACCGGTACAGTATATGAACCATCGGGTGAGACCTGTATAGGTGCAACCGTGATGGAGAAGGGGAAACCAACAGTGGGAACAGCCACTGACATTGACGGTAACTTCTCTCTTAACGTGTCATCATTGAGCGCCACTTTGGTGGTGTCATATATCGGGATGAAGACTCAGGAGGTAAAGATCGAAGGTCAGAACCATCTTGACATCCATCTAAAAGATGATACCGCAACCCTTGACGAAGTTGTGATCGTTGGTTACGGTACACAAAAGAAGATAAACGCAACCGGATCAGTAAGGACAATTGACAGCGAAGTTCTTGAGAGTCGTCCCGTAAGCAATGCAGTTCAGGGACTACAGGGAGCCGTTGCCGGTCTTAACATTACCAACGATGCCGGTGGTGGTCTTGGCGAGTCAATGAGTATCAATATCCGTGGTGTCGGATCAATCGGTGAAGGTTCCAATTCTTCTCCACTTATCCTTATAGACGGTATGGAGGGTGACTTGAGCACCATCAACCCGGCGGATATCGAAAACATCTCAGTATTGAAGGATGCAGCAGCTGCTTCAATTTACGGTTCTCGTGCTCCTTTCGGTGTTATCCTTGTGACAACCAAAGGTGGTAAGAAAGGCACAGCAGTGAACTACAACGGTAACTTCCGTTGGAACAAACCGACCAATATCCCCAATATACCGGATTCCTATACATTTGCTCTAATGGTGAATGATGCAAAATTCAACACCGGAGGCGGTATTGTCTATAACAGAACCTATCTTGATAACATCCTTGCATATCAGAACGGGAAGAAACCTTATGGAGTAGACAACGGATGGGCAGCAGGGTCAACCTACGGCTGGGGTGGTCCTCGCCAAGGTTACGGCAACACCAACTGGTATGACGTACATTTGAAGAACACCACATTCTCAATGGAGCATAATGTCAGCGTCAGCGGAGGCGGCGACATGGTGAACTACTATTTCTCAGGCAACTACCTGGGACAGGATGGTCTTTTCAAGTATGCCGATGAAAAATATCAGCGTCTTGCATTGACAGGCAAAGTAAACGTGAAATTCAATCAATATGTAAGCTTTAACTGGACATCACGTTACATAGCCACCAACAATCAGAAACCATCAGTGCTCAACTCAATGTTCTTCCATCAGTTGAGCCGTATAGCCCCGGTGATTCCTCTGACAGTTCCTACCGGAGAATATCACCCGGAATCTTATATCCAACAGCTTCAGGATGGCGGACGTCAGGTTCAGAAGCAACAGCAATTCTATAATCAGGGTAAACTTATCATTACTCCGATAAAAGATTGGAATATCACGGCCGATATCGCAAGTCGTATAGAACACAATCCTTACACCAGACAATTCAAGCCTGTGACTTATATCGATCCTAACGGTGAGACAGCTTACATCAACCTTGGTGACCAGCAAAGTTCTTTCCGTAGAATACGTGATAACGGTACATTCTACGTTGACCCCGCAGCAGGCGAAAGCTATTACGAAAAGGCAAACACCAGTATCAATTATTTCAGCACCAACTTCTTTACCGACTATAGCCTGTCATTCGGAGAGAATAACTTCAAGTTCCTCCTCGGTGTGCAGACTGAGAATTATAAGAATGAGATAACTCGCGTTGCATCCTGGGATATCCTGCTTCCCGACACCCCGTTCTTGCCTAATGATAACGGCGGCGGAAGCACTATGTCTTCAGAGAGTAAGGGAGAATGGAGCTCAGTGGGTATTTTCGGACGTATCAACTATAACTACGCCGACCGCTATATGGCTGAGGTTAACCTTCGTGGTGACGCGGCCTCACGTTTCCCGAAAAACCAGCGTTGGGGCGTGTTCCCGTCATTCTCTGTTGGTTGGAACATAGCTAACGAGAAATTCTGGGAGCCGATTTACTCAACCATGAACTATTTCAAGCTTCGTGCCTCCTATGGTCAGCTCGGTAACCAGAATACAACATCTTTCTATCCCTTCTACCAGAAGATGTACACAACCGGCGGTTACGTAATCCTTGATGACAATCAGGCAACCCTTCTCCCGATTTATGATCCATATTCAAGTTCATTGACTTGGGAAAGAATCGAGAACGTAGGTGCAGGTGTAGATTTCGCATTCTTCAATAACAGACTCCAGGGTTCATTCGACTGGTATCAACGTACCACCAAAGATATGATCGGACCGGCCTTCGCTTTGGCAGCAATCTACGGCGCTAACGCACCTCAGACCAACAATGCAGAGATGCGCACAAGAGGTTGGGAGCTTGAGGTGAGCTGGAGAGACAATATCGGTAAAGATTTCTCATATAGCATTTCAGCTTCATTGAGCGACTATAAGACAGTTGTGACCAAATATGATTCACCCGACAACAAGATTGACGGATGGTATCAAGGTAAGAGTTACGGAGAGATCTGGGGTTATCACACAGTAGGTATTGCCAAGAGCGATGCAGAGATGTCAGCTTATTTAGCTCAGCATAACCAGGACAAGATTCCGATGTTTGCAACAGGTACCAGCACATGGGGAGGCGGTGACATCATGTATGCCGACCTTGACAACGACGGCAGTGTAGACCCCGGAACAAGAACTCTTGACAACCACGGCGACTTGAGGGTGATCGGTAACACCACACCGAGATATGCATATAGCTTCACAATCGATGCAAAATGGAAATTCATTGATTTGAGACTCTATTTCCAAGGAATCGGAAAACGTGACTATTTCGTGACTAAAGGTAGTTCACAAAATGACGCATTGGTGGGCGGCGCTCCATTCTTCGGTTACGGAGCCAACGAATGGCAGACAGCTCTCTACCGCGAACAGCTCGATTATTTCCGCTTCGCAGGCAGCGAACTTGGCGCAAACATGGATAATCCATATTACGGAAGAATAAGAATGGACGACTATAACACTCAGGTGTGCGACCGCTTCCTCCAGGATGCTTCTTACCTTCGTCTGAAGAACCTTCAGATCGGTTTCTCATTACCGGAAAATACTCCAATCAAGAAATATGTTAAGAAAGCAAGAATTTACTTCTCCGCAGAAAACCTCTTCACAATCACCAAACTGAAGATTTTTGATCCGGAAGCTCTTAACACCAATGATACTCAGTATGACGGCGGTGCCGGTAAGGTTTATCCACAGTATAAGACATTCTCAATGGGTCTTGAATTGACATTCTAATTTTGCTGAAAATTTAGAAGCAGAGTTACAACAAATTAATTTAACAGAAAGATATGAAGAAATATATATATATGGGGATAGCGGCACTTGCCCTCACTTCCTGTAATGATTTTCTGGACAAGGAGCCATTGGATTTCGGAAGCTCCGAATCCTACTATAAGACAGAAAATGACCTCAAGATAGCAACCAATGCTTTCTATGAATATCTGCCGATAAATGGAACCGGTTCTGCCAACACAGGTCTCTACGCCGATGATTCATCGTCAGACAATCAGATTAAAGGAGCCCCCGACGTGTTGTTCTATTATGGCAACAAACGTGTGGACAACGTCAACAACGTTCCGGGTAACATTGTGAATACCAATTGGGATTTCGCACATTTCCGCGGCATCAATTTCTTCTTCCAGAAAGTAGAAGAAAACAAAAATATCATCAAAGGAGCCGAATCATTTATCAATCACTATATCGGAGAGGCTTACTTCTTCCGTGCATGGGAACACTTCAGGCTTCTACGTTATTTCGGAGATGCTCCGATCGTGACTGAATTGTTACCTGACGATGTTCAGATTCTGGCACAAGCAAGCAAGAGACGTCCGAGAAACGAAGTTGCACGCTTTATTCTCGAAGACCTTGACAACGCGATAGAGCTGATGATGGATGAGCCGATTGAAAAGGGACGTCTCACCAAGTCGGCAGCTTACGCTCTGAAATCACGTGTGGCTCTTTATGAAGCTACATGGGAGAAATATCATGCAGGTACCTGCTTCGTGCCGGGTAACGACAAATGGCCCGGAAAAGCTTACTGGCCTGACTTTGCATGGCCCGCAGGAAGCGCAGAGGCAGAAATCAACTTTTTCCTCGATCAGGCTATTGATGCTTCGGAAAAGGCTGTGGCCGGACATGATCTCGCAAGCGATTACATGTCACTTTTCAATGTTGAAGATCTTTCAGGCAACTCAGAGGTGATTCTTGCAAGATATTATATGAATGGAGTGAGCATGCACAACTGCAGCTATTACTTGAAAGCGGGCGGAGGTTGCAATGTGACTCGCCAGGCCATCGCAACATTCCTGATGCAAAACGGTCTCCCGATTTACGCTGCAAATTCCGGATATCATGGCGATGACACTTCTTATGCAGAACTTATGGACAGAGATCCTCGTATCGCCGGCCAAAGAAACGCTGACGGCACTTATCCGAGGAATCCGAATTATACAAAGAACCAGACAGACAACTATAAGTTTACCGGATTCGGAGTGGTAAGAGCTGCCGGATTTATTAAAGGAGCTGAAGAAACCGATACGGTTTTCTACTACAAACCGAGTATCGACAAGACAGGTCAGGATAAGGCTACAACCGGATATGAGGTGAACAAATGGGTGAATTTCGATTCACAGCAATTGCTTCAGAACGGATGTACAACCGCAGTGCCTATCTTCCGCAGCGCCGAATGTATGCTCAATTATATGGAGGCTTATTATGAGAGACATGGCAACCTTGGAGGAAATTGCGACCAATACTGGAAAGCTCTTAGAAACCGTTCAGGTGTAGACGCTGATTACATGAAGACTATTGCAGCTACCGATATGAGCCAGGAGAGTGTGACTGACTTCGGTGCAAACTCAAGAGGATCTTTAGTGGACGCTACTCTTTATAATATCCGCAGGGAGAGAAGATGTGAGCTTCTCGCAGAGGGACGTCGTCTCGACGACCTGAAACGCTGGAGAGCTCTTGACACTATGGTGGGCTGGCAGCCGGAAGGAATCAAGCTTTGGGCCGGTATGAATGCAATGTATACCCAAACAGAGCTTAACACAGGTATTTCCACATCTTCAGTTTCAGAATATATCCGTCCTCTTCAAGCTTATGCGACCGGTTTGGCTTACAATGGATATACTTTCCCGAAACCTCATTATCTGGAGCCGATTCCTGTGAGCGAATTCCTGCTTACTATAGACACCTCTACAGGAAAGAGCACTCTATATCAGAATCCGGGGTGGCCCACTGATAATGCCGGCCTTTGTGACCCCTCTTACAATTGCGATTAATACCTAAACATAGGGACGTTCCCCATAACGTCCCTATTTATTCTTAAGCTATGAAAACTACAGATAATCTGATATTAAAAGGATCTATTCTGCTTCCGGGCGTCGCTGTGATGGCAATGTCGGGAACCTCCTCCTGCAAGAAAGCGGGAGCGAGCGAGCAGGAGGGTCCCTATAACATCGTCTATATAATGACCGATGACCATACGGCACAGATGATGAGTTGTTACGACACCCGCTATGCGGAAACCCCGAATCTCGACCGTATAGCTAACGATGGCGTGAAATTTGTCAACAGTTATGTGGCAAATTCTCTTAGCGGCCCCTCAAGAGCCTGTATGCTCACCGGGAAACATAGCCATAAAAACGGATTCACGGATAATACCACCTGCGTTTTCGATGCAAGTCAGCCTACTTTCCCAAAATATCTTCAGGAGGCCGGTTATCAGACAGCACTCTTCGGGAAGTGGCACCTTGAAAGTCTTCCTCAAGGTTTCGACCGATGGGAGATAGTGCCCGGGCAAGGAGACTATTATAATCCTGACTTCATCATTGAATCGGGCGACACTATCCAAAAACAGGGGTATCTCACCAATCTTATCACTGACATGAGTCTCAATTGGCTCGAGAATGAAAGAGATAAGGAAAAACCTTTCTGTATCCTTATACATCACAAGGCAATCCATCGAAACTGGATGGCTGACACATGCCACCTTGCTCTCTATGAAGACAAGACTTTCCCTCTCCCTGAGAATTATTTCGATAACTATGAGGGTCGCGAGGCAGCAAAAACTGCTGAGATGAGAGTGGCCGACCATATGGATCCAATCTACGACCTTAAGATGAACCGCCCTGACAAATACAGCGATCTTAAGGCCCGTTATGAAAGCTACTATAATCGTATGGATTCTGCCCAAAAGGCTAAATGGGATGCTTTCTACGATCCTATCATCGAGGATTTCTATGCACAAAACCTGCAAGGGAAGGATCTCGCTGAATGGAAGTTCCAGAGATATATGAGGGATTATCTCAAGACTGTGAAGAGTCTTGACGAAAATGTAGGGCGTGTGCTCGATTACCTCGAAGAAAAAGACTTGCTTAAGAATACTCTTGTAGTCTATACATCCGACCAGGGATTCTATATGGGTGAGCATGGATGGTTTGACAAGCGTTTCATGTATGAGGAATCGCTGAACACTCCTCTGATCATGCATCTGCCCGAAGGATTCAATCGTCGTGGTGACATAACACAGATGGTGCAGAACATAGACTATGCCCCCACTTTCCTCGAATTGGCAGGAGTGCCAGTTCCTGAAGATATTCAGGGCGAATCTTTCTTGTCAATCCTTAAAGGTGAAGATCCTGAAGACTGGCGTGACGCAATTTATTATCATTTTTATGAATATCCTGCCGAACATATGGTGAAACGCCATTACGGAGTTCGCGACGACAGGTATAAACTCATTCATTTCTACAATGACATCGATGCCTGGGAGCTATACGACCTGCAGGAAGATCCCCATGAAATGAACAATCTCTATGGGAAACCCGGTATGGAGGAAATCACCGGCAGAATGATGGAAAAGCTTCGCCAACAACAGGAGAAATATGATGACCCCATCAGACATCTAAACCAAGAACAAAGAAGTATATAATTCCTTAACCTCTTAACCTCACCAACCTTGAAACGCTTATTATCTTTAATTGCACTCTTTCTCTCCCCTCTTTTTATATATACGGCTGTGTATGCAGCACAGCCATTAATTCCTCAGCCGGCTCAATACACACCGGCTGAAGGAATTTTCATCGTGCCCGACTGTTGGAATGTCAAAACAACACTTCCAAAGAAAACAACGGAGAAACTGTTGAATGTGCTGAAACATAATTATGTAATCACCGACACCAAGTCGGCAGCCCGGATCGATCTCTATCTCAAAGAGGATAAAGGGATCGCATCGGAAGATTATCAACTCGAAATCACCCCGTCAGCAGTGACTCTGACAGCCGGAACCGAAAAGGGTTTCTATTACGGGTTGCAATCTCTCTACCAAATCTCTTACCTCTTATCAAATAACGGAAATTCAAACAGGATTGAGATTCCTTGTGCCACAATCACCGACTCTCCCAGATTTGCATATAGGGCTTTAATGCTTGATGCAGCCAGATATTTCATACCCAAGGAAGAGGTTTTAAAACTTGTAGACCTTGCCTCGGCTCTGAAATTCAACACACTGCATATGCACCTCACCGACGATAACGGTTGGAGAATGGAAATAAAACAGTATCCTCTTCTGACAGAAGTCGGAGCCTGGAGGGTTGACCGTCCTGAGGTGTTCCCGGGACGCGAGAATGCTCGAAGTGCCGACGAACCGACTCCTGTGGGAGGGTTCTATACTCAGGATGATCTCCGTGAGATAGTGGCTTACGCTGCCGACAGATATGTCAATGTAGTGCCTGAAATCGAAATGCCTGCGCATGCTGCTGCAGCCATTGCCTCCTATCCGGAACTGGCTTGTCCCGTGGTAGATAAATTCGTAGGTGTTTTCCCCGGAATCGGTGGCGAGGATGCCTCGATTATAATGTGCGGAGGCAATGATAAAGTTTATGAGTTCTATAAAAATGTTCTCGATGAAGTGATGGATGTGTTTCCGTCAGAATATATCCATCTCGGAGGGGATGAGGCTGATAAACGAGTGTGGAAGGAGTGCCCGTTGTGCACGGAGCGCATAGAACTCCTCGGACTCGACGGATATGAAGGGCTTCAGGGTTATTTTATGGATCAGATAAATTCATATGTGCGCACAAAAGGCCGTAAAGCCATAGGATGGGATGAAGTCACCTACGGCAATCCTAAAGAGGATATGATTATTATCGGCTGGCAAGGCTCCGGCAATGTGGCGGTGAAAGACTCAAAAAGCAGCGGTAGAAAATTCATTCTTTCTCCCTCAAAGATTCTTTATCTCCTCAGATATCAGGGGCCGCAATGGTTTGAACCTTACACCTATTTCGGCAATAACACTCTAAAGGATGTCTATGAATTTGAACCCGTCAAGGATGACTGGACACCCGAACTCAAGGAAAATCTTTTAGGTATTCAGGGTTCTATATGGACTGAATTCTGCAATTCTCCCGAAGATGTGGAGTATCTGCTCTTCCCGCGTCTTATCGCTGTGGCGGATGCTGCATGGCGTCCCGAGGGAAGTGAAAACTGGGCCGGATTCCTGGAGGCTCTCGACTCCTATCTCCCCGAACTTCAGGAGAGAGGCATCATCCATGCAAATTCTATGTATAACATACAGCACGCCGCAGCTCCAACCGGAGAGGGCGTAACCGTAAATCTGGAGTCAATCCGTCCGGATGTAGATATAATCTATACTGTTTCAGGGAATGAGGGGAATCCCGTTACCTATTCGGGCCCGCTTTCACTTGACAGCTCATCCTCTATTGTGGCAGCAACTTATAAGGATGGAAAGCAAATGGGACGCCCGCTTGCCTTGAATGTTGCATTTAATAATGCCACCGGAAAGAACGTCACTTCAGCCAACTGCAATAATGAATTGCAAGGTGTCCTTACCAACGGAGTCAGAGGGAGCCAAAGAATTTCTGACTTTGAATGGGCGGGATGGCACAACCGTGATGCTGAATTTGTGGTGGATCTCGGTGAGATAATACCTTTCAACAATTGCACGCTCGGAACAATCGGGGCTGCTCAGATTTGTGTGGCCATGCCTGAAAATGCTGAACTTTACGGCTCTGTCGACGGTCAGAATTATGAGTTCCTGTCGAGGGTGACAACCCCGGAAGAACTTGTTTTCGTGAAACTCCCGACACTCCATGAAATAGATTTCGGACCCTTGGATGCAAATGCCCGCTATCTTAAGGTGGTGGCCAAGAATCCGGGAAAAATACCGGCCGGAGAGGCACGTGGAGGAGCTGCGACATGGCTCTATTTCGATGAACTGACTCTGAGATAAAACTCTTATTTTTGAAAATCCCACTTTATATGAGATATCTTTTTTCACTTTTTTTTCTCTCTGTTTTTCTATTAGCATCGGCAAATTCCACCGGTCGCCAAAATTTCAACAAAGGCTGGACCTATGAAAAGGATGGAAATGTGCGAGTGCTTGACCTCCCTCATGATTGGGGTGTGGAATCTCCTTTCGAGCAAATCTATCCCGGCGAAACGGGTAAACTCCCATGGTGGGGGAAAGCTTCTTATAGCAAACAGTTCAATGTAACCGAGGAAGAGATGGAGGCGGCAACACGCTTTCTTCTGGACATTGACGGTGCAATGAGCGGAGCTCAGGTTTTCCTCAACGGTCAGAAGGTGACGGAATGGCCCTACGGATATGCCTCTTTTCGTGCCGATCTGACTCCATATATCCAGGTAGGAGCCAATGAAGTAGAAATAAAGCTCGATAACAAAGAAAATTCTTCTCGCTGGTACCCCGGTGGAGGTGTATATAGAGATGTATGGCTCACCAAAGAGGCTCCGGTGTCAGTAGGGCAGTGGGGCACCTATCTCGTGCCCACTTATCTCGGCGACGGTAAGGCTGAAGTGAACCTTGAAATCACATTGGAAAGCAGTCTTAAACCATATGTGGGTACAGTGAAAACTGAAATTCTCGACAACGGGAAAGTCATGACACAAGTCTCAACTACCGACTCTATCTCCAACAATGCGGTAATAAATCAGAAGTTCAATCTCAATAATATAGAGCTTTGGAGCCCCGAACACCCGAAAATGTATATGGCCAAAACCACTGTGGTGAATCCCGACGGTAAAGAGGCTGTCTATGAGACGCCTTTCGGAATCCGCACTATCGAATTCACCCCTGAGGGTTTCTTCCTTAACGGAGAGAAGAGCTTCCTGAAAGGAGTCTGTCTGCATCATGACGCAGGGGCACTCGGAGCTGTATGGAATAGAGATGCATGGGTGAGAAGACTTCAATTGCTCAAAGATATGGGATGCAATGCAATCCGCACTTCCCATAATCCTCCGGCTCCTGAATTTTTAGATCTGTGTGACACTATGGGTTTTCTTGTTGAGGATGAATTTACAGATAGCTGGACTATCCCGCTTAATAAGAAACCAAACGGATATGTCAGTCTCTTCAACGATTGGGCGGAAAAGGATCTGACATCCTTTATCAGGCGTGACCGCAACCATCCTTCCGTAGTGTTATGGAGTATCGGTAATGAATGTGAGGAGCAACTCGAGCCTACTACCTGGTGGGTGCCCATGATGCTTTATGATATCACAAAGCAGACAGATCCGACACGTCCGGTCACTTCCGGAAATAATAAACTCCCGGCATATAAGACCGCATACCACCTTGTTAATGATGTCTACGGGTTCAATTATAAGCCTCATGCCTACGAGGATTTCCACAAACGTTATCCCAACCAGGCAGTGATAGGTGCGGAGACAGCTTCATGCGTTTCAACCCGTGGCTACTATCAATTCCCGGTGGAAGAGGATAAGGGGAAAGGATGGGTGGATGGTGCACCGTTCCAGGTAAGCTCTTACGATCTCTATGCACCGGGCTGGGCTTCCAAGCCTGATTATGAATGGGCATATGAAGATCAGGCTCCTTATCTCTGCGGAGAATTTGTATGGACGGGAATCGATTATCTCGGAGAACCGACCCCCTATAATGTAGACTGGTCGATCCTTACTAATTTTACAAGCCAGGAGGAGAAGGCTAAGGCTGAGGCTGCCCTCAAGGAGCAGGCAAAGACTCCGCCTCCGGCAAGAAGCTCTTATTTCGGAATCATTGACCTTGCCGGTTTCCCGAAAGACAGATATTACCTGTATCAGTCGAGATGGAATCCGGAGCTCCCGATGGCCCATATCCTTCCTCATTGGAACTGGGAGGGTCGTGAAGGGGAGATAACTCCTATACATGTCTATACTTCAGGCGATTCTGCAGAACTTTTCGTAAATGGAGAGTCAAAGGGCATGAAAAAGAAAGGTGATCTCGAATATAGGCTCAGATGGGATGATATAGTTTATCAACCGGGAGTAGTGGAGGTCGTGGCTTACAAGGATGGTAAGGAATGGGCAAGAGATAAAGTGGAGACTGTGGGGAAAGCCGACAGATTGAAGCTTTATACCGATTATTCGGGCGACAAACTGACATACGTGACTTTGGAAGTTGCAGATAAAGAGGGTAGAATGGTCCCGACAGCACAAAACATGTTGAATTTCTCGATCTCGGGTCCGGGTAAAATCGTGGCAACAGATGCGGGCGACCCCACCAGCCATATACCCTTCTACTCAAAAGAATTGCCGGCATTCAACGGGCTTTGCTCAGTGATCGTGGAACGTACAGGCCCGGGCAAAATTACTCTCAAGGCGACCTCTCCGGGTCTTAAGAAAGGATCGCTGACCCTATAACATCCTACCGGGAAGGCGAAATAAACAATAAACAGCAAATCACAAGATAAACTACCATGAACAGCAAACCATATGCCATAGGAATTGATATCGGCGGCACAAACACCGTTTTCGGTATTGTAGACAGAACGGGTAAAGTCATTGCCAAGGGTTCTATAAAGACCAAAGGTTATTCCGACTTCAATGAATACCTCGACCGGCTGTATGTCGCCCTCTCGAGCCTCATCAAGGAAAACAATGCAGAGGGGAGAATAGCAGGAATCGGAATCGGAGCTCCAGGTGCGAACTATCATACGGGAGAAATCGTGAATGCCGCCAACCTCAACTGGGGCGAAAATCTCCCGATAGCAAGTCTCGTCAGCGAGAAATTCGGAGGTCTGCCGGTAACTGTCACCAACGATGCGAATGCCGCCACAATGGGTGAGATGGTATATGGAGCTGCCAAAGGTATGAAAGATTTCATGATGATAACTCTCGGCACAGGTGTCGGATCCGGAGTTGTGTCAAACGGACAGCTTGTCTACGGCCATGACGGTCTTGCCGGAGAGCTCGGACATGTGGTTGTGGATAGAAATGGAAGAAAATGCGGATGTGGAAGAAAAGGTTGTCTCGAAACCTATTGCAGTAGCACGGGAGTGGTTCGCACAGCCCGTGAATTCCTGCAACGCGATTCGCGCCCGAGCTTGCTGAGAAAGCTTGATCCGGAAACTATTACATCTAAAGATGTCTATGATGCTGCCATGGAAGGAGATGAACTTGCAAAAGAGGTTTTCGACTTTACAGGAGATATGCTCGGAGCCGCTTTAGCCGACTTCACTGCATTCTCGAGTCCTGAAGCTTTCATCCTGTTCGGTGGTCTTATGAGAAGCGGCGACCTTCTGATGAATCCGTTGAAAAGGTCGTTCGATGAAAATTTACTCTTTATTTATAAAGAAAAACCTGAAATATTAGTATCCTCATTAAATGAAGATGACGGCGCCGTGCTCGGTGCCTCTGCACTCGCCTGGTAAGTTATGTTTCAACTCCCGTTCGGATCTCCCTTTGCAGTGATGGCCAAGCCTGTAGGCTCGGCCTGCAACTTGCGTTGTAAATATTGTTATTATCTTGAGAAAGGGAAATACTATAAGAACGAGGAAGCCAACCTGATGGGAGATGAAACTCTCGAAAATTTCATACGTCAATATTGTGCCAGCCAACCCACAGAGAAATTAATATTTAACTGGCATGGGGGTGAAGCGCTCATCAGGCCTCTGAATTTCTATCGTAAAGTGATGGAATTGGAGGAAAAATATGCAGGAGGAAGAGAGGTGTGCAATACTATCCAGACTAACGGAACCCTCATCAACGAAGAATGGTGTGAGTTCCTGCAACAGGCCGGATGGCTTGTCGGAGTTTCGGTAGACGGGCCTCAACACCTGCACGATATTTATCGCGTTCGCCATAACGGAGAGTCATCTTTCCCGGCTCTTATGGAGGGAATTGAACTTCTAAACAGATACAAGGTGGAATGGAATATCCTTGCCACCGTAAATGCGGCTAATGCCGAACATCCTCTTGAAGTCTATAACTTTCTGAAGAGTCTTGGAACCCCGTTCTTGCAGTTTACTCCGGTTGTGGAACGTTTGAAACGTGACGGGATGCTTGCCAATCAGAGTGAAGAGAACGTAAAACTTGCCGATTTCTCGGTGAAACCGCTTCAATGGGGCCGCTTTATGTGCGAGATTTTTGACGAATGGGTGCAAAAAGATGTCGGCACATATTATGTGCAACTTTTTGATGCAACTCTTGCTAACAAAATTGGTGAGCAGTCGCCGGTATGTACGATGGCACCCGATTGCGGCACTGCTCTTGCAGTGGAATTTAACGGAGACGTCTATTCTTGCGACCATTTCGTTTTCCCTCGTTATAAGCTTGGGAACATCCATAAAAAGGAGTTATGGCAGATGGCCCAAAGTGGGAGCCAAATGCTTTTCGGCAAATCAAAAAGGGGGTCGCTTCCTAAAGAGTGTAGAGAATGTCGCTATTTATGGGCTTGCAACGGTGAATGTCCCCGCAACCGGTTTGTAAAGACATCGGAAAAGGGCCGGAATCTCAATTATCTATGCGACGGCTACAAACTCTTTTTCGAACATGTGGATCCGGCAATGGAGTTTATGAAGAACGAACTCCTCGCAGGAAGACCACCGGCCAACATAATGCTTACAGAAATTAGCAATTAGAAAAAACTAACAATAAAAAACTTAACAACACTATATCATGCGTCTAATTATCGAACCCGACTACGAAAGCGTTTCTGAATGGGCTGCGAATTATGTGGCAGCGCGTATCAACAAAGCTAACCCGACTCCCGAAAGGCCATTTGTGCTCGGTCTGCCAACCGGAAGCTCGCCTCTCGGAATGTATCGTAACCTCATCAAGTTAAACAAGGAAGGGAAAGTCTCCTTTAAGAATGTCGTGACTTTCAACATGGATGAATATTGCGGTATTCCTAAAAACCATGAACAGAGCTATCACACATTCATGTGGACCAACTTTTTCAATCATATAGATATTGATGAGAAAAACGTGAATATCCTCGACGGGAATGCAGCAGATCCCGAAAAGGAGTGTGCCAACTATGAGCAAAAAATAAAGGATGTGGGAGGTATCGATCTTTTCATCGGAGGAGTCGGCACCGACGGACATATAGCTTTTAACGAACCGGGCTCATCGCTGACATCCCGCACGCGTATGAAAACGCTCACCAAAGAGACAATGTTTGCCAACTCACGTTTCTTCGGCAACGATGTAAACAAAGTGCCTCGCTATGCTCTCACAGTAGGCGTAGGAACTATCATGGATGCCAAGAGCATCATGCTGATTGTGAATGGTTTCAACAAGAGCCGTGCCTTACAGCATGGAGTGGAAGGGGGAGTGACCCATCAATGGACCATCTCAGCCCTGCAGATGCATCCAAAATCGATTATTGTTTGCGATGATGCCGCATGCGAAGACTTGAAGATGGGCACATACAGATATTATAAGGATATCGAATCCACAAATCTTGACGCCAAATCTCTTCTGCTCTAAAAAATATTGAACGAAACTTCGAAACTCCGAAACTTCCAACAATGAAAACGGATCTCACTTCTAAGATTAAATTAGACCAAATTCCAAAGCGTTACTTCTCACCTCAGGACGAGGTGGAACTTGCGACGCTTACGCAACGTGAAAAAGTCTATACCAAAATTTTCGAGACTGCCTCCGAGGGGAGCGAATATCTCGCCGATGCAGTCGTGAAATATGTCAACCGGACCCTGGAGACTAAAAACAAATGTTTCCTCGCACTCGATGCTGCAAAAAGTCTTGACGGCACTTACGAAGCTCTTATCCGGATGTATAAAGAAAAGAAGGTGAATTTCAAGGATGTATATGTATATTCAATCTGCGAATTTCTTCCTCAACCTGATGGAGGGCCCTCTACTCTTGCACGACTAAAGGAGGTATTTCTCGATCATGTGAACGTGAAACAGGATCATATCCGTACATTTAGTTTTTCTGAAGGCACGGAGAACATGTATCATAGCTGCAAAGCCTATGAGCAATATTTCGGTGCAGGAGGTGCCATCGACCTTTGCCTGTGTGAAATCGGAGAGTTGGGTAACCTCGCCTTTAACGGTCCCGGAACACCGGCCACCAAGACATGCCGCGTGGTGCATCTTGATCCCGAAATGAGAAAAAGTATAGCCGAGGATTACCAATGTGAGAATGTTCCCTCTGCCGGAGTCACTATCGGTATCTCCAATATATTGTCGGCCAAGCACATACTGACAGTGGCCTGGGGAGAGCATAAGTCGAAGATTGTGCAACAGACCGTGGAAGACATGCCATCGGCAAATGTTCCGGCATCTTTCCTCCAGGGGCATCCGAATGCCGTGGTTGTAGTGAATCTTCCCGCTGCCGAGTATCTCACGAGAATCTCTCATCCATGGAAGGTCACTTCCTGCGAATGGAACGATAAATTAATCCGTCGGGCTATAGTATGGCTATGCCATAAAACCGGTAAGCCGATTCTCAAACTCACCGACAAGGATTTTATTGACAACGGGCTTGCGGAACTCATAGCTCTTTTCGGTTCGGCTTACAACGTGAATATAAAGATTTTCAACGATCTGCAGCACACAATCACCGGATGGCCCGGAGGTAAACCGAACGCTGACGACACTTTCCGACCCGAGCGTGCGCTCCCATATCCCAAGAGGGTGATTGTTTTCTCTCCACATCCCGACGATGATGTCATTTCGATGGGAGGAACGCTAAAAAGGCTTGTAGACCAGGGTCATGACGTGCATGTGGCTTACCAGACTTCCGGAAATATCGCTGTGGGGGATGAGGATATGACGAGATATCTCCTACTCATGGATAATATCGCTTCCAGATTTGGTTTCAATACCCCTGAATTCGCAAGTATATCCGTGGAAATTCACGACTTCCTGAAGAACAAGAAGATAGGCGATCCTGATGCAGAGGATGTAAGATATCTGAAAACGAAAATCAGGCAGGGAGAGGCCAGGATTGCATGTAATTATATCGGAGTGAAACCAGAGAATGTGCATTTCCTGAATATGCCTTTCTATGAAACGGGCACTATCAAGAAGGGAGACCTCTCGGAAAAGGATATAAAGGTTGTGAGGGATCTTATCGAGTCGGTGAAACCACATGAGATTTTCGTGGCCGGTGATCTTGCGGATCCGCATGGCACCCACAAGGTTTGTACAGATGCTGTTTTTGCGGCTATCGACGAAATGAAGGATGACGATTGGATGAAGGATTGCAAGATCTGGATGTATCGTGGAGCTTGGGCTGAATGGGAGATCGACCATATAGAGATGGCCGTGCCGATAAGTCCTGAGGAGCTGCGCGTGAAGAGAAACTCAATCCTCAAGCATCAGAGCCAGATGGAGAATGCCCCCTTCTTAGGGAATGACGACAGGCTTTTCTGGCAACGTGCGGAAGACAGAAACCGGGCCACAGCGAAACTTTATCATGATTTGGGCTTGGCTTCCTACGAGGCAATCGAAGCATTTGTGGAGTATCATCCCATCCGTGAATGATTTATTCAATCTCTGGGAGGTTGAGAGTATAGTTATCACCCCGGGTCATGGCCCGGGGTTCTCTTTATCGAGACTCTGCGAGGCTTTCAGAGGATAATTATTTTCATTTATCCATATTTTTATGTAACTTTGCAGCGGCTTTTTGGAAGGTTTGCCTCCGGAAATGCCAATCCGTGTGATGGGAAATTTGTTTAATCTTATTTTGAGTAACACATTCAAGAAAAATGAAAAAGTATGAACTGAAAGCCGAAGCTCGTCAGGAAGTCGGCAAAAAATCTCTCAAGGCTCTACGCGCCGAAGGTAAAATTCCAGCTGTCCTCAATGGCGGCAAAGTAGTTGATCTCCCTTATACCGGTACACTTAAACCGGGTGAAAGACTTGTGGAAATCGACGTTGTGAAAGATGCCAAAGGTCGCAAGGTTGCTGATAAGCTCCATCATAAAAGTCGTGGAATCATTTCCACCGATATCTCTGTAAAAGAGGAGGATGTGAGAAAACTTATCTATACACCCGATATCTTCGAAATCGATATCGAACTCAACGGTGAAAAACGTAAAGCTGTGATGAAAGACCTCCAGTTCCAGCCGGTGAAAGATACAGTGCTCCATATCGATTTTCTCGAGGTGGGTCCTGACAAACCGATTGTGATGGAAGTGCCTGTTCAGATAGAGGGTCACGCTGAAGGTGTAAAAGCCGGTGGTAAGCTCCAGCTCACCATGAGAAAGCTGAAAGTGAAAGCTATCTATGACCAGATTCCTGAAAGACTCGTAGTAAATGTCGACAACCTTGGTCTCGGCAAGAGTATCGCTGTTGGTGACCTCCATTTCGAAGGTCTCGAACTCATCAACGCCAAGAACGCAGTGGTTTGCTCCGTACAGCTCACACGTGCAGCCCGCGGTGCACAGGCAAAAGCAGAGGCTTAATCAAAAACTTATGAATATAGGGAGACAGCATCCTTGCTGTCTCCCTGTTTTTTCTCCAATTCATAAACTTACAACTCCCAACTCCTAACATGACACCTCCCCCTCCTCCCCCTAATATTATCTTCATACTCGCTGACGATCTCGGCTATGGAGACCTCGGTTGCTACGGACAACCATATATAAATACCCCTAATATCGACTCACTCGCTCGCGACGGCATACGTTTCACACAGGCTTACTCCGGTAGCCCGGTGAGCGCTCCGTCTCGCGCTTCCTTGATGACAGGGCAACATACCGGTCACACTTTCGTCAGAGGTAACAAGGAATATTGGCGCGGCACAGACACTATCACCTATGGGGTTAATAAAGAGTATGCACGCGTAGGGCAACAGCCATATAGCCCCGACAGAGTCATACTGCCGGAAATATTGAAAGCAAAAGGTTACAACACTTCCCTCTTCGGGAAATGGGCCGGGGGATATGAAAATTCGGAATCCACACCCGACAAGAGGGGCTTTGACGATTTCTTCGGTTATATTTGCCAGTTTCAGGCGCATCTCTATTATCCAAATTTCCTCAATCGTTATTATCCGGAAGAGGGTGACACTGCCGTAGTAAGGATGGTTCTCGAGGATAATATTCCTTATCCGATGTTTGGAGATGAATATGCAAACCGTTCCCAATATTCGGGAGACCTTATTCATCAAGAGGCTCTTAAATGGATTGACAAACAATCAGCCGATAAACCATTCGCGGCTTTCCTTACTTACACATTGCCTCATGCAGAGCTTTATCAACCGCAGGATTCCCTGCTGAAATATTATGAAAACCGGTTTGAGGAGGATTTCGACTGGCCGGGACAAAAGGGTTCACGCTATAATGCCACAAAACATGTGCATGCACAGTTTGCAGCGATGATTGCCCGACTCGACTCATATGTAGGGGAGATTCGGGATCAACTTGAAGCGAAGGGGCTTCTCGACAATACTATACTGATTTTCACAAGTGATAACGGACCGCATGAAGAGGGCGGGGCAGACCCTAAATTCTTCGGACGCGACGGGAAGTTGCGCGGTCTTAAACGCCAATGCTATGAGGGTGGTATCCGAATCCCCTTTATAGTGTATTGGAAAGATAGAGTGGAGGGAGGTTCCGAATCGGAGCGTCAGATAGTTTTCTACGACTTCATGCCGACTCTCTGCGATATTATCGGGGCTGATTATGAGGAGTTTGCCGAGGGAGAACCTGACGGAATTTCTTTCCTTCCGACCCTCCTTGGTGAGGAGCAGCCCGAAAGGGATTTCCTTTACTGGGAATTTCATGAGACCGACCAGATAGCTGTGCGTAAAGGAGATTGGAAATTAATAGTAGTTAAAGGGGAACCACGGCTCTATAATCTTGCCGCTGATATCGGGGAAACCACAGACGTGGCCGCAGATAATCCGGAAATCGTTTCCGACCTCATTGCAATCATCCGTTCACAGCACACGGATTCTCCCCTTTTCAGGGTAACGCTTCCTGAATGATTTTTTGACTCGAAGACCCGGAGGAGACTCATAGGGAAGTAAGCCTCTTTTATGGATTAAGTCTTATTCGGGGTTATACTAAATCTGTGGGGATGAAGGCATCTTCCAGGATTTCCACCCGGAAATCCTCTATCGTCCCGGTGCAAGCCGCAACGTCAAACCGATACATCACATCTCCTTCGATTTGCTGCAAAAAAGAATCGGCTGCTTTCACCATGCGCCGACGCTTGTCGGGCGACACAGCATCTATTGCATCATTTTCGTTGCTGCCGCGAGCCTTGACTTCAACCATGATTATCAATTCATCCTTCCTGACGATAAGGTCGATTTCCGTTTTCCCCATTCTCCAGTTTCTCTCCAATACGGTGAATCCCCGGCAGAGATAATATTGGCTTACCCTCTCTTCGGCCATTTTGCCAAACAGGTAAGCCAATTCCCGCTTACTTAGCTTTTTTTTGCTTTTCTCCTCTTTTTCTTCCATTAAAAAGCCTTGAAAGAGATATCGAGGCCCTTGACGCTGTGGGTGAGGGCACCGACAGAAATGTAATCCACCCCCGTCTCTCCATAGTCACGGAGATTCTCTATAGTGATACCGCCGGATGATTCAGTCTCTTTCCTGCCTGCCACGATTTTCACTGCCTCGCGAGTCAGCTCCGGAGTGAAATTATCGAACATTATACGGTCAACTCCCTCCATTTCTGATAATTTGCGAACATCATCAAGAGTGCGGGCCTCTACTTCAATCTTAAGGTCTTTACCGTTTTTGCGGCAATACTCTTTTGCTCTTTCTACAGCTTTATCGATACCGCCGGCAAAATCAATGTGATTATCTTTTATAAGGATCATGTCGAAAAGGCCGATACGATGATTCTCTCCTCCGCCGGTTTTTACGGCCTCTTTTTCGAGGAGCCTCATTCCGGGAGTGGTTTTGCGAGTGTCAAGCACTTTGGTATGAAGACCCTTAAGGCGGTCTTGATATTTTTTGGTCATGGTGGCCACTCCGCTCATCCTCTGGATAATGTTGAGAAGAGTACGTTCAGCCATAAGAAGAGACCTGACCCTACCTTCAGCTGTGAAAACGATATCTCCAGGTTTCACCTCACTTCCGTCGGGGATAAGAATATTCACCTTTATTTCGGGGTCGATTTTATGTAGCACCTTTATCGCCGTGTCAACACCTGACAACACTCCGGCCTCTTTGATAAGGAGTTTGGAACGACCCATTGCATCCTCAGGGATTGTGGAGAGGGTTGTATGGTCGCCGTCACCAATATCTTCGGCAAATGCTAATTGCAGCAGATCATCTATCAGTTCATCGCGTGATTTCATCGCTTTATCCTTTTTTATCCTTATTACTACTTTGCGTGGCGGACGCGACAGGTCACGTCCCTACCTGACTTAACTAAATTCTGTCGAGAACTGTGAGGACAAGTTGCTCCACAGAAGATTTATAATTTGTGTTGGCATCTTCCTCACGTCTTTGTGCGATTATCGAACATACAGTCATAGCCTTATGTCCCAATAATTTAGCCATAGCTTGGAGACAAGCCGACTCCATCTCAAAATTAGTGATTGGTTCGCCGTTATAGCGGAATTCTTCAATTCGTTTGATTAATCCCGGATCTTTCAGTTTCAGCCTCACCTCACGGCCCTGAGGTGCATAAAAGCCGACCGAGGCTATAGTATTCCCCCTGAGCATATCATCACGTCCTATCCTCTCCACTAATTCTTCATCCGCTGCCACAACGTATGGGCGTGCCCAAAGTGGATTCCAATTAACAAAATCACAGAATTTCTTTTCGAAATCGAGGTCGCAAACTTTATCGCGGTCTTCATAGAAATTGAGGATGCCGTCGAACCCCATTCCGCGGTTTGCTATCACGAAATCCCCGATTTTTAAGTCATATTGCAGTGATCCGGACGTGCCTATCCTCACCAATTCGAGGGTTCTTTTCTGCGGTTTCTCCATTCGTGTGTCATAATCGATATTGGCTAAAGAGTCAAGCTCTGTCATCACTATCTCAATATTGTCTGCCCCGATTCCGTGGGAGATACACATCAATTGTTTCCCTTTATATATACCGGCAATAGCGTGGAATTCACGCGATTGGATGTCATAGTCGATGGTATCAAAAAAAGAAGCCACCATTGAAACGCGACCCGGATCTCCCACCATCAGAATTTTGTCGCGCAATTGTTCAGGTTTCAGATGGATATGGAATGCCGAACCATCGGCATTAATAATCAATTGAGAGGAGGGTATGAATCTTTCCATATTTTTATCTGTCAGTGGATAATGAATTATTAGAGACAAATATAGTGAAATTAGTTAAAATTCCTTACCTTTGCACCGACAAAAAAAGCAGAAATTTCTGCTTCATTTCAAGGAAAGATGCCGGAGTGGTCGATCGGGACGGTCTCGAAAACCGTTGTACCTTTCAGGTACCCAGGGTTCGAATCCCTGTCTTTCCGCAAGAAAAGGTTATAGAACTGTTTTTCCTAAAATCCTGCCTGTTGGCAGGATTTTTTAATTAAATCCGTTTTACCGGGTAGGATTTTTCTTAAATCCTTTATATTTTAGAACTTTGGAAAAGTTCTTCCCATAAACGGGCAGGATTTTTCTTAGATCCGTTTTAACGGATAGGATTTTTCTTAAATCCTATATATTTTAGAACTTTGGAAAAGTTCTTCCCATTAATGGGCAGGATTTTTTCTTAAATCCGTTTTAACGGGCAGGATTTTTTCTTAAATCCTTTATGTTTTAGAACTTTGGAAAAGTTCTTCCCATAAACGGGCAGGATTTTTTCTTAAATCCTTTATATTTTAGAACTTTGGAAAAGTTCTTCCCATTAACGGTCGCAGTTCTTACCGGACCTGTAGGGACGCGACCTGTCGCGTCCACTTCTCAAACGCCTGATTCACAGCACCGTATCGACACAACTGTTCCTTTTGCGCGGCGGACGCGACAGGTCGCGTCCCTACTAAAAACTCACAACTCACAACTCTCCAACTCATCTACATTTAGGTCATCTTTTACAGAGATACTCTCCGAGCAACTACCTTTTTCCTCATTTCTTAATAAAAAAAGCGACATCAAGAAGATGTCGCCGGATATAGAGATAATTTGTAAAACAGGGTCTATACTAATTTCAATTCCACAAGTTCTTTACCGATTTTGTGAATGCCATTTTCAATTTTGTTTAACTGGGCATCGGAAATATAGGTGTCGCCTCGTTTGTATTGGCGCATAAGAGAATCATTGATTCCGAGATACCTTGCAAACGCACCTACATTAATCATGTTGAAATACTCAAAGAGGGAGGAAAGATCAAAATGAAACACGGGTTCTTCCAGAAGGCCGGTTGGAATTTCCTCATTGTTTTCTTCCAATGTTTCCTTAATTTCCTCGATTGAATTAAAAAAGTCTTCCTTTGCCTCCACTACTGTTTCTCCAGTCCCGATTATGCCGAACTTTTCGCTATCGGGAACATAAGCGATATATGATCCATCGCTTTGTTTTTCAATTCTAACTTCCATAGGCAAGGATTTAGTTAGTTAATCAATTAATTTTACTTGAATTTGGTTTATTTATTGTTTTGATAGCCGATGGAAAGAAGAGGGTCATTTAAGACCGGCCCTTTTCTTGATGGAGTTTAACAAACCGGGTCTTACCTCTTGGGATCCATGCCTTTCAACCATTTGGATATCCCCGGTTGCAGGATTTCTATATTGGTCATGCTTTTTACCGTGCTTAACGAAAACATAACCGTTATCTTTTAACAAGTCAATTAATTCGTTCCATTTCATAAAATTGTTTTTTTACATAGAACCTAATTAAAACTTGATGCAAATATATAACAATTTTATAATATAACAAAATTATAATATAAAAGATTTTTCCCTTTTTTCTATTTCAAATTAAAAGAGGTTATCAAATTTTGTCCCGGCCTTCAGTCTCATACATTAAGCAATACCAATTTAAGATTTTTGTTTTAGAACTTTGGAAAAGTTCTTCCCATTAACTGGTAGAGTGAGGGGAGAGGAGGGTTGATAAATGATAAAGACCGCCCGGTGATTCCGAGCGGTCTTAAATTTATATTCCTGTTATATATTAATCGTATGTATTAACGGATCACAGCTTTAGTGGATTTTTTACCTTGACGGATGATATAGAGTCCACCTTTTACAGGATTGTTTACTCTAACCCCCTGTAGGTTGTAGTATTCAACCGGTCCGTTAGCCTCATTGATTAAGCCCTCAACCCCGTCTGAATCAATATAGCTGATTATCTTACTATTGGTAATTTCCGGAGTTGTTCCCTGATAATTAACTAAAGTACCTTCAATAGTTACAATACCGCCAACTTCGATTTCATCTTCTGAAGCAAATTTCTCTCCATTAAGTGCTTTACCTCTGAAAACTACCAAAGAAACTGTTGAATCGTCGCTGTCAGCAATGGTATATGTTGCATTGCCATAACTTAGATCTATCTCTTCGATTGCAGTGATATATCCTTTAACCTGTGCAGTTCCGTTGTAACCTTTCAAGATATAATTGTTAACTGCATCGGCAACTGTGAGAACTCCTTGAGGAGCAGACGGTATTTCAGGAACGTCTACACCTGTAAGGTCATAGCTTAAGAGCACGCCGTCAGTCATTTCATATTGGGGCTCAGAGCCCTCTTTGGTATATGTAGTCAAGTAGCCTTGTACCTGTACTTTTGCACCGGCCAATACTTCAGACTCTGATTGGAAAGTTTCTCCGTCGATACCGAGGCCATTGTAAATTTGGAGAGCATCAGCTGAAGTTGCATCAGCTGAATCAGCTATATAATAAGTGATCTTACCGTTATATAATTTAGGAGCCGGAGAAGCGATTACGTAACCCGAAACGATAGCATTACCTTTACCGCCACCCTGTAAGAAAGCTAAAGCTTCAGCCACAGAATATTCATTCAATTCCTCTTCCTGATTAGAAACATAAACTGTATTTTTTACACCAGGAACACTAAAATATGCCTCCAAAGATCCATAGACAGTCACCGTTTCACCTACCATACCAGGGTTATCTACTATATTAAGCAAGTCACGTACTTGACCTGTGGGAAGTTGAACCGGAACATAATATTTTTCCTGACTGTCAGACAAAACAATATTAGAGTTCTCAGGTTCCTTAAGTTGGAATTGACCATTTACAGAATCAGCTGTCTTACTATTAATAATTCCTTGAACGTAATAAGTACCAGAAACTTTGTTATTAAGATTAACCACATCTTCTACAGAAAGAGGATCTTCCTGTGTTCCTTCATTAGAAGCCGAAAAGCCTATTACATTAGCGGAAGCAGAAGCTGTACCGGCAGTTAATGTTATTGTTCCATTTGCTGTTCCTCCTTGAGACCCTGTAAATGTTACAGGAATACCGTTATTAATATCACTTGCTGAAATTGAAGTAGGTCCACTAAATTGATTATTACTGTACGTTATGTTGATTGTACCGTCAATATTATAAATTTCTGGATTCAATGTTAAAGTACTAGTCTGGTTTAATAGAACATAATAATTTAATGTTTGGTTCACCACAATCTCTGGTTCAGTAGAAGTACCGGCTACATAAACTGAAATTGAATAAAGATTTACTCTTCCACTTTTTGAAGTAGTAGTACTTAAAGATATTTCTGATAAAGGAGAACCAGTCAATTGTACGGTATAATCTTCAGCTTCTTTAGATTCTATAGTTATGTCCTTTTCGTTAACCTTAAAACCTGGATTAGAATCTGAACCATAACTCGCAGCTTTAATAACTATTTTTGTTGCATTTACAATTTGAGAAGGCTCAAAAACATAAGATCCAGTATTACTAGAAGCCCCAAATTTAACATATTCATCGCCCTCTTTATATACTCTTGTCGTTTCTACTACAGTTTTAATATAATCCGCTCCGGAAGTTATGTAATCTGTTTTTTGAGTAGTAGAAGTAATAGCATTCGTTGTATTTATTTTTTCACATCCGAAAACAATCTGGTATGCTAAATCGTCTGCGGCGTTGGCGGTGAGGCTGAGACCAGCCAAAGCAAGGAGTGAGAGTAAAAGTTTTTTCATAAATTTGATGATTTTTTTGGTTTTGAAGTTATGCAAATATAAAGAAAAGGGAAGAGTATCCAAAGAAGAAAAGTAAAAAGTTATAGACAAGGACCGAGCGCAACAAAACGTAACTGAAAAAAGGAGGGAATAAGGCTTTTTAGCCATTTTTGACCGCTCAGAGGAATGAGCGGTCAACATATCATCGGCTTTTGGTCATTTTCTACCGCCCGGGGGACCGGGCAGCTACCAAACATCGCATTCCTCAAACGGGAAGGATTTTTCATAAAATCCTGTCAAATAATGGGACTTTCGGAAAAGTCCCGACCATTATAGTTTCGTACCAACAAACAACTCACAACTCACAACTCTTAACCTCCTGCACCAGATATTCCCATGCGGCATCATGGTCGTAAGGAATTTTGCCTTCGAGGATTGCCTCTTTGACAATCTCCTTCAAGCGAGCCACTTCCGGGCCCTCCGGTACTCCCAATCTTTCCATTATCTCTTTTCCATTGATCGGATTTTTCCAATTCCTCAATGCATCGGCATCATTTACCTGTGAGATTCTTTCCCGGAGTTTACGAAACCCCTCCAATTGTGTCTTAACTTTGGCCGGATTCTTTGACGTGATATCCGACTCCGCCAAAATCATAAGATCGTCAAGGTCTTCACCGGCATCAGTGATGAGGCGTCTGACTCCGGAATCTGTCACACCCTCTTCCCCCACACTTTGAGGTCGCATATGAAGTCCTACGAGTTTTGCCACATATTTCATCTTCTCATTCATAGGCATCTTCATGGCGCGGAAAATCTGGGGCACCATCTTTTCTCCCACATAGTTATGGCTATGGAAGGTCCATCCTAAAAGAGGATCATATTTCTTTGTGGCGGGTTTTGCGATATCATGCAGAAGGGCAGTCCATCTAAGCCATTCGTTGTCGGAACGTTGAGCAACATTATCCACCACCTGTATAGTGTGGTCGAAATTATCTTTATGGCCTCGACCACCTACAAATTCCACTCCCTTTAGAGGAATCACCGAAGGGAAAACGTAAGGTAATAACCCGGTTTGGTCGAGCAGTTTCCAACCCACTGATGGTTTGGGCGACTGCATTATCTTTGAAAGCTCGGTATTTATTCTCTCTCTCGTGATTATCTTCATCCTTGAAGCATTGCGTTTTATTGCCTCAAAGGTGGCATCATCGAGCCGGAAATTTCTATAAACCGGTTCATCCCCTTCAATTTCTTTCTCCGGGAAGGCGAGCTGGGACGCAAACCGAATTGCTCTCAACATTCTGAGAGGATCGTCGGAGAAAGTGATATCCGGGTCGGTGGGAGTCCTTATAATCCCTTTGTCAAGATCCGGCAAACCATGAAAGGGGTCAAGAAGAGTGCCAAAGCTATCCTTATTAAGAGAAATGGCCATAGCATTTATCGTGAAATCGCGGCGCGTCAGATCTTCTTCAAGAGTTCCTTCCTCCACAATAGGATTTCTGGAATCCCGGGTGTAAGACTCTTTGCGTGCTCCGACAAATTCGAGCTCCAGATCCTTGAACTTTACTTGTGCCGTGCCGTAATTCCTGAAAACAGTAAGTCGGGCACTCTTGCCGAGAGCTTTCGCTACTTCTCCGGCGAGTTCTATCCCGCTTCCTACAGTGACAAAATCAATATCTTTGGAGTTGCGGTCGAGAAAAATATCTCTTACGAAACCACCCACAACATAGACCTCGCGATTGAGGGCGTCGGCAGTCTCCCCGATTAAGTGAAATATTGGCGCATCGAGCTTTTTCATATCACATGGCTCTGAGTCCGAGGGAAAGAATCCCTACAGTGTTTTCTGCTTCAGTTGATACAGAGAGAAAGAAATTTTCATCAAGAGGCACGTCAGAGAAGAGCTTCACCTCTCTCTGATATACCCCATAGGCCCCCTTCCCGAGATTCTCTCCTTCAGCTGAAAAGAGAGGTAGGTTGATATCCATGCTTCTCAATGAGTCATTCAAGTTGAGGAGAGTCTCCATCTTAAGAGGTAATTCCTGCAAAACGCAATTTTCATTATATCTGACCACCAATGAGAGGTCATAATTCATAGGTGGAAGAGTGTCGGGAGTAAGGTTACCGAGGTTTTCAAAAACATATTCCGCATGAGGAGTCATCCCGTTGCTCCCAAGATCTAAAAAAACTACGTTACCCGACCGTTCAGTCCGATTGCAGGATGTTATGGCCAACAACAATAACGTTGGTAGCAAGAGAAATTTCACACACATTAATACTCTTGACCGGTCGGTTTTTTCAGTTCTCATTATGTCTGAAAACTTTCCCATGTCTTTGTTCGGGGTGAGGAGAAGAATGTTGATTCTCTGATGAATTCCTGAACTTGTTTTTCTTCCTTTTCTTATTGATATTGTTACCCTTCTTATCGAAACGAGTCAGGCTATCCTGGCCGATAATATCTCCGAATTCAGCCGGCTGTTCGATTAATATTTCATCGGAAATTCTTTCAGGTCGGATTCCTTTCTTATTGAGTTCTAAAATTTCGAAAGCTCTGTCGGCACTTATAGTGACGAGATTTGCCGGCACATGCTTATCGGTGGAGTAAGTGAGTTGACGTTGCAAGATATCCGATTTGAAAAGATAGAATAGATTATCTTTGGATTCAATCACTGCATCTTTGGGTGGTAGCTGTTTGCCGGCTTCAGCATAGGCATCAATTTCGAAATTGAGACAGCATTTGAGTTTTCCGCACTGGCCTGCAAGTTTCTGAGGATTCATCGAGAGATCCTGGATACGTGCCGCCCCTGTTCCGACAGATACGAAGCGGTTCATCCAGGAAGAGCAGCAGAGAGGTCGTCCGCAAGGCCCAATACCACCTATACGTCCGGCTTCCTGACGCGCACCAATCTGTTTCATCTCAATCCTTACCTTGAAAGTTTCGGCAAGTATCCGGATAAGCTTGCGGAAATCCACTCGTTCATCGGCTATATAATAGAAAATAGCCTTGCTGCCATCGCCCTGAAACTCTACATCTCCGATTTTCATGGCGAGGCCTAATTCCTCGGCTATGGAGCGAGCCTTGATCATTGTGGAATGTTCACGCGCCCGAGCCTCTTCGAATTTATCGAGGTCTTCATCAGTGGCAAGACGGATCACCTTTTTGAGATTGTCGAAATCTTTGAATCCGGCTTTCTTCATCTGGAGCCTTACGAGATGGCCCACCATATTTATCTTACCAATGTCGTAGCCGGGTGTCCCTTCCACAACTATCAGATCGCCGATTTTCAGATCGAGTCCGGAGTCATTTTCAAAGAATCCCACGCGGGTGTTTTTGAAAATCACTTCCACAAGCTTATTGCTGCTACTGTCAGGGGGAAGATGTTCCATCCAGTCGGTAGCAGTCAGTTTTCCTCTGGGCTCACGTCTGCCGCAGGTGCTACAGGTATGATTCCGCATACATCTGGGGCAGACATTCAGGAACGGACGTTGATTGCTCTCTTGCATAACAGATAAAAATTGAAGAGACAATCACTTATTTGGCGAACGCCACCGAACGTGTTTCCCGAATCACAGTGATTTTCACCTGTCCCGGATAAGTCATTTCATCCTGGATCTTTTTGGCTATTTCAGCAGAAAGTTTTTCGATTTCTTCATCGGAGATTCTGTCGGCCCCTACGATAACTCTCAACTCTCTACCTGCCTGCACGGCATAAGTCTTTAGGACGCCGGGATATGAAAGGGCGATTTGTTCTAGGTCGTTGAGACGTTTGATGTAAGCCTCGACTATTTCGCGGCGAGCGCCTGGACGTGCTCCTGAGATGGCGTCACACACCTGCACGATGGGTGCGAGAAGTGAAGTCTGTTCCACCTCTTCATGGTGAGCTCCTATGGCGTTACAGATATCCGGTTTCTCTTTGAATTTTTCGGCAAGCTTCATGCCAAGGAGAGCGTGGGGGAGTTCCGGTTCGTCATCAGGCACCTTGCCGATATCATGCAACAGACCTGCGCGGCGAGCCTTCTTGGGATTAAGACCCAGTTCCGCAGCCATAATGGCGCATAGATTTGCGGTTTCGCGTGAGTGTTGCAAGAGGTTCTGTCCGTAGGAAGAACGATATTTCATTTTTCCTACCATTCTGATAAGTTCCGGATGAAGACCATGGATACCGAGGTCGATTGCTGTGCGCTTTCCGGTCTCGATAATCTCTTCCTCCACTTGACGTTTCACCTTTGCCACCACTTCCTCGATTCTTGCCGGGTGGATGCGCCCATCCACTACGAGCTGATGAAGTGCAAGACGGGCAATCTCACGTCTCACGGGGTCAAATCCTGAGAGGACGATAGCTTCGGGAGTGTCGTCTACGATTATCTCAATACCGGTTGCTGCTTCAAGGGCTCGGATATTTCTACCCTCCCTGCCGATTATGCGGCCCTTTATTTCGTCATTGTCAATCGGGAAGACAGTCACCGAATTTTCAACAGCAGCCTCTGTGGCAAGCCGTTGAATAGATTGCACCACAATTTTCTTGGCCTCCTTCGATGCAGTCAATTTAGCTTCATCCATGATATCATTGATGTAGCTTGCAGCTTCAGTCTTGGCCTCATCCTTTAGACTTTCCACGAGTCGCTCTTTAGCCTCTTCGGCCGACAGGCCTGAAACTTTTTCGAGCTCATCACGAATATTTTTGATAAGGGATTCGGCTTCAGCATTTTTCATTGAGACAGATGCCTCAAGTTTTTCGAGAGATCCTTGACGGGCATCGAGTTCATTTTTACGTTTTGCAAGTTCGCTTTGTTGCTGGTTTAGCTGCATTTCTTTCTGGCGGGCACGATTTTCGGAAGCTTGCACTTTCTGCAACTTCTGGTTGGCAGATTTTTCAGCCTCGTTAAGAATCTTCAGTTCCTCTTCCTTGGCCTTAAGCAATTCCTTCTCCTTGATAATACCGGCTTCCTTTTTTGCCTCGTGCAGAATTGCATTGGCGGAACTTTTGGCATTCTTTTTAGACAATAGGGAAGCTAAGATATATCCCACTATAGCAGCTCCGACAGCAATTATAATCCATATAGCTGTTTCCATAATTTCTATCTGATAAAGTATATATACAAATATTTAATACACAATAAGTTAATACAAAAGTCATTCAAAAGTCCGACTAATGTAACCAAGTGATTAAAAAAAGAAGAATAGAGGAAACAGAGATAAATCTTAAAGAAATAACTTTTTCAGGCGATTTCTATATTTAGAGATTTATCGATCTCATTACATTTACTACGTGCCAATTCAATAGCGTCATTTTGCTCATCGAGGAGTTGGCGATACCATTTTGCGAACTGATATGCAGCCATTGCTAAGATATGAGCATCTGATGCTTCGGGCCACTCTTTTCTTTTCCTTTCGCAAAAAATCTTCACGTCTCTTTCGGCCTCCCTCACCTTGTATTGCTGATCGAAATCAACGTCAACTTGGATAAGTTCATTGCCAATATGTAGAGTCATTTTGACATTATCTGCTCTCTTCATCTTCAGTCTTCAATAATCAAACGGATACAACTGTCGATGTTTCTGATGAGGGCGGCAATTTTTTGCCGGGCCTCCACCAGAGCTTCGGGAGAAGCGGCGAGCCGATGAGATACTGAAAGGAATTCGATATCTTTTCTTGCTTGAAGAATTGTTGCCGTGTCATTGAGATGTTGCTTCTCGAGCATAGCGTTGCGTAATTCCAATTCTCTAATCTTATCCTGCGAATCAGAAAGCTGCGACATCAGGGAGTCAACCTTGCGTGAGAGCTGTTCTATACTTTGGATAAGTTCCGGCTTGGCCATTTTTACCGAAGTTTCTACAAAATTAGGAAAAAATGCTCAATGATGCAAGAGAATAGAAAGGGAATAAAAAAGATTAATAAGTTTTAATCAAAAATTATTGAGAATTAGTGGCATAGGTTAATACCACTGGATACCGTTGGAAGTGGAGGAACGTTTGTCGTATTTCAGGTCTTTGAGCAACGACGATTTCACGGAAATATGGAAATTATAGGATTTATAGGGACCGACAGGCACAAAGGATGCTGACATAGTGAAACAGTGAAGGTCGCGCGAGATAGTGCAGTTCATATATGCCAGTTTATGCAGGTCGAAATTATAGGATGCCGAGAAAGAGAAATTCCAATTGCTGGTGGGCCTGATATTCCCGGAGAAAGAGAGGTTCTGTGTCCATTTCCCCTTATATTCCAATTTGTCGTAGTCGAAGGCTCCATAACCGTAGCTTATAGAGTAGTTGACCGACAGGCTCCATGGACACTCCCATTTGGCATATCCGTCGGCATCGGCTGCTGCAGAGGCCTCCCGTGCCTCCTGTCGTTTGCGCCTTCGCTCTTCAGCGGCATTTATGTCGGTGTTGCCGAATTCATCGATGTCGTCATCATCTCCGGTATCATTCCCGCTCTTGTTGTCTTTATTCTTTTTGCGGGTAAATGTCTGATTGTTGAAGGTATATGAGAAAGATGTACCCGTAGAAGATAGTCGCGCCCAACCCTTCCCTGCTTTCCAACGAGGCACATTCACCCTTACGGGGCTTCCCGATGAGTTAAGGCGATAAGTATAGGGATCCCAAGTGGCAGACAGATTTAGATTAAAGTTTTTAACCAGACGCAAGAGAATGGAGGTGTTGATATTACTCCAGTTCAGAGAGTCTGCGGCAAAGTTATAACTTTGACTGATCGAGAAATTCTCAATCAGAGAGATTTTCTTTGTGCCGGTGGAGTCTTGGTCGTTCCTCACTTTCATTTCAAGGTTGTTGGCAAGACTCACGGAAACCATACCGGTTTTCCCTTGTCCGGGAGAACCGTAGACACCATGTGAGAAATAATTATATTTTTGGGTGCGGATTTCGCCGGAAGCTGTTTCGTAAGAGTATGTTCCGTAGACTCCCCAGAATGGGTCGGAAAAATCGGGAGAACCGGAAAAAGAGACGGTAGGAGTCAAGACATGGCGTATCATCTGCACCTTGTCACCGAAAATCTTTAGAGGTTTCCAGAAACCATAGATTTTTGTATCCATCGACACCGAAGCATTGAAGTCAAAAAGGTTGTAGAAACCATAGGTAGTGTCTTGCACCTCTCGGGATGCCTGTGTGTCCCATTGACGCCGTATCTTTGAGGTGTACATACGGTCGTTCATGGTGATCGAAGGAGTTACGTTGATATATTTGAATAGGGAGAAAGTGGCTGACACCGGCATACTGTGGCGCATACCGTTTCTCCAGTCTTTGATAAGACTCTTCTTAAAGAATACGTTCTGCTGGGCTGTCAATGAGTTCTGAAACTGTCCCGAATAGGAAAGTTTGATCTTTTCATACCATTTTTCACCACCCACGGATTTTTTTCTTTTGAATGGTGCAATCTGTGAGAGGGAAACGTTAAGATTCGGGAATGAAACGGCAAGAGTGGAGTCTTGGGTTCTCTGGGTGATGCTTGCGGTGGTTGAGAGGCTCCATTTTGTACCGGGGAACCTATAAGTCATGTTCACAGTAGATGACTTCGTATTTTCCGTGAATGAAGAATTGTAATAGGAATTCAGGTCGTTGCGAGAGTAACCGGAAGTTGCAAAGTTCACGGAAGCAGAGAAAGACATGTTGGGATTTGCCTTGGCATCCTGCGAATGGCTCCAGATGAACTGGAAGTTTTTTTGTTTTGTATAGTCGGGGCTTCCTTTCTCTCCGTAGATGGAAGTGATGTAAGAGAAAGATATATTACCACGGAATTTATACCTTTTGGAATAAGTGGAAGCTCCGGATACACCCCATGAGCCTTTGGTGTAGATTTCGCCTCGGAGGGCGAGGTCTACATAATCAGACAATGCGAAATAATAGCCGCCATCGCGAAGATAGAAGCCACGGTTGTAGTCATCTCCGAATGTAGGGAAAATGATACCGCTTGAATAATTCTTCGAGAAGGGGAAATATCCGAAAGGTAAAGCCAGAGGTAGAGGAACATCGGCGAGAACCATATAGACGGGTCCGGTGACGATATTCTTATTTGGAATCATCTTTCCCTTGGTGACATTGAAATAGAAATGGGGATGCTCGTGGTCGTTGCAAGTGGTGTATTTACCATCTTGCACGAAGAAAGATCCATCCTCCATTTTTTTGGAGGCCCCGCCTGTGAGGTAGCCTTCCCCCTGTTCAGAGATAACGTCGGTGATAAAACCTCTTTCTGTCTTGAAATTATAGGTCATCTGCTTCGACTCATACTCTTCGCCTCCATCCTTGAAGACAGGATTACCGAAGAGATTTCCGATAGAGTCGGTAGCCCCGCGAGCATAGACTGTAGATTCGTCAAGCTCGAGCATAATTTCCTGAGCCTTCAGATTGAACTGTCCATACTCCACGTTTCCTTCTCCAAAGAGGAAAGCATTGTTGTTTCCTTCAAGAATGAGGGAATCTTTAGCGCTGAAAGTGACCGGGGCATCAAGGTCTACTTTCTCGCGGTTAAGTCGGGAGACTTTAGACCGGGTTGTATCCATATCGAAAGGTCTTCGCACTCTTCTTGAAAAAGAGATTGAATCGAGAGAGGGTAGAGAGTCAGGCAAATTTGATAATTCGCTGACTCTTAGAGAGTCGGGAAGAGATATGGAATCCAGGTTTATATTAAGAGAATCCGTCAGGATAGAGTCGGTGACAGATTGTATGGAATCGAAAGCAAAAAAGATGGAGTCCTTTCTGACGTTTCCGGCCAATGTATTAAGCTGTAGAGAGTCAACGGGGACGAACTTATTTTTAATAGAGGAATCTTCCGGCTCCGGAGCGGAGTCGGTTGAAAGGGGTAAGGGCGAGACCGGTGATTGTGCGAAGGCAAAACCGAGCACAATCAAAGCAAACATATATATGAACAAACGTCTCAAAACGCTATAACATATGCCACAATTTTAGGGTAAAATTGTGGAAAGAGCTCAAGAATATGCCACAATTTCATATAAAACTGTGGTAATTAATCTGCAAAGTTAGATATAAAACGGCAAATAAGGAGTTAATATTTGGTAGATTTTCCGGTTAGTTCCCCAAAATATGTTAAATTATTATTTTGTAAATAAAGTTACTGTTGATGCGGAAATCTAAGAGTCACATCTCTTTCCTGCCACTCTTGAAATCCCTTAAAGATTTGCTGATTTTAAAATAGAATCCGGAAGAGACTCTAAGAGAAGAGTTTGTGGAGCTCATCAAACCTTTTGAGGGAGGGCTCACCGAATTTTTTCATGGATTCACGAACTTCATCGAGTTCTTTTTCACGAGAGAGATCGTTGCTTTTGGAGAAGAATTTATCGGAATAACAAATCAATTTTTCAAGCAAAGTTTTGGGGAGATAGTCCCGATCCGCAGGTAGAGGGATCTGATTTTTGATAACTTCCTCTTTCGTAATTCCGGTACCGGTGTGGGATGAGCATATGGAAGCATATTGTTCAAGGCCGGCTTCTGAAAGCATTTTCTCCCCTTCGATACCATGGCAGATATATGGGAGTTTGCCAAATGCATGGATTCCGGGGGCATTGCATTTGACAACGCCGATATCATGAAGCATAGCGGCGATATAAATGTCGCGCCTTTCTATACCGAGTTTTTTATCTTTATTAATTTGCAATGCTTTTTTAGCCACACATTCCGAATGTTTGGCTAAAATATTGCGAAGTTCCGGATTGTCGGAATAATATTTATGATAAAGCCAGTTGATATCAGAAATTCCGGGCATGGGTTGGAATCATTCAAGGATTACACACCAGTTATGGATATCAGGTTCTTCGCCAAGCTGTATGGCTCGGATACGGTTATATAGCTTTGTAGTGATAGGGCCGGGCTCTCCATCTTTAGAAATCACATAAGAGATGCCGGTGTCGATATCGTCAATTTGGCTAATAGGAGAGCAGACGGCAGCTGTGCCACAAGCACCTGCTTCTTCAAACTCGGAGAGCTCTTCTATTGGAACCTGGCGACGTTCCACATTCATACCCATATCTTTCACTAACTGTTGAAGGCTCATGTTGGTGATGGAAGGGAGAATAGATTCGCTGGCAGGAGTGACGTAGGTGTTGTTTTTTATACCATAGAAATTGGCTGCTCCACATTCATCGATATATTTTTTCTCTTGTGGATCGAGATAAAGGAGATTTGAATATCCCCATTCATGCGCTTTTTCTCCAGCTTCGAGAGAAGCACCATAATTTCCACCCACCTTAATTGATCCTGTTCCTTTTGGCGGGACACGGTCGTAATCACGGGAGATACAAACTTTTATAGGTTTGAAGCCTGCTTTGAAATAAGGACCTACCGGAGTGACGAAAATCACAACTAAGAATTCGTCGGAACTGCTGACTCCAACTTTTGGTGAAACTCCAATTTCCAAAGGTCTGATATATAGGGAGGCTCCCGAACCGTAGGGAGGAATGAAACGCTCGTTTAGCTTTACAACCTTTTTTACCATCTCGCAGAACTTCTCGACAGGTAGAGGAGCCATAAGCATCTTCTCTGCCGAGCGAACAAAGCGCTTGGCATTCTCATCCATACGGAAAATTCTGATTTTCCCATCTTTACCTCTGAAAGCCTTTAATCCTTCAAAGGCCTCTTGACCGTAATGGAGACAAACTGCGGCCATATGCATCGGGATATATGCAGAGTCGGAAACTTCTATGTCTCCCCATTTGCCATCTTTAAATGTGCACCTCACATTATAGTCGGTGGGAATATATGAGAATGATAATTGTGACCAGTTTAGCATAGCGGAAGGGGTTTGTTGTGAGTTGTAAGTTGTGAGTTGTAAGTTGTAAGTTGTAAGTTGTAAGCTGTAAGCTGTTAGTTTTGAGTTTTGAGTTGTTAGTTGTGAGTTTTTTAGTTACTATCTCTTACTTATTACTCATTACTCATTACTCATTACTTCTTACTTTTTACTGTTTACTTCTTACTTATTACTTATTACTTCTTACTTATTACATTTGATTAAACTGCGATTTTGCAGGAACTATGCTCTGTTTTTATGAGATAGATCCCATGGGCATCAAGTTGATACTCAAAGACCCCCGGTTCAAGCAATTGAGAGGAAATAAGTTTCCCGAGTATTGTGAAAATTCTTACCTCCGTTTGTTTATTCACTTTAAGCATTATAATGTTAGGGGCTGAAAAAACTTCAATATCGGGAAGGGAGGAAACAGCCTTGAAATTGGCCGTAATGTTTTTAGCCTCCTGCCATTCTTTGTGTTGCACTTGTGCCGTCAAAATTGCCGGCGCGCAAAGAAGAGTGCCGATAAATGAAAGGAGTAATATTTTTTTCAGACCATTATGCATTATTATGCCGGGATCTTAAGAGAAAGTAAAATTAATAAAAAAAATGGAGAAACAGAAGTTTCTCCATTTTTTTAGAATGAAAGGTGAAATTACTTGTCTCCTTTTTGCATTTGTTCTTTGAGAGCCTGGAGGGCACCGAGGTCACCCAAAGTTGTTTTTTCAACATTCTGAGTGAGTTGCGGTTGTTCTTCCTCCTTGCGTGCCTTCTTAGCTGCAGCCGGTTTTTGAGCTTTAGCTTCAGCTTTGTTGGCATCTTCAGCAATGCGGCTGTGAGAAAGGATAATTCTCTTGCTGTCTTTATTGAATTCAAGCACTTTGAATTTCAGTTTCTCATCGAGTTTAGCCTGACTTCCATCTTCCTTAACGAGATGTTTCGGGGTTGCGAAACCTTCAACGCCATATTCAAGAGCAATAACAGCACCCTTATCCATCATTTCAGTGATAGTGCCTTCATGAACAGAACCTACAGTGAAGATAGTTTCGAATACATCCCAAGGATTCTCTTCGAGCTGTTTGTGTCCGAGAGAGAGACGACGGTTGTCTTTATCTATTTCGAGCACCTGCACTTCGATTTCATTGCCAATCTGAGTGAATTCAGATGGGTGTTTGATTTTCTTAGTCCATGAAAGGTCGGAGATATGAATAAGACCGTCTACGCCCTCTTCGATTTCAACAAATACTCCGAAGTTAGTGAAGTTTCTAACTTTAGCTGTGTGGCGAGAGCCGATAGAGTATTTAGTGTCGATGTTTTCCCACGGGTCGTTTTTAAGTTGCTTGATACCGAGGCTCATCTTGCGATCGTCGCGGTCGAGAGTGAGGACAACAGCTTCGATTTCATCACCGACTTTGAGGAATTCCTGAGCGCTGCGGAGGTGTTGGCTCCAAGACATTTCAGAAACATGCACGAGGCCTTCAACTCCGGGTTGAACTTCCACGAAAGCACCATAGTCGGCCAAAACGACAACTTTACCTGTGATTTTGTCACCCACTTTGACGTCAGCGTCCAGAGCATCCCAAGGATGCGGAAGGAGTTGCTTCACGCCGAGGGCAATACGTTTCTTTTCATTGTCGAAGTCAAGGATTACAACCTTAATATCCTGGTCGAGCTCTACGACTTCACGCGGGTCGGAAACGCGGCCCCATGAAAGGTCGGTGATATGCACGAGACCGTCAACACCACCAAGGTCAACAAAGACTCCGTAGGGAGTGATGTTTTTAACCTTACCTTCAAGCACCTGGCCTTTTTCAAGCTTAGAGATAATCTCTTTCTTCTGAGCTTCGAGTTCAGCCTCGATAAGAGCCTTATGAGATACAACTACATTCTTATATTCCTGGTTGATTTTTACAACCTTGAATTCCATAGTCTTATCTACGAATACATCATAATCTCTGATAGGACGTACATCGATTTGAGAGCCGGGGAGGAATGCTTCGATACCGAAAACATCAACGATCATACCGCCCTTAGTGCGAGATTTAACATAACCTTTGATGATTTCATCGTTTTCGAGAGCCTGATTGACGCGATCCCAGCTACGGGTCTGGCAAGCTTTCTTGTGGGAGAGCTTGAGCTGTCCGTTTTTGTCTTCAAGGTTTTCAATATACACCTCAACTTCATCGCCAACCTTAAGGTCAGGATTGTAACGGAATTCAGAAATCGGGATAATGGCATCAGATTTCATGCCGATATCCACTCTTACTTCACGTTTTGAGATAGATTTGATGACACCTGTCACCACTTCATTGTCTTTAGCCGTCTTAAGAGACTCGTCGTAGGTTTCAATTAATTCCTGACGGCTCTTCGAACCGGCTGTTTCGCCATTTGCATAGGCATCCCAATCGAAATCTTCGATAGGGGTTTGAACTTTTAATTCGCTCATTAAAAAATTGGTTAATAAATAGGGTTAATAATTCACATAAAGAGAGGAGAACCAAAAGGCTCCTCCACGGATGCAAAATTATATTAAAAATTCTTAACTTGCAAAGGATTTGGCCTAAAAACAGCGATAAGTTAGAGATCTAACATTTTATTCTCCCTTTCGAGAGTATCAAAATATTCTTGTCGGTCTTCCTCTATTATCTTGTCGTAGTTTTGCGCCATTTCAGAGATCTCGTTCTCCCGGCTCCGCCAGTCGTTGCCAAATCTTGAAGCAACCCATGAGAGCTCTAATTCCTTATATCGCTCAAATGCTTCTGCACAAATATTCTCGGCATCGAGAAGGGAGTCTGACTGCAAGATCCTGTTAAGAAATTCCCTGGGGATGATCTGACCTCCAAGGTCTATCCATGTGTCAGGAGGGTTGTCGGCCGGCTCGGGGAAACGACACTCGGGAAGCGTCACCGAAAGATATTTAAAAATGGCAAGAGTGTAAAGATTCCGCGCTCTTTCAAGGGCCGCACGAGTGAATTTCATACCCTTGTAACGCATATACATGTCGTCGGCTGCAGGACGCATCAATAGACTGTCGATAGTCTTGACAGTCTTTAACATGGTGTCGACGGTAAAGGGGTTCAAGACCGCATAAGTGATATGGTCGATTAGTGGTATACCCCGATTGAGACGTCTGTCTCGCGCAGGCCATTTCAGTTCATCCCGGATTAGGCCGCACGATCTAAGCATAAGAGCCGGCACAACCACAGTAGTGCCCCGTTCGTCACCAAAAAGATATGAAAAAGGGAATTCCGAGGAATCCGGATGACCTTTGTGGGCTCCCATTAGAAGCGAAAAGGCTCCGATTTTTGCTCCTAACATCAAATAAGACCCGGAAGAAGTCTTAACTCCTCTTTCCAGAAGTCCCCAATGCACCGGTCCCATCTTATACATATGGTTGCTCTGGTTTGACAGCGAGCCTGCATTCATAAAGGAAGTCTGGCATCCGATAAGGAGTGTCCCCTTGTGCATGCTCACAGTATAAGGTCCGGCAAGAATGGAATGGGCCTCTCCGTTTGCCATTGAGCAGTTGGCAAAAAAGAGAGAATCATGGACACTGAAATTATGAGATATTTCCACCCCTTGGCCCACATAACTATTAAACAATGTGGTCTTCGACTCGAGGCGGCAATCTTCGAGTATGAAATTTTCAGCCTCCACACCGGTTCCTATATAAGTGATAGATTTTCCTCTTTCAGCATTATTTATAATAGAACCGTTTACAAGACGCCCTGCACCTTCTATCAAGACTTCCCGACCGATATATACATTTTTAAATTTGCCGCTATTCTTTATTATTGTGCCTTCTCCTATTTCGCAGAGAGGAGTGCGAGAATCCAGAAATTCTTGAAGTCGCGGTTTTACGGAATCCCTGAACCAATCCGGAACCCTTGCCATCAGAGTGGCGGCTTGAGAGGATAGCCCCGGATATATTGTGACGCTTCTTGAGCCTGTTTCATCAAGCACTGCTACCTGAGTGCCGACGCCATTTTTTGAGTTTTCATCGAATTCTATGGATGCTACATTCTCAATAATAACGTTTTTATGTAGCGTACATCCTCCTATCCCGCCGGGTATTTCCCTGAGCACGACTCCTTCATGAATAACTACAGGCCCGGTGAATCTGACGTTTATAATATCTTTTAAGTTGAGAGAAGGAGATACAGAGATCTGAGACCACTCGGAGGCTGTGCATCCTTGGGATGTCAGCTGATTGATCTCCTCTTGAGAAAGAGGTCTGATATTTTCCAAGGTATCATTCATCTTGATCACCTAAATCCTCATCATATTTTTGGAAAAGGAAATCATTGTAAGGGAATCTCTCGGCATGAATTTCTCTTGCTTTCTCATAAAGAAGTTCTTTAAGGGCATCAATATTAATATGCTCTTTGGCCGAGATGAAAACGCAATTGTTCGCCATCTTCGACATCCAGGATTCCTTGAAAGCTTCCAAGGGGATGTTTTCACGAGAGGCGGGAGTCAAATCATCTTCATCTTTAGGATTATAGGAGAAAGCATCGATCTTATTGAATACCATTATCACCGGAAGCGGTTTATCTCCGCACACCTGCCTAAGTGTCTCATTTACCACCTCAATCTGCTCTTCAAAGCCCGGATGTGAGATATCCACCACATGCACAAGCAAATCAGCTTCCCTCACTTCATCGAGAGTGGATTTGAAAGAGTCGACGAGATGAGTAGGCAATTTACGGATGAATCCAACGGTGTCGGTAAGTAAGAAAGGAAGATTATCTATAATCACCTTTCTGACAGTGGTGTCGAGAGTTGCAAAGAGTTTGTTTTCAGCAAATACGTCGCTTTTGCTGAGAAGGTTCATTAGAGTTGACTTGCCGACATTTGTGTACCCTACCAGAGCAATGCGAGTGAGTTTTCCGCGATTTTTTCTCTGAACGCTCTTTTGGCGGTCGATATGTTTCAGCTCCTCCTTAAGGCGAGAGATTTTGTCGAGGATAATACGACGGTCGGTTTCAATCTGGGTTTCACCGGGGCCTCTCATACCGATACCTCCTCGCTGGCGTTCAAGGTGGGTCCACATTCTGGTGAGTCGCGGCAGAAGATATTGATATTGTGCGAGTTCCACTTGCGTTCTTGCGGTGGCTGTCTGCGCCCGTTTTGCGAAAATATCGAGAATAAGGCTTGTGCGGTCGAGAATCTTCACCTTCAGTTCTCTCTCAATGTTTGCCACTTGTTTGGTGGAAAGTTCGTCATCGAAAATCACGAGCCCGATTTCAAACTCTTCGACATATTGACGAATTTCTTCCAGCTTACCTTTTCCGACATAGGTTCTCGGATTAGGGTAATCCAATTTCTGAATAAAACGTTTCACGGGTTCAGCTCCGGCAGTACGAGCCAGGAAATCGAGCTCATCAAGATACTCGTTCACCTTGGCTTCATCCTGACGAAGAGTCACCAACCCGACGAGGACAGTTTTTTCGTTGGCTTCCTTATTAATAATATTATCTTCAATCATAATAGATTAAAAAGAAAAGCAGGCCGGAAAAATTATCCTTCCTGCTAAAAATTATAGCAATCCTTTAAAAGGTGGATCACTTCACCTTGTTGTATCTGGCGTTTAGGCCTTCGATTACTTCGGCAGTGATATCGAGAGCCGGGTTAGAGCATAAAGTCACGCTTTTAATGAAAATAGCGTCATACCCTTTAGAGAGGTTGTATTCGTTGATGAAAGCCAGGATAGAATCGGTGACAGTCTGACGTCCCTGTTGGTCGGCGAGAAGGATGTTGTTCTGAAGGTTTGCAACCGCCTTCTGAGCATTGTCTTGCATAGTGGCCAATTGTTGGAGATCGGCATTAAGCGACTGTTCTGAAAGGTAACCGTTGTTCTGACGTTTTTTGTCAACGTTTGTAGCGAACGACTGGATGGAATTCTGATGCCTCTTGACTTCATTTTCATAGTTAGCCTGAAGACGCAACATTTCATCGTTGTAGTCTTTGGCAAGGTTGTAGTAGACGAAAACCGTGTCAACATCAACAAATCTATAATTTGGAAGCATGGAGTCGGCTCTGGCGATTATACCCGAAATTTTTGCTTTAGAGGATTCCTGGTTGGATTCTTTATTTCCGCAGGCTGTTGCCAATAAACAAATCGCAAGAACCGTAAATAGGTTGATTGAAAAAAACTTTCTCATCTTCTGCTTCTTTTTCTTTTTTCTGTGATTAATTATAAATAATGAAAAGATACATCTCCGGCGGAGATGAAAATTGAATGCAAATTTAGAAAAAAAAGATTAACTTGAAAAGTAAGTTTTGAATAAAAGGAAAAAATGATTACTTTTGAGCAATAAAAGGCTCCAAAATAAGGGGCCTCCTAAAACGAAAAAATAAAAACAGAAAATATAAAAGCCATGGATATCAAAGATTTGCAACCGGCTCTTGTATGGGGAGCCTTCGATGCTATCACAAAAGTGCCGCGACCCTCTAAACATGAAGAAAAGATAAGGGAATATTTGCTCGACTTTGCCAAGCAACATTCAATCGAGGCAAAGACTGACAAGGTAGGGAACGTTGTTATGAAGAAGCCGGCAACTCCGGGAAGAGAGAATGCTCCGGTTGTAGTGCTTCAGGCCCATATGGATATGGTGGCTGAAAAAAACAGCGATGTAGAACATGATTTTCTGAAAGATCCTATCGAGACTTTTATCGATGGAGATTGGGTAAAAGCAAAAGGTACAACCCTCGGGGCTGATAATGGTATCGGAATGGCTGCCGCTCTCGCTGCTCTTGCAGATGCGGAGATAGAACATGGACCTCTCGAGGCTCTCTTTACCGTGAATGAGGAAATAGGGCTTGAAGGAGCTGAGAATCTGGGAGAGGGAATGATTTCCGGCAAGATTCTTATAAATCTTGACTCAGAGGATGATGGAGAGATATTCATCGGATGTGCCGGCGGTATCGACACTACAGCTATCTTTACATATAAAAGAAGTTTCTCTCCCGATAATTTCAATTATTATAAAGTGAAGGTGACAGGGCTGTTGGGAGGACACAGCGGTGGCGATATCCATCTGGGGAGAGCCAATGCCAATAAGCTGATAGCCCGCTTTATATGGAATTGTTCCAATAAATGGAACATAGAGGTTTGCAGCTTTAAAGGGGGCAACCTACGTAATGCGATTCCGAGAGAAGCCGAGGCAATATTCGGCATCAATGAGAGACATCGTGAAGAAATAGCGAAATATCTCCATGAGTATGCCGAAGCAATCCGCAATGAATTTAAAGGAGTGGAACCTTCCCTGAAACTTGAAATAGAGAAGGCGGATAAACCTGAATACTGCATCGATTCCGAAACCTCTCTCAAACTTATCCGTGCATTGTATTCCGCACCTCACGGGGTTATCAGCATGAGCAGAGAGATTGAAGGATTGGTGGAAACCTCCACGAATCTTGCTGCTGTCAAGATGGATGAAGAGAGCAAAATAGTAGTCACCACATCACAACGTTCCTCTTTGGAATCACGCAAAAATGATATAGCCGGACAGGTGGAGGCACATTTCCAGCTTGCCGGTGCTGAAGTGAGCCACTCCGACGGTTATCCCGGTTGGGCACCGAATGTGGAATCAAAGGTTATGAAAATCAGTGAAGAAGCCTATGAGGAACTCTTCGGGGTGAAACCGAAAATAAAGGCTATCCATGCCGGATTGGAATGTGGCCTCTTCTTGACAAAGAATCCTGAGCTTGATATGGTGAGCATAGGCCCGACAATGCGGGATGTCCATTCACCGGATGAAAAATTATTAATACCGACAGTAGATAAATTCTGGAAACATTTGTGTTTGATTCTCAAGAAAATATCTGAGGTATGACATCATCAGGAAAGGGCCTGAAAATCATAATGATATTTATTCTTACTATGGGTGGAGGATTTTCCTCCGCCCTTTTAGGTAGGAATATGATTGAAGAGGCAACTTCCGAAGAAAAGGGCCAAAGTGACGAGATCAATAATTACCTCACCGACTCTGACAGTGTGGCTTTAGTTTCCACTCCCTCATTATTAATAAATGAGGTGGATAGCGTAGGGAAAGATGCAGAAGAGAGATATCTTCATCTGACTGAAGATGATTTTGCATTGGTGGCTGAAGAACTGGATGTAGAGGTGGCAGCCATAAAAGCAGTCGTGGAGATAGAGGCGGGCAAGGCAATGAAAGGATTCTGGGCTCCCGGTATCCCGGTGATAAATTTCGACCGGACAATGTATAACAAGTATACATCCAAGGCCGCATCCACCGAGGGGGCCAAAGGTGAAAAAGTGCCGGAAGGATTGAAGGGATATGCCCTCAAAGAATGGACAGAATTGATAAATGCCCGAAAGGTCAATGCACAAGGCGCAAATATGGGGACATTCTGGGGAATGTTTCAGATCGGGGGATTCAATTATAAACTGTGTGGTTGCGAATCAGTCGATGAGTTTGTGAAAAGGATGGCCTATTCGGAACTTGAACAACTACAGCTGTTTGCTGTATTCATCACCCGGACGGGAATGGTGGAAAGCCTTCGGAAAAAGAACTGGAGTGCCTTCGCCCGAAGATATAACGGGCCCTCATACGCCAAACGAGGTTATCACACCAAGATGGCAAAGGCATACGCTAAATATAGCGGATCTTGAAAAAACTTTCTTAAGCATGCAAGGATATATATCAATAGGAGTATTTATCGATGGCGGATATTATGCCAAGGTCAATAGAGCCTTGAAGGCCATTGAAAGTTCCATAATAAAGGTTAGATCATTATTCGATTTCATTTGTGCCCGACTGGCATGGTCGGAGAATGTAGATCCGGCGAATTGTCAGATCACGGAGGCCCACTATTTCCGGGGAAGATTCCGGGTGAAAGAGGCATACGACAAACACCTTCTATATAATGAGAGAAAATTTGAAGATACCCTTATAGAAAATGATGTGGTGTTTCATTACAAGCATCTTCGGGAAATGGGTAGAGAAGGGGAGAAGCAGGTTGTCGAAAAAGGTATTGATGTCTGGTTTGCCTTAGAGGCATACGAACTTTCGACCTTCAGGAAATTTGACTATGTCGTGTTAATCACCGGGGATGCCGATCATGAAATGCTTGTCAGAAAATTGAAGGCTCTGAAGATTAAGACAGTATTGCTTACATGGAATCTGGCTGAGGTGGATGCAACGTCACCCTTGCTTAGCGAAGAGGCCGGACATCATTGGGAGCTATCCGATTTATTGAGAGATAACCCGGAAGCAAAAAAGGCGTTGCTATATAAGGTGAGAGACTCAGCCTTGAATCCTTTAGGAGATGAATTCTGAGAATGGGGATAATTCCAAAGGTTTGAAAAGAGTCTTAATAAGGATTAGAATTAGTTAACTGTAATAAAATTTAAAGGATATCGTTACTAACGTGTATTCTTAATATATTAGGTATGTGTGGAATAGTAGGATATGTTGGAGACAATAATGTCTACGAGATATTGATTAAGGGACTCCATAGATTGGAATATAGAGGGTATGACAGTGCCGGGATAGCATTGGCAAGCCCGGAGGGAAAGATAAATATTTATAAAAGTCAGGGAAAGGTAAGTAATCTTGAAGATTTTTGTAAAGACAAGGACCTTTCCGCCAAATGTGGTATAGCGCATACGAGATGGGCCACGCATGGAGAGCCGAGCGACTGCAATGCTCATCCTCACTATAGCGAAGATGGTAATCTCGCTTTGGTACATAATGGTACGATAGAAAATTATCAGGTGCTTAAAGATGCCTTGATAGAACAGGGGTGTACTTTCCATTCAGAGACTGATACAGAGGTTCTTGTGCAATTGATAGAGTATATAAAGGTAAAGAATAATTGTCAGCTATTGGATGCGGTCAGGATGGCCCTTAAGCAAGTGGTGGGAGCCTATGCAATTGCCTTGATAGAGAAAGATAATCCCAACAAGATAATCGCAGCACGTAATAGTTCTCCATTGGCTGTCGGGATTGGAGAAAATGAAACCTTCCTGGCTTCGGATGCCACTCCGTTTATAGAGTATACTAAGGATTGTGTATATCTTAAGGATGGAGAGATAGCTGTGATAGAGAAGGGTGAACCATTGAAAATCTTAACTCTTGAGAATAAGGAGAGCAAAATAGATGTGACAACGCTTGAAATGAGCATCTCCCAACTTGAGAAGGGAGGCTACGACCATTTCATGCTAAAGGAAATATTCGAGCAGCCTACCACCTTGCGTGATTGTATCCGCGGTAGAGTTGTTGCAGGAGGCTCAAAGATAATGCTTTCAGGAGTGATGGACAGCAAAGATGTCTTTTTAAATGCAAAAAGGATCGTGATAGTTGCTTGTGGCACCTCCTGGCATGCTGCCCTTTTGGGTAAATATCTGATTCAGGATAATTGTCAGTTGCCTGTTGAGGTTGAATATGCGAGTGAATTCAGATATTCAAATCCGGTGTTAGACGAAAGAGATATAGTAATAGCCATTTCTCAGAGCGGGGAGACCGCCGACACACTGGCGGCTGTTAAAATAGCCCGGAATAAGGGGGCCTATGTCTATGGAATCAGCAATGTAGTGGGGAGCTCGATACCAAGAGAGACGCAAAGCGGGACATATATACATGTAGGACCTGAAATAGGAGTAGCCTCAACGAAAGCATTTACCGGACAGGTGATGGTGCTTACGCTCCTTTCATTGAGTATAGCTCAATTGAGGGGTACAATGTCGCAGGAAAAAATAAATGAACTTGGAAAGCATATATTAAAGATTCCTTCAGTTGTCAAGAAGGTGTTGCAACTCAACGACAAGATAGAGAGATTGTCGATGAAATATACATATGCGAAAAATTTCCTCTATCTTGGAAGGGGATATAGTTATCCGGTGGCGCTGGAGGGTGCCTTGAAATTGAAGGAGATTTCCTACATTCATGCAGAGGGTTATCCGGCAGCGGAGATGAAACATGGTCCGATAGCATTGATAGATGCGGAGATGCCAAGTGTAATAATAGCTCCTAATGATCATGTCTACGACAAGATAGTAAGCAATGTGCAGCAGGTTAAGTCAAGAGGAGGGTCGATAATAGCAATAGTAAATGAAGGGGATGAAATAATCAGCAAGATGGCCGACCATGTATTGGAGGTGCCGGAGATGCCTGAGTGTCTTACCCCTATAATAACGAGCATACCCCTGCAGCTTTTGAGCTATTATATAGCAATAAACAAGGGTAAAGATGTAGATATGCCGAGAAATTTAGCAAAGTCGGTGACAGTAGAGTAAAAAAGGTGGGGTTAAAAAATGAGGGGAGTAAGATAATAAGGAAATAAAAAATAGATAGGCCGGACCAAAAGAAAAAACAAAGGGTCCGGAAGTAGATATATAAGGACTCATAAATAGGGGTAAAAGAAAAAGAAAGAGGAAAAAAATAAAAAGTGACATAAAAAATTTGAAAATATTTTGTAGAGATACAAAAATTATATAATTTTGCACTTGGAAATCCGGAGAGTAGTGTGTTCAATAAAAATTGGCACGCAATTTGAAGGGATAAAGGGTGGATACCAGAGTGGCCAAATGGGGCAGACTGTAAATCTGCTGGCTTACGCCTTCGGTGGTTCGAATCCATCTCCACCCACCAGACAAAATGCGGAAGTAGCTCAGTTGGTAGAGCATTAGCCTTCCAAGCTAAGGGTCGCGAGTTCGAACCTCGTCTTCCGCTCCAAATCCGCCCATGTAGCTCAGGGGTAGAGCACTTCCTTGGTAAGGAAGAGGTCGCGGGTTCAAATCCCGCCATTGGCTC
>JAFLTQ010000019.1 GCA_022510385.1 Muribaculaceae bacterium | reverse complement strand
TGTTTCTTACTTATTGTTTCTTACTTATTGTTTCTTACTTATTGTTTCTTACTTATTGTTTCTTACTTAATTAATTTCCGTAATGGTAGCCATATTTGTGATATCCATATTTATGGTAGCCATAACGAGAGCTTCCTTGCTTTATGCCATTTAAAAGAACTGCAAGTTTCCCGAATTTTCTATTCTGATACCATTCCTCTACTTCATAGAGGTTATCTCTCTCCATATTGCCGATGCGAATCACGAAGAGTGTCAAATCTGCATAACTGCTGATAATGGATGCGTCTGCAACAACTTCAACAGGAGGACAATCCAGAAAGATGTAATCATATTCTTCTCTCACTTGAACCATCATTTCCTGAAAGCGAGGCGTGAATAATAGTTCTGCCGGGTTAGGAGGCAATGTGCCACATGGGAGCATATCGAGTTTTCCCAACGGTTTTATCAGCTCTCTGAAATCTACCACTTGTCCGCTCAAATAATTTGATATTCCTTTTGAGGGATTATCAAGATATTGAGATAGTGAACCTTTGCGTAAATCAAGGTCTATTAGTAAAACTTTCTTATCACGAATTGCGAAAGCTGTGGCAAGATTGACAGATATAAAAGTTTTACCGCTGCCTGGTGTCAATGAAGTCAGCATTATAACCTTATGGTGCGAGTCGAAACCAAGAATGAACTCTACATTCGTACGTATCACCCTGAATGCTTCGTTGATGACATCACGTTTCTTTTCAGCCACTAAAACTTTTGGAATCTCAACTATCTCTTTTTTCTTGAACTTTTCAACTAAATTTTTCTTCTTCGGTTCATGGAGGGGTATGTCGCCGGCATAGGGGGCACTCAATGATTTTAGATCATTTTTACCTCTCACCTTGGTATTTAACATTTCTGTTGCAAAAATTATAAATGCCGGAAAAAAGAGTCCGGTTGCAAAGCAAATCATCCATACACGTCCGGTTTCCGGCTCTACGGGGTTATTACTACCATGGGGGGATTCAATAAACTGGTTGTTATAAGCTCCGAAAGCTTGAGAGAGTTCATTTTCCTCTCGTTTTTCAAGCAAATAAAGATATAGTTGTTCTTTCACCTTTTGTTGACGTTCCTCAGAGAGCAATTGCTGAGCTTTTTCCGGGTTTGTCGCCACTCGTGACACTGCAACTCCTTGACGAGATTTGATAACATTAGATTTCGACTGAAGCATTGCAAGTTCATAATCGAGAGATTGGGAGATTGAACCCCTCAAGACTTCAAGATCTTCATCAAGATCCCTCACCAATGGATTCTGGGCTGAAGAATTTGCAAGGTGGTTATTGCGTATCAACAGTTTATCGTTATATTGCTTAATAAGGCTTTCGATACTTGAATTAGTAATACCTGAATTAACCGGCAGGAGCTGGTGCTCATGTTTCCCATCCTCAAGATATTCCTTTATATATTTGGTCATATATATCTGGTTGTTGAGTTCCTGAAGGTCACGTTCCGCCTCGTTAATCTGAGATTGGGCGAAACTTCCTGCTGCTCCCACATCAAGCATCAGATTGCGTGATTTCCAGGCAGATATATTTTGCTCCACATTTCCAAGTTCATCTTCGATAAATGCAAGCCTGTCTTTGATGAATTTATCAGTATTCTGGGTTTTAATATTCCTGTCTTTGATCCAGTTTTCATTGTAAACGCCGACAAGTGTATTCAAAATATCTTCAGCGCGAGCTCGCGAAACATCCTTGTAATTAATGTCGATGATTGTGGAATTCTTTTTTCTGAGGGAGGGAGAAATTTTGGATTGTATTCTTCCTATTATGTTGTTAATATTTGAATGACGGATTGTAAGATCGGCTGTTTTGCCTAACTTATAAGAAGCAGAAGGAGTGACGACAATATTGCCGAGGGGTGTATCGACAGTGTCATTAAAAGCAACTGTGATTTTATCGTTGAAAGTTTGCTCCTTGTCAGATAGATCATAAAGAGTTATTTCACCATCTTTATCAAGTTTCAGATGTAAGGAGGCGGTTTCATATTCCGGTAGTGAGAGAAAACTTATTTTCACCGGCGCTTCGATACCGTATAAAACATCATCGTGGAATCGGCCCTGCCTGATATACTCCACATTAAGATCAAGCCGACGGGCTATTTCATAGGCGATGGGGCCTGTCTTGAGGAGCTCCATTTCATTTGTAAGGTTAGAAGGAGTGTTGGTGAATCCCATTTCTTCAAGGATGGGTTCATTGGCTGATTCCTTTGACTTTATGAGAATTGCGATGGAGCGTTGATAAACCGGAGGCGTTGTTTTGATGTAATAATAACCGGCAGTAAGGGCAATGGCCAATGAGAGGAGAAACCAATACCACTTGCTAATGCAAAGATAAAATATATCTTTAAGTTTTAAGACTATAGAGTCCCCTTGAGGGATATTCACCGGATTCTTTTGATTTGATGGCTCTTGGATATTCATTGGTTCTTCCCCAACCGGTTGCCGGCCTATATAGCGTTGCATATTTCAATATATAAACGTTAGAAAATCCTGGTGAAGACGAGGATAAGAGATATTGCGGCCGAGACGGTCGACATCCAAAAACCGGGAGTGAGAATGGAGGATCCGGTAGCAGTTGCTGATGTTGCTTTTTTGGCATTAGGCTCAACATATATCACATCGTTCTGTTGCACATAATAAACAGGCGAAGAATAAAGTGACCGAGTGTCGAGGAGATTAACCCTATAGGGGGTTTGCTCTCCATTCACCGTTCGCAATACGAGTATATTATCCCTGACTCCATCTATAGTGAGATCGCCTGCCTCACCTATTGCCTCAAGCAAAGTAATCTGGTCGCGTTCAATTGATTTTCTCCCCGGACTCTTTACTTCTCCAAGGATTGTATACCCCATACCGGAATAATCTATTGTGACGATGGGATCTTTCACCATCCTTGATTCAAGCAACTTGTATTTGATTGCAAGAGCTGCCTCTTCGCGAGTCAGCCCTGATATTTTAATCCTTCCTAACACAGGCATTTCAACATATCCTTGGGCATCAACTATATATTGGGAATGTTCTCCCGACCCCCCTTCCAAGTTAAAGACTCTTGCCACTTCTCCGTCGCGGCTATGCACTATAATTCTGATCTGGTCGCCCGATTCGAATTTTATGGGTTGTGGTGTCTGGACTATCATCGAAACATTGGGCTGAATGTCTTGCAGATATGTTATCTTCTTCTTGGTGGAGCAAGACATGAGGACCATGCATATCATTAAACTTATTGCTATATTAACTTTATGCTTTAACATCTTTATATGAATAAATTAATTTATCAATCTACTAATTCCTTTTCTATAATTTTAAGAATTCTTAATCTATAAACTGGATAAAATCAGGATGCACTTCAATTCCTGCATGTAGCAGATTCGGGATTTCAATCATGAGCCGTTTCACTTTTGATCCTCTTGTAGTTAGAAGCTTTCCCTCATAACCATTTAAACTACCTCCTACTATTCTTATTTTTCTCCCCTTGAAACTTGATGTTATCTCTTCCGGCTTATAATATCTTACGGATTCGGAATTTTCTATCGCCCTGATAAATTTGTTCATTTCAGCTTCTGATACTGTCATAGGAACTGAATGACTATTTTTTGAAAAGCGATATTGTAATGTCTCTGTTTTCTTTACTATTGGATCGAGTTTATCGCGTTGAGTGTGAACAAACAATAAATCTGAAATCACCGGCACATATTTTCTGACTTTTCGTCCATTTTTATCGTAAATTTTCCAATGCATCGGCGTAAATACCTCAAAGCCTGCTTCAGTCAATATCTGCCATGCCTTGATATTTGCATTGGCTCTTTTGAGATCACGCATCACAAACCAAGTGTTACTCAGATCATCAAGGCAGGAAGTATTATTCTGAGGCTCTTTGCTCAAAATATCGCTCTGAAGATTACGACTTGTGGAATTGTCAGGATACTACCGACCGGTTATCTCGTTTGAATCCAACTGACCTGAAATTTACTTCGAGACTACTGTTTCCTCATCAAGATCTTTCAATGTCAGATTGTTTTAGGTATTTTATTCAGATATAAACATACCTTCTATTCCTGCAATCTTATATAGAAAGCAGGTAGTCAAACTATTAAATAACAAAGGGCATAAAGTTGTCAATTATTTCGATAAGGACGTCTTAATTTTTCAGCTTCTATGAGCTGTCGTAGTTTTGTTTGGCTATACCCTTCTATAATGCAAATTTAACTAAAAAAATGGGGATTTTAAAGCATTTTGCCCTTTCGTTTTCAAGCTTTATTGACTCCTCAATTATATAAAAAAACCATCCCCCGCTTTAAAAATCGGAGAATGGTTTATGAATGGTGATTAACAATAATAGTTACGCTTCTGCCTGACTTGTTTCCTCTTGCTCCTTATATAGGTAATCCTCAATCTGTTGAGGCTGGAAATTACCGATAAAGGAAGCATGAGCTGCAACCTGAGCCTGTCCATATTTAACGTAGACCTCAAGTGATTTCCGAAAATCTTCGTTCCTTGCTACATCCTCAAGTAGAAGATATCCCATGATTATGTGGCCGGCCATCTCCACAAGACGACGTGCCATGAAATCATGGAAAGATTGATCATCTACCCCAAACACAGTTTGCACTGCATCTGCATATTGCTGAGTCATGAATACGAGGGTATTCTTGATTCCTTCATTTTCCGGAGCAACAGATTCATTCTCAAACTCTTTTATCTTGTTAAGATAAGTACCGGTTGAGACGTGGCGAATTGCTGCAACCACCTGCAGTTGGGTTGTCCCCTCATAGATTGACGTGATACGTGCATCTCTATAAAGTCTTTCGCAGGTATAATCCTTCATAAAACCGGAGCCTCCGTGAATCTGAATTGCATCGTAGGTATTTTGGTTGCAGAATTCTGAAGTCATACCCTTGGCCAAAGGAGTAAATGCATCAGCCAGCTTACTATAATACTTCTGCTCCTGTTTCTCCTCCGGAGTCAACGGACGCTCCTTAGCGATGTCATCGTAGATCTTATACATATCTACAAATCGTGAACATGCATACAGGAGGGCGCGGGAAGCATCAAGCTTGGCCTTCATTGTTGAAATAATTTCAGCCACGGCAGGAAACTCTATGATAGGTTTGCCAAATTGTTTTCTGTCTTTGGCATAAGAGAGGGCCTCTCTATAAGCGGCTTCGCTGATTCCAACAGACTGTGCTGCTATACCAAGACGAGCACCGTTCATCAAGGCCATTACATACTTGATAAGTCCTAACCTTGTGCTACCCACAAGTTCTGCCGGAGCATCTTTATAGACAAGCTCGCATGTTGGACTACCCTTGATTCCCATCTTGTTCTCAATTCTACGGACATTTACGCCGCCATTGCGTTTATCATAGATAAACATTGAAAGACCGCGACCATCCTTCGACCCCTCTTCTGAACGGGCAAGCACTAAGTGAATATCACTGTCACCGTTTGTGATGAAACGTTTCACTCCGTTGAGCACATAGCTCCCATCCTCCTTCTTTGTGGCTTTCAACATCACAGACTGAAGGTCGGAGCCTGCATCAGGTTCCGTAAGGTCCATCGACATGGTTTCCCCTTCGCAGACTCTTGGAATATATTTCTGCTTCTGCTCATCGTTGGCAAACTCATAAATAGTTTCCGCACAATCCTGAAGACCCCATATATTTTCAAATGCAGCATCCGCACGGCTCACCATATCGGCTGCCATTATATAGGGAGTGATAGGGAAGTTAAGGCCCCCAAGCCTACGTGGCATCGACATCCCCATTAGTCCTGCCTTACGGCATGCATCAAGATTCCGCTCTGTGCCGGCTGCATATACCACTCTCCCGTTCTTCACTGACGGGCCCTCATGGTCGATCTCTTCTGCATTTTCGGCTATGACATTAGCGCATATATCTCCTACTATCTCCAGCACTCTGTCGTAGCTATCCATAGCGTCGGCAAAATCCTGAGGCGCATAGTCATATTTGTCTGCATCGGCGAAATTTCTCTCTTTCAATTCCACTATCTTCTCCATCATAGGATGGTTTAGATAATGCTTGAGATTATCGTTGTCTTTATAAAAATTTGCCATTATTTAGAATTCTTTTTATAATACTTGATTAATTTGGGCACAACATCTTCAAATTTACCGGTTATTACATAATCGGCAATTTTATTGATTGGAGCATCCGGATCGGAATTGATTGAAATTATCAGGGCTGAATCTTGCATTCCTGCGATATGTTGAATCTGACCTGAAATGCCGCAAGCTATGTATAACTTCGGACGAACTGTAACTCCCGTCTGACCAATCTGACGTTCATGTTCAACCCATCCGGCATCTACCGCTGCTCGGCTGGCTCCCACTTCAGCTCCTAAAGTGTCGGCAAGGTCTTGCAAGATATCAAAGTTTTCCTTGCTTCCAACTCCATAACCTCCTGCCACTATTATCGGACTTCCCTTAAGGTTTACCTTTGATTTAGCTACCTGACGATCAATGATATCTATCACAAAATCCTCCGGATTTGTATATTTATTAACGTCAAGATCCTTAACTTCTCCTTTATAGTTGGAGTCTTTGATTTCTTTCTTCATCACCCCCTCCCTGACTGTTGCCATTTGAGGACGGCAGTCGGGATTAACAATTGTTGCAACGATATTACCACCGAATGCAGGGCGTATCTGATAGAGAAGATCCTTATATTCTTTACCGGACTTGACATCGGTATAATCCCCGATTTCCAATGAAGTGCAATCAGCTGTGAGGCCGCTATGCAAAGCCGATGAAACACGCGGACCCAGGTCGCGGCCGATTGATGTTGCCCCCATAAAAGCAATTCTTGGCTCAATTTCCTTGAAGAGATTGATAAGGATTGAGGAATGAGGAAGTGAGGTGTAAGGATAAAGTCTTTTATCTTCAAACTTATATATAGTGTCTACTCCGTAGGGCATAATTTGACGCTCGATATCCTTAAGATTATCTCCTGCCACGACTGCCTCTAATTTAATCCCCAGTTTATCTGCTAATTGCCTTCCCTTGGTCAGCAATTCAAGACTCACGTCAGAGACTTTTCCATCTTCGTATTCGCAGTATACAATAAGGTTGTTTTTGTCTGCCATTTTTCTTTCGTTTTAAAGTTATTATGGTTATCAACCGATCGTATGGTTTGCGATAAGGTCAATTATAAGATTTTCGAGTTCAGCGTCGTCATTCTCAATTTTTCTTGCCTCTTTGGCAGTGAAGACAACGTTTTGAATAGATTTCACCTTTGTCGGTGATCCGGCCAAGCCACATTGAGCAAGATCGGCATTAACGTCGTTAGCGCTCCATTCTCCTATTTTTAAATAAGGACGCTCTGCGATAAATTCACGTTTCTTTTCATCGTCTGCCACCTCTGAGGGAACGGCTGCATATTTGAATTTCTGGACTGCCTTAGCATTTCTTGGCCTACATTCCGCTGCAGAACCATTGACCGTAACAACGAGCGGAAGTTTCCCTTTGACAGTCTCGATGCCTGATTCAATTCTTCTTTTCACGATGATATCCTTGCCATCTACTTTCTCAATTTCTTCGGCATAGGTGATTTGGGGGATACCAAGTTTTTCTGCCACCTGAGGACCAACCTGTGCAGTATCTCCATCAATTGCCTGACGACCACCGATGATAATATCGTAATCACCCATTTTCTTGATTGCTGCGCTGATGGCATAAGATGTTGCTAAAGTGTCGCTGCCGGCAAATGCGCGGTCTGAAAGCACCACGCCACCGTCTGCTCCACGGAACATACCTTCCCTTATTATTTCAGCTGCACGTGCCGGACCCATTGTCAGAATTGTCACCTTGCTGCCGGGATGGCTCTCTTTTAGACGCAATGCCTGTTCAAGAGCATTCAGGTCTTCGGGATTGAAGATCGCCGGCAAAGCCGCCCTATTGACGGTGCCGTCGGCTTTCATCGCATCTTTCCCTACATTCCGAGTGTCCGGAACCTGTTTTGCGAGTACAATAATGTTTAAGCTCATAAGTTTTTATGATTGTTTATAGTTTCTTTCTATTTATCGTTATATTTACTCTGAGTAAACACACAATATGTGCAAAGTTACTAAAATTTTCTTATATTTGCCTTACTCATTTAACACTACATGAAATTGGCACAAAGATTATTTATAATAACTCTCTTGTTTTTAGCCTTTTCCTTCGGATGTCCATCCTTCGCGGCTAAGAAGAGCACCACTAAAAAACTTACCGCTTCCGAGATGTTTCAAAAAGCTCGGGAGGATTTCTTAAATTATGATTTTGAATCTGCTGCTGATCTGCTCGAAGAGTATGAAGCCGCATTAAAAAAAGCAAAGAAGAATCCTGATCAAGAATTTGAAATATTTTCAAATCAACTTAACATTGCCACTAATGCATTCGGCAGAGTGCAGAAAATTGTGGTGCTTGATTCAATCCAAATCCCCAGAAACAGTTTTTTCAAGGCCCTCAAGACATCTGCCTCTGCGGGTTCGGTAGGATATATTCCATCTTTCAATTTAAAAAAACCGGATTTAAAATCTAATGATGTCGCTTTTTTGAGCGAAGGAAGGGATTATCTTATTGCTCCGGTGGCCAATTCAGATGGAGAATTGCATTTATGGGAAAGCTATAAATTGGGTGACGGCACTTGGGAAAGCCATGAAATTTTCAGCAATGAGATGACTACTACAGGAGACTATGCCTTCCCTTTCATGTCAGGAGATGGACAAACTCTTTATTTCGCTAACAACGGAGATGATTCCATGGGTGGATTTGACCTGTTTGTGGTTCAAAAAGAGCCAATCACAGGAAAAACTTTGCAGCCTCTGAATTTAGGCATGCCATTCAATTCCCCATATGATGATTTCATGTTGGTTGTGGATGAAGAGAAAGGTCTTGCGTGGCTGGCCACCGACAGGAATTCACCGGGAGGAGATGTAACTCTGTATTTATATCTTCTTGACGACATCAGACAAAACTATCCGGCAGATACAGAAAATCTTTCGGAATTAGCTAAAATAAGCAACTACAGGTTAACCTGGGAGGAAGGAAAAGAAAAAGAGTATCAGCAAATACTAAATAACCTGAAATAAATGAGAAACAGGGTGGTTGTCATAATATTACTTTGCCTGAACTTATCTCTTTGTGCCCAAAACCCACCACTCTCCCAACCTCAGGTATTCAACCCGAGTAAAAGTCAAAAAGGGGTAAGGATCTCAACAGATGTTTTCGCCCTACTTCTTCCTGCAGCCGGACTCACTTTGACTTTATGTGAAAAAGATTGGAAAGGATTATTGCAAGGATTTGAGACAGCTGCTGCAACCGCCTCATTAACATTATTATTAAAATACACTGTAAAAGAGCAACGGCCTGATTTTAGCAACAATCATTCATTTCCGTCGGGGCATGCAGCCGTGACGTTTGCAAGTGCCGCTTATTTGCAGCGACGATATGGATGGTCATGGGGAGCTCCCGCCTATGTTATAGCCACTTATGTAGGGTGGGGTCGATGTTTTGCTAAAAAACATTATTGGTATGATGTATTGGCCGGCGCTGCCATAGGAGCAGGCTCGGCATACATTTTCACTCGTCCTTTCGTAAAGAAACATGACGTGAAAATCTCCCCTGTCACCGATGGAGAAAACATTGGAATCTATGCATCTTTCTCTTTTTGACTAATGGGATACTTCGGGAGACGTAAAGCTGCTTTTTCTTACGCTTTCAGGGGATTGCAATATCTCTTGATAAATGAACCTCATATGAGGATTCATGCCTGCATAGCTATTCTGACCATTATAGCGGCAATTCTTCTTGAAATCTCATCTATGGAATGGTGTCTTATAGTGGTTTGCATAGGAAGTGTATTTATGGCTGAAGCTTTCAACACGGCAATTGAAAAGCTTTCCGACAAAGTTTCACCTGAAAGGGATCCTCTTATTAAAATAGCTAAAGATGTCGCAGCAGGAGCCGTTTTGGCAATATCAATAGCAAGCGCTGTAATCGGGCTGATTATTTTTATACCCCGTCTGATTATCTTATTTTAGGGCTGTTTAAAAACCCGCTGGAATACACTTAGAATAATAAGGCTATCCGATACGTTATCCATGCCAAGCCCCAGGCAAGTGATGTGTTATACAAAACCGAGAATAGTCCCCATCGCCATGTGCCCGTCTCTTTAACTATAGCTGTGATTGTTGCTACACATGGGAAATAGAGCAATACAAAAACAAGGAAACCTAACGCTGATGCCTGACTGAAAGGAGCCTTACCGGTAATTTTTGAGGGTGTCCTGAGCCGAACTGACAAAAGTTCGGCATCATCGTCTCCTACATATAGCACACCCAATGTTGACACTACAACCTCCTTAGCTGCACATCCTGCCAACAAAGAGCAACATGCCTTCCATCCAAAGTCTAACGGCTCCATTACCGGCTGTACAAACTTCCCTACATAGCTTAATATTGAATGACTCTCCTGGTATTCTTTCAAAACCATTTCTTCTAACCGTTCCCCGTCAATATCTTCCAAAATCTCAGGTGGTAATTCCGCAATGGCTGTCACTACAAAATCTTCCGGTATATCATTTTCATTATATCTGGGGAAATAGGATAAGGCCCAGATAATTATTGAAGCAACAAGAATCAGACCTCCCATTTTTTTTATATACTGGTCAGCCTTAGCCCACATATTTCTGAGAGTAGCCTTGGCTGTAGGCATCCGATATGGAGGCAATTCCATCACAAAGGGAGTTTCATCAGTTTTAAACCAAAATTTTCTCATCAATCGGGCCGTAAAAATCGCAACGATTATCCCAAGAAGATAAAGCCCCACAAAAATCCAGGCTCCATAATGTGGGAAGAAGGCACCTGCCAGCAATACATATATCGGGATTCGAGCCGAGCAACTTATAAAGGGGTTTATGAGAATAGTGATCAGACGGCTTGAATGGCTCTCTATTATTCGCGTAGACATTATGGCCGGAACGTTACATCCAAAGCCCATCACCATTGGTATAAACGACTTTCCATGCAGTCCCATGCGGTGCATCAGTTTATCCATAATGAATGCTACACGGGCCATATATCCCGAATCCTCCATAAAGGATATAAATGTATATAAGATGAGAATATTGGGCAGAAAAACTATGACCGATCCGACACCTCCGATTATGCCGTCGAGCAAAAGGTCTTTAAATGGACCGTCATGCATATGTTCTCCCAAAAGATTCGAAATCCAGCTTATCAAACTTTCTATCCATTCCATTGGATAGGTTCCGATTTGGAAGGTGGCCCAAAACATCAGCCACATTATCAATATAAAAATCGGGAAACCGAACAATTTGTTGGTAACAAAAGCATCTATAATCTTTGTTGAGTTATCATCTTTATCCCCCTGAGAAACCATCGTTTCCGCGAGAGCTCCCTGAATGAATCCAAATTTCTCTGCAGATATTATAGCTGACGCATCCTCTCCCAATTCTTTTTCCAACCTCGAATTCAACGAACCTCTTATTCCTTCCCATTCATTATAACGGGGATAATCCCTCAACATAGTCTGCGTCTCCGGATCCTTTTCCAAAAATTTTATTGCAAGGAAGCGTGGTGAAAATCTTTGTGGAAGATCTTTCTCTTTCTTTAGTGAGTCAACTAAAAGTCTGAGAGAATCCTCTATTTCAGGCCTCATCCTTATATGGATATGCCGGGTGTCTGGATTCTGCAACTCATAAACCTCTATTATTGTATCAAGTAGTTTATCGATGCCCCAACCGGTAGCCGCTATCGTAGGAACAATCGGCACTCCAAGCATTTTCCCAAGAACATCATATTCAAGCTTTATATGGTGTTTTTCCAACTCATCAAACATATTGAGAGCGATCACCATACTCCGGTTCATGTCTATAAGTTCTGTAGTGAGAAAAAGATTTCTTTCAATATTGGATGCCACCACAACATTCACTATGACGTCAGGAGTCTCTTCCCGGAGATATCGCATCACATAGAGTTCCTCCGGAGAATAGGCAGAGAGAGAATATGTGCCCGGAAGGTCAACTACATTGAATTCATATCCCTTGTATTTCATCTTCCCCTCTTTCGCTCCTACCGTAACACCGGCATAATTCCCTACGTGCTCATGTGCTCCCGAAACTATATTGAAAAGAGAGGTTTTCCCACAATTCGGATTCCCTACAAGGGCGATATTGATAGTTTTTGCCTTATTGGCTTTCTGAGATTCTTTTTCTATGGGTTCTACATTGATCTTCTCCTCTATCTCTTTATCAAATTCCGTAATCGGCTCTATCTCAATCATGTTTGCCTCGGATTTTCTCAGAGACACTTCATAATCCATTAAGTGGAATTTGATTGGATCTTGCAAAGGGGCATTCAGAACCAAAGTGATTTGCCGACCTTTTACAAACCCCATTTCCATGACTCTCTTACGAAAAGCGCCATGTCCAAGAATCTTCACGATGATTCCCGTTTCTCCGGGTTTTAAGTCTGAAAGCCGCATCCGATCTGTGAACTCTTAGTCAATGCAAATTTAATGAATTAAAATTTGCAATATTGCTCACTTCTCAAATAAAAAGGAAAAATACCTAAATATAGGTAGTTTGAAACTTTATCAATTAATTGAAATACTCAATTTTTCTCATTTTTACGCTTTTACATAAGATTGCTATCTTTGCCGAACATGGGCTTTACAGCCACTGCTCTCCAATTGCCTCCCGCCGGATGAATGGCAAGAACTTCTATAGGTTGATGCTCCTCAAATTTTTTTAAAAATCTACCCGCCACATAGACATCTCCAATCATCATGTATTTTTCAAAACGTTTGTTAGTGTAAAAAATGGATTTACCTTTCACCACTTTTATCCAATCACATTCTATTTCCTTTAATTTCTTTCGTCTAATGCTAATAATTTTGTTTTTCAACATTTTGACCTCAAAAATAACTCCATTTGCTGTTTTAGGATTAAAACCCCATTTCTCCGGAAGGTCAAGTGTAAGAATTCCATCTCTTTTACATAGTATCCATTGATTTCCACGTTTCCCTGGATATCCTTTTACATCAACACTTTTATCCTTGATCTTTATAACTATTTCACTTTCTAAGTCTTTTTCTAATAACTCCTCAGCTTTTGCAATATAAGCCTTATAAAGTTGTTTATTATCCGGAGCAGCTGATATATTTCTAAGACGTTTGTCAAGAGCCTTGTATCTACCCTTTAAAACCCCTCCTTTTTGCTCACATAGATTTCTATAACTTAAAAGTTCATATTTCGCATTAGGATAATATCCCTTATTACACAGTGACACTGCAAGTTCAAGCCTGATATTACCTTTGAAATCATTCTTGCTTTTAAGAGATAATGATTTACATAAATAGGCGATTTTTGTATCTAGGTTATTTATCAGCTTGGCTGTATGATGCCATAAAAAACTTTTTTCCGGATTTTTTATTAGTAGTTCCTCATAAATTTCCAGCGCCTCTTTATACTTACTACTTACAACATAAAGAAAAGCTAAAACCAACTTCGCGTTAGTTTCATTTTCTAATTTATCTACTGCTTTTTCGGCCAGAATTATTAATTCCTGTGGTGGTTCTATCCGTTTATTCTTTAATTCACGACAACTAATTGTGATCAATTTTTCCACAGAGGAAGAAATGATAAACCCATCTTCGGTTTTATTCAGCTCCCAATCCTGCTCCATGATTTTATCCCATCCCCATATATTCATAAAATCCAGAATCCTAAATTGAGTTGGAGAATCAAGCGCAAGTTTAATAACCTCCTTTAATACCAACGAATCCGGAGATTCTATTTTATCCGATCTATAATCCAAGTAATTCTTAAGCAATCTTTTCTTTAGAATCACTTCTGATCTCTCCAATGAATTTAGAGAATATAAAATCAGCCATAAATATGGTTTTATAATATATGAGCTTAGTTTATTAAATTTTTGATAATTGTCTAACCATTTTAGAAAATTCTTATCAGGAAAACCCTTCTTGGCTTTATCAGTCGCATCCACTATCTGCTGAAACAGAGGATCATATTGTTGACATTCTAAAGTTTTCAAAGCTTTCTCAACAAAATTGTCTTCCCGACAATATGTTTCATATAGGTTTTTCAGGTTTTTAAGCATTATCTCGCGTTCCCGGTAATCTTTCTCACGCTTCGCAAGTGCATAAATGCACCAAAAAAGAGCTGTAGCAGTGTATCGGTTTTTGAATGAGTCAAACAATTCGAGTGCCATTTTCTTGGCCTCTTCCAGTCTTCCCTCCTTACGTGCCTCTGTTACATCCTGAATGGTAAACATCTGTCATGTAATTCTATTCCAAATTTATAAAATTTCAGGAAAACTTCTTGTAAAAAATATACTTCCGGTAAATAAAATACGGAGCAAGATTTATTAATCCAGCTCCGTATTCTAACTGTATGTTTCGTTAATTTTTTACAATGTTTAATCTTCAATATCTACCAAAGGCGAATATTTCAACGTGGGTTTTTCTTCCCCCTCGGTATATTCAAGCCTGATTGTGCCACCAAGTTTTCCATCCGCATTCAAGGTAAGCATCAGTTCGGCAAGTTCATCTTCGAGGTATTTCTGAATTGAACGTTTTAGCGGTCTTGCTCCGAAATTGCGGTCGTAGCCCTTTTCTGCCATAAAGTTTTTAGCTTCCTCGGTGATCTCGAGATTAAATCCAAGTTTTTCAACCCTTGAATAGTAATCCTTCAACTCTATATCTATTATCTTAATGATTGCATCTTTTTCAAGTTGGTCAAACATTATGATATCATCCACACGATTAAGGAACTCCGGTGAAAATGCACGATTCAAAGCCTTAGAAATTACTCCATGGGCTTGCTGCTTGGAGACCTCTTCCGTATTGAAACCAACTCCGCCACCAAATTCTTTTAGCTGGCGTGAACCAACATTGCTCGTCATAATCACTATTGTGTTCTTGAAATCTATCTTCCGGCCCAAAGAGTCGGTCAAACGACCCTCATCCATTACCTGCAACAACAGGTTGAACACATCGGGATGTGCTTTCTCGATTTCATCAAGCAATACCACTGAATATGGGTGTCTGCGTACTTTCTCTGTGAGCTGTCCACCCTCTTCATATCCCACATATCCCGGAGGCGCTCCAACAAGTCGAGACACTGTGAACTTCTCCATAAATTCACTCATATCCATCCTTATAAGGGCATCTTTGGAATCAAACAGGTATTCCGCTATCTTTTTGGCAAGGTGAGTTTTTCCAACACCGGTCGGCCCAAGAAACATAAATACACCTATTGGTTTATCCGGATTTTTCAAGCCTATACGATTCCTTTGGATTGCCTTCACAACCTTTTTGATGGCATCATCCTGACCTATTACGGAACCTTCGAGCACATCACCCATCTTAAGGAGTTTTGCACCCTCCGCCTGAGCTATCTTTTGGGTAGGCACTCCGGTCATCATTGCCACAACTTGGGCCACATTTTCCTCATCTACCGTCTGACGCTCACTGTCTATTCGTTTCTCCCAGTCCTGTTTTGCTTTGGCAAGCTCCATCTTTTTCTTTGACTCGGAATCACGAAGTGTTGCCGCCAATTCAAAATTCTGGGATTTCGCCGCATTCAGTTTCTGTTGGGTAATTTCTTCTACTTCCTTCTCAAGTTTTTCTATCTCTTCAGGAACTATTACATTAGAAATATGCACTCTGGAACCGGCTTCATCCAAGGCATCCAAGGCCTTGTCGGGAAAATTCCTGTCGCTCACATAACGTTGTGTCAGATCAACACATGCCTGAAGAGCTTCATCTGTATAATTAACATTATGATGCGATTCATATTTCTCTTTCACCTTCCGGAGAATCTCCAAAGTTTCTTCGGGAGAAGTCGGTTCCACCATCACCTTCTGGAATCTTCTTTCCAAAGCTCCATCTTTCTCTATATTCTGACGGTATTCGTCAAGGGTGGTAGCTCCTACACATTGAATCTCTCCTCTTGCTAATGCCGGCTTAAGCATATTGGCAGCATCCATAGAGCCGGCTGCACCGCCTGCTCCAACTATTGTGTGAATCTCATCGATAAACAATATAATATCCGGATTTTTCTGCAATTCTTCAAGCACTGCTTTTATCCTCTCTTCGAATTGTCCGCGATATTTTGTGCCGGCAACCATCCCTGCCATATCTAATCCTATAACCCGTTTATTGAAGAGCACACGTGGCACCTGATGTTGCACTATTCTTAATGCCAATCCCTCTACGATTGCTGATTTGCCGACTCCCGGCTCTCCTATCAAAACGGGATTATTTTTCTTTCTTCGAGATAGTATTTGAGCAAGTCGTTCAATTTCAACTTCTCGCCCGACTACAGGGTCAAGCCTACCTTCGGCAGCGGCATTAGTCATATCATATCCGAATTTGTCAAGTGCCGGTGTGTCGGTTTTTTCTCCCTTTGATTTGGGATTATTTTTGCCTCCTCCCTGATTGCTGAATTGGCCGAAGGGTGACATTTCGTCTTCATCCTCCTCTTCGTCATCATTGAAGTTCTTACCGCCTTGAGGCATATTCAAATCATTGATATTCTGTATTGTAATATCAAAATTAAGATACTTGTCTTTTATCTGTTTCAATACATCACTATCCATTGCTCTTTGATCATGAATTAATGCTAATAATATGTGTTCACCGGAAACCACATGCGCATTCATCTTCCTTGCTTCCGAAACAGCAAGGTGAAGATGGCGTATCGCTGACAGTGAAATCTTAAAATGCTGCTCAAAGAGGGTCGTTGTCTCTTTTGGGGCGGCTGCAGAACGTAGATATTCTGAAAGTTCACGTTCTATTTCCGGTATCGGCACATTCAAATGGTTTAGTATTTTGAATGCATATCCTTCGGGATTATGAAGCGCTCCCAATACGAAGTGTTCACTGAGGATCACCGGAGAATTAAATTTTTTTGCTTCATTATAGGCAGCCTCCAGAATAGGGCGAAACTGCCTTGAATAGTCATTTTTCATCTATATATAACTCTGTTTTTTTCAATAACATTATCAACCGTTATTTTATTGCAAATAACGTGCCAAAAGAATTCACACCTTCTTTAAACTCCTTCTCAATTTTATGTTAAAATTTTGTAAACTATCGGAAATCAATATCCATTCAATAGCTATATATTGGTTATTAAGCTTAAATTGAGATAAAACTCATATATTTTTATCAATTAAAGAGAGAAAGTGAAAAATAATTGTTAAATTTGCTCAGAATATTATTTTTTGTGCAAGGGCCCCTACTCTCTTCTCCTATTAAGAAAGAGCAGGCGGTTTATGCTTAAAGCTATAAACATCTTAAGAGCCATAAGAAATGGTGTCGAAAACCCGTGAGAGGTTTATTGAGGTAGCAAGGCAATTGTTTGCCAGGAAAGGAGTCGAGAACACTACAATGAACGATATTGCCTCGGCCTCATCAAAGGGTCGTCGCACAATCTACACCTATTTTAAGAGTAAACGTGAGATTTTTAATGCAGTCATTGCCAGTGAAACGGAAGAGTTGCTTGGCAGACTGAAAAAAATAATAGATCTCGAGCTGAATCCGGTTGATAAACTCAAGAAATATATCGATTGCCGCTTTGAGACAATGAGTGAAATTGTGTCGCGCAACGGATCTTTAAGAGCCGGTTTCTTTAGGGATGTCAGAAAAGTTGACCGTGCCCGCAAACTTATCACCGAAAAGGAGTGGTTGCTCTTAAAGGAGATTCTTGAAGAGGGTGTTAGAAAGGGTGTTTTTCATGTTGACGATATCGACGGAGTTGCTTTAGTTATCACCCACACACTTCATGGTCTGGATGTGCCTTACGTTAGAGACAACATCTCAAAAGAGGGAGTGACTCAAGAACAATTAAAACGTCAGATAAGCTCTCTTATCCTTTATGGGATAACGGGCAAAGAAAAATAATATAAATGAGGATTAAACATACCGAAGAAGGATGACAATGTATATAAATTCAATGGGTCATTACGTGCCCGCAGGCAGAGTGCCGAATGAATATTTTGAGAAAGTCAACGGACTTACTCCCGAATGGATCTCCCAGCGCACGGGCATAGTCACCCGCTCCAAAGCAGCTGCTGATGAGAATTGCGACTCTATGGCTTTGGCAGCCGTTGAAGATGCAGCAAAAAATCTGCCCTACGACATAAAGGACGTGGATCTCGTGGTTGGTGCTTACTATGCTGTTTACGATAGCGTTGCAACTGCTGCCCATATCGTGCAAAGAAAATATGGTATCAGCCATGCAAAGGTGGTCTATGCTTCCGCAGCCTGTTCCTCTTTCATTAACGGGCTCGAAATAGCTGAGGGGTATTTCGCTATGGGGAAGGCAAACAAAGCCTTGATTATTTGTTCGGAACACAACACTTACTATAGTAACGAGAAAGACCCAAAATGTGGACATCTATGGGGTGATGCCGCAGTTGCTTACTTTGTCAGCAAGGAGCGACAAAGTGAAGATGATATTGAAATCCTTGATATCTTTACAGAAGGATTGGGCGATGTCGGCAAAGGGCCCGACGGCGTTAAGCTTCGTCCCGGCGAAGATGGCATAACTATGCCTGATGGAAGGGATGTTTTCATCAATGCTTGCCGGTATATGATTTATGCTCTCAATAATGCTTTGGAGCATACCGGTCTTAAGAAAGAGGATATTACCAAATTTATTTGTCATCAGGCAAATAAGAGAATTGTAGCTCAGGTGGCTCATCAGCTCGGGAAACCTCTCGATGAATTTGTCAATAATATAGAGGAACTCGGAAACACAGGCTCCGCTTCTGCTCCTTTGGTTCTCTCTCAGCATAGAGGCGAATTTAAGAAAGGAGATATAATAGCTCTTATGGTATTTGGCGGAGGCTATTCTTGCGGCTGTTTCATAGTGAAAATATAAATTAAGCTATTTAAATGTCTTAATTCTAAAACACTATGAGAAGAATTTATTTCTACATGTCTTTATGTCTGGCAATAGGTCTTGTGACTTCTTGTACAGATCGCGAAAATAATAACGATGATCCGTTAGATGGCGCCTGGGATGCCATGGAATGGAAAACTGAAAATATTAATGGGGTCGTAAACGTGAACTATGCATCGGATGCTTTGGTGGAGTTCAATATTTCCGGAAAAGGGTCTGTGGAGCTGGTTTGTCAAAACTATTATCCATGGATTTCTTATGGGACTTACTATCCGGAGGTGCCCGATAATATTTGGGAGTATAACTATGAATGGCTTCACATTTCCATTAATAAAAATGTAATGGTATGTGAATTTGAGAATGTGCCGGAAGATTTCCATAAGGAGATTTTAGTAGATATGACAGCCGGAGATATTTTCTGTACCTTTTTGTTTACAAGGGAAGAGGATTTGGGAGTCTCAGGGAAATGGGCACCCATCACTTGGGTTGCGGAAAACTTGCAAGGAGATGTGGAGTTTGAGACATTCACATATCGCACCAACATCATAGTGGAGGGGAAATGCAGATTCGATCTTGTTTGCCCGAATTATGAAAATATATGGTTCACCCCCGGTCTTTTTACCCCCGAACCATTGGATATCCATAAGGTAGACTTTGATTGGATTCATCTCACAATTAAAGATAATGTGCTGCATTTTGAACTTGATCCATGGGATGGAACTATGGAAGAATTTAAAGATAATCCGGATTGGGACGGGGAGACACCATTTATGGATATTGATGTTTCGGCAGGAGAGATTTCCCACCAATTGAATATATATCAGAAAAGTCTGCTTAACAGATAAATGGAGCCGAAAAGGATTGTAATAACATAATCCTCTCCGACAACTCCAATCAAACTGACAATAACAATAACAATAATAATAACAATAACAATAATAACATGGCACTATTAGAAGGAAAGGTGGCACTGATTACAGGAGCTGCCAGAGGTATCGGGAAAGCTTTAGCTCTTAGGTTTGCAGCTGAAGGAGCAGATATCGCTTTCACAGATTTAGTGATAGATGAAAATGGCAAACAGACTGAAAACGAGATAAAAGCCTTTGGTGTAAAATGCATCGGCTATGCTTCCAATGCCGCAGATTATGCGCAGACAGAGGAAGTGGTAAAGAAAGTGCATGAAGATTTTGGTAAAATAGATATTCTTGTTAACAATGCCGGCATCACCAAAGACGGCCTTATGATGCGAATGACTGAAGGACAGTGGGATGCCGTTATCAACGTCAACCTGAAATCAGCCTTCAATTTCATACATGCAGTTTTGCCCATTATGATGCGTCAAAAGAGCGGAAGCATCATCAATATGGCCTCTGTGGTCGGAGTGCATGGAAATGCCGGTCAAGCAAATTATGCTGCCTCCAAGGCAGGTTTGATAGCCCTTGCAAAGAGCATAGCGCAGGAAGTGGGTTCACGTGGCATCAGAGCTAACGCAATCGCCCCGGGATTTATCGAAACAGCTATGACAGCTGCTTTGTCTGACAATGTAAGAGAAGAATGGGTGAAGAAAATACCTTTGCGTAGAGGCGGCAAACCTGAAGATATCGCCGAAGTGGCAGTCTTCCTCGCTTCCGATATGTCTGCCTATGTCACCGGTCAGGTAATCCAGGTGGATGGCGGCATGAACATGTAATTAGCCGAACTTTACGGAATACTTGAAAATTCTCACATGACTGATAAGTCGCTTCATAAGTATGCAGTCATAGTTGCAGGTGGCTCCGGAAGCCGTATGGGAGGAGGAATGCCCAAACAGTTCAGAAGCCTTTGCGATCGACCTGTGCTTTGGTGGAGTATGAAAGCTTTTCATCTTCAGGATCCTGATACTGAAATCATACTTGTCTTGCCTGCCGACTTCATTACATTATGGAACGAGGTCTTTTCATCTTTACCGGATTCTGACCGTTTCCCCCATAAAACTGTTTCGGGAGGAAACTCCAGAAGCGAGTCAGTGAAAAGAGGGCTTTCTCTTGTAGATAATGACTCCTCTTTGGTGGCTATCCATGATGGCGCACGCCCTTTGATCCATCCTGACATTATTTCTCAAGGATGGGAATCAGCTGAAAAATACGGAGCGGCAATTCCTGTGGTTCCGGTTGTAGACTCTTTACGATATGTCTCGGGAGGGAATCAATCGGAAGCTGTCGATAGAGACTCTTATAAGATTGTTCAAACTCCTCAGGTTTTCCGTACTTCAATCTTGAAAGAGGCTTATCAATTTGCAGGAGATAAAGCTTTTAGCGATGATGCCACAGTCGTGGAAAATGCCGGGCATAAAATAGCTCTCTTTAGCGGGAGCACCGAAAATATTAAGATTACCAACCCTAAGGATCTTGCAATAGCTTGCGTTTTAATGGGAAAGGATGCCTGATTTTTTAGACTCGGATATAAAGTATCTTAAAGGCGTGGGTGAAGAAAGATCGAAAACCCTCGCTAAAGAAATCGGGGTCGCGAATTTTCGCGACCTCCTTTACTATTTCCCCTTCCGACATGTCGACAGAAGTCGTTTCTATTCAATCCGCGAGTTGAGTGGAGAGGATTTACCGGCTCTACAGATCAAGGGACATTTCATAAGTTTTTCTCAAGAGGGAGAAGGCGTTAGAAAAAGGCTTGTAGGACTCTTCTCAGATGGAACTAAATTAATAGAAACTGTCTGGTTTAACAATCTCAAATATTTTGCCTCTCAATATAAACCGGGAGTCGAATATGTGATTTTTGGTAAACCCACACTATTCCGTAACGTTTATTCTATCTCCCATCCGGAAGTTGAAATCTATAATCCGGACAAGCCTCCGACCGGATTCAGGGGTGTTTACACCATTACCGATCTGATGCGGCGGAAAGGATTCACAGTTCTGACAATCCGGCGCCTCATCGAGAGCATCATCTCTCAACCGGGGTTCAATACTATCGAAGAGAATCTTCCGAAAGAAGTGATGGAACGTTATCATCTGATGCCTATTAAAGAAGCTCTTTTAAATATTCACTTCCCTTCAAATGCAGAACTTCTGCAAAAGGCTATTGAAAGATTTAAATTTGAAGAACTATATTATCTTGAACTCAATATTCTGCGCTTTTCTATGGAGAGAAACGTCAGAATCAAGGGTTATCCATTCTCCAAAATAGGAGATAATTTCAACAACTTTTATAAAAACTCAATGCCCTTTAATCTGACCGGGGCACAAATGCGAGTATTGAAGGAGATCTGGGCTGACATGAAAAGGGGGCGACAGATGAACAGACTTCTGCAAGGAGATGTAGGCTCCGGAAAAACAATGGTGGCTTTTCTGACAAGCTTGATGGCCATCGATAATGGATTTCAGGCAGCTATAATGGCCCCTACCGAGATTCTTGCCTTACAACATTTCGACACTATCAGCAAATGGGCTGATACAATAGGTGTCAAGGTGGCTCTTTTAACCGGAAGCACTCGTCAATCTCAAAGAAAAAAGATACATCAGTCTCTTGAAGATGGAAGCCTCAATATAATAATTGGAACTCACGCTTTGCTCGAGGATAAGGTAAAATTCAATCGACTTGGTGTTGTTGTAATAGATGAACAACATAGGTTCGGGGTGGCTCAACGAGCAAAAATGTGGAATAAGGGGGAAGTTGCACCTCATGTCCTGGTGATGACAGCCACTCCTATTCCGCGAACTTTAGCCATGACCGTATATGGTGACCTCGAAGTCTCTGTCATCGATGAATTACCCCCCGGACGGACCCCCGTCACAACTCTCGTCAGATGGGATAGTTCAAGAGTTGAGGTAGATAATTTGATTTTCAGCCAATTGAAAAAAGGAAGACAAATTTATATTGTATATCCTTTAATTCAAGAAAATGAAAAGTTAGATTTAAAAAGTCTGCAATTAGGATATCAACGCACATGCGACACTTTTGTGGGTGTCCCGGTCTGTTATGTCCACGGAAAAATGCGTCCTGAAGAAAAGGAAAAGCAAATGGAGCTTTTCGTATCCGGGAAAGCAAGAATAATGGTTGCTACAACTGTTATTGAAGTTGGTGTAAATGTCCCTAATGCCACAGTAATGGTAATAGAGAATGCCGAACGTTTCGGTCTTTCACAACTTCATCAGCTAAGAGGCAGAGTGGGACGTGGCGCCGATCAAAGTTATTGTATCCTTATGGGGAAGCAGAGTTCGGGATCAGAGACAAAAAAACGCCTCGCCATTATGGCTGAGACAACGGATGGATTTTTGATTTCTGAAGCCGATATGAAAATGAGAGGCCCTGGAGATATGGAAGGCACGCTTCAGAGCGGCATGCCATTTAATCTTAAAGTTGCCAATCTTGCTAAAGACGGGCAGATTCTTACTCTGGCTCGAGATGCCGCCCTTTCGGTTTTAGCCGGAAATCAATCTTTAGTTAGTCAAGATTTATCAACCGCATCTGTCGAAAAGATTCAAAATCCAATAATTTTATCGCAGAAAGAAATTAATTTTACCAAACATGAATTACGACTCAGGTTTGCTCATGAAGTCGACTGGAGTCTGATTAGTTAGATTATGAAAGAAAAAGATATACTTGCAACCATATCAAAAAATCTTGGCATTACTGAGCTTAACGACATGCAAAAGGAAATGATGGCCAAAGCTTCAGTAGGTCAGGATATCATCCTCCTCTCTCCCACCGGAAGCGGAAAAACGCTTGCATTCACAATTCCGGTTTTAAAATTGATGAAACCTTCAACAGGAAGAATCCAATGTGTTGTGATCGCACCTTCCCGTGAATTAGTGATCCAGATAGCTGAGGTGATGCGTGAAGCGGGGAAACTTTTCCGAGTGGTGGCTCTGTATGGTGGGCATAAGGTGGAAGATGAGGTTAACAGTCTTAAGGTAGTTCCCGACATTGTAGTTGCAACCCCGGGTCGACTTCTTGACCATTCTGTGAGACATAATCTTGAATTATTACCTGTCAGAATGTTAGTGCTCGATGAATTTGACAAGACACTCGAACTGGGATTCGAAGAGGAAATGGAAAAACTCCTTAAACGAATGAAAAATGTGAGCCGAATAATTCTGACTTCAGCAACTAAAGCTGATGTTTTGCCTGATTTCTTAAAACTTGACAACCCCTTGACTGTGGATTATTCATCACAAAATGACCATGTGAGAGGGAGAATGAATATCCGGACAGTTCCAACAGATAATAACGATAAGCTCGAAGGGCTGCTGGCTCTGCTCCACAATATCAATCATGGCAAAGAGAAGCCTGAGAAGGCAATTATTTTCGTAAATCATCGTGAAAGTGCTGAAAGAGTTTATGATTTCTTACATAAAAAAGGAGTTGCAGCAGTCTTGTATCATGGAGCTCTGGAACAGAAAGAAAGAGAAACTGCCGTTGCTCTCTTTAATAATGGCTCACGCCCCATTTTGGTAGCTACTGATCTTGCGGCAAGAGGTCTGGATATCGAAAAAGTGAAGTCAGTGATCCATTATCATCAGCCTTTGACTGCTGAAGCCTTCACCCATAGAAACGGACGCACTGCACGTGTGGATGAGGAGGGTGACGTTTACATCTTGGTAGGTCCGGAAGAGAATCTCAAGGAATTTATATCCGTGGATGGAAATATGCTACTTGATAATTCCAAAAGAGGAGATTTATCTCAAAAACTTATGACCCTCTATGTCTCAGGAGGAAAACGTGAAAAAATCTCTAAGGGAGATATTCTGGGTTTTTTAGTCAAAGAATGTGGCGTCTCTCCCGATAATATCGGTAAAATAAATGTTTTCGACCATTATTCTTTAGTTGCAGTAAAAGAGAATTGTGTCGCAAGCCTGCTTAATGAGTCGGAAGGGAAAAAATTAAAAGGCGAAAAGAGAAGAATCCGCCCCATATCATAAAATTATTATAAGATCCATTCCTCAAAATTTGTTGAAATGCCCTTCTAATGTTTACCAAAATAAATTTAATAATGTTTACCAAAATAAATTTAACAGATAAAAACTGAATAAACAAATTCAATAAAGTCTAAAATAACCGAAATTTTCCTTAACTTTGCAGAAATTGCTAAATTAGTGCATAAACAAAATCAATAAACACTATAAAAACATAAACAAAACTCCAACTAACTATGAGTAAAGCAAAGCAGTTTCTGACCTGCGACGGCAATCAGGCCGCAGCTCATATCAGTTATGCATTCACGGAAGTGGCAGCGATCTATCCCATCACTCCCTCTTCCACAATGGCTGAATATGTTGACGACTGGGCAGCGGCAGGCAGAAAGAATATTTTTGGCGAAACTGTCACAGTGCAAGAAATGCAAAGTGAAGGTGGTGCTGCCGGAGCAGTTCATGGCTCCCTTCAAGCAGGCGCTCTGACCACTACATTTACGGCATCTCAGGGTCTTCTCCTTATGATTCCTAACATGTATAAGATTGCCGGTGAGCTCCTCCCATGTGTCTTCCATGTTTCTGCAAGAACTTTGGCTTCACATGCCTTGAGTATCTTCGGCGACCATCAAGACGTTATGTCGACAAGACAAACCGGTTTCGCAATGCTTTGTGAGGGCAGTGTGCAAGAAGTAATGGATCTCGCTGCTGTAGCTCATCTTGCTACCATTAAGAGCCGCGTGCCCTTCCTTAATTTCTTCGACGGTTTCCGCACAAGCCATGAAATCCAGAAGATTGAGGCTATCGATCAAGATGATCTCGCACCCCTGATCGATCAAAATGCTCTTGCTGATTTCCGCCACCGTGCTTTAAATCCTGAAGCTCCTGTGGCAAGAGGTATGGCTGAAAACGGCGACGTTTTCTTCCAGCATCGTGAAGCCTCCAACCCATATTATCTTGCTGTCCCCGAGATAGTGGAGAATTATATGGAAGAAGTGGCTAAAGTAACAGGACGTAAATATGGTCTCTTCGACTATTATGGAGACCCTGAGGCTGAGAATGTTATCATCGCAATGGGTTCTGTGACTGAATGTATAAGAGAAACCATCGATTATCTCAGAGCTAAAGGTCAGAAAGTGGGACTCGTAAGCGTTCACCTGTATCGTCCTTTCTCCGCGAAACATTTCTTGGCTGCTGTGCCTAAGTCAGCAAAAAGAATTGCTGTGCTCGACCGCACTAAAGAACCGGGCGCTATTGACGAGCCTCTTTGCTGCGATGTAAAAGATTGCTATTTCGGAGTTGAAAATGCTCCTCTCATTGTAGGCGGCAGATATGGTCTTGCTTCAAAAGACACTACTCCTGCACAGATTGTAGCTGTATTTGATAATCTTAACCTCCCGCAACCTAAAGATCATTTCACTATCGGTATCGAGGATGACGTGACTTATCTGTCACTCCCATTGTTACCGGAGATAAATCTGGGTGGCAAAGGTATGTTCCAGGCTAAATTCTATGGTCTTGGAGCTGACGGAACTGTTGGAGCCAACAAAAACTCAGTGAAGATTATCGGTGACAATACAAATAAATATTGTCAGGCTTATTTCGCCTACGACTCTAAGAAATCAGGAGGTTTCACTTGCTCTCATCTACGTTTCGGTGACGAACCGATCAGGAGCACTTATCTTGTAAATACTCCTAATTTTGTGGCTTGCCATGTTCAGGCTTATCTGCAAATGTATGATGTTTGCCGCGGCCTCCAACCAAACGGCACTTTCCTTCTCAACACTATCTGGGAGGGTGACGAGCTTGCCAAGAATCTTCCTAACAAAGTGAAGAAACTTTTCGCAAAAAACAATATCACCGTCTACTATATGGATGCTTCCAAGATTGCTCAGGAAATCGGTCTTGGCAACCGTACAAACACAATCTTGCAGAGCGCTTTCTTCCGTATCACTGAAGTAATCCCGGTGGATCTTGCAGTGGAACAAATGAAGAAATTCATTGTCAAGAGTTATGGCAAGAAAGGTGAGAATATTGTAAACATGAACTATGCCGCTGTTGACCGTGGCAATGAATATAAGAAACTTGATGTTGATCCCGCTTGGGCAAATCTATCCGACGACGTTGAAGCTAAGAAGGATGTGCCCGAATTTATCAGCAATGTAGTATTCCCGATCAATGCTCAAGACGGCGACCTTCTGAAAGTGTCAGCCTTCAAAGATAATGCCGACGGAACTTGGCATCAAGGCACTGCCGCATTCGAAAAACGTGGTGTGGCTGCTTTCGTTCCGGAATGGCTACCTGACAACTGTATCCAATGTAACAAGTGTGCATACGTTTGTCCACACGCTGCTATTCGTCCTTTCGTGCTGACTCCCGAAGAGATGGCAAAAGCTCCATTTGGAGAAGATCATTCTCTCCCCGCTATCGGCAAAACTATGGCCGGCATGAGATTCGTGCAGCAGGTTGATGTTCTTGACTGTCTGGGTTGTGGCAATTGCGTAGACGTTTGTCCGGGCAAGAAGGGTGAAAAAGCTCTCGTTATGAAACACGAGGAGAGCCAGCTTGCTCAACAGAAAAATTGGGATTATTGCGTCAAAGAGGTTGCTTCCAAACAAAACCTCGTGGATGTTCGTGCAAATGTCAAGAACAGTCAGTTCGCTACTCCTCTATTTGAGTTCTCAGGTGCTTGCTCAGGTTGCGGCGAGACTCCATATGTGAAGCTCATCACCCAACTTTATGGCGACCATGAGATAGTGGCAAATGCTACCGGTTGTAGCTCTATCTATTCCGGTTCAGTGCCCTCTACTCCTTATTGCACAAATGATAAGGGACACGGACCTGCATGGGCCAACTCACTCTTCGAAGACTTCTGCGAATTTGGTCTTGGCATGCATGTCGCTTACGAGAAAATGAGGGCTCGTCTCGAAGATCTTTGCGATAAGATAGAGAAATGTACCGAATGTTCTGAAAGCATCAAGGCTGCTGCTAAAGCATGGCTTGATGTCAAGGAAGATGGCGACAAGAGCCGTGAAGCCGGTCAGAAATTTGTTGCTGAAGCCCAAGCTTGCGGTTGCGATCTCTGTAAGAAAGTTGTAGAGCTGAAGAATTATCTGACCAAACGCAGCCAATGGATCATTGGTGGTGACGGTGCCAGCTATGATATCGGTTATGGCGGTCTCGACCATGTAATTGCATCAGGTAAGAACGTAAATATCCTCGTGCTTGACACTGAGGTTTACTCCAACACCGGAGGTCAGTCATCTAAATCTACTCCTATAGCTGCTATCGCAAAATTTGCTGCTGCAGGAAAGAGGATTCGTAAGAAAGATTTAGGCCTTATGGCAACCACCTATGGTTACGTTTATGTAGCTCAGATTGCCATGGGTGCTGACAATGCCCAGACTCTTAAGGCTCTTCGTGAGGCAGAAGCATATGATGGACCATCTCTCGTAATAGCTTATGCTCCTTGTATCAACCATGGTATCAAAGCCGGTATGGGACGCGCTCAGGAAGAAGAGAGAAAGGCTGTAGAATGTGGTTACTGGCAACTTTGGAGATACAATCCTGACAATGAAAAGAGCGGGGTTAATCCTTTCACTCTCGACAGTAAAGAACCGGATTGGAGCAAATTCCAGGATTATCTCAAAGGCGAGGTTCGTTTTGCATCCCTATTCAAGATGCAACCGGCAGAAGCTGAAGAGCTTTTCAAAGCTGCTGAAGATAATGCCCGCTGGCGCTACAACAACTATAAGCGTCTCTCTCAACAGCAATGGGGTGTTGACCCGGAGCTAAACGAGAAGAATCTCCGCAAAGAAGACTAATTACTTCCATGAGGGAGTGTCAAATTGAGATAGGACACTCCCCATAATAAAAATAGCCGACTGAGAATCGTAAAATTTTCAGTCGGCTATTTTATATGATTGAGGAGATTTGTAAGATTAAGCCGGATATGTGTCAAAAGAGTATAAAATTGTTGAAAGGTAACGCTCTCCCGTGTCCGGAAGGATAGCTACTATAGTTTTGCCGGCATTGCTCTCATCTTTGGCAAGCTGCAATGCCACATGAAAGGCTGCCCCGGATGATATACCCACAAGAACGCCCTCTTCTCTCGCCAGTTCGCGTGATGCTCCGACTGCTTCTGAATCAGACACTTTAACTATCCTGTCAACTACTTCAGGATCAAAGTTTTTAGGTACAAACCCGGCACCGATACCTTGAATTTTATGGGCTCCTGAGGGTTCTCCTGATAAAACTGCTGATGTTGCCGGCTCAACTGCTATAACTTGCACCGTAGGTTTCCTCTCTTTCAAATATTTACCCGTACCGCTTACTGTTCCGCCTGTTCCTACTCCCCCAACTAAGAAGTCAACTTCTCCATCCGTATCTTTCCATATTTCCGGACCTGTGGTGCGATAATGTACCAACGGATTAGCTTCATTCTCAAATTGCTGAAGTATGATTGCACCTGAAATATTATTCTTTAACTCTTCAGCTTTTCTTATCGCGCCTTTCATACCTTCGCCACCCGGTGTCAACTCCAATTCAGCTCCTAAGGCTCTCAAAAGATTACGACGCTCCATACTCATCGTCTCCGGCATTGTAAGAATCAATCTGTATCCCTTGATTTTCGCTACCCATGCAAGTCCGATTCCCGTGTTGCCGGAAGTCGGCTCGATAATGACTGATTCAGGACGGAGTATCCCTTTCTTTTCAGCATCCTCAATCATCGCCAAGGCTATTCTATCCTTTACGCTGCCACCGGGATTAAAACTTTCCAGCTTTACAAGAAGTCGTGCCTTAAGGTTTTCAAGCTTTTCAATCCTGTTAACCTCAAGCAATGGCGTATTACCTATCAATTGAGTCAAATTTTCTGCAATCTTCATAAGTTTGATATTTTAAAAATTTTTAAATTCCTGCTCCGTCTGTAAAGTTCTCGCTCCGTGTCATTCCTTGAATAATCCTGGAATAGGGTTTAACATCTTCCGTAACCCATACATTACCTCCAATTATCGAATCGTGTCCGATTGTGATTCTTCCCAATATTGAAGCATTGGAATAAATTGTCACATTATCTTCTATGATAGGATGCCGGGCTATATTTAGCGGAAGCCCCTGATCATCGTAGCTAAAACTCTTTGCCCCCAATGTCACTCCTTGATAGATTGTAACATTTTTTCCGATTACACTTGTCTCTCCTATCACAACTCCGGTGCCATGGTCTATAGCGAAATAATCATCTATTTTGGCCCCCGGATGTATGTCAACTCCCGTTTCCGAATGGGCTAACTCGGAGATTATCCTGGGCAAGAACGGAATCTTCATTTCAAATAATAAATGTGCAAACCTGTAATGCAGCATGGCTTTGATAACCGGATAACACAAGATTATTTCAATCTCATTTCCGGCAGCCGGATCTTTTCGCATTATAGCCGAGATATCAGTGTATAATTTCCTTTTTAGCTCCGGCAAATATTCTATTATTTCTGTAGCCTTTTTATAGGGATTATCATTGACCCTTGACTCTTCATTAAAGTGGCTGCTGTTGCAACCCAAGCCCACAGCTATCTCCTTTTGAAGCAACTCAAACAACATCTCACATTTATAGCCGACCCGGTAATCTGTATTTATCATCTTGGTTGATTGATTATATAGGTCGGGAAATATCAGCTGCCACAAAATTTTAATCGTCTTCTGTATGTTTAGCAACGAGGGTAGTCCTTTGGGGCACTCCCTCGTATGAAGCAATTCGTTTTTATTTATCTCAGATAAACGGGTCACTACGTTTGAGAGTATTTCTTTCAGTTTCGTTTCCAATTCAGTATTTTTTTTCCATACAAAATTAACATCATAAGAATAATCATGCAATTTTATTATTCCGATTATGGAATTGACAAAATGAATTCCTTTATATCCTGTAAAACATCCGGAGAGATTGTTTCCTCTATCTCGGCATATTCAGTGATTTTCCCTGTTTTAGAGTGTTGCATAAGATGATTTAATTCAGGATAAACTTTTACTTTTATATCCGGAATATTTTCAAGCGAAACAGGGACATTTAATGATGGAGGAACCTGTGTATCATTTTCTCCGTATAGCATCAGGATCGGCACAGAAATATTTTTTAGGTCAGAAATAGGTTCGTAATTGATAAAATATCTAATCCATGGAGCCAATTCTGAGAAATTCTCTCGTAAATTTTTTGCAAGTGGTGCTAAAACCGGATTTGAAAGATTTTCCGGTGAAAAGATAGCATAATTGTTTTCATCAAATTCTATTGGATTTGTATCTTTTTGACCTTCAAACATGCCTCTCATGGCATCAATATACATAGCTACATATTCACTTGGCACTCCTCCTTCCTTCAACAAGAATTCATTTTGAAAAATCAAGATACTATCTCCCGGCAAAGTAGGCCCTCCTATTTCTACTATAAAATCAATAAGGTTGCCCATATTAGCAACCTTATCAGCAATGAGGCCTCCTTCGCTATGTCCTATAATTCCTATTTTTGAAAAGCCCTTTCCTTTTAAAAATTTTATTCCTCCTAATGCATCCATACTGTTTTCAAAAGTGGTCGGATTTGGAGAGAGACCGGTTGATTTATCAAAACCTCTGTCATCATACCTTAAAGAAGCGATTCCATTGCGGGCAAGATAGTCAGCAATGACCGCAAACGGTTTATGCTCAAAAATTTCTTCATCCCGATTTTGGGTACCACTTCCGCTGATTAACAAAACTACGGGTGTCGCGCTTATATTCTCTCCCGGCAATGTCAGCGTGCCATAGAGACCCGCATTATCTAAGGCAGAATGAAATGTCACTTCTTCCGTATTATATGGGAACGGCGGTTGAGGAGTCTGAGGACGATTCAAAGTAGTAATCTTTGGTTTCAACGTTAACGGAAGGTTCAAGGGACCTTGAGAAAAATCTCCTTTTATAGAGTCTCCGTCTAATCTCCCTTTGTATTTAAGCATTAATTGCGGTACGGCTACACTCAATGAATCGGCACTTAAAAAATCAATTTGCATTGGAATACCATATGCACCTTGATCCGGAGAATCCATTGTTACAACGGCTTCTTCTCCTGAAGAGCCGGTGACATTAACCACTAATCTTAATCCCATTTCCGGGTTTATTATTAGTTTACCTTCCCAGCTGCCGTCAAGAGTTGATTTCTGTGCTGTTATTCCAAATACCCCGAAAAGTAAAAAGGATAGAATCGAAGAGAAAAACCTTTTATTCATATTTTAAAGTATTTAATTTTTCCAATTGAGAGTCTTGCTAAATTACTAAATTTTCTATTATTAACACAAGAATGAATATTTAATAATAAGAATGAGGCATTTACTGCCAATATTTCTTCCTTCGGAATATTCACCTCTACAACAGAATATTTTTTATCGTAATTTGCTTATATAAAATATTTATCGTAATTTTGCGATAAATATTAAAAATTAATAAATTGGATTTCAAAGAAAAAGATATAGTGCTTGCTAAATATTTGAAGGCACTTTCCCATCCTTTACGCATCTCCATTATAAGAGCATTAATGGATAATTGCCGGTGTCCTCATGGCAACCATCCATGCTGTTGTGGTGAAAATTGCGAAGGTAAAAATTGTAAATGTGGATGTAAATGCGGGACATTTGTTGAGATGTTTGATATGTCACAATCTACAGTGTCACAGCATATAAAGGAATTGAAATCTGCCGGTCTGATTGAGTTGAAAAACAGAAAAGGAGATTACACCCTTAATCATTCCAAAATAAAGGAAGCTTTAGATCTTCTGCAAAATATCTTTGAACTACCGATAAATAATTTTCAAGAGGATAATAAATGCCATTGTTGTGGCTAACTCTTCCTCTAAATTAATAGGATCTCAGATATAAGTATTATGGCATACCAACAAGTTCTACATTCATTTCTTCATATTCTTAATGAGATGTCTCCCTATGTCTTATTAGGGTTTTTAATAGCCGGCTTATTACATGTATTTATTAAAGAAGAGACCTTGGCACGTCATCTTTCCGGTAACGGATGGAAATCTGTAATTAAGGCAGCTGCCATTGGTATTCCATTACCTCTTTGTTCCTGTGGGGTATTGCCGACTGCTGTATCTTTACGGCGTCAAGGAGCATCAAAAGCTGCTACAACATCTTTCCTTATAGCTACCCCTCAAACCGGGGTTGATTCAATTGCTGCAACCTATTCATTGTTAGGTTTACCATTCGCATTGATCAGACCAATAGCTGCTTTATCCGGAGCTTTTTTTGGAGGAATTGCTGTAGGAAAATTAGCTCCTGATAAAGAAGTCAATACCTCTCATTCTGTGCCTTCAGAAGGTAAGACGAAAAAGAAATCACTTTTCAATAAACTGAAAGAATCAGTTAGATATGGTTTCTTCGACATGATTGACTCTATGGGAAAATGGCTCTTATTTGGTCTTGTAATAGCTACCTTGATAACGATCTTTGTGCCTGATTCCTTTTTTGTGGGGTTGCGCCAATATCCTTTAGTGGCAATGATAGCAGTTGTATTGATTGCAGTGCCTATGTATATATGTGCAACCGGATCCATTCCCATAGCCATGTCATTAATGCTGAAAGGCTTATCTCCAGGAGTGGCTTTTGTAATGCTTATGGCCGGCCCCGCTGCAAATTTTGCTTCCATTCTTATCCTTGACAAAACCCAGGGAAGAAAAGCGACTGCTATTTATGTTTCTTCCGTAATTATAACGGCGATAGCCTTTGGTTTACTGATAGACTTTCTGATGCCTGCATCTTGGTTTACAATAAATGCGGTTACAGACAGTCACAATACTCATATGCACATGGGTTGGTTTGAAACCGCCTGTTCTATTGCATTAGGATTGTTACTCCTTTTTTCTTTCGTAAAGAAATTTATATCAAAACTTCGATTCAAAAACTTATCACAAAACGATATGACAAGAATTTATAAAATCCAGGGAATGAATTGTTCCCATTGCAAGGCTTCTGTAGAGAAGGCTATTTCAGGAATTCAGGGAATCGACACTGTTGAAGTGGATCTTTCAAGTGGGCTCGCAACCGTCTCGGGAGCGATTGAGGATGACAAAATCACAGAAGCTGTCAGAATGGCCGGATTCGACATCTCTATAAAATAATTCTTTTTAAAGCTTATATTTTTTCCTGCTACATTCGTAAAGAATATCATTTTATCCATTTAATGAATTTAGCAGGAACGCCACCTACTATGGAATTGGCTTCAACATCTTTATGAACAACAGCACCGGCTGCTACAACTGCATTATCACCTATCTTCACTCCTGACAGTATGGTGGCATTGGATCCTACCCAGACATTCTTCCCTAATTCAATACTATTGGGGATACAGACTTGTCTTCTCTCCGGCTCCAGGTCATGGTTCAGAGTAGCGAAAACTACGTTATGTCCAATCAGACATCCGTCTCCTATCCAAATCCCACCTTGATCCTGAAATTGGCAACAAGCATTTATGAACACATTTTCACCGATATGGATATTTCTTCCAAAGTCCGTATAGAACGGTGGGAAAACTCTTAGGCTTTCCGGCACTTTATATCCGAAAAGTTCAGATAACAATTCCCTTATTTCAGTCATTGAATGATATGAACCGTTGAGTTTAAAAGTAATTTTACGAGCTTCGTCACTCTGTCGGTTTAACACTTCAAATATTGCCGGTGTATCCAAAGATTTCCCCGACTTTACATATTCCTTAAATTCTTCAATAGTCATGTCTTGAAATGAATTTAGTTTACTTTAATCCTGTATTCAGTTGGTGTGAGTCCTGTCGCCTTCTTAAATAATCGTGAGAAATGGGCCGGATAATCAAACCCAAGGCTATAAGCGATTGAACTTATATCCTTACTTGTTTCTACAAGTCTACGCTTTGCTTCATCAATAAGTTGAAGAGAAATTAATTCTTTAGGAGTCATTCCTGTTTCTTTCTTTATAAGACTACTGAAATATCCTGTAGAAAGGGAAGCTTTTTCAGCAAAGAAACCTACATTAGGAATGGTTATAAGTTCATTTTTTGCGAAATAATCTCTGAGAGCCTGCTGAAATTGTGAAACAATGTCAGAGTTGACCTTATGACGAGTGATAAACTGACGGTCGTAGAATCGGTCAAGATGTTCGAGCAGCAGTTGAATATGAGCTGACAACACAGCTGCAGTATGATTGTCAATGGGTCTTTCCAGTTCTTCTCGAATAAGATTAAGGAAAAAATTAAAAATATCCCTCTCTTTATTTGAAAGGTGAAGGGATTCAGTCTGAGAATACCCGAAAAATTCAAATTCCTTAATCTTTGAAGCTAAAGGAGTGCCATAAATTAAGTCAGGATGAAACATGAGTCCAATAACGTCGGGTCCTAATTCATCTTTTTCATCATCAAGTGTCACCACCTGCCCGGGAGCGAAACTCACGATTGTCCCTTCCTGATAGTCATAGCTTTTTCTTCCATATTTCAATGAACATTGCGTTCCATTTTTTAGATACAAGGCAAAGACCTCATATTTCATTTCTATATGATTCACAATATTTGTGGCATATTTTATATCGAGCACCCCTATTAGAGGGTGAGTAGTTTTAAGGCCATAAAGGTCATTATAGGTTTTCAGTGAATCGAGAGTTATTTTTTCCATCTTAAAATTTTCATTGGATTGCAAAAATAAACTTAATTATTCTCATTGGAAAAGAATCTTTAAAAATGGTAAGAAAATCAATAAAATTGGTAATTGTCATTCCCTTCAATTAAGTTAAATTTGCAAATCCATAAAAAGAGCTTCTATATAGAAGCTACTGGTATATCAGCCTCTATGACTATATGAAGAAAATTCCTTTCTATGGATTATAACATTCTTCAACCGGTGGGTGAACGGAGAAAACTAATTGTTCAGATATGAAAGTAAAACTTATATTTTTTGTTATTCTAATGGTTTCAATTTCTGCAAGTTCCCAAACAAAACTTTATCTCACGGCAAATGGCTTGACTAAAACAGCCACTTTGGTCAACAACGAAGCAACTGCGGATCTGTTTTCTCTCCTTGAAAAGGGCCCGATTAGCTTGTCAATGACAGAGAACGGAGGTTTTGAAAAAATTGGGAACCTTCCTCATTCACTATCCACTTCTGATGTAAGTCAGACTGCCAAATCGGGAGATATAATGCTTTATGTAGGAAATGTGCTATGTATATTCTATGGATCTAACACTTGGGCCTATACTAAACTTGGTACGCTTGACAATATGACGACTTCTGAAATAAAAGAGTTCCTTTCCGGAAATCCGGTAGAAGTTATTTTGTCACTTGGCGATGATGCAAGTATAAATGAAATAAAGGCTTCTGAAATTCATAAGGATAAAGTCTTTGATCTAAGCGGGAAGATAGTCACCCAAAGGCCATTAGAATCCGGTCTATATATAATTGAAGGGAGAAAAACGTTAATAAAATAAAGTTGAGAAGATGAACAAAAATATTGTAAGTATTTTGCTTTTTTTACTTCTATCATCAAATATTATGGCACAGCAAAAAATAATTCAGACAGCGGGCAGAGATCAGTTAGGTGATTTTGCTCCTGAATTTGCTCATCTGAATGATGATATCCTTTTCGGAGAAGTTTGGAGCAGAAATGATCTACTTTCGTTAAGAGACAGAAGTATTGTCACCATAACTTCCCTCATTTCTCAAGGAATCACCGACTCTTCTCTTACCTATCATCTTCAGACAGCAAAGAAGAATGGAATAACTCGAACAGAGATTTCTGAAATTATCACTCATATTGCATTTTATGCCGGCTGGCCGAAAGCCTGGGCTGCATTCCGATTGGCTAAAGAAGTATGGAATGATGATATTACAGAAATTGATGCTAAAACTGAGCATCAAAAGAAAATGATTTTCCCTATCGGTGATCCTAATCCTTTTTCACAATATTTTACCGGCAATTCATATCTTGCCCCACTTTCGAATGAAAAGGTTACTTTCTTTAATGTAACTTTTGAACCCAGTGTACGCAACAATTGGCATATTCACAAAGCCGATAATGGAGGTGGACAAGTCCTTGTTGGAGTTGCCGGTAGAGGCTGGTATCAGGAAGAAGGTAAACCGGCTGTTGAAATCCTTCCCGGCACTGTTATTCACATTCCGGCAAATGTAAAACATTGGCATGGCGCTCAGAAAGACAATTGGTTTTCACATTTGGCATTCGAAATAGAAGGAGAAAATTCATCAAATATATGGTTAGAACCTGTAGATGATGAGTATTATCTTCAACTTGGACAATAATTACATATACTCTTATTCATTCCAACTATATACTACGAGGTGACATCGGTAATTGTCCGTTGTCACCTCTATTTTACGTCTCCCTCCTCGTTTCTGATATAGATGTTTATACTTTACAAAAAAATATGTTATAAATTGACTGGTTTCTTTCCTCTTTTAAAATAATTGATACAGGCTACAGAATCCTTGATTCCAAAATATGCAGCTAATGAACCATAAAGGAAATACATTATTCCCCCGGAAATTGCCTCGGCACTCCTATTTTCTGCCAATAAAATGATTGACATAATCAGATAAAACAACCCAAACAACGCACATATAATAGCAATGATCAATGAAAATATCTGAAAGGCTTTGAAATGCTTGGGTTGTGGAGGGAGCATGGCTTCGACTGTTGTGTGGATTCTGGAATTATAATATCCTGCATAATCAACTCTGAAAGTATCTTCCACAGCCTTTATACATTCATCCCGCGAAGGATTATGCTTAATCAGTTGATACACCTGATTCAGCTTTACGGCTCTTGAAATCGCTCCGAAGGCAAAGAAACCAAATATCAGCAAAGCTATCCAATCATCAGCACTACCTCTGACCATTGAGAAAAGTACAAAAACGAAAGCAACTCCAAGATAAATGGCAGTAATAAACTCAATGGTCACCATTCGGGAAAATCTTCGCATAACAGCTTTTACATTTCCGGTAAAAACTTCCTCAAGAATGATAGAGATATCGGAAACTCTTTCATACCTAAGCGTATCCGGCATATTTCGGTTTAGAATCCAAGAAAGACCCCAAACAATAAACAAAGCAACTATAAATGAGTTCTGATAGATCCAAGGGCTATGTATCAATCCCAACAATGGGTAGATGATGATCCACAAAAAGAAATAAAAACTCGTCTTCATTATTTCAATTCTCTAAAAACTACTAAAAAAGAAGCCTTTTGAGATGCGATTACGCTTCTAATTATCGAATTTACAAATAAGATTCAAAGAAAATTTTGTACTTATTGATAAGTATAGATATAATCATTAATTTAAAATTCAATCAATACACTTTATTTCAGTTTTGTAACCACTATCTTATAAACCATAAAAATGAAAATTAAATAAAAACCAGCGGAAGTCAAGCCTAATGAATAAATTTCCTTGATTCTAATGGGTGACTAAATAGTCTTAATAAATTTTTTCATTCCTACCTATTATTTATAAATATAATAATTATATAAAATAATATCCAGCGAAATAACTCAACTAACAAAAACTATTACAAACAAGAATACAGAAGAAATATTCTTAAAGTGAGAAGTGTTTGGAAATGAATTAAATAATTAAAAGTGATAGACCTAAGGAATCCTCAATTTTAGAGATGGTCTCTAAAGACAGGTTTTCTTGGCCTTTGAGGATTTTGGAAACATATTGTTGGGAACATCCCATTTTATGGGCAAGTTCTGTCTGAGAAATTCCGGATTCTCTCATTTTGGAAAGAATCTTTACCGCTATTTTCTGAGATCTTCTGATCCATGACTTATTGGCACGACGAAATTCAGCCTCTTCCCTCCATTTAGAAGGTGTGTCTGACTGATGTTGTTTTAATTTTTCTAATACATTATCCATATCAACTTATCTCAGCTAAATAGTCAATAAATCCTTCATCATCAATAATCCCCTCTTCAATAAGGAACCTCCTGACTCTATCTATTTTAACCAATTCGTTTTGGGTATGTTCCCGGTCTTTCATTTCCCGAGTTAGTTTAATCGTACCTCCAGTTATAATGTATTTCCCATCGGTTAGACGAATGGCATATATACGCAGCCAGGAATCATGACTATTAACTTTTTCTCCCCTCGCTTTCATTTTTTCCATTTCCTTCGGATAGGTTACAGTATTATCCAAAGGTTTGAAAAGTCTTTCTAAGTCTTCCGGTTCTCCTTCAAAGTCTAAAAATACCGCTTGTAGTTTGTCTGCATCTTCGATAGTATCGTCTATTGCTTGTTCTATTGATGTGACTTTGAAATAATTATTAAGGTCCTGAAAATGTTTAGTAAAGAAAGCGTCTAACCATAAGGGATTATTCCATTCAGAAAACACCCGATGCAACTCATTATCCGGTTCATTATCATACTTGACAGCCCATAGATAACCATTCCCTGTTATATCGTCAAAATTCATCTACCAAAATTTTCCGCTAAGTTACATATTACAAACATTTCTCACAACTTATAAGTTGTAAATAAAGTCATAATAAAAGTTAAATAATTAATTCTACTGACTATCACTGAAAAATGTTTACAGGTTTGAGAGGGTTAAACTAAACTTATTTACAACATATTCATTGGTGAACTAAATCACCTTACATTTTACTTACATTGAACTGAATCGGTTTACAGTTTTAGAATCATAAGGGCTTTACCGAGTTTTTGATTTTATCACCCTTTATAATTAATTTTGCAATAAAGCGGAAGGCTTAATAAGTGACACAGAAATCCATTGACGGAGAAAAAACTTGTTGCCGATCCTTTCAAAAAATCAAACATATGAAGCTTATGAAATCTTTAAAGTTCCTTCTATTTGTTTCTTGCTTATTTTTTCTAAATGTTGGTATGGCTCAGTCTTCTTCAACCAACAGCCGCTTCAGGCACTCTATATCGGGGAAGACAGGTATTGATCTAGGCTTGCCCAGCGGTACTTTATGGGCCACCAGAAATGTAGGGGCAGCTAACGACAAAGAATTCGGTGAATACTATAGTTGGGGGAGCACAACAGAAAAAATTATTAGGCCAAAAGAAAATGAAGGAAACATAGGTTTAAATACTGATATATCCGGGAATGGCAGATATGATGCCGCAAAATATAATTGGGGTGGACCGTGGAGAATACCGACAAAAGAAGAAATGGAAGAATTAGTTAAATATTGTAAGTGGGAACTTGAAAAAGTAGATCGTTCAGGGTTCCATCATAGTGGATATTCCTACTATTTTAAAGTAACCGGACCAAACGGGATGTCCATAATGCTTCCATTGGCCGGTATTGTAGGAGATCCTGTCGATGGTAAGAATCAGTTCCCTATGTCCGGTTTGCAAAATTTGGGCCAGTATTGGACCTCTACCCCATCTCCGGAAGCGACAGCCTATAATATGATTAATGAAAAGTTGAAAGATAATTGCACGTATCGATTATCTTTATTTTATGATGAAAAAGAAAATGAGCCAAGCTATAAAATTATCGGGGGTGCAAATAGATCAGACGGTTTATCTATAAGGCCCGTTGCTTCACCTAATCGATAGTAATAAGAGGCCCTATTCATTAAATCCCCTCACATTTCCCCTTCTTGTCTATCAGGAAGGGGTTTATTTTTAATATTGCTTTGAAGCATTCAGATATTTCGAAAATAGTAAGTGAATAAAGATTATCATGTCGAATCATTGATTTTCCATACAAGTGGTATTTTTACAAAGAGGCACCTCTTAAACCAAAAAATTTTATTAATTTTGCTTTGCATACCGGCCGTCGAAGTTCGATATGGGTCAGCGGGAAGGTGTGCGGACATAATATAGAAAGCGTTTACTTCGCTTATTCTTGACCAATTGGAATCTCACAAATTCATTTGTTCAGTCAAGGATTAGCAACGGTTAATGCCTTCGTGGTATGATTTTTAATCTATGGAATCTGAGAAGATTCTATAAACTTTATCATACAGACGGGGACTTTTACGTTACTCTTCTACTGAACCGGGCAATGCGAGTGCCTCAATTGGCGTAATGAGCAAAAGTACAGACTCTTACGTCTTTCTTTTTTATAACCTAATCGCCAACAAGGAAAGTATAGTGGTAAAATAATTATGAAACATATTTTTCAAAAATATTTAGACAAGTTCATTGTGGCAATCGTGTTTCTATTTGTAGTGATTCCTACATTTGCTTCTACAAAGATTGGAGATTTATACTACAATCTTGACTCATACACCCATACAGCTGAGGTAACTTATTATTCCTACTCTTCCAGTTCGAACCAGAATTATGTATCCGGCGATCTAATCATACCCGAGAGTGTAACATACAACTCCCAAACCTATTCTGTCGCTTCAATAGGGAATAATGCCTTCTATGGCTGCTCTGCCTTGACGAGCATAACAATACCTAATTCCGTTACATCAATTGGATATTCTACTTTCGATGGATGTACCTCTTTAGCTGAATTAACTTTAGAAGATGGAGATAGTACATTGGAATTGGGTTATAATTCGTCTTCTAAAAATGGATTGTTCAGTTCTTGTCCTTTGGAGAAAATTTATTTAGGAAGGAATTTATCTTATTCAACATATTCTTATGACGGTTATTCACCCTTTGCAAATCAAACAAATCTTACTGATGTGACAATCGGAAATCAAGTCACAAACCTTGGAAGTTATCTTTTTTACAAATGCTCTACTTTGACAAGCATCACAATCCCCAATTCCGTCACATCAATCGAAAACGATGCTTTTGATAGATGTACCTCTTTAGCTGAATTAACAATAGAAGATGGGGACAAAATATTAGAATTAGGATTTAATTCGATATCTTATAATGGATTATTAAGTGGATTATTTAGTTCTTGCCCTTTGGAGAAAATTTATTTGGGAAGGAATTTATCCTATCCTTCCGGTACATCTTATTATAGGCACCCTCCGTTTGAAAATCTGAAAAATCTTACTGATGTGACAATCGGAAATCAAGTCACAAACCTTGGAGAATATCTATTCAACGGATGTATTGCTTTGAAGAGCATCACAATACCCAATTCCGTCACTTCTATCGGAATTTCTGCTTTCTCAGGCTGCAGTGCTTTGACAAGCATTACAATCCCCGGCTCTGTCACTTCCATAGGAAATTCTGCTTTCGATGGATGTACCTCTTTAGCTGAATTAACAATGGAAGATGGAGAGAGTACTTTGAAATTAGGAGATAATTCATCATCTAATGGATTGTTCAGTTCTTGTCCTTTGGAGAAAATTTATTTAGGTAGAGATTTATCTTATTATTCCGGTTATTCGGGTGGTTATGCACCGTTTGCAAATCAGAAAAAGCTAAAAGATGTCTCAATAGGGAATCAAGTTACAGGAATAGGAAGACATCTATTTTACAAATGCAGTGCTTTGACCAATATCACAATACCTAATTCCGTCACTTCAATAGAAGATTATGCTTTCTATGGATGCTCTGCTTTGACCGGCATTACAATCCCCAATTCCGTCACTTCAATAGAAGATTATGCTTTCTATGGATGCTCTGCTTTGACCGGCATTACAATCCCCAATTCCGTCACTTCAATTGGAGATTATTCTTTCTATGAGTGTAGTTCTATTACTACAGTAACACTTGGGAATTCTGTCACTTCAATAGGACATTATGCTTTCTCAGACTGTACTAACATTGAATCTATTTTTTACAATCCGGGAGATTCTTTTATTAAAATTAATAGTGATTTTAATATTTTTGCAGATGTATATTCCACCGCAAACCTTTTTATTCTCAATTCGCCTGAAAAAACTTTAGATATCCTTGACACCGAAGATTGGAGCAAATTCAATCATATCTTCTATCTTCAGGACGATAAGAAATATGTTCCCTCTCGATGGATGACCTCTCCGGTTTCTGTACAAAATGTTTTGTATAATGACAATAGAGGTTTCTTAAGTGAATCTGGAAAAGAAGTCATACTAAACAGCAATGATAATATCGCTTCAGCATATTGGAGTGAAGGTGACTTCCTTGAACAATTGACTTCTTCCCCCGGATTTTCTTTTATTCCCTATTCAAATTGGAGACTAAATTCATTTTATGTTTCTTCTGAATCAGAATTATTTAAGATCGTTACATTACCGTCAGCCGGTGAATTATTCAACAGCTTAGGGTTGCAAGATATTCAAAGAGTCATATCCTTGAAAATAACAGGAGAGATTAACGGCACAGACGTGATGACACTTAATCGCATGAATCAGTTGAAAGTACTGGATTTGTCAGATGTAAAAATTGTGGAAGGAGGGCAAACCTATAGGGATAATCTTAAAACAGCTACCGACGTGTTTGGAAGTTATTTTCTTTCGGAATGTAAGAATCTCGAATTTTTAATTTTACCGGCAACAGCTAAATCCATTGATTCATACGCATTGAGTTCGAATAAATTACTAAGATTCATTTCAATCCCTGCTTCAGTCACAGAAATCTGCGACCTTGCGTTCTATGGATCCTCCTCTTTATTTGGATTAATTTTAGAAGACGGGAGTAGTACTTTGAAATTAGGGTATAATCCCGGTTCCGGTTCCTATTATGATTATAGTACTGGTCTGTTCAGTTCTTGTCCTTTGGAGAAAATTTATTTAGGAAGGAATTTATCATATTCAACAGGTTCTTCTGACGGGTACTCACCCTTTGCAAATCAAACAAATCTTACTGATGTGACAATCGGAAATCAAGTCAGAAACCTTGGAAGTTATCTTTTTTATGATTGCAGCAGTTTGACGGACATCACAATCCCCAATTCTGTAACCTCAATTGGTTACGAAGCTTTCTATAAATGCAGTGCATTGACCAGCATCACAATCCCCAATTCGGTCACTTCAATTAGAGATTATGCGTTCGATGGGTGTAAGGGTCTGACTGCAGTTTATATTTCTGATTTGGAGGCTTGGTGTAAAATTACTTTTTTCCGTAGTACCTCAAATCCACTATACTATGCCCATCATTTATTTTTAAATGAAGATGAACTAAACGATCTCATTGTTCCATCTTCCTTTACGACAATAAATGATTACTCATTCATTGGATGCAACAGCCTTAAAAGTGTAACAATCCATAATTCCGTCACTTCAATTGGTAGTTCTGCTTTCAGTGGGTGCTCTGCTTTGACCAATATTACAATTCCCAATTCGGTCACTTCAATCGGTAGTTCTGCTTTCAGTGGGTGCTCTGCTTTGACCAATATTACGATACCCAATTCCGTCACTTCAATCGAATCTTATACGTTCGATGGATGCTCTGCTTTGAATAATATTATAATCCCCAATTCTATCTCTTCAATCGGTAGTTCTGCTTTCAGGGACTGCTCTGCATTGAATAATATTACAATCCCTAATTCGGTCACTTCAATTGAAGATTATACGTTCTATGGCTGCTCTGCTTTGAAAAATATTATAATCCCCAATTCTATCTCTTCAATCGGTAGTTCTACTTTCTATGGCTGCTCTGCTTTGAATAATATTACAATCCCTAATTCCGTCTCTTCAATCGGATATAATGCTTTCGATGGATGTACCTCTTTAGCTGAATTAACAATAGAAGATGGAGATAGTACATTGGAATTGGGTTATAATTCCTATACTTGTTTGTTCAGTTCTTGTCCTTTGGAGAAAATTTATTTGGGAAGGAATTTATCATATTCTTCCGCTACATCTTATAGGTGTTCTCCGTTTGCAACTCTGAAAAATCTTACTGATGTGACAATCGGAAACCATGTCACGAACCTTGGAGAATACCTATTCTACGGCTGTAATGCTTTGTTGAACATCACCATCCCCGATTCCGTCACTTCAATCGGAGATGAAGCTTTCTCCGGTTGCAGCTCATTGGAGACGGTTACTTTGGGCCCTAACTTGAAATCTATAGGAAACAGCGGTTTCAATGGTTGCACAAATCTTTCTAAAATTTATAGCCTAAATCCCACTCCTCCGGAAATAAATAATGACACTTTTGACGGTGTCAATAAGGAGACGTGTCAGTTGGTGGTGACAAAAGGTAATTTGGTTCACTATTGGCTGGATCCTGTCTGGAAGGAATTCCTGAATATAAGTGACGACCTTTTATATCTCTCTACGTTGCCTTCGGTAAAATATGGCGATGCACCGGTGAATCTTGCGGATTATGCTCCGGAAGGCTATTCCTTTGTTTATGAAACATCAAATTCTGATGTAGCACGCCTTGATGGTTCCATACTCACTATTGTAGGAGCCGGAGAAGCTACAATCGGGGCTTCCTATCAACAATCCGGCACACCAATGGAAGTAATGGGACAGATGAGACAATTTGTCGTTAATAAGGCTGAACTATCTATTGGTGTTGAGGATGTCACCATTGTGTATGGAGAGGAGATCCCACAGTTCACACTTACGATGGAAGGATTGGTTTATGATGAAACACTCGAAGATATTGGTGAACTACCCGTTGCATATACAGATGCCACAGAGGGATCGGCACCTGGTGTCTATCCTATCTTCTTGACAGGTGGAGAATCTCGAAATTATAATCTTAAATTGTCACCAGGTACTCTTACAATTATAGAAAGTGGTCTGAATAATATTGAAGAAATCATGGATGACATCTTCCCTGATGGGGAGAATTCATTGGTAAGAATCTTCAATATGGATGGTATTATGATTTATGATGGCCATGAAGCTGAGATGAAATTAAAAGAACTTAAGAAAGGTATTTACATAGTTGTAAAGGGCAATTCGTCAAGGAAAATTCTAATAAGGTAATAAGAATAGGTGATTTGCCGGTTTGACAAAATGAAAACTTATAAAACCCGATGAAAATTAGCAGCCTTAAAATCTCAGGATTTTAGGACTGCTAATTTTATATAAGTGCTTTAATTCAACAACTTTTTTTTGGGGAAGGGTTTATAAATTCAATCTACTTTTAGCATTTTCAACCAATCTTCGGCCTAAATCCTTAGCTCTGTTGAGGTCTTCCGGGAAATGCTTGTCCCTATATTCTCTTTTCACTTCTTCAGGAACATAGTCAAAGGCCATCTGTGAATAATCATCAAACTGATATGTGAAGTTGATATATAAGGCCTCTCCAAAGCCATAAATATGTTTACAATTTTCAACAGAGGAACCCAAAAGGATATCATAGTGCCCCGGCACTATGTATTCTACGGGAGCATTCATAGTAAATATGCAGGCAGTGTTTTTAGGATTTACCAAAGGTGCGTTTTTGATATAAGAGAATTTAGGGAACAGAAATCTCTCAAGGAATGCTCTGAATTCACCTGTAGGATAACCAAAATAATTCGGGCTACCCACTATAACTACATCAGCCTCACGTGCTTTGTCGAGATAAGGCCATGTCTCATCTTTGATGCAGCACACCGGATTTGTCTTATCAAATCCTTTTCTCTGACAACGGAAACAACTGTAACAACCTTTCAGATTCTTTATTGAATAAAGATTGATGAGTTCTGCTTCAGCGCCTGCTTCTATAGCACCTTCCATAGCTGCTTTCAAGGCTTTGCCCGTATTATGGTTTGGTCTCGGTGAGCCATTAACCAACAGCACTTTAATCTTTCTCTCTTCCATAATATATGTTTTTTAAAATTCAAATTCTTCATAAAGGTTGAAATTATTAGCCAAACCATGAAGTATCATAGGTGTTCATAATGGTTCGGGAAAATGCATAATTTACTATAATCTTGTTTATTCCTTTAACATATTTGCTTTATAAATAGTTGAAATATATGAGAAATATTTTTTATCCGAAACAAAACACTTAATTTGACCAAAAGATTACAAACACCGGGGATTATATTCTCCAGGTAGATTATGTGGGTTTAAAGAAGTCTTTACACGGATATAAGGAATTAGAAAACATGTTATTCTCCCATTCAATAAGTCTATGTCACCGGAGGCTATTACGTATCAAGAATAATAGTTTTCTTCAATTGAGAAAGGGAATTTTTTTCGATTAAGGAAGGAGATAATGATATAAGCTAATCCGATGAAAATGCTTAAGATAAATGCAAAATGATTTTCATCAGTGACGTGGAAAATCTTTACAATGGCTGTTATAATAAAAGGCTGCAACGCTATAGCTACATATAGGGCTGTAAGTACCAATGAGAGTCCCCATATATTTTTTTGGGGATTTATTATGGCATAACTTGTCTTGTCATAGATTAGTGGCTGACATATTCCAAAACCGATTCCTGCCAATACACTCCCCAAATACATAGCCCATTCAGCCTTTATGAAGATAAACAAAGCTATCCCTGCCGTCAATAGTAAACCTATCAGAGGAAAAGAATAAGACTGAAATGTCTTTATGAACCTTTCCAGAAAAAAACCGGCCAATAAAACAAAAATAAAGAACGATGCTGTGAGATCGGCTGAAATTTTTGGATTCCAGTTATAGCCTTGGAGCAATTGAGGAAGATAAATCACGATTGTAAAAGCTATAAAAGCCAGCCAAACATTATTCAGTATTAACCCTCTTATTTTTTTTGCATCTATTGATCGTTTTCCTTTACCATCATCTAAAGATGATACCACAAGTTGGTATTTTTCAGGTGTGACAGGTTTTTCACCGAAACCCGGTATAAATTTGAGCCAATAGGCCAAAATCAATGGCACGATTGCTATTAGATAGACAGAAAAAGGCTGATGCCAGTCCCCACCTTGAATCAATATTCCTACAATGAAACTGGCAATGACGGTACCAAAATTAGATGTAGCAGATTTAAATCCTAACGTGCGTGTCAGGTATTTTCCTGAAAAAGCATTCACCACAAATCCCATGGCAAATGGAATTAGAATTCCGTTTGCTGCACCTATCACACAACTTATAATGATAAGACCTGTCATTGAATTGGTAAGCATATAAGCTACCCCGCTCCCTATAAATAAAACAAGAGAAATATATGTAAGTAATAATTTATGTTTGTAGGCTGAAAGCTTTCCGGAAATCAATACAAATGGAATTATAATAAAGTTTGGTAGAGTAGTCAATAACTGGATCTCCAGTTCCGATGTGTGAAGTATTTCCTTCAGTTTTCCTTCAATTGGAGCAATTGCAATTCCGGGAAGGTTTATTATAAAACAAACCGACAGAATAGCGATGAATGTCATCACCGGTATGGGTTCCTTCCCTGTTTTTATCATCTACTCGATTGTTATGCTTTAGTTTGACGGGTTATTAACTCCGCTTTTTTATTTATTTAATTTTATTAATATACGTGTAGTTTATCTTTATAAAATAGTTAAGTTATCTAAGGCTTACTCTAAAATTAAGGAGTCTCGATTGATTTTTGTGTATCCATAATTTTTCATGAAGAATTTTACCCTTATAACTTAATCTATATGTAGTCTAAACAATTATAATTTCTTTTGGTTTAAATTGTTTCTTAATTCATTAGAGAGCATTTATTGACTTTTCTAAAACTGATTAAATTCCTGTTATAATCTCTTAAAGGGCAAAATTAATAATCTACAACTACTTGATTATTACAAAATATTTACCTCTTTTTGTCAAAAATAAAACATCAAAAGAAAATTCAAGTAAATTTGCACTATTTAACCCAATATGATTTTATAATTCTAACTATGAATGGAATTATCGCCGGATTGGGAATACCGGTCATAGGGACTGTGTTAGGGGCAGCCTGCGTCTTTTTCATAAAGGATAAAATCAATCCTTCGATGAATAAAGCATTGTTGGGTTTTGCTGCCGGAGTAATGGTTGCCGCCTCGATATGGTCACTCTTGATTCCTGCCATGGAAATGTCTGCTCCCACAGGATTCATGAAAATATTTCCTTCAGTAGTAGGTTTTGTGTTGGGGATGGGCTTTCTCCTTCTTTTGGATATCCTGACACCTCATCAGCATGCGGGAGAACAACATAGCGAAGGGCCTCGGTCCAATTTATCTAAAAGCAGCAAATTGGTTCTTGCAATTACTTTACATAACATACCGGAAGGAATGGCTGTAGGTGCTGCACTCGCGGCTGTAATGGAACAGAGTCATTTCGTAGGCATGGCAAGTGCCATCGCTTTGGCAATTGGTATGGGAATTCAGAATTTTCCGGAAGGTGCTATAGTTTCTATGCCATTACGCGGGGCCGGAAATTCAAGGGTAAAATCCTTTATTATGGGTGCATTATCGGGATTGGTTGAACCCATCGCCGCCGTTATTACAATTTTACTTACATCAATTATACTTCCCGGATTGCCCTATTTGCTTTCTTTTGCTGCCGGGGCAATGATGTATGTTGTTGTGGAAGAACTTATACCTGAAACTCAATCCGGGGATCATTCAAATTTAGGAACAATCGGATTTGCAATCGGATTTGTCATAATGATGATCCTTGACTCGGTTTTATAAAGAATAAAGGCATATCCATTTGAATATACCTTTATAAATTAATGTTTATTATTACAGATGTCTGAATTTAAAGTCATTTATTTGGCAGTTGCTGTAGTACTCGAAGACCCCGATTTAATTGTGTAGCTTGAACCGGAAACCATTCCTTCTGCACTAATGAGAAGGTTTCCTGAATTGTTTCCACCGGGTCCACCATTTCCACCGGGACCTCCTCCGGCTCTGCTTCCGTTTGAAGAAGAACCATAATCAGATGGTATGGTAAAGGTGTGAAGTGTCTTATCTCCACTTCCTACACTTACCTCACTTCCTGCTGTCAATGTGAAATTAGCCGTGATGTAGGGTTGAGTTGAATTACTGTTCTTTGGAACCGAATTTCTACCTCCGGCTGCCAATACATAACCTCCGGTAAAATAAACGGAATACCCTTGTTCATCATTAGCATCGAGACCACATTCAGGTCCACTTGCCCCGAATGCCATTGTAACTCCTCCTGAAATATATAAATTCTTATTGGAATCGAGTCCATCGTTACCGGTTGAGATTACATCAAGGATACCTCCCTTTATATACATGTTACCGGATGAATTTATACCGTCGTCTTTGGCTCTGATAGTAATCTTCCCATCATCTACAGTGAGCTCCGACTTGCTTTCAATGCCTTCAGCGCCATTACCCGTTGTCTTGACATAAATATCTCCGCCTGATATAGTGATATTGCCATCAGCTTTAATTCCTTTAGGCGAGGATTTCATATCACTGTCTATCCTGTCGGTGTTGCCTGTGTAATTGTGGTTTAGAGAACCATTTGAATAAACCAACATTCCACCGGAAGTTGATATATTGAGATTTCCTCCTGAGAAATTAAATTCATTGTCACAGGAAATACCTTTGCCACCACTTCCTTTTGCGGAAAGAATCAAAGATCCACCCGATATTTCTATATTATTGTCAGCACCGAGACAGGCCGATGCTTTTGTCTTTGATTTCTCGCTATCCCAGATTCCATTACCGGATACATTTGCATTGATCGTCCCTCCTGCTACTATGATGTCATTATCAGCCTTCAAGGCTTTCGCTGCATCTGCTGTAACACTGATGTTTAAGCTTCCTCCATTGATGGTCAATGTTCCGGTATCTTCGGCTTCTCTGTCAGTGTCATCTTTATAAGAAACCTGTATACCGTCATCACCAGTGCCGGAAATGTTTATTGTGCCGCTTTCCATAAGGAAATATTGGTTACAGTTTATACCGTCTTTCACAGCTTTAGTGACTGTAATCTCACTTTTCTTGATTTCTATATACTCCTTGGCACTGATGGCATGAGCCGTGTTGCCGACCACATTCAGAGAACCTGAACCCGAGAATTCAAGGTGACCCTTGCAATATAGACTTGCCTTCTGATTGCCGTCAGCACCGTCTGTAAGGCTGTTGAAGGAACCGTCAGCCAATTTCACTTTTATCCGCTTGCCATTCTGAATATCTATTGCTGCTCCGGATTTGTTTGTAAGGCTCAGACCATTAAGCATTATGGTTGACTTGTAAGAACCTTCCAAAATGAATGATCCGTTGGAACTTCCTCCATTCAAAATATATGTGATTTCTCCAATAGCATCGTTTACATCACCCGACTGGGTCAATGTAACTTGAGCACCACTAATTGTTGCTGATATATACTCTGCAATATTCGAGGATGCAACAACTGTCGCTTCTTCTTCATTATAATAAACCACCACTGTATTATCTTCCAAATCATCTGAAGAAGGGATATCGGCAACTTCACCGTCCCAATAGAAAACCACATGATAATCATTGTAGTATTCCGACTCAATGAAAGTAGCCATTACAACGCTATAGCTACCGGCAGGATTGGAATTGTCAAAAGGTAATGTCAGTTCTCCATCACCGTAAACCGCATAACCTTCTATACTTCCGTTTATCAAACCTTCTATTGTGGCATCATTGGATTGGCTTGAGGAAATTGCCAGTTTAGCTTCTGAAATATGTTCATCAAGAGCATATTTGACTGTCACCTGATATTCATCTTCGCCAGTTTTCTTATCAAAACTTATAAGATTAAGTTCTGAAATATAATTTTCTTCTTTGTCGCCCTCTTCTCCATTCCCGTCATCAGGATTTTCCTGGCCGGGCTTATCAATCTCCGGAGTATCATCTGAACAAGCAGACACCCCAATTGTAAGTATCAAAAGGGAGAAAGCTGTCAAAAAAATAGATAAATTCTTTTTTAGTTTCATTTTGGATTAGTTTTACTAAAAATTAGTTTTCTAATTCTAAAACGACTATTCTTTAATTTTATTTAGTAGTTCATTCAGAATACCTATTTATCATTAAGGGAGGGTTCTGAAATCCTTTAAAAATGCCATTTTTTAGGTATTTCAAAGGATTTTCAAGGAGGGTAATTTTGCATTGAATTTTTAAACGGCAAAAACCAACATCCTCTATGAAACGTATTCTGACTATCCTTTCCCTTTTATTTTCTCTTTACACAGTTACATTAAATGCAAAAGATTCGTCATCAGAACGACAAGAGATCTTAGTTGTTAATGAAAACTTGGAAGAAAACTTTCTTATTTCTGAAAAGATCGATGTTTTACAGAATCAAATAGATTCTTTATCTACCATAGTTTCTACTAAAATCTATAAACCAAAACGGTTCAGTATTGGCGGGTATGGGGAGGCAGTCTTCACAAGAAATTTTTACAGCGATAAGTATCTACGTTACACAGATGCAGAAACATATAAAAACGATAAAAGTCATGGAAGGTTTGACTTGCCTCATGTGGTGATTTGGATGGGTTATGATTTCGGGAAAGGATGGAGTTTAGGTACTGAGATAGAATTTGAACATGGAGGTGTTGAGGCTGCAATGGAGATTGAAGAGGAGGAAGCCGGAGAGTATGAAACCGAAGTGGAACGAGGTGGAGAAGTGGCCCTGGAACAATTCTGGCTCAACAAAGAATTTCTTAAAGGTATTCTGAATGTAAAAGCCGGTCATATCATAGTGCCTGTCGGTAGTGTGAATATGTATCATCTCCCTACTCAATTTTTTACAAACTATCGTCCATTGGGCGAATATACCATAATGCCTTCAACATGGCATGAAACCGGGATTGCCATCTGGGGAAAGACGAAACACTGGAGATATGAGGTATGCTTTATCCCCGGTCTGGATTCAGACCGTTTCGGCAGACAGGGCTGGATTCATGACGGTGCAGGAAGCCCATACGAGTTCAAGATTGCAAACAATTATGCCGGAGCTTTCCGAATCGATAACTTCTCTGTTCCAGGTTTACGACTCTCCCTTAGCGGTTATGTCGGCAATTCTTTCCGTAATACTTTGAGCGCCACCGATAGTGAAAAATACAAAGGTGTGAGAGGTACAGTATCTATCGGAGCTTTCGATTTTTACTATTACGGACATAACACTATACTTAGAGGTAATTTTGATTACGGTCATCTTTCCGATTCGGAGGCTATAACCAAATACAACATGACCATGCGGAAAGATTCCCCCTCGCCTAAGCAGGCAGTCGCTTCAGATGCAATTGCAGCCGGTATGGAGGCAGGCTATAATTTCTTCGGCCTTTCTAAAAATCCTAAAATCAAAAAACAACAGCTTTGGTTGTTTGCCCGCTATGAATACTATGATTCGATGTTCAAGACCCAGGGCTCGGTTCAAGACTACAAATGGACGGCACGTCAGCATATCGCTGCCGGAATCAATTACTATCCAATCCCCGATATTGTTATCAAAGCCGATTTCCATATAGGTATCCTTGACAAGATATATAACAATGAACCTGCAATCTCGCTTGGGGTTGCTTATTCAGGACTTTTCAAACTGTAAAAATTTTAAAATATAGATATGAACACAAAATGTATTTTTTTGAAGTCACTGGTCATCTTGACCATGAGTTCTACTTTTCTTTCCTGCAGTGATAACGATGAACCCAAGCAGGAAGACAACAGCTCGGTAAAAGAAAAAGCATTGCAGGCTGCCATGATTCCTTACATAAACAATACCGTGATACCCACTTATCAGGGCATGGCAGATAATGCTATCCTTATGTCAGAGGCTTGCAATGAAATGCTGGAGGCTTTTGAAACCGGGAATCTAACTTCAGAGATGGTAAAGAAAGCTGGTAATTACTGGAATTTGAGCCGGGATTATTGGGAGAAAAGCGAGGCTTTCCTTTTCGGGGCAGCAGCCGATTATAACATAGACCCTCATATCGATTCCTGGCCTCTTGATAAAAACGCAATGGATCAACTCTTGGTGCAACTCCGCAAAGGCAATTCCTGGAATGTGGAGAATTTAGGCTACGGTCTTCTTGGATTCCATGCCGTGG
>JAFLTQ010000018.1 GCA_022510385.1 Muribaculaceae bacterium | reverse complement strand
CTCGAACCCACGACCTACGGAACCACAATCCGTCGCTCTAACCAACTGAGCTACATCCACCATTTGACTTTTGGGCTTTTCGCCCAAAAGCAGTGCAAAGATACAGATTTTTTTTAATAATCCAATCTTTTTATAAATTTTTCTGACAAATCATTATTTCCCCATTAAATTGGTGAGGATTGTAAAGAATTCAGGGTTATGACCTACAGTGATATTAGCAATTTTCCCTTCCGGATTAATGATTGCTTTTGTCGGGAACCCTTGAACCCCATATTCGGAAAGGAGAGTGGTGCCTTCGGGATTATAAACATTTACCCATGGAAGCTGATATTTTTCAACACCTGCTTTCCATTCCTCTTGTGATTCCCGACAATCGATTCCTATAATTTCCAATTCCGGAGCATATTTCTTATACGCCTCTTTTAGTTCCGGGAAACCTTTAATACACCAAGGACACCAGCTTCCCCAAAAATCAAGAATAACCCACTTCCCTTTGAAATCTGACAGAGAGACATCTTTACCTTGAAGATCTTTCAAAGTAAATGAGGGGGCCGGAACTGCTCCGGCTTGTAATTCCTGTTGTTTTTTCTCCATTTCAAGACTTTTCTTTTCCCTTTGATATTGGAGGTCGGCAAGAGGGAAAAGAATGGAATTATTAAATGATGCAGGTAAAGATTCATATGTGTTGATAAAATCTTCTCCGTCGAGGTTCATCAAAGCAATTCCCACAGCCGGACCATCGGGATTTGCGGCAATAAATTCTTTTTGAATATTTATAAACTGAGCTGCAAGCTCTTCAAGCAGTTGAGAGTCCGGAGTCGCTGCGCTATTTGCTGCATAAGCTTTAGCCATAACGGGGGCTTCCAGAAGATGCAATTCATTCATGCCCTCTGCTAAGCCGGTACCGCTTAAGGAATATGTGAACGGATTACATGAAGTTACATCAAGATTTACATTATCCCCTTTAGCTGCATAGATGTCAACGTTGTTGCCATTAAGATTCAGACCGAAAAGGTAAGAATCAGCTTCCGTAGGAATGGCAATTACCGCTTTAGAATTCACAACGGCCACAGAATCCGCCACCAAACCTCTTTCAGCTCTTGTCTTTGCGGCTGCGTATTGTTTAATCGGAGCATAATAATAATTGATTGTTTGCAAAGGACAATCTTTTGCGATAGTCACATTGATATCAGCTTGAGAAATACCTGAGATTCCTAATGATACCAAGATCGTCAAAATAATCTTTTTCATTATATTACGGTTTTTATTTTTGCGAAGTTACTAATTTTTTTTGCAATAGGTTTATGAATTGATAGTTTTTTAGACCCCAAGAAGGAGAGACAACAAGATCGGGGGGTGCCTGAGCAAGAAAACGCTCAATCACTATGTTATCCGGCACTCTTTCAATAATCTCTATGCAGAGGTCAAGATATTTATCAAGAGAGAGCTCAGGGACAGTCAGGTCACCGGAACAAATTTTTGTATGAAGAATTGTACCTTTAAGAACCTGCAATTGATGGAGTTTTAAAGACTCTATCGGGAGTTTACAAGCTTTATCTATGGTTGATAAAATCAATTCATCAGATTCCCCGGGCAGACCTGCAATAAGGTGCAGTCCGCAATGTATTTTTTTAGAGGAAATTTTTTTCACACAATTTTCTACATCTTCCCATGTATGATTCCTATTTATAAGTTTCAGAGTGTGATTGTGGGAGGTTTCCGCTCCAATTTCCAAAAAGACAGGATGGTTTTTGTTTATTTCAGCCAATAGGTTCAGGGTTTCATCATCAAGACAGTCGGGACGAGTCCCCACAACAAGACCGACAACTTTATCAACCATCAAGGCTTCTTTATACAAAGAGTAAAGCTGTTGGATTGTTTTATTATAAGTGCCTGTGTAGCTTTGGAAATATGCCAGATATTTCATATCCGGATATTTTTTAGCAAAAAATTTCTTTCCTTTTTCCAGTTGAATGGAAACAGAGTCATTGGGATTGCAATAACGAGGAGAGAAAGAGTCGTTGCGACAATAAATACATCCACCTTTTGAAATTCTGCCATCTCTGTTAGGGCACGAGAAACCGGCATCTATGGAAATTTTTTGAACCTTAATGCCAGGGAAAATTTCAGAGAGATAATCGCTATAAGCCTTCATAATCTTATGAAGTTGGTTCTAAGAGTTTTATAGCTAACTTATTATCCTCAAAGCAATAAATCCGCTACTACGAGAGCTGCCATAGCTTTTACTACAGGAACAGCTCTAACAGCTACACATGGATCATGTCGTCCCTTCATTTTCAGGATTGTTTCTTTACCATCTTTATCAACCGTGGGAAGTTCCCTGAGAATGGTAGGGGTAGGTTTGAATGCTACATTGAAAAAGATTGGCATACCGTTAGAGATGCCTCCCTGGATTCCACCGCTATAGTTTGTTTCCGTAAAAATACCCTCGTTATATTTAAAGATATCTAAAATTTCATAACCTCTTTTTGTAGCAGCTGCCATACCGAGACCATATTCAAATCCTTTTGCAGCATTGATAGACATCATTGCATGAGCCAATCTGGCATGGAACTTATCAAAAACAGGATCACCAACGCCCGGTTTTACTCCGGTGATGAGGCAAGTTACAACTCCACCTACACTGTCTCCTGCCAACTTGGCTTTTTCAATTTCATCCTGCATTTTTAAGATATGGTCTTCGGGAAATTTCAGAATGAGGTTCTCCTGAGGTGCACTGCTTAGATCAGTTAGGATTTGATTAGCCGAAGAAACCTCCCCTACACCTGAGAGAGCAGATTGAATTTTTATTCCATTTAGAGAAAGCAATTGTTGTGCGAGAGCACCTGCTGCCACCCAATTAGCAGTTTCACGTGCGCTTGCTCTGCCGCCACCACGATATTCTCTGATACCATATTTGGCCTCATAAGTGAAATCAGCGTGATTAGGCCGAAATTTATCAGCATTATCACCATAGTCGTTTCCTCGCGTATCTTGATTACGTATTATAAAGCCGATAGGGGATCCAAGGGTCACTCCATCTTCTGATATTCCTGAAAGAAATTCCGGGGCATCTGTTTCTTTTCGGGATGTGACCAAATTTGAAGAACCGGGCCTTCTTGCAGCCATCTCCTCTGAAATAGCTTCAAAGTCAATTTTAATTCCGGAAGGAAAACCATCAATCACGGCGCCGATAGCCGGTCCATGACTCTCTCCGAAAGTTGTGACTCTCAATTTTGTGCCAAAACTATTCATGATCGTTAATTTCTTCTTTGATCAAATCTCCGGTTTGTGCGTTTGTGACAGAAATATAATCCAATGGTTTCAAAACAATTTGCATTCCTCGCTTGCCGGCACTAATATAAATTTTCTCTTGAGATAGAGCATTTTGATCCAAGAAAACCGGGAAATTCTTTTTCATTCCAATAGCGGTACAGCCACCACGAATATAGCCTGTGAGAGGTAAGAGCTCTTTCATCTGAATCATTGCGGCTTTCTTATTCCCGGATATTTTAGCAGCTTTCTTAAGATCGACTTCTTCATCTCCTTGGATGACACAGACAAAATAACCGTTTTTATCACCTTGAAGTACGAGAGTCTTAAAAACGCCTTTGATATCCTGGCCAAGAGCATCAGCCACATGACGGGCATCAAGATGCTCAGGATCAACCGGATATTCAATCACATCAAAAGAGATCTTAAGTTTTTCTAATATTCGGCAAGCGTTGGTTTTTTCCATTCCCAGAAAAAATGATTATTTATCCATGGTCACGAGCAACTCCTCGTTATTTCGAGTCATTTCCATTCGCTTCTTGATGAATTCCATTGCTTCAAGCGAATTCATGTCGCCAAGATAATTTCTAAGAATCCACATTCTGTTAAGATGTTCCTGCGGCAACAACAGGTCGTCACGTCGAGTCGAAGAAGCGATAATATCGACAGCCGGAAAGATTCGCTTGTTGGATAATTTTCTGTCAAGCTGTAGCTCCATGTTACCGGTGCCCTTAAATTCTTCGAAAATAACTTCATCCATTTTTGAAGAAGTTTCGGTTAATGCAGTAGCAATGATAGTGAGAGATCCCCCATTTTCAATGTTACGTGCAGCACCGAAGAAACGTTTCGGTTTCTGGAGGGCATTGGCATCTACACCACCGGAGAGGATCTTACCGGACGCCGGCGAGACTGTGTTGAAAGCGCGTGCGAGTCGCGTAATGGAGTCAAGCATAATGACTACATCATGGCCACTTTCCACTAATCTTTTAGCCTTTTCCAGAACGATATTAGCAATTTTTACATGCCTGTCTGCCGGTTCATCAAAAGTAGAGGCGATTACTTCAGCATTAACACTGCGAGCCATATCGGTCACCTCCTCCGGCCGTTCATCAATTAGGAGCATTATAATATGAGTGTCCGGATGATTTTCGGCGATTGCATTTGCGATATCCTTAAGAAGAATAGTTTTACCGGTTTTGGGAGGCGCAACTATAAGGGCTCTCTGTCCTTTGCCAATCGGAGCGAACATATCCACAACGCGAGTGGAAATATTACAAGAAGTTCCTTTTGTGAGATTGAATTTTTCGTCAGGGAAAAGGGGAGTGAGATGTTCAAATGCAACCCTGTCTTTAACTAAAGATGGTTCAAGGCCATTGACAGAAATCACTTTTGATAAAGGGAAATATTTGTCACCTTCAAGTGGAGGCCTGATGGATGCCTCAATGACATCACCTGTTTTTAATCCGAACTCTCGTATTTGATTTTGTGAAACATAGATATCATCCGGACTTGGCAAATAATTATAATCTCCCGAACGAAGGAATCCGTAACCTTCGGGCATAATCTCCAATACACCGAAAGCATTTACAATTCCATCAAGATTATATTCCGGAGTCGGGGTAGGGGTTATTCCCTGTTGTCTCATATTCCTGAACAACTTTTTTTGTTGCATCTTTTGTTGTTTGGTCAGAGGCTGTTGAGAGGTGGCTCCGGGCTCTCTCATCTGAATTGGTCGTGGTTGAGGCACGGGCAAATCTTCAGATTTGGATTGTATATTCTGAGTTGGCTGTTCAGTTGGTGTCGCGTTTTTACCTTGTTCTTTCTGTTCACGAGGAATAAAAGCTTTTGGCTTATTATTCTGGGCAAAGAGAGAATAGAACGATTCCTGGCTCTCAATATCATTTTTGTGATTACGAGGTGTGAAAACTTTTAATCGGGGTTGTTGATTATTGTCTCCCTCTGAAGCATTATTATCTTGTATGCCACTAACCTCGTTTTTTTCAGTAGAAATAATCTTGGAATCGGCTAACTCACTATTGCTGTTTTGTGACTCAGAAACTGAGGAGTCTTCCTGATTAAAATTATTATTTAATGATTTGGTAGAATCTGTATTTTGTTCTGTAGCAGATTCTGCCTCACCGGAAGATGGAGTTATTATTTCAAGGGAATCATTGGATTTCTCATTCTCTTTGAGGGCTTTAGGTTTTCTTCCTCTTTTCTTAGGAGTTTTATCCGCCGGTTGACGTGATTGAGAAACTGCTTGCTCAAGCTGCTCAGTTTGTTGTGAAGGTTGCAGCTTAGCCGGTTGATTCTGTTGTATTTGAACATTACTGTTTATATCCTCAGCCGGTTTGGACTCTTGTGTTTTCTCGTTTGTGAAATTATCCCTGCGATTTTTCTTTATATTTTTATCATTTTTTGGGGGACGGCCGGGTTTACGTTTTTCTGTGTTTTTAGCAACGATATCTTTAGCTGTAGAAATAGCTTGATTATCTAAAATAAAAGCATTTAATTCTTCTCTTGAGCGTGAGGCCGCTTTTTTTAGACCCATGGACTGAGCAGTCTGTTGCAATGTTGCGTCATCCATGGCATTTAAGTCATTGATGTGGAACATGAAAAAAATTGTATTATTCCTGCATTTAGTGATTCAGAAAGAATCCATAAAATAATAAAAAGCAGGACTTGGAATTAGAAAATTTTTAATTGTGGAATTTTTTGAATTATAGCGCCAGCACAGAGCATGCTATGCGAATCCATAAATGCGATGCAAATATAACATTTTTTACTTAAATTTGCAAATTAAGATAACAACTAAAATAAAAACAATATGGCAACAAAACCATTTCATTATCAGGAGCCATTCCCTTTGGGGCCTGACAAGACAGAATATAAGTTAATCACAAAAGATTATGTGAAAGTAGAAAATTGGAACGGCCATGAGATTCTTGTAGTGGATCCGGAGGCATTAACATTGATTGCAAATGTGGCAAGTCATGACTGTTCCTTTATGTTGCGCAGACAACACAACGAAATGGTTGCCAAAATATTAGGGGATCCGGAGGCATCAGAGAATGATAAGTTTGTGGCATTGACTATGCTAAGAAATGCAGAAGTGGCAGCAAAAGGTGTTTTACCATTCTGTCAAGACACAGGCACCTCAATTTGTTCTGCATATAAAGGCCAACATGTCTGGACAGGTTGCAACGATGAGGAAAAGATTTCTTTGGGAATTTACAAAACATATACAGAGAATAATCTTCGTTACTCCCAGAATGCCCCTCTGACCATGTATGATGAAGTAAACACAGGGTGTAATTTGCCGGCCCAGATAGAAATTCATGCTACAGAAGGGAATGAATATGAATTTCTTTTTATTGCAAAAGGTGGTGGCTCGGCCAATAAAACATATCTTTATCAAGAGACTAAAGCCATTCTCAATAAAAAGACACTTGTGCCATTCTTGATAGAAAAGATGAAGAGCTTGGGAACGGCGGCGTGCCCTCCTTACCATATTGCATTTGTGATTGGAGGTACCTCAGCGGAAATGAATCTTGCCACAGTCAAGAAAGCATCTGTAAAATATTACGATGAACTCCCGACCCATGGAAACGAATATGGACAAGCGTTCAGGGATATCGAACTGGAAAAAGAACTTCTGGAAGCAGCTCAAAACATCGGTCTTGGTGCACAATTTGGAGGTAAATATTTTGCTCACGATGTAAGAGTGATTCGTTTGCCACGCCATGGAGCATCATGCCCGGTTGGGATGGGTGTAAGTTGTTCGGCCGATAGGAATGTTAAGGCAAAAATAAATAAAGATGGCCTCTGGATAGAGAAGCTGGATGAATTCCCCGGCGAACTAATTCCGGAATCATTGCGCGAAAAAGGTGAAGGAGAGGTTATAAAGATTAATTTGAACCGACCTATGAAAGAGGTACTTGCGGAGCTTGATAAGTATCCGGTGTCAACGCGTTTATCTCTTAACGGCACAATAATAGTTGGCCGAGACATAGCCCATGCCAAAATTAAAGAGCTTCTTGACTCCGGACAACCAATGCCGCAGTATCTCAAGGATCATCCGATCTATTATGCCGGACCGGCGAAGAAACCTGAAGGAATGCCTTCAGGATCATTTGGTCCGACTACAGCAGGAAGGATGGATCCATATGTTGATCAGTTCCAAGAGGCCGGAGGCTCCATGGTTATGATCGCTAAAGGTAACCGTAGCCAACAAGTGACCGATGCCTGCAAGAAACATGGAGGTTTCTATTTAGGATCTATTGGTGGACCCGCAGCAATATTGGCGCAAGATTCTATAAAAAATGTAGAATTACTTGAATATCCGGAACTTGGCATGGAGGCTATCTGGAAAATAGAGGTTGAAGATTTCCCGGCTTTCATACTTGTAGATAATAAAGGGAATGATTTCTTCAAGCAAATTAAACCTCGTTGCCCCATGGATATATGCGGGAAATAAGCAATTGTTTATTACTCCTTTTATTAAAAAGGAAAGCTTAATTTGAGATATAAAATGTGAGGATGCATCACTCAAGAGATGCATCCTCATTAATTATCATGGTTCACAAAAATTTAAATAGAATCATTTTTGGAACCTTTCATTACTTTAGTAGCTCTACAGATCTTTTAATGAATTGATTAAGATATTCACCGGAAAGTAGATGACTTTGCAACAGAGCGAGGTCTATTATCTGACGCACAATAGGTTGATTATTGGCATACTCAGAAATTAAAACCACTTCCTTATCGCGTAGGTCGGCCACTTTCTTTTCTTTTTCTGATAGGTCAGGAGCCTCTTCTTTCTTATCAGTCGCTTCTTTACGAGCCTGACTCATCTCATTATTAAGAGACTCTAATTCCGTCCGAATAGGATTAACTTGCGATTCGAGAGCTTTTGTGGAATCATCAATAATCTTCTTGACAGAGGGTTGATTGGTATTGACAATCACTTCATAGCTATCCGGTAGTTCCCCATAGAATCCACCTCCGGGTTGCATTGCTGCCATCTCTTTCATACGACGCATAAACTCATTCTGCGTCACAGTTGCAGGAGCAGCTTTTTCACCTAAAGCAGCAAAAGTCACTATGAAATTAGTTTTTTCTATAGGAGGAATCTGACTTTTGAAAATAGAACTCATAATATCAGTCTGTAACGGAGATAAACCCGCTTCCTTAGAATCCTCTTTTACGATGAGTCTCTCCGGGATGTCAGAGTCAACCCTGACGAATCTGGTTTTTTCAAGTTTCTGCTCAAGGAATCCCACAATGTGATTATCAAGCTGACCATCCATCACCAAGACATTGTACCCCTTGTCTTCAGCTGCTTTTACGTAAGTGAATTGAGCAGTAGGATCTGTCGTGTATAGATAGATTATCGAGTTATCTTTGTCAGTTTGGGATGCTTCAACTAAAGTTTTGTATTCTTCCAGTGTATAATAATTGCCTGTCACATCTTTCAAAAGGAAGAATTTCTTAGCCTGCTCATAGAATTTTTCATCCGTGAGCATTCCATATTCAATGAACACCTTGATTTCATCCCATTTTTCTTCGAAACTCTTACGGTCGTCTTTAAACATTTTTTCGAGCCTTTCTGCGAGTTTCTTAGTGATATAGGAGGAAATTTTCTTCACTTGAGAATCAGCCTGGAGATAACTCCTGCTAACATTTAGCGGTATGTCCGGTGAATCAATCACTCCCTGCATGAGTGTCATAAATTCGGGAACCACACCTTCCACTTGATCCGTTACAAAAACCTGATTGCAATAGAGTTGGATACGGTTTTTCTGAATATCGAAATTGGTCTTTATTTTTGGGAAATAAAGGATACCTGTTAAAGTGAAAGGATAGTCGACATTGAGGTGAATCCAGAACATCGGGTCTTCACTGCCCGGCATCAACTCATGATAAAAATTGAGGTAATCTTCATCTGTAAGGTCAGCCGGTTTTTTTGTCCAAAGTGGTTCTGTTGAATTGACAATTTTGTCTTTATCAGTGTCGACATATTTCCCATCTTTCCATTCTTGTTCTTTCCCGGAAATCACCGGCACAGGAAGGAACCGGCAATATTTCTTGAGAAGAGTGTCAATCCTTGCTTGCTCAAGGAATTCCTTATCTTCATCATCTATATAAAGAATAACGTCTGTGCCCCGGTCTGCTTTTTCAGTTTCTTCCATGGTATATTCAGGGCTGCCATCACAAACCCATTTCACACCTTTGGCTCCTTCTTTGTAAGAAAGGGAACGGATTTCCACTTTCTTTGAAACCATAAAAGCAGAATAGAAACCAAGTCCAAAATGTCCTATTATGGAATTTGCAGTATCTTTATATTTTGCAATAAATTCTTCAGCGCCGGAGAATGCTATCTGGTTGATATATTTATCGATGTCCTCGGCATCCATACCAATACCATGATCGGAAACAGTTAAAGTGCCTTTATCTTTGTCGATAGAGACTTTCACATCCATGTTTCCAAGTTCACCTTTGTAATCGCCAAATGAATATAGTGTCTTGAGTTTCTGGGTTGCATCAACTGCATTAGCTACCAATTCTCTCAGAAAAATCTCATGGTCACTATAGAGAAATTTTTTAATTACGGGGAATATATTTTCGGTTGTTACCCCTATTTTACCTGTTGTCATAAATTTGTTTTTAATTTTTTAGAAGTATATACAATAATTGTGCCGAAAAAGAAAAAGATTCTCTTTTTTTATATAACACAAATAAATATTCATCGGTTTAAGTAATTTTGCAATTGAAAAAATAGCAAAAGAGAAAAAATATCGATGGGAAGGAAGAGAAAAGAACTGCCTGAATTGGAAAGAGTGGAAATCACCGGCATAGCGGCAGAGGGGAAATCAATAGCCAGAATTAAACTAAAAGAGGAAGATCAACATCCTATTGTGATTTTCATTCCTTATGGTGCACCCGGAGATATAGTAAATCTAAAAATAGATAAAAAGAAAAACAGTTATGCGGAAGGTCATATCACTAAAATGATAAAACCCTCCCCGATAAGAATAGAAGCGAAGTGTGACTATTTCGGTTATTGCGGAGGATGCAAATGGCAACATATCCCATATACTGAACAGTTGAAATTCAAGAGACAGCAAGTTGTTGATGCTTTCGAGAGAATAGCGAAAGTAGAAATTCCTGAAATTCCGATGACATTGGGATCTGCAGACATATGGGGTTACAGGAATAAAATGGAATATACTTTTTCAAATCGAAGATGGAGAAGTTGGGAAGAAATGAGGGGGGAGAAAGTGTGTAGTTTGGGTGATAATACCTTGGGATTCCATATACCGGGTTCATTTGATAAAGTGCTACATATTGAAAACTGTTATTTACAAAGCGAAATAGGGGATAGAATAAGGAATTTTGTTTATGAAGAAGCCTTAAAACGTGAGAATAATAGTTCAAGAATAAAAGAGATAAATACCTTTTATGATATCAAAGAAAACCGAGGCTTTCTCAGAACAATAATGATAAGACCCACCACAACGGGGGAGCTGATGGTATGTCTTGTATTCGGCGACTTAGATGAAGAGAAGGTTATTCCGGGAACAGAAGCCTACGATTTTATGAAAGAACTACAGGAAAGCTTTCCGGAAATCACAACCCTTGTCTATGTAATCAACAAGAAAGTAAATGATTCTATAGCAGATCAAGAGGTGATGATCTTTCATGGACCCGGCTATATAGAGGAAAAAATGGGGGATCTTAAATTCAGAATAAGCGCAAAATCCTTTTACCAGACTAATTCAAAACAAGCAGAAACCTTATATAACAAGGTAGCTGAATTTGCAGGTTTGTCAGATGGAGAAACAACAAACACAACAGACACAAAACCTATAGTCTATGACTTGTATACCGGGACTGGTACTATAGCGAATTTTGTAGCTCGGAATGCTGAGAAGGTGATTGGAATAGAATATGTAGAGGATGCTGTTAATGATGCAAAAATTAATTCAAGAATCAATGGTATTGAGAATACGGAATTTTTTGCAGGCGATATGAAGGATGTCTTAAATGAAGACTTTATCGAGAAGCATGGCCGACCGGACATAATGATAGTGGACCCGCCCAGGGCAGGAATGCACGAAGATGTAGTAAAGATGATTTTAAAGACAAATCCCCGGAAAATTATTTATGTAAGTTGTAATCCGGCAACTCAGGCGCGTGACATAGCTTTGATGGATGAGAAATATAAAGTGACGGCAGTGCAACCTGTAGATATGTTTCCTCATACCCACCATGTTGAGAATGTTGTAAGATTAGAATTAAGGTAATAAAAGATATAAAAAAATGAAGAAAGAAGTTTTTTGTTTTTTAACGATTTTATCAAGCTTTTTGATTTTTTCTTCTTGTGAAGACAAATCAAAGGAGATAGAAGATCCGACGGAAGATCCCATAGAAAGCCCTTCTGATAATCAGGAAAAGAAGATAATAGATTTGAGCGAAGATGAACTTGCCAACTGCTATATTGTCCAACAACCCGGAATCTATAAATTTAAAGCCGACAATCAATTTAATTTAGGGGAAGGTCTTCCGGTTCCACCGCAAATTTCACCGGTCACTGCAGACTTGGTGTGGCAAACCGGTAAGGGAATAATTACATCGGTGGAGTTAATTGAAGAAGATTCTCCTTATGTTGTTTTTGAAGTTTCAAAAGCTGGAGGAAACGCTTTAATAGCTGTCTTAAATGATAAGAAAGAAATTGAATGGAGTTGGCATATATGGATGCCGGAGGAGCCAATAGAAGGGATAGAAATTTGGAATGGATATGAAGTGATGAATATGAATCTGGGGGCGTTAACTAATAATCCTGGAGACCCTTCCTCATATGGTTTACTCTATCAGTGGGGTCGCAAAGATCCATTTCCTGCAGCTGCCACACTGACTGGCGATATATACACAAAAGGAGCAGAAATATATAACATCAAAGGTGCGAAAGTTGAGATCGCCAATTCAGACACGGATAATGATATTAATAACAATTTGGCCTATTCTATTTCCCATCCTACTGTCTGTTTATCAAATAATTCTCATTATTCAACTACACGAGACTGGCTATGTCCGGATAATAGTGACGACGCTTTATGGGGAAATCCTTATGGGGATAAAAAAGATGACCGGAATGATCCGATAAATCTTGGCAGAAAAACTTGTTATGACCCGTCACCTGCAGGATGGCGAGTTCCCCCGATTAATGTGTTCAGAGATTTCACTGTTAGCGGAGGATATGAATCTACTTTTGAAGCTTTTAATGTTGAAGACTTAAATAGAGATGGTGTTATAGATCTTGCAGATTATAATTATGGTTGGCATTTCATGGTGAATGATGATATTTCTATGTATTTCCCGGCGGCAGCGCGTTTTGATGGGTCGTATGCAATGTTGATGGGAAGTGTGAGTGGTATATGGGGGAATTATTGGAGCAATTCTCCATCAAGCAATATGACAGGAGGTGCAGTTGCTGTTCTGGCATTTCAAGTGAAGGATCAATATGGAAGAGAAATGGTTTCTATATCTCCTTCGGCTTCATCTTCCAAAGCGGATGCATTTTCAGTGAGATGTATTAAAGAATAATATTTAAGATATGATTACAGCTTCAGTAAAAAAGAGAGAGAATATAGCTGAATATCTTCTATATATGTGGCAGATAGAGGATCTGATAAGAGCCAACTCTCTGGATATAGATAAGATTAAGGTTTCAATCATAGATCAATATAAAGATTTGACGGATACGCAACGCAAGGAGATGACCGAATGGTATGAGTCTCTTATTGATATGATGAGAAGAGAGGGCGTGGCAGAGAAAGGTCATCTGCAAATTAATAAGAATGTTATAATCCAACTTGAAGATTTGCACAGGCGTTTATTAAAAGAGGATAAATATGCGAGCTATTCAGCACAATTTTATCATACTTTGCCCATAATAGTTGAACTAAGAGCAAAATCAGGAGAAGAGAAAGCCGGGGAAATAGAAACCTGTTTCAATGCTCTCTATGGTATTTTGCTATTGAGACTACAAGGAAAAGAGATAACTGAAGAAACAAAAGCGGCGACCGCTCAGATATCGAAATTTCTTGCCATACTTGCCATGTATTATAAAAAAGACTACAATAACGAATTGGAATTAGAGGGATGAACGAGGAGTTGAAAAAAGAAATAGAAAAGAGAAGGACGTTTGCAATTATCTCTCACCCGGATGCGGGGAAAACCACATTGACCGAAAAACTTCTGTTGTTCGGAGGGGCAATTCATGTGGCAGGTGCCGTCAAAAGTAACAAGATAAAGAAAACCGCTACCTCCGACTGGATGGAGATAGAGAAACAGCGTGGTATATCCGTAGCCACTTCGGTTATGGGATTTGATTATGACGGATATAAGATCAACATCCTTGACACTCCGGGCCACCAGGATTTCGCTGAAGATACATTCAGGACATTGACGGCAGTCGACTCTGTAATTATTGTAGTGGATGTAGCAAAGGGAGTCGAAACTCAGACACGAAGATTAATGGAGGTGTGTAGAATGAGAAATACGCCTGTTATCATCTTTGTAAATAAGCTCGACAGGGAGGGGCGAGATCCTTTTGATATACTTGATGAGTTGGAGAATGAGCTCAAGATTAAAGTAGTGCCTCTTACATGGCCAATAAATATCGGGGCTAAATTTAAAGGAGTCTATAACCTTTACGAACATGGATTGGATCTTTTCACACCATCGAAACAGACTATAAGCGAGCGCGTTGAAATTGATGATGTAAACAATCCGCTTGTTGATGAACTTGTTGGAGAGGCAGACGCAAAGAAACTTCGTGAAGATATCGAGTTAATTGACGGGGTTTATCCTGAATTTGATGTGAATGAATATCTTGAAGGGAAAGTAGCACCTGTTTTCTTCGGGTCTGCATTAAATACTTTCGGAGTCAAAGAATTGTTGAATTGCTTTGTAAAGATTGCTCCGTCGCCTAAACCAATAGAGGCAGAGGAGCGACGTGTCGATCCTCAGGAAGAAAGCTTTTCAGGTTTTGTATTTAAAATACATGCTAATATGGATCCAAATCATAGATCGTGTATTGCATTCGTAAAAATATGTTCTGGAAAATTTGAGAGAAATGTGGGCTATAAGCATGTCAGGAGCGACAAAGTGATGAAATTTGCAGCACCGACAGCTTTTATGGCTCAAAAAAAGAGTATAGTGGATGAAGCCTATCCGGGAGATATTGTTGGTATTCCTGATACCGGCAACTTTAAAATAGGGGATACCCTTACTTCGGGAGAGAGTATTCATTTCAAGGGTTTGCCATCTTTCTCTCCGGAGATGTTTAAATATATAGAAAATGCTGATCCCATGAAGGCAAAACAACTGGATAAGGGAATCAAGCAGCTAATGGATGAAGGAGTGGCTCAATTGTTCACCAATCAGTTTAACGGTAGAAAAATCATCGGTACTGTGGGACAACTTCAATTTGAGGTAATACAGTATCGCTTGTTACATGAATATGGAGCACAATGCCGTTGGGAACCGTTGAGTATGTATAAGGCTTGTTGGATTGAAAGCGATGATAAGGAAGCTTTGGAAGCCTTCAAGAAGAGAAAACACCAATTTATGGCAACCGATAAAGAGGGTAGGGATGTCTTTATGGCTGATTCCAATTATGTGCTTCAAATGGCACAGAATGACTTCCCGAAAATTAGATTCCACTTCACAAGCGAATTCTAACGAATCTATGAAGATTAAATCGTAAGTGGAGGGAGGTTTATTTGACGCGGAACCAATAGCCAATTGTAGCTGAGAGGCTCATCTGATTTGATGCGTTAAAATAGTCTGCTCGTTTAGTAGAGAAAATATTAGCCAAACCGAAATAAAACCGACATTCGGCAAATATCGAATTTCGCCTGTTGATATTAAATTCCCCTCCCATTCCGGCTGAAATACCGTAATCAACCTTTATGTTGATAGGCTCAATCATCTGTTGATTTATTCGGTTGATATTTGGGAATCCCGGAGTATTGGCAATATTATAGGGGTCAAAATTTGACTTGGTGTGTTCGCCAAGGTAATATCCTACCTGAGGGCCGGCATTAAAAAAGAATCTTGCCCGTCTTCCGAAAAAAATATGTGCAAGGAAACACAAATCTATGTAATCCAGGTCTTTACTATAATTAAAAGGATCTTCCTCAAAATTTTCCTTCCAGCCTCTTTGAGCAAAATTCAATTCTCCGATCAGTCCGAAGTGATTTTCCTCCACGTATCTCACCATCAATCCGGCAGTGACTCCGGGTTGAAAACTTTGTTTTACATGAGGATTAAAAAAAACTTCTGAAAAATCCATACCACCTTTAATCCCAATAGCAACGTTAGATTGATAGTGGGTTTGAGCCGGTAGTTGCCAAATCACAAGGCATAGATTTAAAAAAAACAAGAGAAGCCTTTTCATCTTACAACTCTTTTTTCAACTTTACCATCCGGTGTGAAAGAAATAATATAAGCAGCTTCGTTTACCATCCCTCCATTATTAACCCTATTCAGATAGATACCGCTTTGAAGAGTCTCCATTTCGGGGAATGTGGAAATATCCATTCTCCCTTTTTGTTGAGCTATTTTGGGGAGGAAATATTTTGTTATATCAAATCCACTTGCGGCAAAGTTAGGAATTGATCTAACCGGAAATCCATTAAATAATGACTCGTAGCTTTCTGTAAAAAGTTTCCATTCTTGCGAATTTTCATCCAACCAAACGCGTGATGGGAAATTTACATTATACTCATGAAACATATCGCCAAAATCATCTATCATGGCAATCCAGTTCGACCTTCCGATAACACGAAATGAGAAAGCAGGATTATTCTCCGATAGTGTCGAGACATTAGTAAGGAAATCTCCTACTTCTTCTTTTTTTGTGGCATACGAATAGATAATATAAGATTCCATTATATCCGGCTCAAAGCTTCCAAATTCTTCAAGGGATAGTTGTCGAGCTTCTTCTCCAAATAATTGCTGTAATTCCTGGGCCACTCCATCATTATCATCTATTTCTCCCACCATTATAAGTTTTCGGCGTTTGTAATCCTTAAAATAGCGATCAGCTATTATGTGGTTATAAATAGATGAAGGTGGGAGTATCTGGATTATTGAGTTGTTTTCCTCATACAAATCATTCTTGAGGTCGAAGACATTTACTATTTCCACTTCATTGGTATTCCCGTAATCCACCAAATATAAAGGGAATGCCTTATCGGCAGTTGTCACAATAATGTCAGGTTCAAAATCATCCAGCTCTTCAGTAATATTTAGAGAACTTCCTCTTCCGTCTATGACTTTTAATCCGACTTTATATGGAAGATCGTTCAATTTTGACAGTGCCACCAAAACGCCACGGGTGAAATCGATATCTTTGTTTGAATTTGGTTCATCTAACAAAAGAACTATCTTTACTCCGGAAAATTCTTCAGGTAGGGTAGAGGAAATTGAATCTTGAAGCATAATCCCATCTGCTATAAATTCGTCTTCGGAGTTCTCGGAAATGACCGGTTCATCTCCAGCCACAGAAATATTTCCTCCCTCCGGCATATTGAATGGGAGAGATCCTTTATTGTTATTATCGTCGTTTGATTCAAAAGCCTCTTTTCTTTTTTCCTTATTCTGTCTTTCTTTTTTCTCTACGGTTTTTTCGTCTGACTCTTTCTTGTCTGCTTTTTGATTTTGATTGGAAGCTAATTGTCTGACTTCATCAGTCGGGATTTCCACAATGTCTCCCGATTTGACTCCTCTTTGGGCGTAAGGATTTCTTTTATATATCACTTCTAACGGTACGTTATAGAGTCGAGATATGCTATAGACATTTTCTCCTTTTTTAACCCTGTGTTTTATTATACCGTTGACATCATTACCCGTTTCAGAAGCGATTTGATCTTCTTCAACCGGATAATATAGTTTCATCCCTTTATGAAGCTCTCCTTTAACTTCGGGATTTACCCGTTGGAATTCTTCAACATCCCATCCGAAACGTTTTGCTATAGCATATGCCGATTCCCCGCGCTTGACGTTATAGACATAATATTGCTTTCCTAAAATTTCTGTTTTAGGAAGATTTTCCGAAGATTCTCCGAACAGAGAGAAACATCCGGCTAAGATTGAGAATGCTAAGCCTAAGATTTTGGCTTTATAACTCTTATATTTCATTTTTAGGCTATACGCCTACCCTCATTAATCAAGAGGGTAGGCGCAGGCTCTTATGCACTTATTTATATTTTGCGTAATCTACATTTCGCATATCGCCCGAATTCAGGAATTCGGTATGAAAAGAGAGGGATGCTTCTAAATTATGAGGAGTCTGACCACCTACCTCTTCAGATAATTTAAGATAGTCGCGTAATAATCCTTTATACTCCGGACTCACACAATTATCAATTATCTCGTGCGCTCTTTCCACAGGATCTTTACCTCTGAGATCTGCAATCCCTTGATCTGTGATGAGTATATCAACAGAGTGTTCCGAATGGTCAACATGAGATACCATAGGAACAATATTTGAAATCTTCCCTCCTTTGGTGACTGAAGGACAAGAGAAGATTGAAATATAGGCATTCCGGGTGAAATCACCTGAACCTCCGATTCCATTCATCATCTTGGTGCCGGTGACATGAGTTGAGTTGATATTGCCAAATATATCAGCCTCCAAGGCAGTATTCATAGTGATTACTCCTAATCTTCTGACTACTTCAGGATTGTTGGAAATCTCAGCCGGACGCAAGCAAATCTTGTCTTTGTAATAGTCGAGATTTTCCATAAATTCCTCTTCCATGTGTTCTGAAATGGTCAACGAGCAAGTGCTACCAAACTTACATCTTCCCTTCTTCATAAGGTCTAAGACCGCATCTTGAATCACTTCGGTGTACATTTCAAATGGCGGAATCTCTTTTGCATCAGCAAGACCATATAAGACAGCATTCGCTACATTCCCGACGCCACTCTGTATAGGAAGGAAAGAGGCAGGTATGATTCCTTTATGAATTTCCGAAATAAGGAAAGAACATACATTGGCACTTATATGTTTAGTCACTTCATCCGGCTCTGTAAAGGGCTTTATATCATCTAATTGAGATGTTTTGACCACTCCCACAATCTTCTCCGGATCTATTTTCAAAAGGGGAGAACCGATTCTGTCACTGGCTTTGAAAATAGGAATTTCACTCCTGACGGGAGGATCAAGTGGAACATAAATGTCATGAATCCCTTTCAGACCTTTTGGGAGCTTATCATTTAATTCAATTATTACTTTTTTTGCGCAATTAGTAAATGTTGGAGTATTTCCGACACCTGTTCCTAATACAACAGAGCCATCGTCATTTATTTCAGACACTTCTATGACTGCCACATCCAAGTCCCCAAAGAAACCATATCTTATTTTTTGAGCCAGTTCGGAGAGATGAAGGTCGAAATAATGCACCTTATGGGAATTAAGACTCTTCCTTAAGTCTCCATGACTTTGATAAGGAGTTCTTTTATTGACTGCATCAGCTCTTACAAGGGCACCATCGCATAGATCGCTGGTTGAAGCCCCGGTAAACATATTTATTTGAAATGGCTTTCCCTCTGCGTGAAGTCTTTCTGCCTTTTGAGCAATTGCAATGGGTACTACTTTCGGGGTTCCTGCAGCAGTGAAACCTGAAAACCCGACATTATCGCCATTTTTTACAAAATCGGCAGCCTCTTCAGGTGTTAAAATCGGAAATCTCATCTTTCTTTTATTTATGTTTAGGTTGATTTGATTTTTTTTATTATTTTGCAATGCTAAATTAAGCAATATAACTATTTCGACCAAACATTTTTAATAAAACAAGTAGAAATAGAATGTCGGACTTAAACCCGGGAAACCAACAGCAGCAGCCTGCACCGAAAAATGGTAAGAAATGGAAAGTGTGGCTCAAGCAAATAGAGTCGACTAAATCTTTTCAACTTACCAAAAAAGGATTGGGCTACCTGTTTCGATATGGGTTTCCTTTAGCAGTATCATTATGTCTGATATTATGGCTCTTCCATAAAGTTAATTTCCATCAGGTTATGGGGATTGTGCATCATGGATGCAATTATCTCTATATAATCATAATGATGGTGTTAACAGCAGTAGGACTGATGATACGGGGATTCCGATGGGGACTTCAGTTGGATGCTGCCGGCGTAAAACCGATGACGATGTTTGGTTTATGGTCAGCTCTTTTTGGGGCTTATGCTCTTAACCTCGTGTTCCCTCAGATGGGTGAGGCCTGGAGATGCGTTTTTGTAAGCAAACGTCAGAAAGCTCCATTATCAACAGTGATAGGAACAGATATAGGTGATCGTTTTATTGATTGGATTATCATCATGATCCTATTTATCTTGGCGCTTGTGGTGGCACATCCCTTCATAATGGAATTTTTGACTCATTATCAAATAGGGAGAGAAGTCAGGAAGGTGGTAAGCAATGCAACGCTTTGGATTTCTGTAGGTGGGAGTATAGCTTTTTTAGTAGCTCTCTTATATTTCTTTCGCTCTCAAAAATGGGTGCAGTCCGTAGTAGTCAATATCAAGCGGATGTGGAAAGGCTTTAGCGTTGTTTTCAGAATGAAGTTATGGTGGCTTTATCTATTGCTTTCGATTTTGACCTGGGTTTGTTACTATATAGAGACTTATATTTGTTTTTTCTCCTTTGATTACACATTGGCATTAGTGGAAAAACCGGGTATGGCTTTTGGATTGATACCCGGACTTGTGGCCTTTGTATTTGGAGCTTTATCGATGGGAATCCCCTCAAATGGAGGTTTGGGCCCATGGAACCTTGCAATTATGTTTGCTTTGTCGCTCTTTGGGATAACAAGTACGGAGGGAACAGCCTTTAGTATTGTCATGTGGTCGTTTCAGGCCATGATGTATATCTTTCTCGGATTGATTGCATTGGCTTATATCATGGTGACCGGACGTCATATTAAGAAAGAAGAAAAAGAAGATAATTCACAATCCGTTTCCGAGTAACTATTCCCCCATCAGGAGCCAAAAACAGCTTCGGAATAAAATTAGATAGTCATTAAAAAAGAGGATATGTTGGTGAAAAACATATCCTCTTGTTAAGACACCTGAGCTAATACTCAGAATGATATTTTTCTATTATTTTTTAGCAATTCTTTTGTAGCCATATTGAGCCTCTTTACCAAGCTGCTCTTCAATTCTGAGAAGCTGGTTATATTTGGCCATACGGTCTGAACGGCTTGCTGAACCGGTTTTGATTTGGCCGGCGTTAGTGGCTACTGCTATGTCAGCGATAGTTGCATCCTCAGTTTCACCTGAGCGGTGAGATATAACAGCGGTGTAATTATTGCGCTGAGCCATTTCAACAGCACGGAGGGTCTCTGTGAGCGAACCAATTTGATTAACCTTAACAAGGATAGAATTGGCACAACCTTCTGCAATACCTCTCTCTAGATATTTAACGTTAGTAACGAAAAGGTCATCACCAACTAATTGGCAACGGTTGCCGATCAGATCTGTGAGGAGTTTCCAACCTTCCCAATCGTTTTCAGCCATACCATCTTCGATAGAATCGATAGGATATTTATTAATCAGGCTTTCAAGATATTCAGCTTGCTCTTTGGAAGTGAGTTTCTTTCCGTTAGGTTCTTTAATCTGACCATCCTTCAACTGATGATAATCGTAAACGCCATCCTGATAGAATTCAGAAGAAGCAACGTCAAGACCGATAGTCACGTCTTTTCCCGGCTCATAACCGGCAGACTTGATAGCTTCCATTATCACGTTGAGGGCATCTTCTGTGCCGTCGAGTTTGGGAGCGAAACCACCTTCATCACCAACAGCAGTTGCAAGACCGCGTTTTTTCAATACTGATTTAAGCGCATGGAATACTTCAGTGCCCATTCTGATTCCCTCTTTGAAAGAAGGAGCACCAACGGGACGAATCATAAATTCCTGGAAACATATAGGAGCGTCTGAGTGAGCACCACCATTAATGATATTCATCATAGGAACAGGCAGCACATAACTATTAACACCGCCGATATATTTATAAAGCGGAAGGTCGAGATAGTTGGCGGCAGCTTTAGCGACAGCTAAGGAAACGCCAAGAATGGCATTTGCTCCAAGATTTGATTTTGTGGAAGTGCCGTCAAGAGCGATCATAGCTTCATCAACGCCAATTTGGTCGAGTGCGCTCATGCCCTTTAATGCTTTTGCAATAGGACCGTTGACATTAGCTACAGCTTTTTGTACTCCTTTACCGAGATAACGGCTTTTGTCTCCGTCTCTAAGCTCGAGTGCCTCGTTTTCGCCTGTGGATGCACCGGAGGGAACTGCTGCACGACCCATTACGCCACTCTCAAGAATCACGTCAACCTCTACGGTCGGATTGCCACGAGAATCAAGAACCTCGCGACCAATAATTTGTTCAATTTTCATTTTAGATATCTTTATTTGGGTAATTTATTATTGTTTTATAAGGTTATCGCTTAACTTTGCAAATATACTGAATTTTCTTCATCACAACAATATAAAGATGTCTGTTTTAAGTGAGCTCAGAAGCTTGATTTTGAATTATCTTCCCTTTGTGCCCAACGAGGAGCAGGCTGCTCTGATACAAGGTTTGTCATATTTTGTTGATCAAAGAGGACCTAATGATGTTTTTGTGCTTAACGGTTATGCCGGCACCGGAAAGACCTCGGTTATGGGGGCGCTTGTTAAGGCGCTGAAAGATTTGAAGATAAAAACAGTTGTGATGGCTCCTACGGGAAGAGCTGCTAAAGTGGCTGCCAATTTTTCTTTGGGAAGTGCTTCGACAATTCATAAACGTCTTTTTAGAGGGAACTCTGCTGATCCCATTAATTCATCTTTCTTTTTGGCACAAAATAATGAAAAAGACACTATCTTTATAGTGGATGAAGCTTCTCTCATTACTGATGGTTCCTCTTTAAATACATCACTTTTGCAGCAGCTGATTCGATATGTTTATAGTGGCCCCGGATGCAATATGATTCTTGTGGGGGATGCAGCTCAACTTCCTCCCGTGGGGCAAACATCCTCTCACGCTATGGAAGCTGAAAGGTTAATACAACTTGGCCTACATCCTTTTCTTTTTACACTTCAAGAACCGGCCAGACAGGAATTGGAAAGTGGTATTCTATATAATGCCACAATGACACGTAATTTTCTGAATAATGATATTTCGATAGATAAATTTTCAATTTATAAAAAGGGTTTTGACGATATCCTCATAATAGAGCCCTCAGAATTACTTGATGAATTATCTTCCTCATGGGCTAAAGTTGGAAAAGATGAGACCATAGTAATCACACGTTCCAACTATAGGGCTAATTTAATAAATGGCACTATCCGAAGATATCTCCTTGATGCTGAAGGTCCTCTGATAAAAGGTGAACGAATAGTGATCTCAAAGAATGATTATTATTGGAGTCGAGAAAATAAATTGAAAAATTTTCTTGCTAACGGAGAGCTTGCAGAAATATTGAAGGTGGGAGCCAAAACTAAGAAATATGGCAGATGGTTTGCAAATGTAGAACTTGAAATTAACGGCATCGGCACCCCTGTGCAGGCTGAAATAATGCTCAGGAGTCTGGTCACGGAGGGCCCGCAGATTCCTAAAGAAGAAATGGAAAGATTCTATAACCGAGTGTTGGCCTCTTATGAGGGGGAGCTTTCAGAGAAGATTAAAGGTGCTTTGGAAGACCCATTTTATAATGCACTACAAGTAAAGTATGGATATTGTGTGACATGCCATAAGGCTCAGGGAGGACAATGGAAACACGTATATATAGATTTGAGCGGGTTGCCTCCCGACTTCTCATCTTCAGATTTTTTTCGCTGGCTTTATACGGCCATAACGCGTGCGAGCGAAAAAGTTTTTTTCATTAATTCTCCTTTTCCTACAGTCTGAACCTTATTAAGGTGTATATGTTAGTAGATTAAGGGAGTAAATGGTGGAAAAAAATAAAATATGTTAATAGGAAAAGGAAAGAGGCCGGCATAACAAGCAAAAGAGAATCAATTCGGTCGAGGATTCCACCGTGACCCGGAATAAGGTGCCCTGAATCCTTAATCTTAAGGCTCCGTTTCATTAAAGATTCTATAAGATCTCCCCATGTTGAAAAGATAGTGACAACTGCGGCAAATATCAACCAGGTGATTACGTTCCATTTCACTTCCCAGAAATGACCTCCTCCAATACAAAACAGCCAGGCTGCCAAAAGATTAAAACATAGACCTCCAAAGAACCCTTCCCATGATTTTTTAGGAGATATTCTTTCAAAAAGACGATGTCGGCCAAAAAGTGATCCAATAATGAAGGCACCTGTATCATTTATCCAAATCAACAAGAAGATTGCAAGAAGAAAATGCATGCCGATTTCACGTCCTATAAAAGTCATAAGACACAGAGGCAAACCTATATAGATCTGAGTCATAAGAGATACGGCCATACTTCTTATTGGTCGCTCATTTCTGGTGTATAATTCAAGGATCATTCTGCAGAGATAAACTACTATCCACCCCAAAAGTGGGAAGAGAGTCCATCCAAAAGCGAGAAAAACTACACCTGCTGCATCTAAAAAGAGGGGAGGAAGGGATGTCTCGGTTATCCCTTCACAGACTTTTTGAAACTCAATAACAGCAATGACGCCTAATATCGCAGCGAGAACAGAAAACGGGATTGTTCCCCAAAAGATACATCCTACAATTAAACCCACATAAACGATACCGGAAAGTGCGCGTAGGATCCAAGACTTATAATTCATCTTTGTTCAGATAATCAGTTTTTACAGCCTCTTCAGTAGAAATAATTGTCTGAGCTGATTTAATAATCGTCGTAATCCCGTTGCGGCACTGCTGCCAGTTGGTTGTTGTGTCCTTCTATAAACATTACAATAGCTTCACGCTCTTTGGAAGGTTCAACATCATCTTTTATTCTACGCAGAGCATTGAATACAGATGTGCCGGTCTGATAGACGTGTCGATAACACTTAGCTATATCGTCAATTATATGTTCGGGTCTTTTGGCTTTATTAAGGACGTAAGCGTTCACTCCGAAATAGCTGATAGGATTATGAGCCATTACTGCAAAAGGAGGCACATGGCCGTTGACACGGCAACCTCCCTTTATAAGAGCCCACTCGCCTATATGGCATTTTTCGTGGACAAGAGCATTAGAAGACAATATTGAATAGTTTCCGATCCGGACATTACCGGCAATCTTTACAGCATTTCCCAATACACAATAATTACCGATTATTGAGTCATGGCCTATATGTGCCTGCGCCATTATAAAGGAGTTATTGCCGATTTCGGTCTTACCATTAGGATCAATACTACGATTTATAATAACTTGCTCGCGAATCTTATTATTGTCTCCTATAACAACAAATGAATCCTCTCCTTTCCATCTGAAATCTTGTGGAGTGGCTGAAATTATAGCATTTTCAAAAATCTCATTATTCTTGCCTATACGAGCACCGGATAATATGCTTACATGAGGATGAATATGAGTTCCATCCCCTATCTCCACGTTTTTATCGATAAATGCAAAAGCATCGATGGTCACGTCCTTCCCAATCTTCGCTTCCGGATGAATATAAGCCAAATTGCTTAGCATTGACATGGTAATTGAGTTTTGGTTCTTTTAAAATGGAATTAGGCTATAAAGTTAAAAAAATAACTTCATAACCTAATCAGAAAAGTTGAAATATTTTATAAAAAGAATATATTCTTCTAAAAACGTCAACTCTATTCTACCTTCCTCCTCCAACAGCTTGATAGAGTGAAATCAAAGCTGCGGCTCTTTCATGCCAATTAGATATTTCACTCAATTGAGCTGCAAGCAGACTGGAGCGGGCAGTCAATACTTCCAAATATGTTGTGCTCTGATTATACATGAAAAGTTCATTAGTATAATCAACTGATTTTTCAAGTTGTTCCACTTGTAGCTTTAGATATTCATACTGTTCTGAAGTCTTATTATAGGCAACGAGTGCATCGCTGACATCCGCGCTGGCGGTAAGCACAGAATATTCGAAATTATTTAAAGCCTGTTTTTGTTGAGCTTTTGCTGCTTCAAGAGACGCGATATTAGCACCTCTTGAGAATATCGGTGCAACAAGAGAACCTGCCAATTGCACAAACCATTCTCCAGGGTTCTTGATGATTGAGCCCAATAGGTTGGTGAATCCACCCTGAGCTGATATGACAAGACTTGGATAGAAATTAGAACGAGCAGAATTCGTATTATAGTAAGCAGTAGCAAGTGCTCTTTCTGCTGCTCTAACGTCAGGTCGCGTGGCAAGATAAGAAATGGGTATCCCCGATATCAGTTCCTGTGGAATGGTGAATGATAATTGCTCTGTGACTTTCCATTCATAAGGATACTCATTCAAAAGAAGTGATAAAGTGTTTTGGAGCTGATTGATGGAATTTTCCAAAACCGGTATAGTGCTTTTGATATTATAGTAGTTTGCCCTGCTTTGCACCACAGCTGCTTCATTTGTGCGACCCGCATTTTTAAGCAACTCCATAGATGCCACCTGTTCCTCCCAAATTTCGGAAGTCCGTTTTGTCAAGTCGAGTTGTTGGTGAAGCATTACAAGTGAATAATATACATTAGCAACCCCACAAACAATCTGAGAATGTACAGCTTGTTCGTAATCTTGCATCTCCTCTTTGTAAGTTTTAGCTCCCCTCTTCTTGTTTAGAATTTTGGCGAAGATATCAATTTCCCATGACAATGCTGCGGGTATTGTATAGCTCCAGTTCATCCGGCTTCCTGCATAACTTGCCGACCCCCCGTTAGGATTGATAGATAGGGAAGGGAAATAACTTAGTTTTGCACCTTTTAATTGAGCGTTTGCAATTTCCACATTCAATCTCGCATTCTCAAGATCTTTATTATTATCAATCGCTCTTTGGATGTAATCTTGCAAAATGGGATCAGTGAATATGTCTTTCCATCCAAGATAGGCAAGAGTTGATGAATCAGGTTTCTCTTGAAGAGCCTTAGCGTAGTCTTCCACTATAGGACTTTGATTTTCAGGCAACTCATATTTCTTATAAATATGACAACTTGAAAATACAAATGACAAGACTATTACTGATACAAAATATATTATCTTTTTCATTTTATTTCCTTATTAATGGGGCATAGCATACTGTTCAAGTTCTGAAGATATCTGAGAATTGTCGGTGTCTTTCCATCTTGGGGGAGAGACTTTCTCCTGAAGTGATTGGAATGCTATGAACAGAGCAGGCACTACAAGAACCTGAAGAATCATACCGATCAACATACCACCGATTGCACCTGAACCGAGAGCTTGGTTACCATTTCTACCGGCACCATGGGCAAACATCATAGGCAAAAGACCAATAATCATTGCCAAAGATGTCATAAGAATAGGACGCAGACGAGCCACCGCTCCTGCAATAGCTGCCTTCGTTATTCCCATTCCGGTTTTGCGCCTGTCAAGTGCAAATTCCACAATAAGAATTGCATTCTTTGCAAGAAGTCCAATCAACATGATAAGCGCTATCTGAAGATAGATATTATTTGATATATCCATCATATGAGCGAAAATAAATGAACCCATAAGACCGAAAGGCACTGAAAGAATCACAGCCCACGGTAAGAAATAGCTCTCGTATTGAGCGGAAAGAATCAGATATACGAATAGAAGCACAAGGGCGAAAACATAACCGGTATTCCCACTGTTGCCGGAAGCCTCTTCACGTGTCATACCCGCATATTCATATCCGAATCCTTGGGGAAGCACCTCTTGTGCAATTTCATTTATCGTTTCGATAGCAATACCCGAAGACACACCGGGTGCAGGAGTACCGGTGATTGATATCGCTGTAAACATATTGAAACGGTCGATCATATCAGGACCATAGACACGCGTCAGCTTCACAAAGTTATCAATAGGGGCCATATGCTCTCCGTTTCGGATCTTAATCTTCTTTAGAGTCTCCGGAGATACGCGTGCTTCCGGCTCCGCTTGCATCATTACACGATAGAGCTTACCATAACTATTGAAATTGGAAATATACATACCACCATAGTAGCCCTGAAGTGCGCTCAAAATAGCATTCTGAGTTAAGCCTGCCTGTTTCACTTTTGCGACATCAATCTCAACAAGATATTGAGGGAATGTCGGGTTAAAGTTTGAATAAGCCATCTGAATGTTCGGACTGGCATTGAGAGCTGCAATAAACTGCTGATATACTTGGAAAAAGCGATTAAGGTCGCCTCCTGTTTTATCTTGAAGTTTGATCTCAAAACCATTGGTGGCTGAGTATCCGGAGATCATAGGAGGCTGGAAGAACATTATTCTTGCATCTTTAACGGCCCCGGTCATCATAAATAGACGTCCCACGATTGCTTGAGCGCTTTCTGTGTTCTCATCTCTTTCGCTCCACGGTTTCAATTTTATAATAAAAGACCCGTAAGTGTTACCTTGACCTCCCACAAAACTATACCCTGTAATTGCAGTGCGGCTTTTGACAGCCGGAATAGAACCAATTATACTATCGACTTGGTTCATTATGCTTTGTGTTTTCTCTTGAGATGTAGCCGGTGGAAGAGTTACAGCTCCCATTATGGTGCCGGTATCTTCCGTCGGAACTAATGCGGTCGGGGTCACGGCCATCAAGATGACAAGTCCGATAATTGAGGCTCCGACAAAAGAGAAACTTATAATTTTATGGCGGGTAAACCATTTTACTATTACTCTATAACCATTGAGCAATTTTTCGAAATATTTATTGAAAGCATTGATAAAATCTTTAGTAAAGATTCCAATTAAAGCAATTACCGCAACAGTTACTGCAATTACACCTTCTGCTATATTCTCAAAGGTATACCATCCAAGAACGAGGAAAACGATTGCTGCACAAAGAAGTATCACCGTTACAAGAGGTGGAAGTCTGAAACGCTTTTTATAGCTATTCACCATCGTTTTTGCTGCTTCAGAATAGGCTTCTCCCATTCTTTCTTTTAGCGAAGACTTTTCGTCATGTCCCTTGAGGAATATTGCACAAAGAGCCGGTGATAAGGTCAATGCGTTAATGGCCGACAGGAAAATTGCCATTGCCATTGTCAATCCGAATTGCCGATAGAATATACCTGATGTGCCTCCAAGGAAGGAAACAGGGATAAACACAAGCATCATCACAAGAGTGATAGAGATAAGCGCGCTTGCTATTTCATTCATGGCGTCAATAGAGGCCTTACGTGCCGATTTGTAACCCTGGTCGAGTTTCGCATGCACAGCCTCCACAACCACAATAGCATCATCAACCACAATAGCAATAGCCAATACCAATGCTGAGAGTGTCAACAAGTTGAGTGTGAATCCAAATATAAATAAAAGGAAGAAAGTTCCTATCAAAGCCACCGGAATGGCTATCATAGGTATAAGTGTTGACCTGAAATCCTGCAAGAAAACGAAAACTACAAGGAATACAAGAATAAATGCTTCAATAAGAGTTTTAATAACTTCATGAATAGAGGCATAAAGGAACTCATTGACACTCATTGTAGTGATAAGTTGCATGCCCGCAGGTAAAGATTTACGTTCCTCATCAAGGAGTTTTTCAATATCCTTGATAACCTGGGTTGCATTTGAACCGGCACTTTGGAATATAATGGCAGAACTACCGATATGTCCGTCGTTTAGGTTCTGGAAACTATAAGTCAATCGGCCTAACTCAACATCTGCAACATCTTTAAGTCTCAATATTTCTCCATCAGGAGTTGCCCTTAAGATTATATCTTCAAATTCAGAACTTTCTTGAAGACGACCCTTATAACGAAGCACATATTGGAAACTTTGGTTACCTTGTTCGCCAAACTGACCCGGAGCAGCCTCGACATTTTGTTCTGCAAGAGCCATTGTTATGTCTGATGGTTCCAGTTTATACTGGGCCATCACATCCGGTTTCAACCATATACGCATTGAATAATCGGCACCGAAAGCCATTGCTTCACCTACACCGGCCACACGTTTGATCTGAGGAAGAATATTTATTGACATATAGTTGTCGATAAATTGAGTAGTGTAGCGGTCTTCGGGATCATACATACCGATTACCATCAACATAGATGTCTGACGCTTTTGGGTAATAACACCTACCTGGTTGACTTCTGACGGGAGGAATGAAGCAGCTTTTGCAACACGGTTTTGAACGTCGACAGCTGCTATGTCAGGATCCATTCCCTGTTTGAAATGCACCTCAATAGAAGCACTGCCATTGTTGGCAGCTGAAGAAAGCATGTAGTCCATGTTTTCTGCTCCGTTGATTTGCTCTTCAAGAGGAGCAATTACGGAATTCAGAACTGTTTGTGCATTGGCTCCGGTATATGTCGTAGTCACCCTGACAGTAGGGGGTGCGATATCAGGATATTGTTCGATAGGCAGGCTGAATAACCCCAAAAGTCCGAAAATCACGATGAATATCGAGATTACGGTTGAGAGTACCGGCCTATTAATAAAATTATCAAGTTTCATTTCTCTATATTTTTGAAAATATGGAATTATTGGGCCGCATCCCCTTCAGGAGATTGGGAAGCTACTGTCTCTTTTGGTGTTATTGTCATACCGTCAGAAACAGAAATGCCAATTCCTTCAGTGACGATTTTATCTCCGGGTTTCAATCCCGAGGTAATAATATATCTTTTGCCGTCGTTCAAAGGTGCAATTGTGATAGGGCGTGAATGAACCTTGGCAGAGTCACCGACTACAAAAACAAATTTCATATCCTGCACTTCATAAGTGGCATTCTGAGGTATTTCAATTATTCCATCATGAGTCACGGGCATAAGGATATTTCCGGTGTTGCCACTATGCAACATGCCATCAGGATTTGGGAAAATTGCTTTTGCTTGTGCACTACCTGTGGTGGGATCAATAACACCGGAGATAGAAACCACTTTCCCTTTGTAGGGATAAATAGAACCTGTGGCAAGTTGAAGAGACACTTCCGGCATTGAGTCGACAGCCTGTTTTAAAGTGCGTTTCCCTTCATCAGTCAAGCCCAAGATTGTTTTCTCATTGAGAGAAAAATAGGCCTGCATGGCTGTGTTGTTGGAAAGGATTGTCAGAAGAGAAGAAGGTGACACGAGGGTTCCCTCTTTGTAAGGGATAGTTCCAACGATACCGGAAACCGGTGCTGTTACTGTTGTATAAGATAGGTTCTTTTGTGCTGATACAAGAGCAGCTTTGGCTTGATTTAGCTGTGCTTTTGCTGCATTCAATGCATCAATGGATGTTTGATATGCTGATGCACTGATAATATTTTTATCTAAAAGGATTTTATTGTTATCGGCATTGGTTTGCGCTGTATTTACATTAGCCTGAGCCACAGCAACAGCAGCTTGAGCCTGTTCAACGGCTGCTTGCAATTGAACTTGGTCGATAGTAAAAAGCACCTGTCCTTTGCTCACTCTTTGACCATCCTGAACGTGGACTTTTGTTAAGAAGCCTGAAACCTGAGGACGAATTTCCACATCATTTTCGCCTTCAAGAGAAGCCGGAAATGCCTCATCGAGGGTTGAACTTGATTCGGTGACAGTCATTACTGACAGCAAGGGTGCTTGAGCCTGACCTTGTTGCGACTGATTTTTTCCTCCGCAAGAAGTTAAAGCAACTATTCCTGCCATAATGGTAAGGGAGGTTGCTTGAATTGAAAATAATTTCATAATATATTAGTTTGTTTTTGTCGAAGAACGGGATAAAAGTGTTCCCTAAATATGTTTTATAATATATAATTATGCAAAATTAATGAAAATTTTTTGATTTGAAGATAGAATTAAAAGGCTGATTATGGTTAAAAAAACTATCTAAATACTATAGGAAAACGCAATTATAGTAATGAGTTTTCTAAAAAATCGAGTAATAAAAAGGAAGAGAGAATAACCTTGAAAGAAAAATTCAAAACAGAGTTTTTTAACTAAATCAAGAGACTTCTCTAAATTGAAGAGAATTTGTTCACTAAACTGAAACGAGCCCGTTCTCAATTTAAGTTAATTGAAGAACGAGCTCGTAAAAATTTCAGATTTTGTAACTATAAGAATTTTTTAACAAAAATCAATTTGGATTGAAAGGGGGAGGGGTGTCATCGTCTGAAGGTTGCTCTTTTGTAACTGTTGCTTCAGAAGGTGAAGTCATAACTTTTTCAGGTGCTTTATCCCCGTTATTCTCTTTTTGCGAATCAATTTCTTGTGGTTTTTTCACCTCTTTTGCTTCCTTAGCATCTTTAGATTCTTTCTCAAGACGACGTTTCTCTTCCTCTTTACGGTTAATTTCCATAATCTCATCAGTGCGTGACTTCCACTTTCTCGGTCCAAGGATTATTTCGACATCATCATGGAAAATCACTTCTCGTTCTACGAGCAAGTCTCTGATTTTATTATGTTCCTTTGCATATTCTCGGAGAATCGATTTAGCCCTTTCATATTGCTCATTCACAATACGTTTCACTTCCTCATCAATTATTTTCGCAGTTTCATCTGAATATGGTTTAGTGAAACCATAATCTTGACCGGTTGAATCGTTATAGTTTAGATTTGGAAGACTTGTGCTCATACCGTAGACTAATACAAGAGAGCGGGCTATTTTAGTGCACTTCTCAAGGTCATCACTTGCTCCGGTACCGACTTGTCCCGTAAAAACATCCTCGGCTGCTCTACCACCAAGCAGACCACACATTGTGTCTAAAAGTGCTTGAGTAGGAATAATCTGTCGGGCCTCGGGAGCATACCAGGCAGCTCCCAATGCTCTACCTCTTGGAACGATTGTAACTTTCACCAAAGGATTCCCATACTGAGTCAGCCATCCTATTATAGCATGTCCGGCCTCATGGGTAGCAATTGAAAATTTCTCTTCATCAGTTATAATCCTTGAACGCTTTTCAAGACCGCCGACGATTCTGTCGATCGCAGCCATAAAATCATTCCAGTCGACAGCCGGTTTGTTATTTCTTGCAGCAATAAGAGCCGCCTCATTACAAACGTTAGCAATATCCGCTCCGGAAAAACCTTGCGTTTGACGTGCAAGTTGTTCGATATCAAGTTTGCTATTGACCTTAATACGACGCAAATGGACATTAAAGATTTCCATTCTGTCGGTTAGCTCAGGGAGATCTACATATATCTGACGGTCGAAACGGCCCGGGCGTAACAGGGCCTTGTCGAGCATGTCAGCACGGTTAGTAGCTGCCAGGATAATAACACCATTATTAGAACCAAATCCATCCATTTCAGTAAGCATTTGATTCAAAGTGTTTTCTCTTTCATCATTTGAACCCATGTTAGGGTTCTTTCCTCTCGCACGACCCACTGCATCAATTTCATCGATAAAAACTATACAAGGAGCTTTTTCCTTTGCCTGCTTGAACAAGTCGCGTACTCTTGCAGCACCTACTCCCACAAACATTTCCACGAAGTCGGAACCTGACATTGAGAGGAAAGGAACATTGGCTTCTCCGGCAACTGCCTTAGCCAAGAGAGTCTTACCTGTTCCCGGAGGACCCACCAATAAGGCTCCCTTAGGAATTTTAGCTCCAAGTTCGGTATATTTCTGAGGATTCTTAAGGAATTCCACAATTTCTTCTATTTCAACCTTTGCTTCTGCAAGTCCGGCTACATCTTTGAAGGTTACTGACGGACCATTATTTTTATCGAAAACAGTGGCACGTGACTTACCAACATTAAAGATGCCTCCGCCTCCTCCGCCACTATTGACACGACGGGACATGTAGACCATGAAGAGGACAAGGATAAGAATAGGCCCGAAATACCAGAAAAGCTTCATGAAATCCGAGCTTTTCTCATAGTTTACTTTGATAGCAGGCTTACCTTCTGCAGTCAATTGGGCATTCCATTCATCTATTTTATCCTGAATTTTATCCGGTGAAGGGATGGTTGTTTTTATTTTTCTTTCACCTGTGAAAGTTTCTGAAGTATCAAAATTATGTTTGTCAGCTCCTGCAGGAGTTACAAATCCCTCTGCTATTTTAGATTCCGGGAACACCATAATTTTATCAATATCTCCGGAAAGAGCTGACTGCTCAAACTCTGTCCAATCTACATCCTTTGTCTGGGATGCATCTTGGAAATAGAATAAAGCAAATAATGAAATCAAAATAATACCGTACATCCAATACATATTGAAAACCGGTTTTTTATTCTGATTGCCTTGCCGATTTGGTTTGGGGTATTTTAACATGTGTGTTTAAGTGTTGGGGGTCTATTTTTTGCAAATTTACTAAATTTTAGTCTAAATCCGGCAAATTTGTGATTTTTGCATCGTTCCATAAATCTTCAAGATTATAGAACTCTCTATATTCCGGGAGAAAAACATGAACCATTATCTCTCCATAATCTATAATTATCCATTGTGAATTCTTATAACCATCATAGTTATAGGGTTTTATATCAAGATTTTTTTGCAGCCGTTCCCTTATGGAATCTGCTATTGATGACACTTGGGACGTGCTGTTCCCCTGACATATCACAAATGAATTTGTTGGAGCCGTTTCAATTTTTTCAAGGTTAAGAAGGGAGATTTTCTTCCCTTTTCGATCAGTTATTGCTTCTATTATTTCGTTTAATTTCTTAGTTTCTGTGGTTTGCATCAACTTTTTTATTTATAAATATTTGCCTAAAATATGTTTATCTTCATTCATATAACAAAATATATGCCAAAAAAAGTTTTGAGTTTGAGTGAAATTTGAACTATCTATTATTTCTTTTGTTTAAAATATAGAGAATGAAATAAATATAATAAAGGAAATTCTAAAAAACAAAAATATGAAGTTCACACAACCAAAACTCCCTTATGCACAGGATGCATTGGAACCGGTGATTTCAGCCCGGACTATTGAATTCCATTATGGAAAACATGAAAAAGCTTATATCGATACTCTCAATAAATTGATTGAGGGAACTCCTTATGAAGACATGCCATTGGAAGAGATAATTGTAAAGAGCGACGGGAAGCTTTTTAATCAGGCATCTCAAGCATGGAATCATATCTTCTATTTCTTCCAGTTTAACCCGGATGGTTTTAAGGAACCTTCAGGGAATCTAAGAGCCCAAATTGAAAAACAATTCGGATCTCTCGATGAGTTTAAAAAACAAGTTGAGGAAGCCGGAGTAGGAGTATTCGGATCAGGATATGTATGGGTTTCAAGAGATGATAATGGAGAACTTTTCATTTCTCAAGCCAAGAATGCGGAGAATCCAATGACAAACGGTTTAAAGCCTATACTGACTTTCGACGTTTGGGAGCATGCATATTATCTGGATTATCAAAATCTAAGAGCGTCCTACTTGCACAAATTATGGGATATTCTCGATTGGTCGATAATAGAAATGAGATATGAGAATTAAGATAAAAAATTAATTTGATATTCTTTAAAAGATTGGGATGTAATCAATCAAAGATTACATCCCAATCTTTCCATACCGGATCATATCCGCGTTTTCGAATAGCTTCCGCCACTTCTACAGGAGAACGGGAATCAGAAATTTCAAACTGTTCCAAAGCCTCCTTAGGATGAGAATATCCTCCCGGTTCCGTTTTGCTGCCTGCACTTAATGAAGTCACTCCCAGACCGATTATCGAGTCTCTAAAGAATGGATTTTCTCTTGTTGAAAAAGAAATATCCAAATCATTATCAAAGATTCTAAATGCACAACTCAACTGAACAATATCTCGATCCGAGACAATGAAGTTGGGTTTGAATCCGCTCTCCGAAGGTCGCAACCGGGGAAAATTGAGGGAGTAGCGGCTACGCCAATATTTCTTTTGAAGATACCGCAGATGGTTGGCTATCATAACTGCCTCCCCCCTCCAGTCTTCAAGTCCTAAAAGGGCTCCCAACCCAATTTTGTGAAGGCCGGCTTCACCCATACGGTCGAAGCCATTTAAACGCCAGTCGAAATGGCTTTTCATCCCCCGTGGATGATATTTTTTATATGCCTTCCTATTATACGTCTCCTGAAAGCAAACCACTCCATTTAATCCGCTGCTTGTCAATCTTTCATAGTCAGAGGCCTTCATAGGTTGAACTTCAAGCGTAAGGTTATGAAAATATGGTCTGCAAGTTTTTAGAACATTCTCAAGATAGCTTACGCCACATAAAGAAGGATATTCACCCGCCACGAGCAAAAGGTTCTGAAAGGGTCCCAATTTCTTAATTGCCTTACATTCCTCTTCTATCTCCTCCATTGTCAATATTCTGCGCCGAAACGGATTATCATGATTAAAACCACAATAGACGCATTTATTGGTGCAAGCATTCCCGACATACATCGGGATGTAAAGAGAGATCGTTTTCCCGAATCGTCTGTCAGTTATACTTTTGGCTAATGCAGCCATTTCTTCGAGACGGTTAGAGGCGGCCGGTGAAATCAGAATTCCAAGCTCTTCGGGTGACAAAAGGGTAGAGGAAACGGATTGTTTGCTTAAAAGAGCATCAACTTCTTCGATTGAAGTATTGTTTACCTTCGCGATAACATTATCCCAATCATATTGATCGATTACATCTGCGAAGCCATGGCCAAAAACCGCATCAGGAGTTGGATCTGAAATCATTTGTCGCATTTTTCCGCTATATTTTGAGAAATTCTCATTGCGCAGAAATTTGGTCCGCACATAGTGCAGAACTTGTCGTCAGTTTCCGGCGCGTCGCGACGTGATTCTAAGTAATATTGTTTTGCACGTTCAGGATCGAGAGAAAGATTGAACTGATCTTTCCAACGGAAATCATACCTTGCTTTGCTAAGAGCATTATCCCTGATTTGGGCTCCCGGCAATTCTTTGGCAAGATCAGCTGCATGGGCTGCCACTTTATATGCAATCACGCCATCCCTAACGTCATTAAGGTTAGGGAGAGACAAATGTTCTTTAGGTGTGACATAGCATATCATAGCAGTTCCAAACCAAGAGATCATTGCGGCTCCAATTGCAGATGTTATATGGTCGTAGCCCGGTGCGATATCGGTGGTAAGAGGTCCCAATGTATAGAAAGGAGCGCCATGACAGGCAGATATTTGTTTCTCCATATTCTCTTTGATTTTATGCATAGGAACATGACCCGGGCCCTCAATGATAACCTGAACATCATGTTTCCATGCTATCTCCGTGAGTTTCCCAAGAACTTCAAGTTCAAGGAATTGAGCTCTGTCATTGGCATCATGTGTGGAACCCGGACGCATCCCGTCGCCTAAAGAGACTGCAACATCATATTGATTGAGAATTTTACAAATATCCTCAAAATGTTCATAAAGGAAGCTTTCCTGATTATGCTCGACACACCATTGGGTCATTATTGAACCACCACGCGACACGCAACCCGTTAATCTTTCCTTAACTAATTGAGCATGTTCTTTTAGAACGCCGGCATGAATGGTGAAATAGTCAACGCCCTGCTCACATTGTTCTATAAGAGTGTCTCTATAAATCTCCCAAGTTAGGTCTCTTACTTTCCCATTAACCTTTTCCAAAGCTTGATATATAGGAACAGTACCTACCGGAACCGGACAATTTCTGATAATCCATTCACGCGTTTCATGAATATTATCACCTGTAGAGAGATCCATTAATGTATCACCTCCCCAATAACAACTCCATACAGCTTTTGCCACTTCCTCCTCAATTCCTGATGAAAGAGCTGAATTACCAATATTAGTATTTAATTTCACGGCAAAAGCTCTTCCAATAATCATGGGCTCTGCTTCCGGATGATTGATGTTAGCTGCTATAATGGCTCTCCCTTCAGCAATCTCTTTCCTCACAAATTCCGGAGTGATATAAGTTTTTATCCCTCTTTTTTCATTGTCAAGATTTTCTCTTATAGCAACATATTCCATTTCCGGGGTTACAATACCCTTGCGCGCATAATGCATTTGGGTTACTATTTTACCCTCTTTGGCTACACGTGGTTTATGGAAAATCGGAAAGCGAATTGCATCGAGAGATTTATCTGCTTTTCGAGCACGACCATATTCACTTGTGATATCATCTCTTACGATTGTATCGTCACGCTCGGAAACCCACTGTTCTCTAATTCGTGGCAATCCTTTATTGATGTCAATTTGGATTGATGGATCAGTATATGGACCGCTCGTGTCATAAATAGTGATTGCCTCATTAGGCAACTCTTTACGTTTCCCGTTTTCAATAATGACAGTGGGATGTTGATGCACTTCTCTCATTCCCACTTTAATAGGGAATAGTTTGCCTTCCACATATTTCTTAGAAGAGCCGGGATATTGAGAGACATTAATATTATCGATTTTCATAATGTATGATCTTGGTTATTACAGGTCAAGAAAAGAAGTGAGAGGAGATGTTGCAACAGCGGTTTTGCTTTGTTTGCCGAGCTGTGCAAGTCTTGCTTTTCTTCCGGCCTCGACAGCAAGTTTAAACGCAGCCGCCATCTCAACAGGATCGCCGGCAACTGCAATTGCGGTATTGACAAGCACTGCATCCGCCCCCATTTCGAGGGCAGCAGCTGCATGCGACGGTGCTCCCAGACCGGCATCTATGATAACCGGAAGATTAGATTGTTCAATTATTATCTCAAGAAGATCTTTAGTAACCAATCCTCGATTAGATCCAATCGGAGCCCCTAATGGCATCACTGCAGATGCGCCTGCTTCTTCAAGCAATTTACATAACACAGGATCTGCCTGTATATATGGTAGTATAACAAATCCCTCTTTTGCCAGGACCTCGGTAGCCTTTAATGTTTCTATCGGATCCGGCATCAAATACTTAGGGTCCGGATGAATTTCCAGCTTTATAAAATCCGTCTTAAAGATTTCACGGCTCATTTGGGCAGCAAGAATCGCCTCGGAAGCATTTCTGACTCCTGAAGTGTTAGGAAGTAACTGCATATGGTCACGGTTGATATGAGTTAGCATTTCATCAGTTGCTTCATTCATCATATTAACACGTTTCATGGCAACCGTAATCATTTCAGAACCGGATGCTATCACGCTTTTTAGCATAATTTCCGGTGATGGAAATTTACCTGTGCCAACGAAGAGGCGCGATTTGAATTCTCGAGGCCCTATTTTAAGTAAATCCTCCATTAATCTAAATCAGTCTTTGGTAAAACTTTAAGAAATTCTTTGGTAGCTGCCACAATATCTTCTGCATCAGCAATAGCCGAACTTACAGCTACTCCATTTACACCACCAACTTCAAGAAGCATCCTTACATCGTCGAGTTTAACCCCTCCAACTGCCACATGAGGAATGAGAATCTCATTCTTGCTCATTTCATAGCTTATATCACGGATTCCATCGATTCCGAGCACAGGGGCAAGCTTCTCTTTGGTTTCTGTATAAGCGTAAGGGCCTATCCCATAATAATCAATATCAAGTTTGCTCACCGCAGCAACATCGGCAAAGGTATTAGCAGTTACACCGATAACTGCAGCCGGCCCTAAAATCATGCGGGCCTTACTTGCAGGCATATCCTCTTTCCCAAGATGCACTCCGCCGACATTCAATTCCTTAGCTAATTCCACACGGTCGTTTAGCAAGAGGAATGACCCGGTTTCTATACATTTTTGCTTGACAGCATCAACAACTTTCTTTATCTCTTCGTCGGATGCTTCTTTCATGCGTATTTGAATCCAACGGCAACCTCCTTCTATGACACCTAAAATCTGGTCGATTACAGAAGTCTTCGATTTTGTGTTTGTAATAAACTGTAACATAATATTTTTGTTTTTTATGATTCAATTAATTTTTAAAGGGGATAGGAGGGAAAAGATAGCCGAGCATCGCCCCTCCATAAAATCCGTTATTTTTAAGAAGAGAGAATTTATCCGGCGTCACTCCACCCAAAGCAACGACTCTATTACCCCTTATATAGGATGATATTGTTTCAATATCATATTTACTGTTATATCCATTTTTTGAAATAGAATCAAAAATAGGGGATAAAAAATAGTAATCCATATTATCAGTAGGTTCTATCTCCTCAAGTGAATGAATTGATTTGCTGATTGATTGTGCAAGAGGATGCGGAATGGGGCTTCTTGAGTTAAGATGGACTCCTCCAAGCTTATATTTTTCTAAGAGATCATAATGATCATGGAGTTTAACTCTTGAATGAAATTCACTCTTAATCCCGTTGATTAAGTTCTCAACAATATCAATAGAAATTCCCGGTTTGCGTATATGCAACAAATCAATTTCGCCGGAAGAGAATAGCAAGTTTATCCGCTCCGCCTCCTCCGGGTAATCACCAGGCTGTGTTATCCCTATGACCAAGAACTCTTTCATCTCAAATCAACCCCCGAAAGCTGCAGTGATAACAGAGATTCGATCCATATCCTGAATCTGAGTCACAGGCCATTGTTCTCTTCGTATTAACTTATCGTTTAAAGCAATGGCAACTCCCTGGTCGGGAAGGTTCTTCCACTTGGCCAGATCTGCCAGTGACATATAGTCGTTAGGCAATTCTGTCGGGACATTATTATAAAAAATGCTCATATAAGATTATTTGATAAGATAATTATTTTGAATATTTAAGGGACCATAATCGGATCGTCCCAGATGGTAGTTACAACTGTTTGTTATAATTTCATATAACCTTGTACTTGTTTTGAGAAACGATTCTTTCAAGTCGAAACCTATAGCCATATAGGAGGCTAAAAGTGAGGAAAAAACACATCCTGTTCCGTGGAGATTCTCACAATCAACTTTAGAATGAGAAATTTTAATTTCCTCTTGTCCTGCAATCAGGAGCCTATCAGTCAATTTATTATCTTTTCCATGTCCTCCCTTAATGACCGCAGCTTTTGCATTCAGCCTTTCAAGTGTCAGGCTGTCAATTTTATCTTGCATTGTCAAAAGCTTTAATTCATACAAATTCGGAGTTACAACTGTGGCTAATGGATTAAGCAAATTTTTATATTCATTTAAAAATTCCGTATGATCTAAAAAAGAGCTCCTATCAGATCCTTTGTCACGTGTCAATTTAAAAACGGGATCAACTATTACAGGAATATCTGATGGGATTTTCTTGAGAAAATCTACAATTACCTTTATTTGTTTAGGCGATTCTATTAACCCTATTTTGACAGCCTCGGGAATTACATCCTCCAAGATAGCATTCAACTGAGCTTTGAGTAAGGTAGGAGAGACGTTAAAACTTTGTTTAAGCCCACTTGAATTTTGAGCAGTTACAACAGTTATGGCTGTTACGACTTGAAGGCCCAAAGAATTTCCGGCACGAATATCGGCTTGAATTCCGGCACCGCCCATCGAGTCGGAACCTGCGATTGTCAGAAGGGTTTTCAGTCGGGCCATTGCATCACACTATTATCTTCAAATAACGGAATAGCCCCTAAGGAATAGAGAAGCTCCCTACGTCGGCATTATCCGCATCAGGTCTACAGGGTATAATCTCAGCGAATTTATCCGCACCCCTGCTTCTTAAGGCAAAGATAAATATAAAAGCGAAAACCCCAAAATTCTTACCTTTATTATTTTATTCTAAGCGAGTGAGATATAGACTAAAAAATTAGTTTATTCAATAAGTTTCAGGAAGTCATCTTCTGAAAAAATAGGGATGCCCAATTTTTCACATTTTTCCTTTTTTGCAGGTCCCATATTTTCACCGGCAAGAACAAAACTTGTTGATTTTGAGATACTCCCTGAATTTTTACCACCTTCCCGTTCGATTATCTCTTTATATTCGTCGCGGGAATGATGAGTAAATACCCCGGAAATAACTATAGTTTTACCTTGCAATTTATCTCCTTTGGGCGCTAATTTTTCTTCAGACAGTTGCATTTGCACTCCTGCTGATCTAAGTCTTGAAATATTATCTACATTTACCGGATCTCTTAAGAAATCATAGATGCATTGAGCTATAATGGGTCCTATATCTTGCACTGAACTAATTTCTTCAACACTCATTTTTTGAAGATTATCCATGGATCCTACTCCAAGAGCTAACCTCTTTGATGTTGTTTCTCCTACATTTGGTATCGATAAAGCATACACCACTCTTTCAAAAGGGACTTGTTTGGAATCCTCAATACCTTTAATGATTTTTGCTGCTGTTTTTTCACCGATTCTGTCAAGTGCCTCCAATTTCTCCTGAGTAAGATCATAAAGATCGGCAATTCGTTCCACCAATCCGCAATCAAATAAAAGTTCAGCAGTCTCTTCTCCTATACCATCGATGTTCATCATTCGTCGGGCGCAGAAATGCTCTATTTTACCGGTAATCTGAGGTCTGCATCCATATTTATTGGGGCAATACCAGGCAGCTTCTCCAAAAATCCGTGTTAATTTGGTGCCACATACCGGGCATTGTGTCACAAAATGAATCTTTTCGGCATTAGGGTTCCTTTGAGATTCATCAACTCCGGTAATTTTAGGTATGATTTCACCTCCCTTCTCCACATAAAGCCAATCTCCCTGATGAATATCAAGTTCTTGAATGATATCATCATTATGTAATGAGGCCCGTTTTACAATCGTACCGGAAAGTAACACGGGTTCAAGATTGGCCACCGGAGTCACAATTCCCATCCTTCCTGTTTCAAAAGAAACAAAACGTAGCTGTGTGCATGCATTTTCAGGATTGAATTTATAAGCGATGGCCCATCGTGGAGATTTTGCAGTGAATCCAAGATTTAACTGCTGCCGGAAGGAATTAATTTTAAAAACAAGCCCATCTGTTGCAACGGGTAATTCTTTTCTATGAGTGTCCCAATAATTTATATATTCGTCTACTTCTTCCAATGAATTAAGAAGTTTCATGGCTGAAGAGACTTTAAATCCCCATCCTTTCGCGGCAATCATATTATCGTAATGGTTGTCAAAGGGGAGATTTTCTCCCAATAGATAATAGAAGCGGGCATCAAGATGGCGTTTTGCCACTTCTGCAGATTTTCTCATTTTAAGTGTTCCGGAAGCCGCATTCCGTGGATTAGCGAAAAGAGGTTCTTCATTATACGCCCTTTCTGCATTTAATTTTTCAAAAACTTCCCAGGGCATAAGAATCTCGCCACGGATTTCAAAATATTCAGGCCAATCCCCGGGTTGAAGTTCCAATGGAATACTTCTGATTGTCTTGACATTTGAAGTGACATCATCTCCTTGAGTGCCATCTCCTCTTGTCACTGCTCTTTCTAATCTCCCGTTGCGATAAAAGATTGAAATTGAGACTCCATCAAATTTCATCTCACCCACAACACTGAATTCTTCTCCCTCAAGAGCTTTTTTATCTCTTTCGAACCATTCATCCACTTCTGCTATGGAGTAAGAGTTTGAAAGCGACATCATAGGACGTTCATGCACAACATGTTCGAAATCTTTGCTCAAGTCAGACCCGACACGTTGAGTCGGTGACAAGGGATCAAAAAATTGCGGATACTCCTCCTCCAATTTTTCTAATTCTTTCATCATCATGTCAAATTCCTTATCAGAAATTTCAGGAGTGTTCAAGACATAATAGTTGTTATTATGACGATGAAGTTCATTACGTAGATTATCAATCTTTTGTTGTGCTTCTTGAGAAGTCATATCAGCTCTGGTTTTGGTTAAAAGTTTGAGGCTTTAAATATCAGATATTATTTAGAAAGCGTGACTCCGGGTATTTTATTTCCCATAAGAATAATGCTTGCGGAGGCATGGAAGTGCCGGCTAAGTTTCTATTCTTCTGATTGATAATCTCAGAAAAACCGGCTACTGACAACTTGTCTCTTCCAACTTCAATTAATGTGCCAACGATTGCTCTCACCATATTTCTTAGAAATCTGTCTGCAGTTATTGTGAAAACAATTCCATCATCAAGAGCCCCCAGAAATCTGAAAGCTTCCGGATCATCCTGTAAAGGTCTCCAACAGGCTTCTCTTACGTCACAAATATTGGTTTTATTATCAGAATGTAGCTTGGCAAAAGATGTGAAATCATTAACTCGCAACAGAAGATTTGCCGCTTCGTTCATCTTTTCAATATCAAGAGATGAAGGGGATCGCCAGCTTATTTCATTGAGAAAGGGACTTTTTTTGAAGGTAACAAAATATTTATAACTTCTTTCGCAGGCATCAAAACGTGCGTGAAGAGAATCTTCTACAGGGAAAACATTTTTAATATAAATATCCTTGCCGACAAGACTATTCAAAGATGTCAAGAAACTAAAGATATCCTGAATTTGAACATCTGTATCGAAATGAGCATACATTTGTCTGGCATTCACTCCTGTATCTGTTCGTCCGGCCCCTGTAATTAGAACCGAAGATCTCATAATTTTGGAGAGAGCAGACTCAATTGTAGCTTGAACAGAGACAGCATTAGGTTGAGTCTGCCAACCATGATAATTTTTGCCATTAAAAGATAATTCTAAAAAATATCTCATTATCCCTGTAATATATTTACAAGCTTTTTGTAAAATAGGCCAAGTTAAGTGGTTGAGGAAGGAGTATTAATCTCTTTCGAGATACGTTATTCCATATAATCCTGACTTATAGTTGCTTAAGAATTGGCGACCCTCTTCAGGGGAAATGACTCCCTCTTTTACTGATGCAGCGGCCCATGTTTCAAGATTCCTAACCAACTTTTTAGGATTATATTCCACATAATCCAACACATCAGCCACCGGTTCACCGTCAATAATTTGTTCTATTTCATATCCGTTTTTATCAACAGAAATATGCACAGCTGCAGTGTCACCAAAAAGATTATGAAGGTCTCCAAGAATTTCCTGATATGCGCCTACAAGGAAAACACCGATATAATAATGCTCGTTGCTTTTAAATGTGTGAACCGGGAGGGAGTATGAAATACCCTGGGGAGATACAAACATTGCTATTTTTCCATCCGAGTCACAAGTTATATCCTGGATAGTGCAACGCTTTGTTGGCTTTTCATCCAATTTTGAAATGGGCATGATGGGGAATACCTGATCGATTGCCCATGAGTCCGGCAAACTTTGAAATAAAGAAAAATTACAGAAATATTTTTCAGGTAACATTCGATCTACTTTTTTCAATTCCTCCGGTGGATGTTTCATATTCCGGGTCAGATCGTTAACGTCACGAGCCACCGACCAAAACAATTTTTCAATCTGTGCCCTTGTTCTCAAATCTAACAGACCGAGGCTGAAAAGTTCTAAAGCTTCCTCCCTGATTTGAAGTGCATCATGCCAATCTTCAAACATAGTTGTGGGGTTTATCCGGTCCCAGATATTATAAAGCTCTTTGGCTAATTCATGAGCATCCTCACCAACAGTTTCGTTATCATTCCATAAGGGAAGTTGAGTAGTTTCCAAAACTTCGATAATCAAGACAGAATGATGAGCAGTGAGAGATCTTCCGCTTTCTATAATGATATTAGGTTGCGAAAGATTATTTTTGTTACACACATCTGTAAGGGCTGAAACGGAGTCATTAACATATTCTTGAATTGAATAATTCATTGAATGTTCTCCAATAGCAGATCTTGTGCCGTCATAATCAACCCCGAGTCCACCCCCGATATCCACAAAATCAATAGAAAAGCCCATTTTCGAGAGCTGAACATAAAATTGCATAGCTTCACGAAGTGCATTCTTGATTTTCCGGATTTTAGTGATTTGGCTCCCGATATGGAAATGAATTAATTTAAGTGCATCTGTTAAACCTTGTTTTTCCAAAAAAGAAAGAGCATCCAGAAGTTCCGATGAATTAAGACCGAATTTACTGACATCTCCTCCTGATTCTTCCCATTTCCCGCTTCCTGACGAAGTCAATTTAATTCTTATTCCTAAATTTGGAGTAATATTCAGGCGTTTGGCAACATCTGAAATTAGTTTCAATTCATTTAATTTTTCTACAACTATATAAATTCTCCGTCCCATTTTTTGAGCCAGAAGAGCCAATTCCACATAATCTTCATCTTTATATCCATTGCAGATGATAAGTGAATTGGACGCAGGGTTAACCCCTAAAACAGCATGCAACTCCGGTTTTGAACCTGCTTCAAGGCCCACATTATATTTATTTCCATGGCTCACAATCTCTTCAACAACCTGCCGCATCTGGTTCACCTTGATCGGGTAAACGATAAAGTCTTCACCCTTATAGTTGTATTCGTCTGCGGCTTTTTTAAAGCAGAGGGAAATCTTTCTAATTCGGTCGTCAAGGATATCCGGAAATCTTAATAGAACCGGAGCTGACACATCCCTCACGAGCAACTGATCGATAACTTCTTTAAGGTCGACGGGTGAACACCCTTCCTTAGGTGTGACCTGCACATGACCCTTTTCATTTATGGAGAAATATTTCAGTCCCCAACCGCTTATGTTATAAACCTCCGCAGAGTCTTCAATGCGCCATTTTCTCATCTAAAGATTCAAATTTTATGAATTTATATTATTGTCGTTTCTACGTCCTACAATCTCAAAAAAAGATACTATGATTTCTGTGCGTTGTCTTGTGATTTTCAATCTGTCTTGATATTCTCGAGTTGAGATTTTACCCTCTACATAGAGCTGGGTGCCTTTTCTGACATATCTTTCGACTATTTGTGCCGTCTCACCCCAAAAGACGAGTTTATGCCATTCGGTTACTTCAACTCCATTTTTTGTGACTTCTTTGGTTGCCAACGAGAGGGAGGCTACCGGTTTATCCTTTTCCGGATATCGAATTTCAGGATCATTCCCTACATAACCCAATAATATCGCTTTATTAACTGACATTGTTTATCAATATTGAGAGACTTTAAAAGTTAATCCTGTTTTTTCATGCAGCCCGAAAAAAAGATTTAGAATATGAACTGCATCACCCGCGCCACCCCTCATTCTTGCATCGGTGACAACTTCAATTTCCAATGTGTCGGCATCCGGTTTTGATATATATATAATACACTTTTGAGTTCCTTCAACTTCTTTCGGACTCACCGGAACAGGGCTTATAAAAGTAAAATTGTGATCATCATAAGTCTGTTCGTAGATTTTCTCAATTTCTTCTATCGGTAGAGAGTTTTTTAAGCGTATTTTTGAAAAAGATTGCCTGTTGTTCTCTTTATTACTATTGATAATTAATGTTACTTTTCCATTAAAACTTTTTTGACGTTCTTTCAACAGGTTGATGATTTCTTCTTCAAGCTTATTTATATTTGAGTTATCAACCAAATCTTCCGGAAGAGTGACTTCAATTTCAATATCAGAAGTAAGCACCAGGAAATTAGCCAATGGAGACAAGGCAATCATAGATGGTGTTATAACGGGGGAAAGGATATAGGCAGTAAGAGCACCTCTGACCAGATGTTTCCTGTTTATCTCGGAAAGACCGGGCTCCTTATTTAAATCGGGATGAAACTCATCGTTAATAGCTATGATTTTAAGGTCGGGATAATTATCAAGACGATCTATTATATTATCGCTAACTTCACTCTTTTGGGTAAGAATCAACAGATCTATCTGATCAAGATTAATTTTTTCCGTGAAGATTAAAGTAGATTCGCCTATTAAGCCGTGATGAACTGTAGAAACATTTCTTCCGGCCAAAAGAGGAGAATAAAGACTTACCAATTCTGTTTCGGGATGATTCACCAATATACGGATTATTTCACCTGCTATTGGCACTTCAGAATGTAAAATACCCACTTTAACCATTATTCTCTCTCTTTTTTATTTCGTTTTGAATTTTTGCCGCCTCTTCATAATCCTCATCTTTAGCAGCCTTATCCATAGCCGCCATCAATTCTTGGATCGTCATTTTATCATAACCCGTCTTTGTCTGATTCTCTTTTTCAATATCATTATTGATTTCAACAAAAGGAGTGGGAGGGGGTGGCATCATTGGTCTTCGTTTTTCACTGGGATCGAAACTTGCTTCGTTAATTACATCTTCCGTGGTGTAGATAGGCGCTCCACATCTTATGGCAAGAGCCACGGCGTCTGACGAACGTGCATCAATAACTCTCTCCGATATTCCATCACTCAGATGAAGCTCTCCGGCAAAAACGCCATCATCGAGACGATGGATCAAAACATACTTTAATTCAATTCCAAATTCTTCGATTATTTTAAGCATGATATCATGCGTCAGAGGTCGTGGTGTCTTGATTTCCTGCAATTTACATTCAATAGCCTGTGCTTCCGGAAAACCGATAATTATGGGGATTCTGCGTTTGGTGCCAACCTGTTGCAAAATCAAAGCATACACTCCTGATTCTATCTGATTATAGGTTATTCCTATTAATTCAAGTCTATATTTATCTTCCATGGTTTTTATGATATCTTATGCATGTGTTAAAGCTCATGATTGCATATTAATGCGGAACCTAAGCAAATTTGTTTATCGGGGGTATAGATTATGGCATATTGTCCGGGGGCTATTCCCTGTACATCGGTTTCTGAAAATAATCGAATAGAGTTGTTATCACGGTTTAAAACTAAAGTCCCTTTCTGAAAATCCGGAACGTGTCTGATTTTAAAAGCAACCTCAATAGAAGATTGTTCATCACCGAAAGGATTGTATGTGATCCAATTGGGTTCCGTTAGGTCGATTGTGCGGCCATATTGTAGCGGCGTGTCGTAACCTTTCGAAACATAGATAATGTTTACCGGGATATCTTTTTTTACTACAAACCATGGACCCCCTCCAAGTCCAAGACCTTTCCTCTGTCCGATTGTATAAAACCAGAAACCTTCATGTTCCCCTATTTTTTTCCCGGTCTCAATTTCTATCACTTCCCCTCTTCTAATCCCGAGATGCCTTCTTAAAAAATCCTTGTAATTGATTTTGCCGAGGAAACAAATACCTTGAGAATCTTTCCTGTTTGCATTAGGCAATCCTGCTTCTTTTGCTAATTTTCTGACTTCATCTTTTGGCATATCTCCGAGAGGGAAGAGGAGATGGCTCAATTGTTTCTGAGACAGTTGGGCGAGGAAATCAGTCTGATCCTTAACCGCATCTTTGGCTGTAGCCAGAAAATAACCATTATCATTATGTTTTATAGATGCGTAATGTCCGGTTGCAGTCTTGTCAAAATCTTTTCCCCATCTATCTTCAAAAAAACCGAATTTAATGATCTTATTACACATCATGTCGGGATGTGGAGTAAGGCCTGCCTGCACTGTTTTGAGAGCATAATCCATTACATATTCCCAATACTCTTCATGTAACGAGACTTCAGTAAGCGGAAGTTTATATTTGGCTGCAATTAATTGACACATTTCCATATCCTCTTCATAAGAGCACCCTCCTTCTTCGGTGTCGTTAGAGATACGGATATAGAACAAATGGAGATCATTGCCCTCTTGATACAGTTTATGCACCACGACAGCACTATCAACTCCACCCGATATCAACACTGCAATTTTCATACCTCTTCCAGTTCTCCCTCGCTTTTATTCTCTGTGTGAATAATATGAAGTGATAAAAAGTAATCTACTGAAATCTTTCCGGGTCCTACGAGAAGAAGAAAAAAATAGATTCCCATAAACATGATAGGAACATAGCCGGGCTGTTGCCAATCCAACATAAAAGCTGATTCCATTACATAATCATGAAGCAAATAATATTCTGCAAGAATCATTGAAACAAAGGGAGGAATTATCATCACTCTCGTCAGAAATCCAACCATAATGAATGCAGAACAAACAATTTCGAAACAAATCATTACAATAAGAGTTGCATGACTTGTCATCCCCATTACTCTTGGGAAAATATCTTTAAGCAGCTCGAAATTTTCTATCTGCCTGACCCCAAATTGCATGAGCATTATTCCTATAAAAAGCCTGAGAAACAGTCTTCCCATATTGGCATAGGAGTATCCTGTAGCCTTAAAATAAATCCGTTTTATCTGTCTTGACAAGCTGACTGTCTTCATTGCTCCGGAAAACATAACTTAATTATTGAATAGTCCTTCAATTTACCAATTCCAAAATTGCAGTCACAGAATCTTCAATACTAAGATTCTTCTTTGCTATCTTACCGTCAGATCCGACAATATAAATGGCCGGATAAACTCTTATATCATAGATGTTTTTGACATCGTTAGATTGTCCCAGAGTCCAATATTTATTATAATTTGAGACTTCATTGGCCCAGTTCTCTTTATCCATAGGAAGAATATACAGGATATTAATCTTGCCTTTTTCAAGGGCCTCAGACAATTTGAAATTTGATTCCATCTTGAGGCGCGCCAAACGCCAATCAGTATCGTCAGGGTCTCCAAAAATCAAAAGAGTCGGTGTTGACATTGGAAAATACTGTTTTGAGGCTCTCTCTTTGTCTTGAAACCAGAATTCAGGGGCTGTTTTACCTATTTCTGTATTCCTGATTGTAGCTGCCTGGGATATGTATTTAGCTTTCCTTTTTTCAGCGATCTTCTTATTTTTAATGATTGCATCTAAAAGCTTCAGATATAATTGATCCGACCAAAAGTTAGCTCGTGGTCCATAAAGATTCTCTTCCGCAGCTTTGCCGAATTGCATTAATAATAATGGGTTGGAAGATAAATTTTTAATAAGTTTGTCAAATGATTGGTCCACTTCCTTGGCAGAGGCAAATTGGAATGTGGTCAGATAGACTTCAAACGCCTCATTCAGGGCATATTGATCGATTGCATTTTTAGTTTTGAAATCAAAATTATTCCAAAAATTCTTAACAAGGTAATCACATTTCTCCTGAATTGAGTGTAGCTCGTCAGGCGCTACAGGATATTCAAAGAGGGGTTCAATTTGCAAAACCCTTTGCTGCGCCTGTATAGGAACAATCGACAACAAAAATATTGTGAAAATAATAGATATATATTTTTTCATTTCGAATAATAATTCTCTAACGATTTCATAGGGCCTTCAATTATATCGGATATGACGATATCTTTTTCATCGGCTACTTTTCTTATAATATCAGCATAATGAAATGCAACGCTTCCTGAGAGGCCTACAACTTTTCTTTGGTGAAGGGGATAGGGGAGAACATTCCTTTCAAAAAAGAGTGAGAACTCATCGTATGCTAATTTATAAATTTCGTTTTCCCGGATATGTTGGAGTATAAATGGTGAAAAAGAAGCAATAAAAGCAGCCGGAGACCCATCACGATACACCTTATCTATCAAAAGATTTAAGGAAATGTCATATTGTTTGTAAAAAGAATCTGCGATTTTATCTGACAACTGTTTTTTAAAGATAGCGTTCAGGAGTCGTTTCCCCAAAGCCACTCCACTGCCTTCATCACCTAAGATATAACCTAAGGATGGGATTTGAGAGATAATCTTTCCTTTGTCATAATAACAAGTGTTAGAACCTGTTCCTAAAATACAAGCCACTCCTTTTTTATCTTGGAAAAGAGCTAAAGCTGCAGCCTGCATATCGCTTGCTATTGTAACATCCTCTGTTTGAAATATTTGTGAGAAAAGATCTTCTAGCTGCTGATTGATTTCCGGAAGATTACATCCGGCACCAAAAAATCTGATGATATCAATTTTTTTACCATCTACACTGTTTTTCAAATCATTTAGGATCTTTTCAATCTTCTCTGTTGACAGATGTAGAGGATTTATTCCCTCAGTTTTAACCCTCATAATTACACCGGATCCCTTTTCAATAAGAGACCAATCGGTTTTTGAGGCTCCGGCATCTGCCAACAGGATTGTCTGCATTAAAAAATAAAATAAAGACAAATTTAACATTAATCCTAAATATATGCAATAAAAAAGCCGGCTAAAGGCCGGCTAAATTTATTTGAAATCTAATTAATATTTTAATATCTTATCTAAAATCTTGAAGCTGGTCGCGTAGTCTTTTACGTGCAAAGAATATTCTACTTTTAACAGTTCCTAACGGAAGACCCATCTTATCAGCTATCTCATTATATTTATATCCTGCAACATACATATTGAAAGGGATACGATAGTCATCTGAAAAACCTTCTAAAGCATGAGTTATCTCTTTAACTGCATAAGAACCTTCCGGAGAAGCCAGACCGGAATCTTGTGATATATTTAAATGGTAGAGGTCTTCTGTTTGATCAATAACTGTAGCTTTTCTAACTGTCTGACGATAATTATTAATAAATATATTTCTCATTATCGTGAAGATCCAGCCTTTAAAGTTTACATTATCAACATATTTTTCTTCATTGTCTAATGCTTTAAGAGTAGTGTCCTGCAGTAAGTCGCGTGCTTGCTCTTTGTCAGTTGTTAATTGGTAAGCAAAACTTAATAAATTAGACTGAAGTCCTAATACTCTTTCTTTAAATGTTTCGTTAGTTTTCATTGTTGTAATGTTTTTGATGTTTTTAAACATATAACGACCCCTGTTTCAAAATTGTTCCAAAAAAATAGAGATTTATATGTTAAAAATTGTAAACAATAAATAAGTCTGCTGATAATCTGATGTTTATCTCATTAATTTTTTGATAACAAAATTCTTCATTTTAATATTTTTTCACACTTTATGGAAGAGATTGTTTTCTGAATATGTCCTTATTGTCTAATTTTGCATCACTATGAAATTTGAGGATCTGCTAACTAATGATGATTTGCTGGATGCTGTCTATGACATGCATTTTGATGAGTGCACGCCCGTTCAGGAAAAGGCTATTCCGCCGGCACTTGAGGGTAAAGATATCTTGGCGGTGGCCCAAACCGGCACCGGAAAGACTGCGGCATATTTATTGCCGGTGATCGAACAGCTTATAAATGACAATTATCCTCAAGACCGGGTGAATTGTGTCGTTATGGCTCCAACCCGGGAACTGGCACAACAGATAGATCGTCAATTGGAGGGTTTCTCTTATTATCTGCCTATTTCTTCAATCCCTATTTATGGAGGCACTGACGGTCATACTTATGAACGCCAAAGAAGAAGTCTAAAATCGGGAGCTGACATTATTATAGCGACCCCCGGTAGATTGCTTACACATATTAACGTCGGAGAAGTGGATTTGTCGAAAGTTTCTTTCTTTATTTTAGATGAAGCCGACAGAATGCTTGATATGGGCTTTCTGGAGGATATTCTTAAAATAATAGGGAAACTGCCCAAACAACGTCAGACTATGATGTTTTCTGCCACCATGCCCGTGAAAATTAAAAAATTGGCAAAAAAAATTCTCAATAATCCGGTAGAAATTAAATTGGCAGTTTCAAAGCCTGCTGAGAAAATCAAACAACAAGCTTACATGTGTTATGAGTCTCAGAAACTACCTTTATTGAAGCAATTATTCGAGGCGAATCCTCCGAAAAAAGTAATAATTTTTGCAGGTGCCAAGAAAAAAGTTAAGGAATTATATCATGCTCTGAATAACAAGAAATATAAAGTTGCTCAAATGCATTCAGACCTGTCACAGACAGAGCGCGATAATGTGATGTTTGATTTCAAAGCCGGTAAGATTAATGTGATAATAGCCACAGATATAATCTCAAGAGGAATTGATATAGATAATATTGAGACGGTCATTAATTTTGAAGTGCCGAAAGAAGCGGAAGAATATGTTCACAGGATAGGGAGAACCGCCCGAGCCGATAAAGAAGGAACCGGAATTACTTTCATTGGAGAAAAGGAAATTGGTAGATTCAAAAGAATAGAGAAGGCTATTCATAAAGAAATTGAGAAAATAACTTTGCCGGAAGAGAAAGGAAAGAGTTCTAAAATTTCACATAAACAGGATAAGACTCCCAAAAAAAAGTTAGGATTTGTAATCATACAAAATTACAAATCCCAACTCCTATTTTAAGGATTAACTTTAGTTGTTGCTTACATTTTATTTAAAGAGTTTAGGTGCAAACTCATTAAGGTAAATCCTCCAGTTTTTCCATATATGTCCTTCCGGAGTTTCAAAATATTCATAAGGATATCCATTGGAATCAAGGATCTCACGGAATTTCACATTATCATTATATAAAAAATCCTTATCGCCAATAGCGATGAAATAAAGTTTCGGATTCTTTTCAAACTGAGTTTTTAGTTTGCCTTCAAAATCCTGATAGACAGGGGCCTTATCTCTACCCTCAAATGGAAAAATTGCTGCCGAGAAAAGGCCTATATAGTCAAATAGGTCGGGATAAAGTTTTGAAGTGTGGAGCGAATGGAATCCTCCCATTGAAAGACCTGCTATTGCTCTATGTGCCTTGTCTGCTTTCGTGCGGTAATGTTTATCGACATAATTTATAACATCCGGGAACGATGTCTCGAATTCCCCGGCATTCATTCCTGAAATATCCATTCCCGGTTGGATAAATCCTTTAGAGTTTTCCCCGGGAGCAGCCTCTTGAGAAGGATTACCGTTTGTCATAACCACAATCATGGGTTCTGCTTTTCCTTGTGCGATAAGATTGTCCAATATCTGTGCAGTTCTGCCCAAAGATATCCATGCTTCCTCGTCACCTCCTGCTCCATGAAGAAGATAGAATACAGGATAGGAGTCATTACTATCTTCGTAACCCGGAGGAGTATAGATAGTCATTCTCCTGTTTTTGTCAAGTCCCGGACTATTGTACCATACCCGTGAAACTGTCCCATGCGGCACATCGTTAACTCTATAATTATGTGCTCTTGAGCCCGGCTCGTCAATAAGGAAAATATTCGTGACGGTAGCCACATCACGATTCATGTAGACATTTGCCGGATCCATCATTCTCAGACCATCCACATTGAATGAATACATGTAAAGCTCCGGAGGAAGAGGATAAGGAGTGATATAAGACCAGACTCCATCTTCACCTTTTATTAAATTTACTGCCTCCGGTCTATCGATTTTGTCATTGTTTGATTCGGAAGTAATGGGCTGAAGAAAATCTCCCGTCACTGTTACCTCATTTGCATTGGGAGCAAAGATCCGGAGAGTTACTGTGTTGTCGGGATTAATCTCAGGCGACTTCACTTTCGGACCTCCAAAAAGTGCTTGCTGTGCATTTGTTGCCGAGATAATTCCTATTAGGGATAAAAATAATACTACTTTTTTCATTTGCATTCTCATTTTTAGAAACTGAACTCCAATTTTTCATATAGGAGAACGGCTTCTAAATTAATAAGAAAAAAGTAGAAAACCTATAATTTTTATAGCACTTTAAAAGAAATCAGTATCAACTAATCGGGGAGTGGAATAGTATCTACTTTAGACAGGTCGCGCAATTTCTCTCTTTTTGTTTCTATGAGTTTATTAATTAGAATGAAAATAGAATCATTCTCTTGTTCTGTAAGTTTGAGATCTGTTTCCGGTGCAACAGCGAAATTAAGGTTTGTAAGTCTTTTTTCAAACAAATTGAATAGAGAATCTACAGAGAGGGAGTCATTGGCCCTTGAAATCTCAGAAGTTATCTCAGAGATAAGAGTTAAGGAGGAATTGTATAAAAAACCTGCCTCTTCATTGTCAATGGCATCCTTTTTAGGTGAGCAAGCGGTTGTAGAGAAAGCGATGCCCAACAAAGAAAAAAATAGGATTATGAAGAGAAAAGGGCTCTTAACTTTAGAGAATAACATGATAAGACTAAAGTTTATTTAATTTAGATTTCAGAAATTTTGCAGTGTATGACTGTTCATTTTTTATTATATCTTCAGGAGTGCCTTGAGCGATAATTTCGCCTCCTTTCTCCCCACCTTCAGGCCCTATGTCAATAATCCAGTCGGCGGCTTTAATCATATCAAGATTATGCTCTATAATAATTACGGAGTTGCCTCTATCAATCAAAGCGTTCAAAGATTTCAACAGGGTTGCGATATCATGAAAATGTAAGCCTGTGGTTGGTTCATCAAAAATGAAAAGATTATTGTTAGTGGATTCTTCCGATAGGAAGTAAGCCAATTTCACTCTTTGATTCTCTCCGCCCGAGAGGGTAGAAGAACTTTGACCTAACTTGATGTAACCCAATCCTACTTCTTTTAGAGGCATTAGTTTCTTGATAATTCTTTTTTCTGAAGTTCCATTTGTTTCCTTAAAGAAATCAATAGCCTCGTCTACAGTTAATTCTAAAATATCATAGATTGATTTTCCTCTGTAATTTACATCCAATACCTCTTTCTTGAATCTCTTTCCGCCACACACCTCACATTCCAACTGAATATCCGCCATGAATTGCATCGGGACCAATATCTTACCTTCTCCCTTACATTCTTCACATCTTCCACCCTCTGAATTGAAAGAAAAATAAGAGGGTGTGAATCCCATCTGTTTTGCCAATTGTTGCTCAGAAAATAATTTTCGGATTTCATCATAGGCTTTCAGATAAGTTGCCGGATTCGAACGAGTGGAGGTGCCAATTGGATTTTGATCCACAAAGTAAATATTACTTATTGAAGAGGTGTCTCCCCCGATTTTTGAGTGTGAACCCGGCACCATTCCCGGTTCACCCAACATTCTTGCAATCCCCTTATAAAGAATCTCTTTTACAAGCGTTGATTTACCGGAACCGCTCACACCGGTTACAATAGTCATAACTCCCAGTGGGAATTTAACATCAATATTTTTTAGGTTATTCTCGTTGGCTCCTTTAACTTCTATAAATTTTTTCCAAGGACGCCGTAGAGGTGAATAATCTATAGATAATTGATTACTGAGATATTTTAATGTGTATGAATCTTCATATTTTTCCGGAAGAAGTTTGTCTTTGTCAATAGAACCGGAATAAACCACATTTCCTCCCAGACTGCCGGCGTTTTTACCGATATCAATAAGATAGTCGGCTGACAACATGATATCTTCATCATGTTCAACGACTATAACCGTATTCCCGGTTTCTTGAAGCTTTCTCAAAACAGAAATAAGGCGTTGCGTATCTCTTGGATGAAGCCCTATGCTTGGTTCATCCAAAATGTATAGGGAGCCTACCAGCGCAGACCCCAAAGATGTGGCAAGATTAATACGTTGGCTTTCACCTCCGGAAAGGGTAGACGATAAACGATCAAGAGTCAGATATCCTAAACCAACTTCGTAGAGAAAATCAAGCCGAGAGGATATTTCTGTGAGCAAGCGTTTCCCTATCAAACGGTCAGACTCTGAAAGATTCAAGTTTTTCATTATCTCCCTTAATTTTTCAATAGGGAGTTTTACAAGTTCTTGGATAGAATGTCCATCTATTTTAACGTAGCCGGCATCCTTACGAAGGCGATCACCATGACATACGGGACAAACCGTTTTGCCACGGTATCTTGCTTTCATGACACGATATTGTATTTTATACTGCTGCGTATCAATCCAATCAAAAAATCCGTCGATACCTTCCCATTCCCTGTCTCCATGCCATAAATAATCTTTTTGCTTTTTAGTCAATGAGGAATATGGAGCGTGAATAGGAAAGTCATTCTTTTGAGCCAGTTTTATGAAATAATGTTTCCATTCGCTCATTTTTTCACCTCTCCAACATTGCACAGCATCCTGATAAACAGAAAGCGTCTTATCGGGAACGACAAGGTCTTCGCTTATTCCCATAACCTTCCCGAAGCCTTCACATTCAGGGCAGGCTCCATATGGATTATTGAAATTAAACATTAGGTCTGTTGGCTCACGAAATTCCATTCCATCAGCTTCGAACCTACTCGAAAATATCAATTCTCTTATGCCATTATCAGTCCAGATATTGACGACACATTGTTCGTTTCCTTCATAAAAAGCGGTTTCAAGAGAATCAGTTAATCGAGATATTTCTTCTTTTTCGGAAGATATTGAAAGTCTATCGATCAAAAGTTTGTAGTCTGATGGATTTAACTCCTTATCTTCCAATAGCAATTCCTGAATATCCAAGAATTCTCCATCTTTCACTAATCTGGAATAACCCTGTTTCAAAAGAATTTCGAGATGTTGAATGAAAGATCTGTCGGCAGGTTTGTTAATATTAACCATTATAGCTAATCGGGAACCTTCCGGATATGATAATATCTCGCGAATAATATCTTCTATAGAATGTTTCATCACTTCTTTACCGGAAATCGGGGAGAAAGTATGTCCGATTTTGGCAAAAAGCATTCTTAAGTAATCATAAATTTCTGTAGAAGTTCCAACGGTGCTACGAGGGTTTCTTGTATTGACTTTTTGTTCAATGGCAATAGATGGTGGCAAACCGCTTATAGAGTCACATTCAGGTTTGTTCATTCTGGTAAGAAATTGTCGAGCATATGCAGAGAGGCTTTCAACATAACGTCTTTGACCCTCTGCGTAGAGAGTGTCGAATGCAAGTGAGGATTTCCCGGACCCGCTTACCCCGGTTACGACAATAAATTTATTTAATGGGATATCGAGATTGAAATTTTTTAGATTGTTGACTCTAACCCCCTTTAATTGAATATGATTGGAATCCATAGGACCGAACATTTCAAGCTACAATGATTTTAGTGACAATAAAAAAACGGTTATCACGACTGATAACCGGGAAGTTGCCTTGGAAAGACTCGAACTCTCACAAACGGAACCAGAATCCGGTGTGCT
>JAFLTQ010000017.1 GCA_022510385.1 Muribaculaceae bacterium | reverse complement strand
AATAAGTAAGAAACAATAAGTAAGAAACAATAAGTAAGAAACAATAAGTAAGAAATAACAAGTAAAGAACAATAAGTAAGAAACAATAAATAAGAAATAACAAGTAGGAAACAATAAGTAAAGAATAAGAAGTAAAAAAGTTATTATAAAAAGGAGAATAATTTGGAAGATACTAAAGTAAAATTATCAGAAGATTTTGGGGTTGATATGATGTTTTTATCTGATTATTTAGAGAAGAAAAAAGTACATCATGCTGTAATAAGCCAAGTATTAAAATCAGGTACATCAATTGGAGCTAACATTAGCGAATCTTTATACGCAGAGTCGGATACAGATTTTATTCATAAATTAAAAATTTCCCTGAAAGAGGCTTCCGAAACAAGATTTTGGCTTAAAATTCTTTATAGATCGAATATAATAGAAGAAATTTATTTCAATGATTTGTATGAAAAATGTAACGCACTTATCAAAATTTTATCAGCTATAATTAAATCTACTCAAAACAGGCCTCAATCTTAAAAATTCCTATTTAACACTTATTGTTTAAAACTTAATACTTACTGTTATCATTTCATATGAATGAGTGGGATCAGATAATAAAGCCGCGACGAAGCTGGTTTGATATAGATTTAAGAGCGATATGGAGATATCGGGATCTCTGCATGATGTATGTTAAAAGAAATTTTATTACAACCTATAAACAAACCATCTTGGGTCCTTTATGGTTTCTGATAGCTCCGATATTCACGATTGTAATTTATATGTTCATTTTCGGAGGACTTGCCGGTATTTCTACAGAGGGGATTCCACAACCACTTTTCTATATGGCAGGTATTCTTTTATGGAACTACTTCACAGAATGCTTTGGCGCATCAAGCAATGTTTTTGTATCTAATGCCAACGTTTTTGGCAAAGTTTGGTTTCCACGACTTGTAGTCCCAATTTCCGGATGTATCACAGCCCTTTTCAAGATGGGAGTTCAGGCGCTACTTTTCGTAGTTATTTATATTGCCTGTTCATGGATAAACCCTGATCTTCGCGTAAATATTTGGGTGCTATTCACGCCGGTTCTAATAGGTATGCTTGCACTCCATGCTATGTCGTGGGGTTTGATTGTCTCTTCAATTACATATAAGTATCGAGACCTACAAGTATTTATCGGTTTCGTTTTGCAATTGTTTATGTATATGACCCCTGTTGTATATCCGTTGGAGACCATTCCGGAAGAATATAAACACATAGTAATGCTGAATCCTTTGTCATCAATCTTTGAGACCTTCAAATATGGTTGTTTCAACGTTGGAATTTTAGACTGGTGGGGTCTCCTCTACAGCTTTATGTTCATGCTCGTGGTCACTACATTCTCAATCTTGATCTTTAATAGAGCTGAGCAAACCTTTATGGATACAGTATAACCCCAATGAAAGTATTAGAATTCGAAAACATAGGTAAGCTCTATTCTCTTGGTCAGGTTGGAACAGGGACCCTCAGTCGCGACCTAACCCGTTGGTGGCATACATCTGTGCTCAAACACGATGACCCTTATATGAAAATAGGAGAGACCAACAAAAGGTATCAGAAAGGAAACTCCGACTACGTTTGGGCTCTCCGAGATATTAATTTCACAGTCAACCAAGGAGATGTAGTTGGAATAATAGGCAAAAACGGATCTGGGAAATCAACACTCTTAAAGATCCTATCACGCATAACATCGCCTACAAAAGGGATTATACGCTCCAAAGGTCGCATAGCCTCACTCCTTGAGGTAGGTACCGGTTTCCATGATGACCTGACAGGACGTGAAAACATATATATGAACGGTGCCATTCTCGGAATGACAAAGCAAGAAATCAATAGCAAATTGGATGAGATAGTTGACTTCTCCGGGGTTGAGCGATACATAGACACCCCGGTGAAACGGTATTCCAGCGGTATGAAAGTAAGGCTCGGCTTTGCGGTAGCAGCATTTCTTGAGCCTGAGATACTCCTTGTTGACGAAGTGCTGGCTGTAGGTGATGCAGAATTCCAGAAACGAGCCATCGGAAAGATGAAATCTGTCTCCAAAGAAGAAGGCCGCACTGTCCTCTTCGTTAGCCATAACATGAACTCAGTGATTCAACTCTGCAATAGAGGTATATTGTTGAATGAAGGGGAACTTATATTAGAAGAAGAAATAGGCGAAGTCACGGCAAAATATATGGGAAGTGCTGTAAGTCATACAGAATTTAATGGTATTGATGGAGATATTAACAGTATTTACATCACTAAAGCCAATATTAAAAGTGATAATGATCTTGAAGTAAACTATTTTCATACTTCTTCAAAACTCACAATCCTTCTTGAAGTAGTTATAAAGAAAAAACTATCGGGATTAGCAGTTGGATTTAATCTGCTTAACCAATTTGGAGCAACATTGTCACGTTCTGATTTTAACGATCGGAATAATGAGTATTCATTAGATCCGGGTAGATATATGTTTGAATTTCAGATTCCCCCTGACACTTTAACATATGGAAGATATACCATAAAATTTGATATTGGTCAGATAAGAAAAACTTTACCCCTTTCTCACTCTGATCTACACTTTGAAATCTTTCGATCTACGGAAACACAAGGTCCAATTTTTATGGGACAACATCCCAAGGTATCTTCTTTATTTCGTGGGAATTGGATAAAAAAAACTATTTGTTTGGAAAAACTATAATCGGATATGAAACAATTAAAACCATGGTTTCAACCCACAGATAGCCTACGAAAATTACCTAAAGATAAATGGCATGCTTTGATGTCCAGAGAAGAACATGGATTCATCTCCCGAATAGTAAAAGATCTTCAGCCAAAAAAAATTTTAGAAGTAGGAGTTGCTTATGGAGGCACCACAGCACTGTTAATAAAAAGCCTCGAAATGGCAGGAATTGAGGGTGAAATTTTTTCCGTTGATTTAAATTCAAAATTTAGAGGGAAAAAGATTGGTTGTATGTTGAAAAATATAAATATCCCCACTAATATTAAACATTCTTTAACTACAGGAAAATTATTAAAGGATTGTATTGAGGAGATAGGAGAGGGAATTGACCTTGTGGTTTTAGATACTTCTCATAATATACCCGGTGAAATTCTGGAATTTCTTACTGTTTTGCCTTATATGTCAAAAGATGGTATCGTTGTGCTTCATGATGTACATTTGAGCAATCTAAAGGCCGCCATAAAAAAACAGGCGGGAAGGTCATTAAGAAAAATTTGTCCAAAAGTTTTATTCTCTACAGTTTCAGGAGAAAAATTTTATAATTTGGAAGACGAGAAGGGTCTTTATCTGAGCAATATAGCTGCCTTCAAAATAAATGACTCAACATTTAGCAAAATAGAAGATTTATTTTTCTCTATTTCTCATACATGGTATGATGATTGGTCTAAAGAAGTTCTTGATTCCTACCGAGAATACTTATCTAAATATTATTCTCCACAATGTCTTATCCTTTGGGATTTAATTATAAGTAATCAACAAGAATATAAGGAAAATATAGCTATTATACGAAAATACTTAAGCCGGTTAGATAAATATTATTGTAGAGTTGAAAGCTTAAGACATAGACAGGGTATTGTAATTAGAAAGATAAAAAGTAAAATTAGAAATTTTGTTAAAAGTCCTTATCATAATTGTCACTTTTAACGGTAAAGCACACTTACCGGCTTGTCTTTCTCCTTTAAAAAATCTCAAGGAGAATATGAAATGTGTTGTAATAGACAACGGCTCGTCAGATGGCACAATAGAAATTATAAAGAAGAAATATCCATTTATAGAATTATTAGAGGCAGGGAACAATCTCGGATTCGGGGCAGCAAACAATATTGGTTTGAGGAAAGCAATTCAAGAAGGGTATGACTATGTCTATCTTCTCAATCAAGATGCTTGGATTGAGCCCGAAGATATTTTAAAACTTTTAGAAATAGCGGAACGCAATCCTAACTATGGTATTTTATCACCTTTACAAGTTTATGCCGGTGGCAAAAAAATAGATGATAATTTTTCAAGTAAAATCAGTAAAGAGATGAAAAATGATTTCTTACTTCCATCTAATCATCCAAGAGAGCTATACACAATTAGGGGGAAGGGCTTACAAGCTGCCCACTGGCTTGTCAGGATATCAGCGCTTAAGAAAGTCGGCGGATTTTCTCCTTCTTTTTTTCATTATGGAGAAGATGATAACTTATGCAGGCGAATGGAATTCCATGGTTATAAATTAGGGATTGCTCCTGAAATATATGGTATACATAATCGTGAACATCGCGCTAAGAAAAAAAACATTGATGAATATCTTAAAATCCAATCTTGGAAAAATATTTTGAGCGACCCTAATATTTCAAATTCAATAGCGTGGAAAATGGTGATTCGATCAATGATTATGAAATTGCCTGATTATAAATTAATGATATATAAACCTATTTATACACTTTTAAAAGAATTAAAAAAAATTAATATTAACAAAAAAAAGAGTTATAGTGCCGGAGCATTTTTAAAAGATGAAACAGAAAGATAAATTGTGGAATGCACTATTAGAAAGAATGTATCATAATCAGAGAAATAATAACTTAAAATTTTAGATGGCTTTAAAGTTCGTTTATGTAGTTGTAAGCTCAGATCAAGATTACTATGCAGAAAGAGCAGTAATATCAATGTATTCTCTTCTAAAGCATAATCCCGGAAGTAATATTGTTCTTATCACTGAAAAAGACACAATAAATTCACTTACAGGAATTAAATCTTTATTAAAGTCTTATGTAAATGAAATTCATGTTGAAGACTTACCAATTTATTTAAATCAAAAACAGAAATCAAGATTTTTAAAGACATCTGTTAGAAAGATTATTAACGGGGATTTTGTATTCATAGATGTAGATACTCTAATTTTAGGGGATATTAAGGAATTAGAAGAAATAAATTGTGAAATAGCTTTAGTTAGCCAGGGAGGTGATAATAAAATTAGTAAAGAAAATTCTTTTAAAGAAATTATAAAACTGAATAATTCCAGAGGTATTAAAAAAAATATTAATTATGGAATAAAAAGTTATTATAATAGTGGGGTTATCTTATGTAAAGACACAGAGACAACCCATAAGCTTTATGAGTTATGGCATAAGTTATGGTTTGAAAGTTCAACACAATACGGCTTTCATAATGATCAACCGGATTTATGGAGAGCTAATGTTTTAATGAATAATCTTATAACTGAACTTCCTCCTAAATTTAATTGTCAGCCTCTTCAATTTGAATTCGCGTTAACTTTTTTAGCTGAGTGCAAGATTTTTCATTATCACACAAATAATAGTTTAACTTACCTCACAATTAAAAAACCATCATTTTATATATCTTTAAGAGAGAATGGTATAACCGAAGAAATTGACCGAATAATCGCTAATATAAAAAAAGAATATTTGAAAGGAATGGAAATTTTATCTCCTGAAGAATCTCTTTTATATAGATCTATTCCCAGTGATATAGGAAGAAAGATTTCTATGTATTTCCCAACTTTAGAAAAAATTATAAGTAGGATTTATAAATTCTATAAATATCTATCAAAAAAATATATTTATTATAGATATGAAAACCGTTATATTAGCCGGGGGACAAGGAACAAGAATTAGTGAAGAGACAGAAAAAAAACCTAAACCTATGGTTGAAATAAATGATATGCCATTATTATGGCATATCATGAAAGAGTTTTCTTACTATAATTATAATGATTTTATAGTTTGTGCCGGTTATAAACAGGAATATATAAAACAATGGTTTGCAAGATATTTTATTAATTCATCAGATATTACTTTCAATTATAGAGAGGATAATAAAATAATATTTCATAAAACAAAAGTTGAACCATGGCAAGTGACTATTGTTAATACCGGCTGTAATACAAATACCGGGGGAAGAATAAAGCAAATTAAGGAATACATTAATAATGAAACTTTTTTTCTAACTTATGGTGATGGGCTGTGTGATATCAATCTAAATAAACTATATGAATATCACAAAAATCATGGTAAAATAGCCACTATAACATCTGTAAATAGGAAGCAAGACAAGGGAATACTTGATATTGATTTAAATAACACAGTTAAAGACTTCAGAGAAAAAAATTATAAGGATTTTGTTACAATTAATGCAGGTTATATGGTAGTGGAACCTGAAATTTTTAATTATATAGATGGTGATGAATGTTCGTTAGAATTTGAAGTTTTTAAAGTTCTTGCAAAGGAAGGGCAATTAAAATCATATCATCATGAAGGTTTTTGGCAATGTGTTGACTGTCTCCGAGATAAATTTTATTTAGAAGAATTAGCAAAAAAAGGTTTTACCCCTTGGTTGAAAAGTTTATGAATTAAAATCTTCAATTTTTAATGGAAGACATCTTTCAAAAATTTTTCTGCGGAAAAAAAATCTTAATAACCGGGCATACAGGTTTTAAAGGGTCATGGTTAACAATCTGGTTAAATGCCTTGGGAGCAAAAATCATAGGATTTTCTATAGATTCCGGAGATAAAAAGGGGAATTTTAGGTTAACAAATATTGGAGATAAAATATATAGTGATATTAGAGGGAATATTCAAAATTTTATAGAAATAGAGAAGGTTTTTAAAAAGTATCAACCTGAAATTGTTTTCCATCTGGCAGCCCTCCCGTTAGTAGTTGAAAGTTATAAATATCCTCTTGAAACTTGGAAAACCAATGTCATAGGAACATTAAATGTTCTTGAATGTATTAGAAAAAGTCCCAGTGTCAAAGTTGGTATTATTGTTTCATCAGATAAATGTTATGAAAATACAAAAGAGGGTTATGTATATAAAGAAACGGATAGATTGGGAGGGTATGATCCCTATTCCTCGAGTAAAGCGGCAGTAGAAATTGCTCTCTCTTCTTGGAGAAATAGTTTTTTTAAACAAAATAATTTAAAATCAATTTCAAGTGTAAGAGCAGGTAACGTGATTGGTGGAGGTGACTGGGCAAAGCATAGGATAATTCCTGATTGTGTCAGGAACATAGAATCGAATAAAGATATAATAATTCGGTCGCCTTTATCTATAAGACCGTGGCAATTTGTTCTTGAACCATTAAGGGGTTATATGCAATTAGTAAAAAAAATGTGGGAGAATCCTGCTAATTATAACTCTGCATGGAATTTTGGTCCCCGGACACAAGAAATAATAACTGTTAAAGAATTAGTTGAAAAATTTATTCGTTATTATGGGGGAGGAACCTATCAAGAAATTATTAATACAAATAATTTTGTGGAATCAAAAAGCCTGATATTAGATTGCACGAAAATAGAAAATAGCATTGGATGGTTACCAATATTAAATATAGAGGAAGCCATCAAATTTACAGCTAAATGGTATTTATCTTATAAAGAAACAAACACTTTGGATTTATGTCTTACTCAACTAAACGAATATTCGGACCTATATAAAAAATATGAATCAAATAGTTAAAGAAGATATAATTAATATTTTAAACAGTAAGACTGTCCCCTGGGAGAAGTTTAGAGGTAAACATATTCTAATAACAGGATCTTCAGGCATGATTCCGAGTTATTTAGTTTTAGTATTAATTATGCTTAATGAGATAAATTCCTATCATATAAAATTATTTCTTTTATTCAGAAATCTCAAAAAAGCACAAAATATATTTAAAGATTATTTAAAAAAAGATTATATAAATATTTTACTTCAGGATGTCTGTGATCCTATATCTATTGACGATCCTATAGATTACATTATACATGGTGCAAGTAATGCCAGCCCCAAATATTATGGAACTGATCCTGTGGGAACGGCAAGGGCGAATATAATTGGAACTGACAATTTGTTACAATTGGCAAAAAACAAAAAAGTAGATTCGTTCCTTTTTTTAAGCTCAAGTTTAATATATGGAGAGCTCACAGATGAAAATACCACCATATTTGAAACTGATAGAGGTATGATAGACCCTTTAGATGTAAGAAATTGTTATGGCGAAAGCAAAAGAGCAGGAGAAAATCTTTGCATAGACTATTATTATCAGTATGGCTTGAATGTTAAAATCGCAAGAGTCTTCCATACTCTGGGACCTTTTTTGGATTTAAACGATTCCCGAGCCTTTTCTGATATATGTAAAAGTTTTGTAAAGAATAAAAATATAATTCTCCGAAGCAATGGAAGCGCCAAAAGAACATTTTTATATGTGGTAGATGCGATAGAGGCATTATTAATGATATTGACTAAGGGGGAGAATGGAGAAGCTTATAATGTAGGTTCACAACTAAACGAGATCTCAATTAAAGAATTAGCCCATATATTGATAGGTTGTTACCCTGAAAAAAATATAAAAGTTGAATATAATATAGATCCGAACTCAATAGCATATTCTAAAATGAAAAATCCTGTCAATATAATAATTCCGGAAACACAAAAATTACAAAATCTTGGATGGAAGGAAAAATTCGGTTTAACAGAGACATTTACCAGAACAATAGATGCAATAAGCATGACTCTTAAATTAGGTTAATAATTCCCTTATTGCTCAATATTCTAAGTAATACTTTCTTTTTTATTAATGGAAAAATCCACTACACAATATATAGATAGTCACGATACATTTAACTTTGCAAAAGAGGCCAAAATTCTTGCGCTTAAATTGGTGAATCGGGCGAATTCATCACATATAGGAGGCTCTTTATCAATAGCAGATGTTCTTGCTGTCTTATTTAATGGGGTTTTAAAATTAGATCCAAAGAATCCAAAGAGTCCTGAGCGTGACTTTCTTATATATTCAAAGGCACATTGTAGCAGTATTTATTATGCCGTTTTAGGATTAAAGAATTTTTTCTCAACGGAATTGCTTGAAGATTTTTGTAAAGAAGGGAGCATTTTTACTGAACATATAAACTGTAGAGTTCCGGGGGTGGAATATGGGGGTGGTTCTTTAGGACATGGCCTTCCCGTCGCTTGTGGAATAGCATTGGCAATAAAAAAACAAGGGAAATCCAATCAAGTGTATTGTATTGTGAGTGATGGAGAGATGGAAGAGGGCTCAACCTGGGAGGCTATTCTTTTTGCATCGCAACAAAACTTATCTAACCTCACATTAATCATAGATTTTAATAAAATTCAAGCCTTAGGGAAGGTAGTCGATATCCTAAATTTGGAAAATATTGAAAATAAATTCCAAAGTTTTGGATGGGAATGTCTGCGGATTGACGGTCATAACCATAAAGAGATAATAGGTGCCTTTCAAAGGTCCCACTCCGAGTTAAAACCATTAGCCATAGTGTGCGACACAATTAAAGGAAAGGGAGTCTCTTTTATGGAAAATAATCTTAAATACCACTATTCAAGTCCCAATGAGGAAGAATTAAAGAGTGCCATTAAGGAAATTGAGAATGAGACCTACATTTATAAATAAACTTATTGCGGAGGCTCAAACCGATTCAAGAATATTTCTTATGGTAGGAGATTTGGGATATAATATGATTGAGCCCTTTCGAGAAAAATTTCCTAAAAGATTTCTTAATGCAGGAATAGCTGAACAGAATATGATGGGTGTTGCTGCCGGGATGGCTATGCAAGGCTTTATTGTATACGTATATTCAATCGGTAATTTTAACACCTTAAGATGTCTTGAACAAATAAGAAATGATGTTTGCTATAATAATCTCAATGTGAGGATTGTATGTATGGGAGAAGGATATAGTTATGGAAGCGCCGGCATGTCTCATCATGCCACAGAAGATATAGGAGTAATGAGAGTATTACCCGGTATAGTGGTGGCTTCTCCGGCCAATAACATTGAAACTGAAAAAATTATATCTCTTTCTTTTATTCACACTGGCCCCATGTATATACGGCTCGGAAAGACTCGGAAATTAAATGCCGAGAATTACAATCCGGAATATTTAGAAAAAGTCTCGAATATGATGATAGGAGAGGTGCTTCCGGTTATCAATAATAATAAAACCAACGCAATATTGTCTACATCCTCTTTAGTTGAAGATCTCAAAGACCAAATAGAAACTTCATATAATGATTATGATTTGTATAGTGTTCCTTTTTTAAAGCCTCTCTCTAAAATCCATCTTAAGGCAATAGCAGAAAAATATGATTCACTGATTTGTTTAGAGGAACATCAAGAGAATTGCGGAATGAGTTCCGCAATTATTGAAATAATAAATGATATGTATGCAAAAGGGGAGATACGGCGTTATCCTATAATCTATCGTAGAGGTATTAAGGATAAATTTCAGCATTTAGGAGGGTCTCAATCCTATTTAAGAGAAAAAGAAGGGTTGGGTTTGCCTATAATGCTTGATTAAGATTTAGTCCTCCAATTTATGTTATAATTATGGAAACTACCTTTATAGATATTTTAATACCTACTTACAATAGGGAAAAGTTTATTCTTAAAAATTTAAATTTATTAACAACATCTATTAAAGAAAACAACTTACAAAATGAAGTAGGAATAATTATTTCTGATAACTGTTCTAAAGATGAAACACGAACATCGGTTGAAAATTTCATTGAAACAAACAGAGGATTCAAGATTTCTTATTTTTTACAAGAAAAGAATAAAGGTGCAACACATAATATTATATTTTTAGTTGGAAAGAGTGTTGCACCATATTTTATGATTTTAGGAGACGATGATTATCTTAATAGCAATTATTTAAAGACTGTAATCGAAATCCTGAAAAATGATAAAAGTGTTAAATGTATCCTCAATGCCTGCAATAAGATTGATGTGAATGGTAAATTAATAAAGAAGAATAATGATATAAATAATGAGGTTTATACAGAGGGATTTCAAAATGTATATTCTAATATTCATAGAATGAATATTTTATCAGGAATAGTAATTAAAAATGAAAATATGTATCAACTCTTATTGGAAAAGAAAGTAAAAAACGAATATCCGCATATTTTCATGGCTTGTTACTCGTGCTTATTCGGTAAAACATTTTATGTTTCAGATTTTCCTCGTCTTATAACAGCAGATAATATTCAATATTGGAAATATGATTCCTTAGGATTTTTAAACGATATCTATGAGAATTTTAAGTTATTACCGATTACTAATTTAGAAAGATTTATTTTAGAAAAGGAAATATATAAGAGACAAAAATGGAGGATTCTATATAAAAAGAAATATGCTTTTAAAAAATTTTGGTATGTATTTACACTTAGTTTTTCAAAGAATACATCTACAATAGGCCGTTTCCTTCATCCCCTTATAATACTTAAAATAAGATCAGAAATAATCTCAAATAAAACATCACAAAAATTTAAAAATTATATTGGGAAATATAAATTATATTTAGAAAAAATTATGAAATACTGAAGTATACTTGTTGTTATGCTTTAACAAAAAACAATTATCGTAATAGTTTATTTCATTTGTGATAGACCACGAAAAAACAAAGCTTAAAACCTTTTCCATTATTTTTGCTAAATTAAAAATATTGATAAAGGTTTTTCTATATAAAGGGGACTTAAATATACCTTCAAATATCAGCCGTTGGTATTATAATACTAAAATAAAGGGGAAAACTCAGCAGAAGGTTATATTTATGAATGAATTTAATGAAAATGTTGGATTGGTTGACAGACTTAAGGGAATTCTTTCTACCTATTATTATAGTAAAAAAAATAAACTGCCTTTTTACATTCATTGGACCAAGCCTTTCGTTCTTACAGATTATCTCATTCCGAAACAATATGACTGGAGAATAAATGAGAGCAACATTCATTTTAGCTATCTTAAAGCTTTCCCGGTAATGCCGTATAGGTTAATGAGGCAATCTAAGATCGAAAAGAGGTTGGATTTACATATTTTCAAAGCTATGTTTTTGCCAATCCATCATAAGGAATTACATATATTTACAAATAACTTTTTACATGGAGACAAATACGGTGAATTATTTCAAGAATTATTTAAACCATCCGCCCGATTACAGACAGAATTAAATAAATACTTATCTAATGAACCTTACTATTCCTTCTCTTTCAGATTTATGCAATTATTAGGTGATTTTATAGATGTCAGAGGTGAAAAATTAGAAGGGAAAGAGAGAGAATTATTATTAGAAAAATGTTTAAAAGAACTTTCAATATTATTAAAAGATTTACCACCGGGTTATAAGGCTTTGGTGGCAAGTGATAGCGTTACTTTCTTAGAGGAAGTGAAAAAGTTGGATTCAAGAATTTTTGTCATACCCGGAGAAATCCTTCATCCCAAAGAAGCTCTAAAAAAAGATCAACAATCTCCCTATCTTTATGATAAAACTTTCATTGATTTCTTTCTTATTATGAAAGCAGAAAAGGTGTATAGGATGGATACCGGTGCTATGTATGCTTCCGGCTTCCCCCATATTGCTGCTTTGATTGGGAAGAAACCATTTATCATTCATAAATTTTAACATAAATCAGGTTTGGCTTCTCAAATGAGAAAATGCCTTATGTTTCGTTTGTTTTGTCCGTATAAATTCCTGTGATTCCCTTTTTTAATGAGAGGGAAAGTTATTCACAATATGAATGAATTTCTTGTTAAAAACTAATGATTGGTGTCGAATAGGATACATCTATTAACCATAAATTTAAAGTTCGATTGTAGTTAATAAAAATTAAATAAGAGAAATTGTTATGCATTTAATAGATGAAGGGAGAGTCCGAAGACTGTACAATTGGAATTTGATTAATGATAAGATATTTCTTTCCCTAATGTTTCGGATGAAAGCCGGTAGGTGGATTAATTGGAAAAATCCTATGACATTTAATGAGAAATTAAAATGGTTGATTCTGTACGACAGAAAAAAAGAATATACCACTATCGTTGATAAGATAAAATTTAAGGAGTGGGTTGCAAAGAAAATCAGTAATGAATTTATTATACCAACTATTGGAATTTGGGATAGAGTTGAGGATATTGATTTTTCTACTCTTCCTGAAAAATTTGTTTTAAAAGCAAATCACATAAGTGGAGGGAGTTATATACATAGAACCTCTCAAAAACCGGACAGAGACCATATTATAAAGATAACTAAACAGGAATTCAACCAAAACTATTTTAAAAGAAACGGGGAATGGCCATATAAAAAAGTAAAAAGAAAAATATTTGCAGAGGAATATATTACCGACCATTCGGAAAAAGGAATGCCTGACTATAAATTTTATTGTTTCAATGGTGACCCGCGATATATTCAGATAAACTCCTTTCGGGATCACTATTATTTTAACGAAGAAAAGAAGATATCTGATTATCAGTTGTTTTATAATGATAAATGGGAATTACAGGAATTTATTCAAGGATATCCAGGAAAAGGAGATTTTGAATCACCCAAACCTAAGAATTTTGAAAAAATGATAGAAATCGCAAGAATTCTATCAGAAAGAATTCCTTTTGTTAGAGTTGACCAATATAATATTGACGGTAAAATTTATGTAGGAGAACTCACTTTCTACCCTTATGGTATATTTGGAAAGTTTGATCCACCGGAATGGGATTTGAAGTTAGGGAAATTACTTGATATTCGAAAATGACAATTGTCTATGTCATAATAAGCGACCTGCGTGATTACATTGTAGAGCAGGCTTTGATTTCCATGCATTCGCTCAGAATGTATAATCCTGATGTCCATATATCTGCCGTCATGGATAATGAGACTCATTCAGGTCTAAAAGGTTCCCGTGCTCTGATAAAATCTTATATTGACAATTTAATAATCTCTCCAATCCCCGAAGGGTTGAATAACACTCAAAAATCTCGTTTTTTAAAGACTTCTTTAAGGGAGATAGTTACAGGAGATTTCTTATATCTCGATACTGACACTATAATTGTGGATAATATTTCTGAGCTACAAGATCTTCCATTTGATGTGGCAGCTGTTGCAAATATGCATCGTTATGATTGGAACACAGAGAATCCTCACCCCATGACTATTGATTATCTTAAAGTTGTTCCAAAAGAGAGGAAAAGTGAACTAAAATTTACTACATATTTTAACGGAGGAGTAATTTTAGCCAAAGATACTCCCTCAGCTCACTCATTTTTCAGGAAATGGAATGAATTATGGATTAAGGATTCTAAAGAATTTGGATTTTATAAAGACCAGATTTCTATGTGGCAAGCCAATTTTCTCTTAGGAAATATTGTAAAAGAGTTGGATCATGCCTACAATTGTCAAATGGTTTACCCCGTTTTCGCACTTAAATATTTTGACAATGCAAAAATTTTGCATTATTTCAGTAGTACAAAATTAGCTAATCATTTAACATTTAATGATCCGGAATTTTTAAAGAAAATAAGAGAATATGGTGTGAAAGAGGATGTAGAAAGATATGTAAAAGAGTTTAAGAAGTCTTATAAGCATTTTCTAATTAGAACAATAGAAAATGCTCTTATTGACTATCGTATAGAGCAAACACCAATGTGTTTTTTAGGGAAAAAGATCTCTCAACAGTTTCCCGGTCTCAACAAACCTGTTCAGTCTCTAATAAAGATTTTCATATCAATTAAGAAACACTTTTAAGTAGCCGGTAAAATATGAAATTTGTATATGTGTTGGCAAGCTCTGATGATGATTTCTATGTTGAAGAAGCATTGCTTTCAATGTACACTCTAAAAAAACATAATATAAATGCTGAAATAATTCTCGTCTCTGACAGCCTCACTATTACATCTCTAAATGGAAAGAGAGCACTTATTAAGAAATTCATAAACGAATATGTAATAATAAATCCTCCAACTGAGTTCTCTTTTTTGCAGAAATCAAGGTTTATTAAAACAAATCTTCGTGAATATATTAAAGGAACATTTCTTTATATTGACAATGACACTCTCATCACCGGTAATCTTGAAGAGATTGAAAATCTGACTTGCGAAGTAGGGGCTGTCTTAAACAGACATAAAGAAAATTGGAAGGAATTTCGTTACCATCCAATGATGCTTGATTATAAACACGCTACCGGAATAAATCCTGAAGAACAAAACAAATTTTCTGCATATTATAATGGAGGAATAATTTATAGCAGAGACACTCCCGGAGCTCATAAATTTTTTCAAACTTGGCATAATCTTTGGTTGAAAAGTTCCGTTGAATTTGGTTTTCATAAGGATCAACCGGATATGTGGTACGCTAATTATTTGTGTGATAATGTAATAATGCCAATATCCGGAACATATAATTTCCAAGCCATCTATCCGGAATATTGCCTCAAATATCTCTTGAACTGTAAAATATTTCATTATTTCAGTAGCGCTCCGATTGGAGATTATATAAGATTGAAAGATAAGGAATTCAAGAGCTATGTGAAGGAAAACGGCATAGATGAGTATGTTCAAGAATATTTGGACAATTTTGTGGCTGAATATATCTCAGGCCTTAAAATATTGGTTGATAAAGATTTGGAGCTGTTTAATTCCCCAATGTCAGTTTTTGGAAGAAAGATGTCCAAGCGTTTCCCGTCTTCCAATAAAATCATAGAAAGGCTCTTTGGTAAAAGGGTGAAGGATTGAAAATCTAAAGAGTTATGAAATTTGTTTATGTTTTGATAAGTGATGGGAAGGATTTTTATCCTGAACAGCTATTGATATCAATACTTTCACTTAAAAAACATAATCCACTGGCTGAGGTGGTTGTGATTACAGACAGAGATACTAAGGAGAGTCTTGAGGAGAAGAAATCTTTGATTTTAGAGACTGACGTGGAATTTGTCGAGGTTGTTATTCCCAATAGATTCAATAAAAAATGTCGGTCACGTTATCTGAAAACCACCTTACCAGAATATTTGAAAGACAGTTTCCTCTATATTGATTCCGACACTGTTATTAACGGAGATTTGACAGAAGTTGAAAAATTTGAATATGATCTTGGGGCCGTCTATGACCGGAATGAAAACGGGGAATTCAATCGGTATATGGAACTACATTTAAATAAGTCGGGGATAGAGGATATTGATAAATTAGTGTTTTTCAATGGGGGCGTAATTTTTGCAAGAAATTCAGATAACACAAGAAATTTTTTTAAAGACTGGCATAGACTTTGGCTTGCATATCACGAAAAATTGAGTTTGGAAATTGATCAGATTTCGCTGTTAAAAACCAACCAATTGAATGGAAATATCATTCAACCCCTTCCCGGATATTATAATTGTCAGGTTGCATTTCAACCGGCAATAAAATATTTGTCTAAAGCAAAGATTATTCATTATATTGCAGACTATAAGGAGATGAAAATCTTCCCATTAGAAAATGAAGAGGTTCTTTTGAACATTCGTAAAAACGGAATAACTTCTATTGTGGGCGAAATAATTAATAATCCCGTGGAAATTTTTCTGCAAGATAAATTTATAATTAATAGCAGGGAGAAGAAATTGTATGATAGCAATAATGTGGTGTTGGCAAAAGAATTGACCAGGTATTATCCTTGGACTAACAAGCCAGCTCATTGGGTTTTAACAATATGGGCCTTTTTAAGGTTAATAAAGAGTAAATTCCGATGAAATCACTTACCGTTTTCACTCCAACTTATAATCGTTCCTATACTTTAGGAAGACTTTATGAGAGTCTTGCCACTCAGACCTGCATGGATTTTGAATGGCTTGTCGTTGATGACGGATCCTCTGACAATACAAAAAGCCTTATAGAACAATATATAAAATGGAATAGATTCCCTATCAGATATATCTACAAAGAAAATGGTGGATTATATACAACTTATAATACAGCCTACGCCAACACTGATACAGAACTGAGCATATGTATTGACAGTGATGATTACATGCCTGAAAATGCCGTGGAATTAATTCTCGACAAATGGCAAAAGGATGGATCGGATAAATATTGTGGAATAGTAGGCCTTGATTTCTATGAAACAACCAATCAACCGATTGCCGGTTATTTCCCGGATAAATTAAAGGAATGTTATTATCTTGATCTTTATCAGAAAAATATCCACAAGGGTGACTGTAAATTAGTGATGAGAACTGAGTTGATGAAAAGGGTGATACCACAGATAGGATTCCCGGGTGAAAAGTTTTTCAATCCAGTCTATATGATTCTCCAGGTTTGTGATGATAATCCTCTTTTGGTTCTCAATGAAAATCTTTGTTATGTGGGAACAGATAATAATGACAGGATGTCAACAAATATATGGAGTCAATACCGTCAGAGTCCTCGAAGTTTTGCAAAACTTCGAGAATTGGAAATGGGATTAAAACGTAGTACCCTAAAAAACAAATTCCGAACGGCAATTCATTATGTTGCTGACAATCTTTTAGCCAAAAACAAAGATTTTTTCAAAGACACCCGACACAAAATTCCTGTTGTCTTATCAATAGTTCCCGGAATTTTTCTTTTTTATTTATTAAAGTTTAAAAAGTGAAAATTGTTTATTGCCTTAACAGCATTCTTGAAATCGGAGGGATTGCAAAAGCCCATGGAAGACCAAGGGTTAACCGATAAAATTAAACTAATGGGAAATATTGAGTGTCATCAATTTGCTTATTTGAATTCATCCATTTTTGTGATGACTTATATATTGGAGGTTTCGCATTAGTGTTGACTGAAGCTATGAATTGTGGTCGTCCGGTTGTGAGCTATGATTGTCCATGTGGCCCAAAAGTCATTATATCGCATGATGTTGATGGTTTTTTTACTGCCTTATGGGGATGAAAAAAGGCTTACTGATAAAATATTTTTTTAATTTAACATCCTGATGTTAAAAAAAAGGAGGCAGCAGCTGTTGAAAAATCCAAAAATTATTATTTTGATAAAATCATCCCTCAATGGATGGATCTTTTCAAATCTCTAATAGAAGGTTCTCATATTCGATAGCAATTCGGACCTTAGGAACCGCAGGAGAAAAATTCCGGAAAGAATTGGAATCTATTAGAAGTCAGACTGTAAAGCCTGATAAGGTAATAGTGTATATAGCAGAAGGCTTTTCTCGGCCCGACTATCAAATCGGGATGGAGCAATATGTTTGGGTAAAAAAGGGTATGATGGCACAACGTCTTCTCCCTTATGATGAAATAAAGAGTGATCTTATTCTCTTTCTTGACGATGACGTGGAATTATCACCGGATTCAGTTGAAAAGATGGTTTATGCAATGGAGGCAAAAAAATTTGACGCAATCGGAGCAGATATTTTTCAAAATCATAAAATGTCGGTTAGATTAAAATTATATGCTGCTTTTGTAAATCTTGTTATTCCTCATTTAGACCAGAAATGGGCATTCAAAATCAGAAAGAACGGGACATTCTCTTATATTCAAAAACCTAATAAAACAGTGTATCCATCACAAAGTTGTGCAGGACCCTCCTGGATGATAAAAAAATCCGTTTATGAAAAACTAAACTTTCTAGATGAATTATGGCTTGAAAAATTTGATTATTCCTACGGCGAAGACCAATTGGAAACATATAAGATATATAAAAACGGATTTCGTTTGGGGGTATGCTTTGACAGCGGAATTGTAAACCTAAACGGTCAGACAGACAGCAAACGATATAAAACAGACAATAAAAGGCTCTACATTAAAAGTAAAGCCAATTTTTCCATTTGGTGGAGAACTATTTTTATTAGCTCTAACACTAAATCTAAAAAATATTATGCTATATTAAGTTTTGCTGCCAAGTCAATCTGGACAATTATCCCACTTACTATATTTTGTTTTAAATCTTTATCTTTCAAACCCCTTTATCACTTCTTTAAAGGGAATTTAGATGCGTGGAAATTTGTACATACATCCGAGTTCTTATCCTTACCATCTTATGTCATTCCAACAACTTAAGATTCTTTTTGTTATAACATCGCTACGCACGGGAGGAGCTGAAGGTCTATTGGTGGAGCTCGCTGTAAGATTAAAAAATAAAGGGCATATCATAGATATTTTTGTGTTTGATGGCACTGATACGTTTTTAAAAAAAGAGCTTATTAAAGAAGAAATTACAGTTTATGCCGGAGGATATGGTTATCTTCAAATGTGGAATCCGTTTCATCTATCTAAGTTAAATCATCTTATTATCCGTAATCACTATGACGTAATACATACAAACAATACTCCGGCCCAAATTCTGGGAGCCTTAATCAATTCAGACAATAAAATAAAACTGATAACGACAGAACATAACACATTTAATAGACGAAGAAAATGGTTTGGATGTAAGATTATAGACGCGAAAATATATAGCCGCTATGATAAGGTGATTTGTGTAAGTCGGGAAGTCGAATCAAAACTTTTAAAATATTTAAGATATAGCTTACGAGATAAATTTTATGTGATTTATAATGGGATAGATTTATCCAAATTTAAAAATATAATTGTGCCTTCTGTGAAGAAGGATAAAATCATTATTACTATGATAGCGGGTTTTAGAAAACAGAAAGATCATAAAACCATAATTAAGGCTATGCTCAATCTTCCGGGAAAATATGAATTATGGCTTGCAGGGGAAGGGAAAACTAAAAATAAATATGAAAGATTTGTAGATGAATTAGGATTAAAAGGGAGAGTTAAGTTTTTAGGAAATGTTACAAATATTCCGGAGGTTTTGTCAAATTCTGATATCATTGTATTATCCTCGCACTATGAAGGTATGCCTATTTCTCTTATTGAAGCTATGGCAGCAGGAAAGCCATGCATAGCCAGCGATGTTGATGGTAACAGAGAAATAATTAAAGGGTATGGATTGTTGTTTAATTATAAAGATGCGATGGATCTGACTTTAAGAATCAAAACAGTGAATGAAAACAGAGAATTATGTAATCAACTTTCAAATTTATCCTTAAAAAGATCTCAAGATTTCGATATTGACAAAACAGTGGAGCAATACGAAAAATTGTACCTGTCTTGCGTAAAATAACCGTCATTAACATCCTCTTGCCAAATATTCCAATACTAACAATTCCTAAAATACAAAAGATGCCGAAGGTTTCTGTAATAGTGGCAGTGTATAAGGTGGAGAACTATATTGAACGTTGCCTTCATACTCTCTTCAGTCAGACATTGGATGATATCGAATACATTTTTGTTGATGATGCTTCCCCTGATAACTCTATGAATATCTTAGAGAGAGTTCTGGAGAAATATCCTCATAGGAAATCCCAAGTAAAGATTATCCGACATTCAGAAAATCGGGGGGTTGCGCTGGCCCGAACAAACGGTATTCTTGCTGCTACAGGAGAGTATATGATTCATTGCGATCCAGATGACTACGTGGATATTGACATGTATGAGTTAATGTATGATGAAGCCATAAAAGAAAATTCGGATATTATTTTTTGTGATTATATCAAACATAAAAAAGAGGTGAATTCTTTGATCTCAATGAATTTTAAAGAAGTATCGATCGACTATTTAAGAAAGCCTATTTATAATGGTTATATTTCAACACTATGGAATGTTTTGGTGAAATCAGAAATTATAAAAAAGAATAATCTTCTTCCCTTCCCTAAAGGAGATGTAGGAGAAGATCTGGCTTTAATTCTCCGTATACTCTATTTTTCTTCTACTTTTAAATGTCTGCATAAACCCTTTTATCATTATTGTCAACGTGAGGATTCTATTGCTAATGGATCAAGTGAAATAGAAAAATTAAGGAAATTCCATATTAATATTGAAGGATTAATAAATTTTTACGGAAACAATAAAGTCTATAGAAAACATTGTGATTATCTTAAATTAAATATAAAATTAGAAACAAGAAAAGCATTTAAGGAAAATGAGAAGGCATGGTTTAATATTTACAGAGATGCCGATAGAAGGATTTTAACTATTCCTCGGGAACCATTAAAAACAAGAATTTTATGGAGTATTCTGCTTTCTAATTTTATGGTTTACAAGTTTGGTTGTAAGATATTCAAGTTAATTATAGGACGACCTTTATAGAATTAATTAGTGCGCCATTATGGTAAATGAGTTGTATTTCTCTGTAATAATATGCCTATATAATTGCGAAATTTTTTTTGATAGAGGAATAAAATGTCTTCTCAACCAGACTTTTAAAGACTTTGAATTAATTTTGGTAGATGATGGCTCAACGGATTCCACATTCCAACTATGTGATAAAATGGCCGTATCTTATCCTAATGTTAAGGTGATACATCAGAGCAACAGTGGATTAGGAGCAGCGAGAAACAGAGGAATTGAAGTAACCAAGGGTAAATATATATGCTTTTTCGATATAGACGATGAAGTAGGGAATGATTGGTTGAATAATATATATGAGGAACTCAATGATTTTAGCGCTGATCTATTAATTTACGGTTATGAAGAGAGGAATCTGAAATATAGGAGTTCAAATATTTTTCGTTTCGGAAGAGGAATAATCGAAGATAAAAAAGGATTAGCAAAGGAATTTGTCCAAACACTTTCGGGTATCAAATTCAATAATGGTTTTGCATGGAACAAGGTGTACCGCCGGGATTTTATTTTAGAGCATTCTTTAAAATTTCCAAACGATGCAATCCAACAGGACGAAATTTTCAATCACAATGTATATCAATGTTTCCCAAAAATCTTGATTAGTGACAAAATTCTTTACCATTATTATATCTTCGACAAAGGAAATATTCGAAAAAGATTTATTCCTCAGAGAATTACTATTTTCGAAAACGTAAAAAAATCATTTATAGAAATAGATAATACATTTGAAATCAAGGATGATAAATTAAAGAAATATATCCATTTAAGGTTTTTAAGAAACGTTCTTTTTAACCGTAATCCGTTTGAAAGATTCAATGAGCGAAAAAACTTCTACCGTATTCTCATCGCTAATCCGGAGGTGGCTGATTCGGTTGCTTTCTTGAAAAAAAATAACATAGAAGTGCAATCTATACATGACATATTTTTCAGCCTTTATTGTCATGGAGTAAGAAAAAAATCTATTCTGGTTTTAATTATAGTTGATTACCTCTATAGGGGATTGAATAAAGTTGCAAACTTAACACACAAATAACCATTCAGAATATGCCGTTGTCAATAATCATGCCTTGCCATAACAGCGCAGCCACGATAAGAGGGGCAATAGAATCTGTAATCAAACAGTCAAGTGGAGATTGGGAACTAATTATTGTAAATGACGGATCAATCGATAATACCCGTCAAATAATAAAAGAATATGCTGGTAAGGACAAAAGGATAAAAGTTTTGGAGTGGAATGGGAACAAAGGAGTGGCTACAGCACGTAATGCCGGTATTGAAATGTCAAGTTATACATATATCGGGTTTCTCGACAGCGACGACACTCTTGATGAAAGATTTGTGGAAAGAATGTTGGAAACTGCCTATAAATTTAATTGTGACATTGTATGGGGTCAATATAAATTAACTAATAATGATGAAGATTCATTACGAATTGTAGACAATAATATACCCAAAAATGAGGTATTTAGTAATATCCATTTGTTGAAATCATTTTACAATTCAACTCCCGGGATAGCATCTTTATGTAATAAAATATATTCAAGAAATTATATAGATAGAGAATTACCAACAAGATTTAATCCTGAAAGAAGAAGGGCGGAAGATTGGGAATTCAATCTTACGTTGTTTCAGAAAACCGGAAATTTCGTTTCAATAAGTGATTCTCTCTATATTTATGATAGGTCGGCGAAAACTTCTGCCATGAAAACTTTTATCGACAATGATTTCCCCCTTATGCTCAGATCAATAGAATTATTATTAGATTGCAATATCAGAAATAATTTGGGCATTTGTAATAAAGAAATTTATAAAAATACGGGGTATCCTATCTTCGAACATTTATTTCATTCCACTCTAACAAACTCCTATATATCATACAGATTGAAAATTAAAGATGAAAAATTTAAGGATTTTTTAATAAAAACAAACTTATCATCTCTACCCCTTTCATATAAATTGCCGGCTCTTTTCATCAAATTTAATATGCCAAAGATAGCTTATTTATTCTCTAAGGTCTTAAATATGTTACTATAATCATTATTTACCATTAAATTGAGAAAAAAAATTCTTATAAATATCCATTATCTGGAAATAGGGGGAGCTGAATCTTCACTTATCGGGTTACTCCATTCTTTGGATTCGCAAAAGCTGTCGGTTGATTTAATGCTCTATGACAGAAGAGGGGAGATGTTGCAATATGTGCCGGATTGGGTAAACATAATTGATGTTCCAAAAGCATACTCAATGATAGAGGTGCCGATTAGGAATGTTATCAAGAAAGGTTATTGGGGAATAGCTTTTGCTCGTATTTGGGCTAAATTAAAATTTTATCTTTATAATAAAAAGAATCATCCTAAAGAGGGGAGTGCTATTTTTGGTTATGTAGGTAAATATGTAACTCCGTTTCTTCCATCTTTAAAGAAATTGGGAGAATATGATCTCGCAGTTTCTTATCTGACTCCACATAATATTGTTTTGGAGAAGGTCAAGGCAAAGAAGAAAATTTGTTGGATTCATACTGATTATTCCTCTATTGATGTAAATAAAAAACTTGAATTTCCTGTTTGGAATGGTTATGACATAATAGTCAGTATCTCGGAGAAAGTCACTGAGTCTTTTTGCTATGTATTCCCTGAATTAAAAGAGAAGATTATTAAAATAGGACCTATACTAAGTCGAGAAATAATTGAAAGAAGATCAATGGAATTTATCCCGGAGGATATGAAAAAGAAGGGTGATGAATTGCTAATTCTTTCTATCGGTAGATACTGTTATGCCAAAAATTTCGAATCGATTCCTCAGATTTGCAGAATATTATTGGATAAGGGTATTAATCTGAAATGGTATATAATCGGCTATGGAGCGAGCGATAATTATATAAAAGACGAAATTAAAAAAAATAACATTGAAAATAGAGTTATTGTATTAGGAAAGAAAGAGAATCCTTATCCTTATATCAGGGCCTGTGATTATTATGTTCAACCTTCAAGATATGAAGGCAACTCTATAACAGTCAAAGAGGCTCAGATTCTTGGTAAACCGGTTATAATTACAAATTATCCCACAGCTACTTCTCAAATAGAGAAGGGTGTTGATGGTTTCATCGGTCCGATTGAGAATGATAAATTTGCTGCTTATTTTGCCGACCTTTGGATCAATAGACAAGACAAAATTGCACAAGTGAAAAACAAGCTTGTGGATTTTGATTTATACGGTTTGGAAAATATTTCTAAATTTTATTATTTAGTCGATATGAACTCTCAAAATGACCTTAATTAGAGTTAACCATAATGGACATTCCTAAAATTATCCATTACTGCTGGTTCGGCAGAAAACCTTTACCAAAATTTGCCATAAAATGTATCGAGTCTTGGAGAAAGTATTTCCCGGCTTACGAAATTAAGGAATGGAATGAAAATAATTTTGACATTAATATTATCCCTTATATATCTCAATCCTATAAAAAAAGGAAATTTGCTTTTGTAAGTGATTATGCCAGATATTGGATTTTATATCGATATGGGGGTCTCTATTTTGACACAGACGTCGAAGTGATAGGTTCCTTTGACGATATTTTAAAGTCCGGACCTTTCTTGGGAATTGAAAAAGACCATGATATTATTTCTGTTGCGCCGGGTCTCTGTATGGGGGCTTACCCAGGTATGATGTTTTATAGGGAGATGATGAAAGAGTATGAAAAATGGGAGCCGGCATCCATTGATCAAACTCCACCCCCAATCCTTGTTAAAAAAACTACGGAATTACTTGAGAGTAAAGGTTTTCAAAAGATAGATAAATTTCAAGTGGTGGATGATATTAATATTTATCCCAATGATTACTTTAACCCTATGGATGATTACACCGGAAAAATCTATATAACTTCAAATACCCGTTCAATACATCATTACGCCAAATCCTGGGTTGATAACTATGGTCCTCTACGTAATAAACTAACACATATTTATCATCGCCTCTTAAATTTAAACTCGTCCAAACCCTAATATTATTTCCCCTACTAAAAATACCATTTAAAACTAACTACTTAAAACTTAATGGTTATTGTTTAAAACTTAAAACTTCCTCCATTGCCCGCATCCCTATATCAACCTCTATATTTTATCATTGTTGCCTTCTTCTGTATGATGGTGGCTTTCAGATATATATCATCTCCTTCTTATGCTCTTCAAATGGAGAAACATGATATGTTATTGCCATTATCATTATGTGTATTCTTAATATTTTGGTTAGGTTTTCGACCCATAAGTGGTACATATTTCGGAGATACGGCCAATTATGCGCTTGAATATTCAATGTTAGATACTCAAAATGCTATGGGGATTAATTGGAAAAGTGAATGGTTATGGGCTTTGACAATGTTGTTATGTAAATCAACTGGATTCTCTGTTTCCATATTTTTCACGTTAGTGGAGGCGGGATACATCCTATTTGCTTTCTGGGCTGCTAAAAGATTCCTACCCTCTAATCCTTTGATTGGGACTTTATTTGTGTTCTCTTCTTTGATGTTTTACAATTTCGGAGTGAATGGATTACGCAACGGCGTTGCTTGTAGTATTATTTTGGTAGCTTTCAGTTATTTCCTTGACAATAAATATTGGTTTGCTTTAGTTTTGGCAATAGTTGCTTTAGGATTTCACAGATCGGTTTTTCTACCGATAGTTGCGATAATTGTATCAAGGTATTTTATTAAAGATTTTAAGCTATCCGTTTACTTTTGGATGGCATGTATTTTTATTTCATTAATTGTTGGAGGAAGTATAGCTAATTTTTTTGCATCTTTGGGATTTGACGACCGGATGAATTCATATTTGTCTAATGATTATGAAGATTCATTCTCTTCAATAGGATTTAGATGGGACTTTTTATTATACAGCACACCCCCTATTGTTTTAGGGTGGTATATTTTGGTGCATAAAAAAATAAAGGATGATTGGTTCCGGATTTTATGTATGACATATGTGATTTGCAATGCTTTCTGGGTTCTTGTAATTAGAGTTGCATTTACCAATAGATTTGCATATTTATCCTGGTTCATGTATCCGATACTTATAGCTTATCCTATTATTAATCTTCCTATATGGAAAGATCAGGATAAGAAAATAGGGATGATATTAGCATGTTATTGCGGTTTTACTCTATTTATGCAATTGATTATTTGGTAAATGCAAAGAATAATCTTTTAACACACTATTAAAATCCTTATTTTATGCGGTTTTTTTCGATTTTTTATATTAAATTTGCTATACCTTTCAGTTCTTGAAAAAATCAAAAGGAGAATTGAAAGAAAGCATTTATCTATTGGCTTCTCTTTATTGATGAATATCAATACGTTCCTAAAATTTGTAGTTATTCTGACCTGTTTTTCGTCTTTGACCGCATTGGCAGAGCCAACCCCTCGATGGGTGAAAAAGGGGGTTATTGAGCTTAATAAGAAACGTAGCAATGACAGCTACAGCTTTCATATTTTTAATCAATCTGATATTGACAAATCGAAGTTCAAGGTCGATCCATTCACCCCTCTTTTAGAATATGTCGATACTACTTATCATGTTGACAAATCCAAACTTATAGTAGATTCTATCCCTGGGAATGGAACTCTTCCAACAACTTATATGGTAACTTTCAACCAAGAAGGAAAGGAGCAGAGTGTTTATGCACGTCTTGTGGATAGATTCCAGAAATATGAGGATTATCCTGATGGTTCTTACGATTATAATTTTTATCAGCTTTATGCGATCTCTAATCCCGGCTATTCAACACCGGATTTTGATCGGTTTACGTTGAAAAGAAAATATGGGATAAAACCTATGTTGATGTCAATAATCCCGGGATTTGGGCAAATTTATAAAGGACAACCGGCAAAAGGTTATTCATTTTTGGGGGTTGAAGCAGCTATGGTGGCAAGTATCATTTACGCTACAGACAGGGCTAATCATTGGAATAATCTGGGCAAAAAGTATCCTGAATTTTATGACAATTATCAAAGTAAAGCATCAACCTTCAGACAATGGAGAATGTTCTGTTTCATTGCAGGAGGTGGCTTATATATTTATAATCTTTTAGATGCTGCAATCGCTAATGGTGCGAGATATGTGGAGGTGAAAAGGAATAATGCTCCGAATATGCAATTTTCTTTCATGCCTGTATTCTCTCCCGATATGTTGGGATTTGGTATTAACATAAATCTTTAAAGCATGAAACGTAATTATTCATTATATATATTCACCTTTTTAGCATTTCTCATGTGCGGGGCTTTGTCAGCTCAGCAACTAAAGCATGAAAATGTGCCGGATCTGACTGAATTCTCAGAAATATACAGAGATACAACAGAATTTGTGGCTCCCACTGAGATAATCAGGAAAGATTCAATTTTGGAACCGATGAGGGTTGTCACCAACAAGTTCGGGAAGAACTGGTTTCTATTTGCTACCGGTGGTGCTCATACATTTATCGGCGATTATTCCAATTTAGGTCCTTTCAAGACTACCCTTTCTTCTGATTTCTCGATAGGTGTAGGTAAATGGTTCACACCCGGTATCGGCTTGAAGGTAGAGTATATATTCCCTACTAATTCAAGAGGTTATACCCGTAATGTCCATAACTGGGCCTATGGTGAGCCAATGACTGATGAGGATGGTCAATATTGGAGATTCAGGACCCATTGGTGGGATTTGAGTGCAAGTGTCATATTGAATCTTTCACGTCTCTTCATGGGATATGAAGGAATGGGCAACAATAAATTGATGAATCAGTTTATGCTTAACGCAGGTATTGGTTTGGTTCATCATACAGGTTTTAAGGATTCATACGGTTCTCAAAATGAAATAAGCGCCCATGCCGAATTGCAATACAGCCGATTTTTTACCAAAGCAAAACGTTGGAGTCTTGATTTTAAAGTCAGAGGTCTTTTTTACCAGACCAACTTTGATGGAGAACATGGATATGGGGATTATGTGGCACGAAAAATCGACTGCAATATAGGATTAGATCTTGGCGTAACTTTTTATCTGGGCTCAAAACGCACAAACGGTTGGTCGGAAAGCACCACAGCTTATTATCAACGAGATTTCAGACAAAGGGATATCCTTGTGGTAAATGAACGCGATGTATTTGTAGGCGAAGAAGAAAACAATAAGCGGGCTATGCAGGGCACTATGACCTTCTATGTATTCTATCCAAACAACTATTCCGGAAGAAATGATGCTCCATTAGTAGCAGATGCAGATGTTAATACTCTTGATTATCTTGCAGGGGGTCTTTTTACTCAAAAGAGATATGCTGACACTAAAAGTGCAACATCCAAAATTTTGGCCGGAAACTCTTTAAATGGGCTAAAGATTGAAGATATCCCAACAGAAATGGCTGAAGAACTGACTTTTGCCACAGATCTCCCGAGGGGATATGAGATGTCGGCAACATCCCCTTTGTCTTTGAGCCTTAAACCGGAGGATATGACTGAGTTCCGTGAAAAAGAGGGATTCTATTATGCGCCGATATATGACGGTTCGCATGTATGGCAATATCGTATCGACGATGCAACTTTAGGTCAGACTCTCCTTAATAATTCTAACTATGAGGAAACTCAAACCTTCGGTCTTAATTCTCATGGTGGCCTCGATATAATCAAAGAGAATATGAAACTCGATGGCAATGATGAGTTGGTAAGTTTTGCTGATGTATATGCAGCTCTGAATGGCAATGAGGGTTATATTGCGCAATTCACGGATGAAGAAACTGTAAACCGTATAAAAGATATTCTTGAAAACGGTATCATCACTATGGTTCAGACCGAAGGTATGGCAACAAGTCAAGACAACTATTCAGGTGCAAATGCCGACAAGGTAGGAACAGAAAGGAATAGTGCACTATCGGAAAATCGTGCAAATTCTGTGATGAAATGGCTGCAGGAAAATGAGAATCTTGCTGATGCCCTCTATCAAAGTTTCTTCACAAATGGCCAGAACACTATCAACGAAGTAAAAGATACAAGCACTCAGAGTCTTAATTCGAAGCTCAACCGTGGTGTAAAAGTACGACTCCATTATATTAAGAAGTAGGAGAGAACACTTCTATTGAGGTTGAGTAGTAAGTATAAAAATCAGGTTGAGCCCTTATTATGAAGATTATCCGAACTTCTACAATTGGATTGTCTCTTAATATTTTCTGCAAAGGGCTTTTCAAGGAGCTAACAGATGATGGTTACCAGATCGTAGCCCTCTCTTCGCCTGATAGTGACTTACAAGAAGTGGAGCATAGGGAGAAAGTAAGAACAATTGGTGTAAAAATGCACCGAAAGGTTGCTCCCCTCCAAGATCTTAAAAGTCTTATAAAACTTATCAAAGTTTTTAGAAAGGAGAAGCCTGAGATGGTTCACTCTATAACTCCAAAGGCCGGCCTTCTTTCTATGATGGCAGCTAAAATAGCAGGAGTGCCCGTAAGACTCCACACTTTCACAGGACTGGTTTTCCCTTCAGCTAAAGGGTTAAAAAGGAAAATTCTTAAAACGACAGACCGAATTACGTGCCTTTGCGCCACCCACGTTATGGCAGAAGGGCAAGGAGTAAAGACAGATCTCGTAAAAAATAGAATTACAAATAAAGAAATTTCTGTATTGGGATTTGGTAATCTTCGCGGCATTGACTTGAATTATTATGACAAAACTCTCGAAGTGACCCAAAAGGCTGCACAAATTAGAAAAAAATTAATAGAAGGTCTTGAAATTTCGAATAAAGATTCTACTCCATTTATTTTTATATTTATTGGACGCATTGCAGCTGACAAAGGTATAGATAATTTGATTGCCTCATTTTCAGAACTGGTGAAGGAGGGGAAAAAAGTGAAGTTAATATTGGTGGGCGATTTTGAGGATGCAGATCCTTTGAAACCGGAAACTTTAGCATTCATAAGAAACTCGAAGGAAATCTTATTATCCGACGGATGGGTTGAGGATGTGCGTCCTTATTTGGCTGCTTCAGATGCATTGGTATTTCCCAGCCGCCGAGAAGGATTTCCTAATGTTGTTATAGAAGCAGGAGCTATGGGATTGCCATCCATAGTCACAGATATAAATGGTTCACGAGAAATAATCTTTGACGGGGAGAATGGAGTCATTGTCCCTCCTGATAGTCCCGACGATCTGCTATCAGCCATGCGACAATTTACCGATAATAGGGAAGTGGTTGCCAAATTGGCTGCCCGGGCAAGGAAAATGATATCCGACAGATTCGAAGTCTCTTTCGTGAGAAATAATCTCAAATCTTATTATCGCAATATCCTCTCAGGCTATTGAATCTCTATCGGCTTACCAATCTCGGGATAAACTGAGAGATAGCGGTATAATTGAATCTCTTAAAACTATAGACACTCCTGAATCCAAATTGTGGACTCTTTTTCCCCTTTGTTAATGACTTTCTCTCCATCCCCTTGGCGAGTGACCTGAACCAATAGATTTAGTTTCCCCTCCAATTTCCATAAATTCTCATCATATGTTGGTTCCCATGCGCCAACTTCAAAAGGAGTGATATCTTCGAGTATCCATTTACCATTTTCTAAATCGGAACTCTTTGCAATTGTCACATTCCCTCCTCTTTCTATATCTCTGAAAATCACCCACACTTCTTTATTTCTAACTAATACAAGAGGACGGGAAATCGGCACCATTTTTGTGCCTCCACCCTTTAATGAAAATGGGGTTTTACGCTCGCCGACACGGCTTTCTTTCCAACCATCCTCTGACAGCCATACCAAATGGTATTGCGGCACAAGACTATCCATATCCCGCCAATAGGTGGCAATATAGGGGCGGCTCTCGTTATCCGCCGTCATAGATGTTTGGTTCATTAATTTGGAATTTTGAGGTATCTTCCAAATTATGTCCGCATTCCCTTCTCTAATAGGCAGCTCATATGGAGTGCCATCGCTTTTCTCCCATGTCTGCCCAAAATCTCTTGAACGTGCATAACATAAGTCATGATTGGTCGAAACATCACCGGTCTCCCTCCATACCCAGGAAATGTGAATGATTCCGTTGTCATCGATACACATTTGCCAATATGCATTTCTCTCTCCTTCTCCATCAAGTAATGAAGTTTGCACCGTCTCCCATTTTTGTTCTTTTAAAAGATACCTTTTTATTACCATATTGCCGTTGCCGGACTTCCCGGATCGATAAGCAAAAAGTAAATCGCCTGCAGGTAATATATGAAACTCCGGATAAGTAACTTTCATTTCCTCAATTCCGTCGGTAGTATCTATTCGTTCCATTGATAATGAACCCGGCACAATAGATCTGGCATATTGCAGAGGAGTGTTATGCATACCATATGCAAGGTGAAGGTAGCCGTCACCATCCAGACCTAAACTTATAATATTATGGGCATCTCTGACATTACCTCTGAAGGGTTGCTTCTTGAGAATAAACTTTTTTTCTCCTAATGTGCGCTTACCGATTACTATTCTTCCTTTCGCATCGTAGAAGGAGATAAATTGAACTTTTCCATCGGAAATAATAGAACTCTTTCTGAATATAGAAGTGTTGACAGATGTGCGGCTATAACCTCTTCCGGCTTTTATTAAACCGTATTCCTTTTCGAATGAGTCTGTTAACTGAAAGAATCCGAAAAAATGTGCCAGTTTCTTTATTATGGGATGCACGTAAAATCCTTTTGGTTACTCAAAAAATATTTAACAAATATAACTTTTTCCCTGTTATTTAAACAAAAAATTTGTTAAATTCGCATAGAAAAATATTTCGATTTTCCGTGCGAAATGTCTCATCAGTTTTTTTACTTTGGTCTCGACTTTAATAAAAATAAAGCACACTTTTCCCGGTCTTTGGAAGTTAGTTGAGAAAGTAAATGGGTCACTTTTCTCTCTTCTATATAAAAATCCCAAGGAAATCACTAAAAGAGTCATCGTAGATTATGAAAATGGGGATTTTAAATATTCAATTGTAGAGAAAAATGATATCCCGCAACTGATAGCCTTTCGTAAAAGACAGAAATTTGAATATCTAAAATATTTCGACCCGCATAGGTTCGATAAAGAAACACTTGAGGCCCTTATAGAAAATAAAGCCTATTCTTTGATGAAAATAACCGAGAAATCATCCGATACAATTGTAGGTTATTTTTTTATCAGGTGCTTTTTGGTAGGTAAAGCATTTCATGGACTAATCACAGATCAGGAATATGTAAACAGAGGATTAGGCACCACTATGTGGCAAATTTCGATGAAAATATGTAGTCAAATGGGAGTCAGGATGTTTGCAACGGTCTCTAAATTTAATATTCCTTCTCTTAAATCTGCTTCTAATGCCACTCAAGTCAGAAAAGTTAACAAACTCGATAATGATTTCTTGCTTATAGAATGTTATCCAAAAAAAACATCATAATCAAAAGATTGTTTGATATTTTGGCCGCGGGGGGAGGTTTGATAATTCTTTCTCCCTTTCTATTGTTGATTTCATTGGCGATAAAAGTATCGGATTTCCGGTCACCTGTTTTTTTTCGACAAAAAAGAATAGGGCAATACGGAGTGCCATTTTATATAATCAAATTCACTACTATGGTTTCCGACGCTTTTAATGAAGAGAAAGGGAATTATATAACAATAGCAAATGATCCCCGCTTTACTACTTTAGGGTTATTCTTGAATAGATACAAGCTGAATGAGCTGCCCCAACTTTGGAATGTGCTGAAAGGCCAAATGAGTTTTGTGGGTCCGCGTCCAGACGTGGAAGGATATGCCGACCGGCTGACAGGTGATGATAGAAAAATCCTATCGCTCAAACCGGGGCTTACCGGGCCGGCCACTCTTAAATATCGTAATGAAGAAGAATTGCTGGCTCAACAGGCTGATCCTCTGACTTATAATAATGAAGTGATCTGGCCGGATAAAGTGAAAATTAATCTTAAATATCTTGAAGAGCAGTCGTTGCTAACTGATCTGAAATATATTTTCCGGACAATCTTTCATTAATATTAATCTTTTTTCCAACTGTGGTTCCCAAAGAAACTGCACGAACAGTTTCCTCCGGCTTTGGGATCCGGTTTATGAATCGTATATCTTATTTTTCCACAGTTGCTACAACGCCATCTAAACATAGTTAATTTATTTAAAAGTATATTTTATTTGTATTGCAAATTTATCAAAAATAAGCGATAATTATGGGCAAAAGCCCGACTGACTTTAATAGAAAAAACCGATAGTTTAGAATTTTTCGGGACTGTGGATTGAGGTTAATTTTTCAGCAAGGAGTTCATTGGCTTCTTTCATACCCGCTTCAACGAGGTCTGCATAATGAGTGTCAGAATTTACGGGCATTTCTGTTCCTGAAGAGAGGATTCGGATCCAATAGCGAGGATGAGGGAAAAATCGTTTATATTTGGGGTAATGTTTAGTGTTGATTTCAATAGCTTTCCCCGTTTTAATGGCCATATCAATAGTTTCATCAGCTAAACGCTGATACATTTTAGTGTTTTCGATGTCAGGATTTATTGATGAGGCATTTAAAGCAATCTTGTCAATATGTCCAATGATATCGAATCCTCCTGATAGAATCATTCTTTGGACTTGGTTCCAATATGTTTTCACTACATATTCCAAATCATCCTCAAAAAACTCATGAAGATATTTCTTAAATCTTTCAGGAGAACCGTCAATATCATGATATTCTCCTTTCTGATTGGGGATAAAATGAACTGAGCCAATCACATAATCAAGGCCATAATCTTTGATTTCCGGGGATGCCGGGCCATGTTTCTCATCTATAAAATCCACTTCCATTCCTGCGAGAATCTTAATAGTCGGATAAGTTTTCCGTAATCTTTCTATTTCATTCAGATACACCCTGACTTCATCTGAAGACATATTGCAAGGGCTGTCTAAACAGAGAGGGGCATGGGGAGTAAAACCCCATGTTGAGAAACCTGCCCGGATTGCACTTTGCAAGATTTCTTCCATAGAGTTTCTTGCATCACAGAATTGTGTGTGGCTATGAAGGTTGCTTTTCAATCCTAAAACTTTTAAGCAAATTTACGGATAAATATGATAACCGGGAAGCATAACTCCCGTCATATTTACTGGTTTGCCAAAATCTTTGTAACTTTGCAAAAGAAAACATCAGTAAAAAAAGATGGAGCAGATAAGAAATATCGCAATCATAGCTCACGTAGACCATGGCAAAACAACACTTGTAGACAAGATGTTGATGGCGGGGAATTTATTCCGCGATAATCAGGCCACGGGAGAATTAATTCTTGATAATAATGATCTTGAGAGGGAGAGAGGGATTACCATTCTCTCCAAGAATGTATCCATAAATTATAAAGGGACAAAGATAAACATCATCGACACTCCGGGCCACGCAGATTTTGGTGGCGAAGTGGAGCGAGTTTTGAATATGGCAGATGGATGTCTGTTGCTTGTAGATGCTTTCGAAGGTCCGATGCCACAGACGAGATTTGTGCTTCAAAAGGCAATCCAAATGGGCCTCAAGCCTGTAGTGGTGGTTAATAAAGTGGATAAGCCCAATTGTCGCCCGGATGAAGTGAATGAGATGGTTTTTGACTTGATGTATAATCTTGGTGCTACAGAAGAACAGCTTGATTTCCCGACAATATATGGGTCGGCCAAACAAAACTGGATGAGTTCCGACTGGCGTCAGCCCACAACCGATATCACTCCCGTTCTTGATGCCATCATTGAATATATCCCGGCACCTGAAGTTTTGGAAGGTGATCCTCAAATGTTGATAACTTCTCTTGATTACAGCAGCTACGTTGGAAGGATAGCAATAGGCAGAGTGCATCGCGGAGTGATTCGTGAGGGTATGGAAATAGCTCTAAGCAAAAAGGATGGCACAACTACAAAACAGAAAATAAAAGAGTTGCACACCTTTGAGGGGATGGGACGTAAGAGAGTCAAAGAAGTTGCGAGCGGTGACATTTGTGCCATTGTGGGTCTTGAAAATTTTGAAATAGGAGACACTCTCACAGATTTAAATAATCCCGAGGCGCTTCCTCGAATAGCAATTGATGAACCAACCATGTCTATGACGTTCACCATCAATGACTCTCCCTTCTTCGGGAAAGATGGAAAATATGTGACCTCGCGTCATATAGCAGAACGCCTTGAAAGAGAACTGGATAAGAATCTCGCTTTGCGTGTGGAGAAAGGAGATACTGAAGACAAATGGACAGTTTTTGGTAGGGGAGTTCTCCATCTCTCTATCCTTATAGAGACAATGCGTCGAGAAGGATATGAATTGCAAGTAGGGCAGCCTCAGGTTATTATAAAGGAAATTGATGGGCAAAAATGTGAGCCTATCGAGACCCTGACCATAAATGTACCTGAAGAATATAGCTCGAAGGTGGTTGATATGGTGACTCGTCGAAAGGGGGAAATAATATCTATGGATACTCGTAATGACAGGATAGATATCGAATTTCATATTCCATCCCGAGGTATAATAGGGCTGCGAAACAATATATTGACAGCGACAGCAGGAGAAGCAATAATGGCACATAGATTTTTGGAATATCAACCTTGGAAAGGGGACATTGAAAGGAGAACCAACGGGTCATTGATAGCGATGGAGGCCGGCACTGCCTATGCCTACGCAATCGACAAGTTGCAGGATCGAGGTCGTTTCTTTATCTTCCCGCAAGAAGAAGTCTATGCCGGCCAAGTTGTCGGAGAAAATGCAAAGGAGGGAGATATTGTCGTGAATGTCACCAAATCAAAGAAACTCACCAATATGCGTGCTTCCGGAGCAGATGACAAAGCCAGGATAGTGCCACCGGTGGTTTTCTCACTTGAAGAGGCCCTTGAATACATAAAGGATGATGAATACGTGGAAGTGACTCCCTCACATATACGATTGAGAAAAATTATTCTTGACGAAAACGAGAGAAAAAGAGCAAATCGATAGAAAAGAGCTTTCTTCTTTATGACAAAAACTCAAAGAGCGTTTATCAATATTAGAGGCAGATTAATGGATTTGTCGGTTCCGAAAGTGATGGGGATACTGAATGTTACCCCCGACAGCTTTTATGCCTCAAGTCGCTCTATGGTTGAGAAAGAAATTGAAGAGAAAGCTGAAAGAATGATTTCCGAAGGAGTTGATATCATAGATGTCGGAGGATGTTCCACACGTCCCGGTTTTCATCTTCCAACTGTATCCGAGGAGTGGGAGAGAGTAGATTTTGCTTGTAGAATTCTTCGCGGTATATCATCTGAAATTCCATTGAGTATCGACACCTTTCGAGCTGAAGTGGCAGAGAGATCGATTTCAAAATGGGATGTAGCTATTATCAATGACGTTAGTGGAGGCGCAGATCCGGATATGTGGCCGATGATAGGTAGGAAGAAAGTGGCATATGTCTTGACTCATAATAGCAACGGTGAAAGCTATGTTGAACAGAATAGAGAGTGCGGAGAAGAAGCCGTCGTTATCGAAAATATAAAAGAGGAAAGAGATATCACGGCAACCGTCATCACTGAGCTATCTGTCAAAATTGATAAGTTGCATCAGCTTGGAGTCAACGATGTCATTATAGATCCAGGGTTTGGATTCTCAAAAACCATAAAAGAGAATTTTCAGCTCCTCAGAGAACTAAACGAAATTGTCAGGATGAATCTTCCTGTAATGGTAGGAATTTCAAGAAAATCAATGATATATAAAACTCTTGGTGGTACTCCGGAAGAATCATTGGCAGGCACTGTGGTCTTAGACACTGTTGCCCTCTTGAAAGGGGCATCAATTTTGAGAGTGCATGATATTGCAGAGGCAGTCAGCACAATAAAACTTGTAGAAACGCTCAATAGAAGATGATAAGCTTCGGTATAAAAGATGTCATAGACATTCTCATAATAGCAGTAATGCTCTTCTACATCTATAAAATGATGAAGAGTAGCGGCACTCTGAGTCTTTTCTACGGGGTGTTGATATTCTTTGTTTTATGGGTCTTGGCATCTGAAATTTTCGATATGAGGCTTACGGGTTCCATTCTCGATAAATTCATGGGAATTGGCCTGATAGTGCTTGTAGTGATATTTCAGGATCAGATAAAGAGGTTTCTTATTGATATCGGCTCTCATGGCAGGATGAAATATTTCAGACGTTTCTTCAAGCATGATGTTGATATAGACCACCGGCGTAAAGATGTCACAGCCGTCGTGTATGCCTGTATGAGCATGAGCCGCACTAAAACCGGCGCTTTAATAGTTTTTCAGAGAAAAGTCCCCCTGACGAGTTATGAAGACACCGGAGATATAATTGATGCGGATGTCAATGTCAGGCTTGTAGAGAATATTTTTTTCAAGAATTCTCCTCTTCATGATGGAGCAATGATCATCGCCGACGGTAAAATCAAATCAGTCGGATGTATTTTACCCGTGAGCCATAGTATGGATATACCGAAAGATCTGGGTCTTCGTCACAGGGCTGCCTTAGGAATGAGCCAAACCACAGATGCAGTTTGTGTCGTCGTGAGTGAGGAAACAGGTAATATCTCTGTAGCTATGGAAGGTGAATTTAAATATAAGCTTTCCGCTCAGGATCTCGACCACATCCTCTCGGATGCCCTTCAAGGGATTTCTATGTTCTAACCTGCAACAGGATTTCAAAAGGGTTTTCTATATTTATCATCTCCTTTTTCTCCTGCCACTTCTTCAATTATTGAAAGATATGAGGCAAAGCGTGTTGGCGAGATTTCACCTGCCTCGACTGCCGGGATAACTGCACACCCGGGCTCTCCCAGATGCCGACAGTTTCCATATTTACACTCTTCGGATTTTTTGAAAATGTCGGGGAAATAATGCCCCACTTCAGCCGGCTGAAATTCAATCATTCCAAAACCCTTGACACCCGGAATATCAATAATCTCCCCTCCGGAAGGTAAGGGAATCATTTCTGAAAAAGTGGTTGTATGGGTTCCTGTGTGATGAATATCAGAGATTTCTCCGGTTTTCAAATTCAACCCCGGCACCAAAGCATTAATCAATGAAGATTTACCAACTCCACTGTTACCGGCAAATAGAGTGATTCGGTTGGCAACAAGAGAACTTAATTCATTTATGCCGTTACCGGTTGTGGCCGAGACAAAATAGACAGGATATCCTATTCCTTCATACATCCTTTTAAGCTCCTCGGCATACACTTGAATCTCAGGAGTCCATAAATCACATTTGTTAAAGAGGATTATGGCGGGAATTGAATATGCTTCCGAGGTAGCCAAAAATCTATCTATAAACGTAGTGGGTGTCTCAGGATTGAAAATGGTTGCCACCAATATTGATTGGTCGATGTTGGCAGCCAATATGTGGCTCTCCTTCGATAAATTTGAAGCACGTCGGATAATATAATTTTTCCGGGGCATAATTTCTTTGATATAATATGCATCATCGGATGCATGAATTATCTTTACAATATCCCCCACAGCAACGGGATTTGTGGTTCTTATCCCTTTGATTCTGAAATTCCCTTTTATCCGGCATGGATACTCTTCTCCTGTTTCAGATCTTACTATATATGAGCTGCCGGTATTTTTTATCACTCGTCCTTCAATCATCTTTTAATTCTTATTTCTCCATTAACTCCCTGTCACGGTAAAAGCATCAATACTTGTGGAATAGTCCGGACTCAATAATGCACGTTTTATTGCATGTGAAAACTTAACAGACTTTCCGGAATCATCCCTTTTTGAGTATTGTTGTGAAGCCAAGACTATTGTGTCAGCTCCCAAATGAAAGTTTATATCATCAATTGCTTCGGAAATACAACGATATTTTTTGCTCAATACAGGATTATATTCAAACAAGTCAGGCTGGACAGCCTTTTCAGAAGAGATTTCACTCACCATGACACCTCCGCGCTTATAATGAATTCCCGGAAGAAAAATCCTTTCTAAAAGATCCATGGCTGCCTTAACAATCTGGGGCGTCGTAGAAGTGGGAGTAGTGAAAATAAAGGAACTTGTATTTGAATATTGTGGAAGATCCTCCCGGAAGAAATTAGATTGCAAGAAAACAGAGACCATCCCACAGACAGATTTTTGGCGTCGCAATTTTGCGGCACAGCGGGCTGCATAATTGGCTACATGTTCCTTTAAAAGAGTGATATCGGTTATCATATCGGGGAAAGAACGGCTGGTCATAATTGTTTGCTTGGATTTGGCATCCATCTCATCAATTCCTAACACATTCTCCCCTCGAAGTTCTAACCAGGTTCTCTCTCCGGGCACATGGAATCTTGATTTTATCCAATTGCGAGGTTTCTGGGTGAAATCGTAGGCGGAAAAAATTCCCTCTAAATTAAGCCTCCTGGCTATTCTTCTTCCAATTCCCCACACATCTTCAACTTTGAAAAGCTGAAGGGCCTTTATCCGTTGCTCCTCTGACTCTATAAAGCAACATTTATGAAACGCCGAATAATTTTTGCCAAAACGGGCTGCCACTTTAGCAAGAGTCTTTGTTTTGGCTATTCCGATAGTTACCGGAATGCCGGTCCATTTCAAGACCTTTTGAGATAAATGTTCTCCAAAACTTTTCAACGTTTCTTCCTTTAGCCCGGAAAGATCCATAAATCCCTCATCAATAGAGTATTGATGTAAGATAGGAACCTCTTCACGAATCACAGCCATGACTCGGGCCGACATGTCGCCATAAAGCTTATAGTTGGAAGAGAAGGCAGTTATGCCGGAATTGGGATATTGTTGGAGTAGCTGATAGTAGGGGATACCTAATTTAATCCCCATCTTTTTTACCTCTTTAGACATGGCGACCACACACCCGTCGTTGTTGGATAAAACCACGACAGGTTTATGATTCAGCTCCGGACGAAACACACGTTCACAGCTGCAGAAGAAATTATCACAATCTAAAAGTCCCCACATCTTTTTAATTCAATCAAAATCTTCGAATAAAAGAGAAAATAGTGTCGTAGGCTGCATCTCTTACTTCCTTACGACTCAATATGAGATCATGGATACCGCTATCAATGGCGCAGACTTCTCGTTCACTCCCAAGCTTGACTCCTCTTTCCTGCAGCATAAAAGGGTCTAAAACAGCATCACCGGTTTGAAATTCCGGAGTGTAGTTACAGCCGTCGATTTTCCTACTGCTATGCATCACAAGAATTGGCAACATTATATTGTTGCGATTTTTCATGACTTTTTTCTGGGCTGTCTGAATGGCATTGATCCATGAGGCCGTCACCGGCGGAGAATAAATCATTTTCCAGTCGGTGTTATATTCCCATTCACCATAATATTCCTTCAACAGGCTATAAGCATAACCGTCGCATTTTGACTGTTTTATCTTGCTGTTTTTAAAGATTTTGCCCCAAAAACTCACCACCGGAATAGCTACATTCCTCATAAAAGAATTGAAGTTCCAAGCAAGGAACGGACTGTCGGTAACAATCCGATCTACCGGAGTGTCGAGTCCCTTAACAGCGCCATATAAAGCCACTGTGAGCCCTCCCGTGGAATGTCCGGAGAGTGTAATATCGATATTTCCGTCTCTAACAATCTGGCTTATTGCGGAGTCAATATCGTTGAAATATTCCTCTTGGTTACGGATATTAAAAGGATATTGCCATGGTTCCCTACTTCGGCCATACCTGCGGAGGTCAACAGCATAGAAATTAAATCCTGAGTCAACAAACCTTTCTCCCATTTCGCTTTGAAAGAAATAATCGTTAAAGCCGTGAATATAGAGATAAGCTTTTCGCGAGCCCTCGGGATGAAGTTTCCTGATAATTGTAGAGCGGCAAGGTCCGTCAAAAGCCTCTCCCTGATTCACATAACGAGCTTCATACCCATCAAGAATATCTGGATGCCACAAGGTATCGGTTGTGGGCGTTTTTGGTCCGGTATATTTCTCATCCACATTCCAGGCTTTGCAGAACACGGAAGCTATTAGTAAGATTATAATGACGGGCAGGTTTTTCATCTTCTTTTATCTGTGAATAGTGACAAATGTCCTATAGCAAAATTAAGAAAAAAAATATTTTTTACAAATAATAGGGAAGGATCCATCTTTCGCCTCATCTTGCGGTTACGGTAAAACCGTGAAATGTTATATTTGCTTATTAGATTGCAAATAGGTAATTTTGTAGTTGCTTAAACGTCCTCATATAAAGAAACGAGACAAATGAAAACTAAGGTTGCAGTGTTTTTTGGCGGCAGGTCCGTGGAACATGAAATTTCTGTGATTTCGGCTTTACAGGCTATTAATGCATTTGATAAAGAGAAATATGAAGTGATCCCCGTTTATATATCCAAACAGGGAAAATGGTTCACCGGCCAGCAACTCCTCGAGATTTCAAATTATAAAGATTTGAAAGGATTGGAAACGAAGGTGGAAGAAGTCTATATGAAGCCAATCTATGGAGATTATAAAATCTACAGATCAAATTTGAAAGGAGGAATATTTTCAAAGAAAGATCCGGTTGTAGCCGACATCCATGTGGCCTTCCCCGTGCTTCATGGTTCCCATGGAGAGGACGGAATGTTTCAGGGAATCTTGGAAACTATAGGTATCCCGTTTGTTGGATGTGATACATTGTCCTCAGCCAACGGAATGGATAAGATCACGATGAAAATGATTCTGCGCGAAAGCGGTATTCCGGTGGTTGATTATGTTTGGTTCACCGATCGGGAGTGGCTTACATCCCGCGAAAGCGTAGATTCACAAATTGAAACAGACTTGGGTTATCCCGTTATTGTGAAACCGGCAAATCTTGGCAGCAGTGTGGGCATAAGCAAAGCTTCCGACAGGAAATCTCTTGACGCAGCAATCGAAAATGCAATCCGATTCTCGACCCGCATTATAGTGGAACACATGGTGCAGGATATGAAGGAAATAAACTGTAGTGTCTTGGGAGATGCCGACCACCGGGAGACAAGTGTTTGTGAAGAGCCTATCAAACACAAGGATTTCCTGACTTATCAAGAAAAATATGGTGGAGGCGAGAAGTCGGGCATGCAATCATCTCAGAAGAAAATACCGGCAGACATCCCTGCAGAAGTTTCCTCAAAAATTCAGGAATTGGCGTCACAAACATTCAGGGTGCTCGCTTGTAATGGCGTTTCCAGGATAGATTTTATGATTGATAATGAAAATGGAGATATATTTGTCAATGAAATCAATACCATTCCGGGAAGCCTTTCTTACTACCTTTGGGAAGAGACAGGCATTGGTTTCTCTCAATTAATCGACAAACTGATATCTTTGGCGCTTAAAAGGAAAAGGGATACCGATAGAAAGACCTTCTCCTACGACACTAATATATTCAGTATGGGTAAAGGATTGAAAGGAGGGCTCAAAGGTGGGGCCAAAGGTGGGAATAAAATCAAATAAAAACATCCCGTTAGAGAAAAAATATGAAAAAATTTAAAGAATATAATAGTCAGTTAAATCTCTCTGACATTAATAAAGAGGTATTAAAACATTGGGATGAGACCTCTCTTTTTGAGACCTCAATGAAACTTAGGGAAGGATCTCCCACATTTGTTTTCTTTGAGGGTCCACCCTCAGCCAACGGGATGCCCGGTATCCATCATGTCATGGCTCGCACAATTAAAGATATAGTGTGTCGCTATAAAAGTATGAAAGGATTCCACGTAAAGAGAAAAGCAGGATGGGACACTCACGGACTTCCTGTGGAACTCGGAGTTGAAAAGAATCTTGGAATCACTAAAGAGGATATCGGAAAGAAAATTTCAGTTGATGAATATAATGAGGCCTGCCGACGTGAAGTGATGAAATACACTAAGGAATGGACCGACCTGACCCATAAAATGGGATATTGGGTAGATCTTGACAATCCATATATAACCTACGAGAGTAAATATATGGAAAGTGTTTGGTGGCTCCTTAAACAATTATACGACAAGGGATATCTTTATAAAGGTTATACTATTCAGCCCTATTCACCGGCAGCAGGAACGGGACTCAGCACTCATGAGTTGAATCAGCCGGGTTGTTATCGGGATGTAAAAGATACAACGGCAACAGCTCTTTTTGAGATACTTCAGCCAAAAGAGGAGATGACGGGATGGGGAAAGCCCTGTTTTATGGCATGGACAACTACTCCATGGACACTCCCTTCGAACACTGCACTTTGTGTGGGTCCTGCATTTGATTATGTGGCTGTAAGAACCTACAACCCTTACACTTCTGAAAAAATCACTGTTGTTTTGGCAGAAGTCCTTATAAATGCATATTTAAAAAAAGAGGGAGAGAATCTTCCTCTCGAAGATTTTAAAGAGGGAGACAAAATTATCCCTTATAAAATTGTAGGAAGATGGAAAGGATCAGAACTTGTGGGCATCAAGTATGCTCAACTGATGCCTTGGGTAAAACCGTCTGTGCCTCTTGATGAACATACTGACAAGGTTTTCAGCGAATTTGCAGCTTCTCATCCGGAAAAAATATTTTCAGTGGGAGATGAACGCTTTGTTGTTGTAGACGAATTGGCATTCAAGGTAATTCCCGGTGATTATGTAACTACTGAGGATGGTACCGGTATTGTGCATATAGCCCCTACTTTTGGTGCTGATGATGCTAAGGTTGCCAAATTAGCCGGAATTCCTCCATTATTTATGATTGACAAGAGCGGGGAAACCCGTCCAATGGTTGACCTGACCGGCAAATATTTCAATACAGATGAACTTTCACCTGCATTTGTGGAGTATTGTGTAAATCAACAAGAGTATGCAAAACATGCCGGACAGTATGTGAAGAATGCATATTCTCCTGAATTTAATAAGGATGGTAAATATGATTCTGTCGCAGCTGATAAAGCTGAGGATCTGAATGTGACTCTATCCATAGAGCTTAAAAAGGAAGGGAAAGCATTTCGTATAGAAAAGCATGTGCATAATTATCCACATTGCTGGCGCACAGATAAACCTGTATTATATTATCCGCTTGATAGTTGGTTTATAAGGACAACAGCAGCTCGTGAGAACCTTATAAACCACAATGAAGAGATCAAATGGAAACCGGCTTCTACCGGTTCCGGACGTTTCGGAAAATGGCTTGAAAATCTTCAGGACTGGAATCTTTCACGTAGCCGTTATTGGGGCACTCCACTTCCGATCTGGAGAAGTGAAGACGGGAAGGAAGAAATTTGTATCGGTAGCTTCGCACAGCTTTCAGAGGAGATTGATAAAGCTGTGAAAGCCGGTTTGATGAAGGATAATCCATTGACAAAAAAGGGTTTCATACCTTCTGACAACTCCCAAGAGAATTATAGCAAGATAGATCTCCACCGTCCCTATGTAGATGAAATTGTTTTGGTTTCAGACACGGGGAAACCGATGAAAAGGGAGACCGATCTTATCGACGTATGGTTTGACTCCGGTGCGATGCCTTATGCTCAAATCCACTATCCATTTGAAAACCAGGAATTGCTTGATTCAAAAGAAGTTTATCCGGCTGACTTTATAGCGGAGGGAGTAGATCAGACACGAGGATGGTTTTTTACTCTCCATGCAATTGCAGGCATGATTTTCGATTCAGTTGCATTTAAGGCGGTAATTTCTAATGGTCTTGTGCTTGATAAGAATGGCAACAAAATGTCGAAACGTCTCGGGAATGCTATTGATCCATTCGGAAATATAGAAAAGTTTGGCAGCGATCCGGTCAGATGGTATATGATTTCCAACTCTTCACCCTGGGATAATCTCAAATATGATGAAAAAGGGGTGGAGGAAGTGTCGAGGAAACTCTTCGCAACCCTCTATAATACGTATAAATTCTTTGCTCTATATGCCAATGTAGACGGCTTTACAGGATGTGAGGAAGAAGTGCCTTATGACAAGAGGCCCGAAATCGACAGATGGATACTATCTTTAAAGAACAGCTTGATTGCAGAGGTTCAGGAAGCCTTGGATGATTATGAGCTGACACGTGCAGCACGAGCCATAGAAGATTTTGTCAATGACAACCTGAGCAACTGGTATGTGCGTCTGAATAGAAAAAGATTCTGGGCCGGAGAGATGGATGATGATAAGTTGTCGGCATATCAGACCCTTTACTCATGTCTTAAGACGGTTGCGCTGTTAATGGCGCCGTTTGCGCCATTCTATTCTGATCAATTATATAATGATCTTGTGGCTCCCACATTAGAAGGAGAGGGATATGCTTCGGTGCATATAGCAGACTTCCCTCAAGATGATCCGGCTTTGAAAGATAAAGGGCTCGAAAAGAGAATGGCTTTAGCACAGAAGATAACATCCAATGTGTTGGCCCTGCGTCGTAAAGTTAACATAAAGGTGCGTCAGCCGCTCTCAACTTTGCTTGTTGCAGTCTCAGACGAGGAGGAAAAACAAGGCGTCAAGGCTTTGGAGAATCTTATAAAAAGTGAGGTTAATATCAAGGACCTCAAAATTGTTGATAATGAAGAGAGTGGTCTTGTGAAAAAGGTTAAAGCTGATTTCAAGAAGCTTGGGCCGAAATTTGGTAAAATAATGAAGCAGTTGTCGGCTGCCATTCAGAGTATGACTCAAGCCGAAATAGCTCAATTGGAAAAGAGCGGAGAATTTGTATTCTCTGATCTTGAGGGCTCGCCTGTAATCACGCTTGAAGATGTGGATGTATTTGCCGAAGACATCCCTGGATGGCTTGTAGCTAACGATGGAGATATCACTGTGGCATTGGATGTGACGGTTACACCGGAGCTTCTTAACGAAGGGATGGCCCGTGAACTTATCAATAGAATCCAGAATCTAAGGAAATCAAGTGGCCTTGAGATCACAGATAAGATCAATGTAGAGCTCACCGATCTCCCTGCAATCAGAGATGCTGTGGCTGCATTCGGAGATTTTATTGCTGCCCAAGTGCTTGCTAATAAACTTGTTTTGGTTGATAATAAGGATAATGAAGATGCTGTTTCTCTTGATATTGAAGGAATAGATGCAAAAGTCACAATCACCAAACAATGAATTGATAAATGATTTCGACACTGTGAGGGCCAACGCAAGGCTATGGACAGTGTTTGCGGTCTGTATTGCAGTTATTGTCATCGACCAATTACTTAAGATATGGGTAAAGACATCCTTCTATATGGGAGAGGATTTGCCTATTACATCCTGGTTTCATTTAAAATTTATTGAAAACAACGGGATGGCTTTCGGTCTTGAGTTGTGGAATAAATTTGTATTGACATTTGGAAGAATAATAGCAGTAGGACTCTTTATTTGGTTTGTTTTCCGAATCCGATACGCCCGTGATATAAGAATGGGTTTTTATGTGGCGATAGCCCTGATTACAGCGGGCGCGGCCGGTAATATATTCGATTGCGTTTTCTACGGAGTAATATTCAATAATCCATTCCCTCCTCGCATTGCGGAGATTTTCCCTCCGGATGGAGGATATGCCGGATGGTTTGAGGGCAGAGTTGTTGACATGCTCTATTTTCCCTTTTTTGATTTCTACTGGCCTGAGTGGATTCCGGGCATCGGAGGCTCTTATTTTGAATTTTTTCAATATATTTTTAATATAGCGGACGCTTCTATCTGTGTAGGAGTATGTTTATTGATATTCTTCTATTCCTCGGATGCATCGAAAGCTTTCAATCTTATCGGAAAGAAAGAGTTTAAAGATTCAGATATTAATGAGGAAGAAAAGGGGTAGGGAACTAACGGAATTAATGAAATATAAAAAAAAAATTAAATTTCAAATATTCCTGATAGGGATTTTATTAATCGTGGCGGCAGGTTGCAACGACCGCCACGTTAAAGTCTTGCCTGAAGATAAAATGGTGAGTCTTCTTGTTGATATGGAATTGACTGAGGCATATGTTAACAGTCAACCCCTGTCAAGCAAGGAACGTCTTGAGATGGGGCAAAGGGTTTTGGCTGCTCATAAGGTAACAAAGGAAGAGTTGGATACAACGCTTGCATGGTATGGAAGGAATGTAGATGACTATTCAAAACTATTTGAGAAGGTAGACAAAGAGATTGCCAGACAACGTAAGATCTATACTGAAGTACCGGGCTCACAATTATTGGTGGCAGATAATTTATGGCCATATTCAACTCATTTGTTGATATCGCCGATGAGCGGTGACAGGGCATTCACCTTTTCTCTGCCGAGCTCCACAATTGAAAAGGGGAGTAGATTGGAATTTTCCATGTTCCTGCCAAACTCAGCTAACCTAAAGAGCACTTTCGGAGTTGAATATACTGATGGTAATGGGGAGGCAATTGTCAGCACTGCTACGACAAAAAAGGGGGTTAAGTTAGAAATCCAGACAGACTCAGCCAGACAGGTTGCTCGTGTGTTTGGTATTTTTCATCTAAAAGATGGAGCTAAATCTCTTCCATTATATATAGACTCTATATTATTGAAAAAAGAGCCGATAGATAGCACGGAATATAGAAATAAGAGGAGATCGCAGAAAAAATTCGGAGTGCTACAACCGAAGCAACCAGTAGTGACACAAGAAGAGGATTCAATTAAAATAGATACTGATAGGGAGGATCTGATTAATAAGAAAGATTCGATAAAGAAAGAGAATCCTCAAGATGTCAAAGAAGACAATATTCAATCAATCCAAGCCTTACCTACCGAACGACAGCCTAAAGAAAGGCTAAAAAACAAGAGGAATTTATCCAATGATAGACCTCCCGCCTTGCCTCGAAAGAAACCTTAAAAGGGAAGAGAAATTATAGATAATACAATAATTTCTTAAAGAATCTGTTGTATTATTAAAATCCTAATCTTGAATAAATATGAAAAAATTACTTTATCTATTTTTAGTGCTACCTTTTTCATTGTTGATCTCTTGCAACGATGATAAGGATTTCTCTCCTGTTGATATAATGTTAACCCTTTCGGGTGTGACTGAATCGGATGGTGATTTTATGACAGTAGCCGGTGAAGAAGTCTCTATAGATGGAATAGGTGCGAAATCAATCGATGGGAAAAATTCAGCTCTTACTAATATTACTTTCTATCTAAATGGTGCGCCGTTGATTGGAACTCCGGGCAATCCTTTCCAAGGAACTTTCTCAACTGAAGGGTTTAAAGCCGGAACTTATTATTTATCCTTTACCGGGAATTTGCTTCAGGAGGGTGCTCCTATACAAATATTTACAGTTGATTATCCAATCATTATTTTTGAAAATCAGGAAGATTTGCCTGAAAATGCTCCTGAAATCGGAACCTATACCCATATTATTACCATTCGTTGAGAATAAAAGAACGTAATATTCTCCCGGTTTATCGAAATGATATTCCGGGAATTTTTTTATAACAACTTTCAGGAACGGTAACTATTTTATTTTTTATGCGGTAAGGGGTATTATTAAGGAATGAATCTTGCTTATTTAGTTACTTAATTTGGAGAGATAACCGGCGAAGATTGAGAACTGCTCCTTAATACCTATAAAGATGAATAAGCAGGAGTGAAAGTATCTCCATACCTTATGTCTCCGGTTGATATGCCTTTCTTAAGCCATCTTACTCTTTGGTCTGATCTCCCATGGTTGAAAGTTTCGGGCACGGCATAACCCTGTGCCTGTTTCTGCAAATAGTCATCTCCGATTTTTGAAGCAGCATTCAGTCCCTCTTCAATATCACCGGGTTCCAAAGAATTAAAAAGTTTGTTGTCTTGATGAGCCCACACCCCGGCGTAAAAATCAGCTTGTAGTTCAGTCCTAACGCTCAATTTATTGGCCTCTGTCTTGGAAGATTCTGCCATAGCAGCATGAGCTTCATCTAAAGTGCCTAATAAATACTGGACATGATGGCCTACTTCATGTGCAATGACATAAGCACAGGCAAAATCACCTCCGGCCCCCATTTCCTTTTCCATTTGTTCAAAAAAGGAAAGATCTAAATAGATAGTTTGGTCAGCAGAACAATAGAATGGTCCTACCGATGCTGTGGCATTACCGCAACCGGAATTGACAGCACCGGTGTAAAGCACCATCTTAGGTTCACGATACGTTAGTCCCATTCTCTTGAATTGTTGAGACCACACATCCTCGGTGCCGGCAAGAATTTTACCGGCAAATTCTGCATATTCCTGTTCTTTCTGCGGTGAAAGAGTGCTTGAATAGATTTGACTGGAGGGTGAGTAACCGGTAGAATCAGTCAATACAGACATCGGGTCGCCTCCCGCAAGCCATACTATCAAAGCCACTATTATAAGACCTCCAATTCCACCTATTCCTGCAATTTTGCCTCCGGAACCACCCCGGCGATCACTTATGTTACTGCTTGTCCTTCTTCCGTCAAGTCGCATAAATTATTGAGATATTATTAATAAAATTTTTAGGGTTACGTAAACTATGCAAATATATAAAAAGTAGCTTATTCCTAAAAAATGTTCCATCATTCCAAAAGGGTGTAAAAAGAAAAATCTTTTTACGCATATAAACGATGAACTTTGAATAAGATAGATGATGAATAATTCCTACATGAGTATGCTTTAAATAAAATCGGGTTATCTACCCGAGTGCCAACAAATGCCATTTATTTGACAAATGACGACCGAAAGACCGAATTATCAATTACTAATTTTTGTAGTTTACTACATTTTTTGGTAATATAAATTTAGATAAATAAATTTTAGTTTTTCAAGTAGGTCGATCACAAATATCTTTGGACAACCATTGAACTTCTTGATTGAAAATGTAAGGGACAGAATTCATAAATACTTGATTAATAACATGCTAATTTATGAAACAAAACTTAGTTTTCAAATCCACCGCGGCAATTTATGCTCCATATCTTATTGTTTATTAACCATTTACAATAATACATTAATTTTTTCTTGGGACAGCACTGCAGGACCCGAGCGTCGTAAGCATTCTGAAATACACCTTTTGAAGGCCCCTTAAATTGAACTATATTTGAAATAGCTTTTTATTACGTTGAATAGTTTTGACTGTTACTCTCCAAATAGAGGCTAAAGCCAATAGGGTAATCGTAGGATTTTTCTTATCTTTGAACTTGAAAAATTTGAGAAAATATTTGTCATTTAAGGTTTCTTAGCCAATATTGTAAGGTAAAAATCCTCCAACCACTATGACGGGAAAAGTTAGTTATGATAATCTTAAAAGTTTAATTAAATCAATGATAAAATAATTTAGTGACTATGAAAAAATTACTTTTCTTAAAAACCGGGATTATTCTTGTCCTAGTTTCAGTACTTTTTAACGCTTGTGACAATAAAGATTCGAATGAACCTAACTCTTTACCTGAACCAAATGCTAAGGGCATAAGGATTAGTTGTTGGGTTGGAGCAAATAAAACTGATGTTGTTTTATGGATAAATGAATATGTAATAGTAGACGTATATGATGAAGGATCTTACCGGTATGGAGAATTAGAGAATAGGTCAATCTCTTATTCACCTTTCTCTATGGATAAGGTTGATCAAATCCTTAGTAGTTGGTGGGATATCCCCATTGAAGAATTAAAAACTGAGGTTAACTATATGACTATTTATAATAATAGATATAATTATAAATATTTTGGGTTTGATCATGGTTTCGTTTACTTGTTTAATCGAACGTCTGGTACTAATTATTAAAAGAGATAAAACACACTCAATATTATTGGTTTTAACAGAAGATTTTAAAAAATCTTCGAATGTGGGGATTGTTTCCATGGAAAGGTTTCCTGACCTTTTAATATCTTGAAAACATATTGTTGATTGAAGCTTTTGTATTTCTTTGCCAATGGTTTGGCGCTCTTTAAAAAAGGAAGGGTTGCTATAATTCCCATCAAAACACAATATCTCTTGCATTAGGTAATTCAATGCGTCCTTCCATGTGGTCTTTAACTTGTTTAACTGCCTCTCGCAAATCTCGTTCTATGATCATATCCTCGGAACTGACCGGTGTAATTTTAAAATTTCCATAACGAGAGGTGAGCAAAACTGATTGCCCTTCTCTGGCAGCAATCAAGAATTTACCTTGATTGCTTCTGAATTCTCTTGCTGTTACAACTTCCATATCTCTAATATTTTCCCAAAGTTAGTATTTGTTGCCATTTTGGCAACCAAATGTGGTATTCGAAATCATAATAAAAGTTAACTCTGTTGTGCAAATGTTGTGCAATTTCAAGAAAAGAAAATTGCAAGATGCTGAATTTCAGAATCTTGCAATTTTGAGGAGCGATCCGCCTGGTAAAATATTATAGGCGTATATTTAATTGATATTCAATTATTTAAAAAGAACGATTGGGGTGGTACCAAAACCACCAAAAATCCCTTGACGAATCGTAGACACAAAGATAGCAAATTTCCAAATATTCTAAAATGCGCTAATTATGAAAAGAATAAAGAAAACGATAAATTAAGAAGAATCAACTTAAATAGCCCATTACGAATAACTATTTATGTTTTATTAAGAAATTTGCCTACTTATACATGTTTCGTCACATTTCATGGTCTAACCATTGGCTCAAATAGTGGCTCACATAATGGCTCAAATAGTGGCTTAAAGTATGTTTGTAACATTGGCTTATTGTGTTGCCAAGGGTAAGGCACGTGATATGGTTACAAGTACAGTTGGGGAAATGGTTATTTAACGCCTTATAGAAATAATATAGCCCTTTAAATTTTAGATAATTAAATACGTATTTAAATAAAATATGAATTATCTATTCTTTTTTATAGCCCAATTAATTTCTTTTGAGTAATTTTGAAAAAATAAGATGGCAATGGATCTACAACATTTAGCAAACTTACGGGAAAAAGAAGATCATGTGGAGTTTAAGGAAGCAAAAAGGAATTATCCTTTTGCCGGGGGACAACATTCGGATCCGAAAGATAGAAGACATTGTGTATTAGGTTATATAACCGCATTAGCTAATGAAAAAGGTGGAAGACTTGTTTTAGGCATGAGTGATAAACTACCTCACTTAGTCGTTGGAACCGACTTTGCACAAGGAAATATAGGTAATCTTGAAGATGAAATTTATAAAAGATTACATATACGGGTACATTGTGAGGAAGTCTTTGATGAAAATGGTCTTAGGGTTTTAGTAATAAACATACCATCCCGTCCTGTCGGCAAAGCATTACGATTTGAGGGAGTTCCATTAATGAGAGTTGGCGAGAGTCTTAGGGTAATGGACGACCAAGAATATTTTTCAATTCTTCAAGAACAGGATCCTGATTTTTCAGCCCGTATTTGTAAAGGGTTAACAATATCGGATCTCTCTGAAGAAGCAATATATAGAATGAGGGAATTAATCCATATTAAGAGAGGTAATGATAATATTCTTAACCTACCTATCGAACAAGTATTGATTGATTTAGAATTATTAACTTCAGAGGGTTTAAATTATGCCGCACTAATTTTATTAGGCAAGCCGGAGATTATTCGCAAATACCTTCCACAAAATAATGTTGTCATAGAATACAGAGTTTCTGAAAATCAGATTCGTTATTCCGCAAAACAAGAGTTTTGCGAACCAATCTTTTCGGGCATTGACAAAATATGGCAATATATTAATCAGGATGCGATTAATCCCAGGCTACATGTAGATTCCTACCCTCAAATTATAAGTGTGGCTTCCTATTCCGAGGAAACTATAAGGGAGGCTATATTAAATGCCATTCAGCATAGAAGTTTCCAGATGGGAGGAGACATATTAATAAAAATTTCCCCGGAGTCTTTTGAAATTACAAATAGTGGGGGTTTCCCCTTTGGTGTTAATTTAGGTAATATTTTAACAGTCAATAGTTCTCCTAGAAGCAGGAGACTAGCTGAAGTCATTGAAAAAGCCGGACTAATAGAACGTTCAGGGCAAGGAGTAGATATTATGTTTTCAAACTGCATATTAGAGGGAAGAAATATTCCCACATATGAAGCTTCTGATGATTTCCAAGTGAACTTAAGAATTGAATCTAAATTAGTTAATCTCCACTTACGTAATTTTTTCCAAGAAATAATTCAATCAAGACTCCCAAAAGAACAGTTGAATATATTCGATTTAATGACGATATATTCAATTTTAAAAAAAGATGGATCCGGTATTTTTGAAAGATCCCTTAATAGATTGATGCAAGAAAACATTATTTATAAACACCCGACTTTAGGATATCAAATGGGAAATATCTTCTTTGAACACCATCCCAAAGTAAAAAAAGGTTTAGTGGATGCCGACACCATGCGTAGGCTCTATTATCTATTAGAAAACGGACCAAAATCAATGGGAATATTTTTGGAAGAATGGAAAGGAGAATTAACCATAAAGCAAATAAGAAATAAGATAGAAAAATTAGTTGGCACCATATTATTGCAAGCTGGAAGAGGCCGGGGAACAACTTATACACTTGTTAAAGAAGGTTAATGTGAAAAATATAGCCCTTTGAGAATTAAATAAATACCCTATGAAATATCGTAATTTTACATATATAGCCCTTTGATTTTAGTAAAGTTGTATTGAAAAATGAGTCATCCGTGATTTAATTTTGCAAAAAGAAATTCAAAATGGAGCAGCAATCACATTTTCGGTCGATTGAAGAATTGACAAAGGTTTTAAACCGGGAGAAAGACCTTCTCAAGGAATTATTCCAGAGAAGAAAATCTCTAAATATTTCTCAGGATATGGCGTTGAGTCTGGTGGAAGACAGGCTGGAACGTCTTGACCTGCTTCATGAAAAGGGTGTGGTACACACGTCTGCTGCCGATGTGGTGGAACTTGAAGATGTTTATATCCGTTTCTTTGAGGATGTACTCAATATGAATGAGGAGATAAGCGTGGCTTCGGTTAAAGAATCCATGGATGAACTCAAGGAAACAATAAAGTATCATTTAGAAGAAACGAATGCCTTTAGAAAAGACAGATATCTTCAAACTATCAAGACTTTGCTTCGCAATATTGGGCTCAGGACTCTCAAAAATGTGATTGACTTAAAAAGAAATGTTGAGATCGCTTATAAACAAGAGCCAAATTATAATATTAAAATCGACAAATTAAAACATCTTGATCAGAAAAGAATTAATATCTACTCACTGATCAAGGAAACTGAAAATCTTATTGAAAACGAAATCTTGTTTTTTAATTTGGCCTCCGATCCGGAAATGATTAAGGTGAAAAGAAATGTGAGAAACAATTTCACCCATGCTCTTCATAATATCATAGATATTGAGAAACAAATAATCAGATACCTCAATCAAATAGAGCGTCAGAGTGAACTTTACAAGAAACTCAAACGTATCAAATACTTGAAAGATCAGTTAACCTGGACTGAAGACACGAATGTGGTGCAATTGGTGAGGGGAACAAATGATTGTTGGGTTGAGAAAAAACCATATATTCGCACTCTTTTATCTCTTGAAAGAATAAGTAACGACGAAGAAATTATACAAGTTATAAGGAAAATGGGCTCCTCCGTTCATATTAAGCAACTAAGACGAAAAGTGGCAGACCCCTTGCCGGAAAATTTCTTAGACACTCAGGTCAATACTATAACGGAAATCAATACTACAAAAATTTGGAATGCTTTTGCAGCCCAAGGGAGCGACCTTTTCAATTTCATTTGTAATTATAATTATTCACAAGTCAGGACAATCAACGAACATATAATATTATTTTGTCAACTTTTGTCAGAACATGCCCATCAAATTGATTTCTCAGGTGAATTTTTATGTAAAGATAATATTGAATATGCTTTAGTTTATGCGAGCCAATACAAGGAAAATATTTGAAATTCTAAGTCGCGGATCTTTTATTACTATAGATTCTCACGATACACATAACCTTTTTCAAGATCTTGATGAAAATTATGAAGAATATAAATCATATTTTTCAGAAATAGGTTTCAATCTGGAATCCGGTGAGGGATATTTTCTTTTCTCAAGGATAGGGGAAGCCAAAGCATCTGTCGAGCAGAAACTGCATACATTTTCCCAATGGATCGATATCCTGGATTTCCTCAAAACTTTTGATATCACTTTTTCCACCGGGTATCAATTCCGTTCTTCACAGATTGTGGAACGTATTAACATGGACTACGAATTAATGGAGAAAACTCAAAAACTTTTTTCAAAGTCTATGAATTTTGAAGAAATCACCCAAAAGATAATTGCCGATTTAGATTCCATGGGTTATATTGAAATAATCAACGAGCAAGACTCTACATATAAAGTCACCTCAGCTTTTCATTATCTGGAGAATTTAGTGAATCTTATAACTCTTTACAACGAAGAAGACTTTTCCGAGCAATGAGATATCTTAATAAAATAATATTTCTGAACAGCGCTAATATCCAAAAGGCCGAAATAATGCTCAACGGCAATGTGCATTTTTCAGGTACACAAGGTGTGGGTAAAAGCACTATCCTGAGAGCTATTCTCTTTTTCTATAATGCCGACAAAATGCATCTTGGAATCTCAACTTCACAAAAATCTTTTGAGGAGTTCTATTTCCCGGATCTTAACTCATATATCGTGTATGAAGTGGCCACAGAACGAGGATTCTTTTCCATTCTCCTATCTCGAAATCAAGGCCAGATTTGCTTTAGGTTTATCGACGCTCCTTTTGATTATAAATGGCTTGTGGATGAAAATAGAAATGTGGAGGTGAATTGGCCAAAAATCCATTCCAACATTGGCTCTAATATTTCTGTGAGCAATAAAATAAACACCTACGAACAGTATAGGGATATTATTTTTGGCAACAAACAGGGTAAAACACGAGGTCTGGAACGTTTCGCTCTGGTGGAAAGTTACAAATATCAAAATATTCCCAAATCCATACAAAATGTTTTCCTTAACAGTAAACTTGACGCCGATTTTATTAAAGACACCCTTATAAATTCAATTGACGATGCTGAGGTGATAATAAAACTTGATAACTATCGCACATGGTTAGCTAAATTTGAAAAAGAATTCAAAGAAATAGATTGCTGGTTTAAAAAAGATAAATCCGGAGGAGTTCCGATAAGGAAAACTGCCTCTGAAATGATTGTTTCGCTGAGAAATATTGCAGCCATAGACTATGAAGTCTTAAATCTATGGCATCAACTGAATTATGCGGTTGAAAAAAGCTATGAAAACATTCCCTTGCTCGATGACAAAATAGCGAATTTATCCGAAGAAATAAGTGCTTTATTGAAAAAAGATTCTGAATTTGAAAATGAATACAAAAAGAAGCATGATCAATTGCTAAAGAAATTAGGAGAATTGGATAGCTTGATTAAAATATGCCGTGAAAAAAGAAAATACTATGAACAAGAAAAAATAGAAGCCCTACTGGAGGAAGAATCAAGAAAGCCTCAACTGGAAAAAACTCTTGAGGCCCTTAAAAACAAACTTGGAGTGTTGAAAGCTCAATTCCAGGAGATTGACATAAAATACAAGTTTCTTCGAGACAATATTTTTAACGAAGTGACTCAATTTGATTTGGAATGTAAAAACAGGTTGAACGAATTCCTTTCAAATAAAAACAGCATCATCGAAAAAGAAAGGGAAAATTCAGACAAAGAAAAAACTCAACTTGACTCCGAATTCGATATATGGGATAAAGAATTCAAAGCAAGACGTGAGATTCTTTATCAGGAATATATGCAAGCCGAGCACCACTTGATAGAATTAAAACATTGGAAACCCAAAGAGAAAGAAAGATATGCATGTCAGGAAGAAATAGTCTCATTAAGGGAAGAAAAGAATCTACTCACACCGAAAATTAAAAGATTAGAATCTCAAATAGAAAATTTGCAACAGAAATTTGAATTCCAGCTTAAAGATAAGGAAAGAGAAATTAATAATCGTTTGGAGGAAATTAAAAGGGCTTCTTTGGAATGTAAAAAAGCCCTTGAGACAATTGATAAAAGATTAAAAGATTACGACAAGTCTTTTTATGAATGGCTATCAAAAAACAAGGGGGATTGGAAAGAAAATATAGGTAAGCTGATTGAAGAAGATCTCCTTTATCAAACAGATTTAGAACCTACAATTTCAACAGAAGGAGCGGATAATTTTTATGGTGTTAAATTAAATTTGAAATCCATCTCTTATGTTTTTCTAACTCCAGACGACTTGAAAATCAAGAAAAAGAAACTCGAAGATACTTTGAAGGAATACTCAATTGAAGGTGAAAATTTGATGGAGGAGAAAAATAAATTTATCTCCAATCTCAATCAAAGTTTCAACCGCAATGTAGGAGAACTAAATAAAGATAAAGCTTCTCTTTCCTATCGTATGGATTTGGTGCCAGAAGAAATAAAATCTTTGGAAACTAAGCTTCGTTTGATTAATGATGAGGAGAAAATACTTATTGAAGAAGAAAGAAAAATACGAGAGAATTTGAAAAATGAGGCTTGGAACTCTATTAATAATGAAGATAAAATCAGAGAACAAAAGCTTTCTGAAAAAAATAGAAAGAAATCTAAGATTGATGCCACTTTCAATTCCTTAAAAACTAAACTTTCTAAAGAGGAACAAAACTTGAAGCTTCTGCTTGCGAAAGAGCAATCTTCAAAACAAAAAGAGATACAGAAAAGATTGAAGGAGGTGGATTCTCAAGAAAAGGAAGAACTAGAAAATAAAGGGGCGGACATCAATGCAATTGATGAAGTAAATCGCAATATTGAAAAGACACGGAATAAACTAAATGAGATTGCCTCCAAACATGATATTATTGCCAGATATCTTAAAGATAAAGAAGAATATTTCGACAATGAGCAGACTTTTAAAAATCAAAAATCTCAAATTGAAGAAAAGGATGCAAATCTATCTGACACCTTTGCCAAAACCCACAATAAACGACTAATTGCTATAGAAAATAAAAAACGGGAAAAGAATTCGATTGCTTCACAAAGAGATGCTTTCTCCGAGGGAATCAAAGCATTTAAGACTTATACTGAAATTGAAAAGGGTATACCCTCGGAAATCCTTGAAGATACAGTGATAAAGAAAACTTCTGTTTCTTGTGTGGAACTGATCTCGGCACTTAGAGGAAAATTTGCTGATAAAACAAAATGTTTCAATGACCTCAAAAGACAAACTCATCATTTCACCTCATTTTTTGATCAAGACAATTTGTTTAACTTCAAGTTTCCCACTTTCGACGAAGACTTTATTCCTTTTGCCAATGAAGTGAGGGAATTTATGGAAGACAATAAGATAAAAGAATATCAAAGCCGAACAAATATTCTTTATAAGGATATCTTGGCCTCGTTGACTCGTGAAACCTCCCTGCTTTTGAATTCTTCATCACAAGTCAACAGTGTCATCCTGGCTCTTAATGAAGATTTCAGGCGTAAAAACTTTGCCGGTGTAATCAAAAAAATCGAATTAAGGGCGATGGAATCTTCGGATCCTATAATGCAGCTGATCATGTCAATCCAAAATTTTACTATTGAAAATCAGCTTAATCTTGGTGAATCAACTTTGTTTTCCGACTTGGATAATCAAAAAACAAATGATGATATTATTGAATATCTTAAACGTCTTCTCAAAGAGCTTCAACGACATCCAGAAAAGAAGACACTTTCACTTTCCGACACTTTCCGACTACAATTCAGAATTCAGGAAAATGACAATGATTCTGGTTTTAAAGAGCATCTAAGCCATATAGGATCCGACGGAACAGATATCCTTGTAAAGGCTATTGTGAATATACTTTTAATCAATGTGTTTAAAGAAAAGGCATCAAAGAAAAACAAGGATTTCATAATTCATTGTATGATGGATGAAATAGGCAAACTTCACCCGGCTAACGTTGCCGGTATTTTGCAATTTGCCAATTCAAGGAATATTTATCTCATCAACAGTTCCCCTATGTCTTACAACGCTGATGCCTATAAGCATAATTACGTATTGACCAAAGATGCATGCTCGAAAACCATAGTGCAACGCACTATTACAATACTTTCCGAATGAAAACAATAAAAATCACCAAGTCTCTTCTTGAAGCCATAGAAGATTTATTGGCATATAAGCCTGTGGCAGCAAGCAGATTGAACGTGGCATTTTGCAACGAACTTGTTAATGACGGATATGTACTCATCAAAACACATGGAAGCCGTCGCTCCATTGTGGCCCATGACTCCATTGAATTATACAATCATCTAACATCCATTCTTCCGGAACTAAGTGATATTCCTGCCTTGAAAGAAATTATATTTTCTAAAGAAGACAGAGCCTTTCAGGCCTCAATTGCCGGCAATTCAAAAATTAGAAAGAAAGGGACATTTAAAGGGTTTGCGGTATACACCATTCATCCTGTGGAATGCCTTTTTAACCAGCATGATATAATTGTTAATCCTATGCCCGGCACATTTCTTTTTATTGAAGATTGGAAGAATTTTATTCCTTCTCAAGACACAATCATTATTGGTATCGAAAATATGGAAAATTTCAGCAAGGTGCGACTTTATTCTGATTTCTTCCGCCATTATCTGGAGATGAAATTTCCTGCAGAAAATAAGAAAATTCTTTTTGTTTCGCGTCTGTTAAGTTCCAAGGATTTAATTAGATGGTTGTCTATTATACCCAATCAATATATCCATTTTGGGGACTTCGACTTAGCCGGAATTAATATTTTTCTTTCAGAGTATTATTCCCAACTCGGCAATAAAGCCATATTTCTTATTCCGCAAGATATTGAATTGCGATTAAAAAACGGAAATATCCAACGATATACCCATCAATATCCACACTTTAAAAATATTTCCAGCGATATCCCCGAAATACGGAAATTAATCAATTTAATTCATACATACGGCCGCTGTTATGACCAAGAGGGATATATCGGGTCAATGAATAAAATAGGTTGTTAATTAAGGCAAAATTATAGAACTTTGTCTT
>JAFLTQ010000016.1 GCA_022510385.1 Muribaculaceae bacterium | reverse complement strand
ACTCTCACAAACGGAACCAGAATCCGGTGTGCTACCATTACACCACAAGGCAATTTCCCTGAAGGAACTTTGTTCCCACCTTTTATGATGCAAATTTACTTCAAATTTTCAATTCTACAAAAAGTATGCCGAAAATTATAGTCGGTAGAATTGTCTGACAAATTAAAATATTAATTTTTTAAATAAGCAGCCTCATATTTTTGTAGCCTTACCTATTCTTTAGAATAATGAAGATTATGATGGGAATCCCAAGGAGAGAAGTCACGGCATTTATTGGGATTATCCATAATTTTGAGATAATGTCGCAAAATATAAGAATGTTGGCTCCTGTAAGAATATTTGCCGGGAGTAGAATACGGATGTCTACCTTATCAAACAACATTCGGGTGACATGTGGCATCGCCAATCCTATAAATCCGATGGGCCCGCAAAAAGCAGTCACAGTGCCAGCAAGAAGGGAGGTGGAAAGAAATAGAATTCCACGTGTCTTTTTGATATTCATTCCCATCGAAACAGCATACTCTTCCCCAAGAATTAATTGATTTAAGGGTTTTACTGCTAAGAGAGCAAGAACTAAACCAACAAAAACTGCTATGAAAAGAATCCATAATTGAGAATAGGAAACTTCTCCAAGCGAACCCATAGTCCAAATAACGTACGATTTCAATGATTCGTCGTGGCTTAAAAATTGGAGTATCTGCACAATGGCTGAAACACCGGATGAAAACATCATTCCCAGAATAAGGATCACCATGATATCCTTGATATATTGTGATAGAATACCGATGATTATCAGAATTATTGCAGACCCAATCCATGCGGCTCCGGCTATACCTATTGAAAGATACGAAGCTGATAATCCCAATAATGGGACTCCAAGAATGAATAAGGCTACTCCAAGTCCGGCTCCCGAACTTATACCCAATACATAAGGTCCGGCCAAAGGATTTCTGAAAAGTGTCTGCATCTGTAGTCCGCTGACAGAAAGGGCTGCTCCGGCTAAAAGAGCAACAATGGCTTTATTTAATCTAATATCCTTGATAATCTGTTGATTAAGAGTTTCTTCACCTTGTTCCATTAAAGAACGAATCACTTCTCCGAAAGGAATATAGACTGAACCAACTCCAAGGTCTATTATGAATAATAGGAGAGTGGTGAAGGATAATCCTAAAAAAAGTAGTGTTGTTTTAGATAAGGATGATTTCATTTTAATTGTTTATAATAGGTAAAATCATCTTCAATCAATTCCGGATGAAAGATTTTTATCAAATCCTTTAAAATTAAATCAGGATGCATCATTCCCGACTCATAGCAATCATTTCCCCCTTCCGGGGTTGCCTTAAGGTTATTATTGAAAATATAACCTTCTTTCACGCATTTTGTATTTGTAAATATTGGCAGGGTTGCTTTCAATTCATCCAAAGATCCTAAATTACCTATATTTATCCAAAAATCGGTTTCTCCCACCAGGTGTAATGCCTCTTCTATATCTATAGGTTTTGATGTGTTACCGGTGTTTTTTGTATATATATAATCCCCGCCGGCATCGTTGATCATTTGTGCAACATAACTTGTAGTGGATGGCATAAACCAGGATCCGAGAAAAGGCATATTTACCATAATTTTCGGACGGTTATGTGATGTCTTGGCTACTTTTTCTTTTAATTCAAGATATCGTGATTCTATTTCCTTGAATTTTTGTATTCCTTTGTCTCTCATACCAAGTATTTCGGCTATGGCCACAATCCACTCGGTTTTTCCCAAAGGGGTCTCTTCTACATAATCCCCTATATAGATATAAGGAATTCCGAGCTCTTTAAGTTTTGTTTCCATTCCGCTTGCTCCATTCACTGAGAAAAGCATCACAAGATCCGGATCTGCTGCAATCAGTTTCTCATAGTCAATGTTTCCTTCATAGCCGATATCTGCAATCTCATCCTTATGTTTGTGGATATAAGGGTTAGAGATATACTGCATTCCTGAGACGCCCACAATTTTATCCGTTGCTCCTAAATCTTCAAGCATTGCAATATGGGTCGATGACATACAGATGATTCTCTGTGGCACCGAATCCAAAGCTTGTCCTTTGAAATCATCGGAATTTTTCCCATCCCGGGAAATCAGGAAGGAGGAACTCAAGTCTTTGGCACCTTGCCATGGATTATAAACGTTTATTATTCTTGATTGAGAATGAATGGGTGCCATTATATTGAACCCCACTGAATATTCCGGACCATAAATCAGCTCTTTATCATCTGTATTCTCTTCCTTTGTTTTATTGCATGCTAAAAAGAGAAGAAGCGATAAAATTATAATCAACGGTTTTTTCATTTTTTTCTACCATTTAAAAACTTTGGAGTGAATCCTATGAAAAATTCAAAATTAATTCCCGGCATCGGACGAGAAAGAACTGAAAGATAATCTTCATTAAAAAGATTATTCACAGCAAGTTTAAGTTGAATATCTACCGGTTTAAAATAAAGATTCTTTTCTATAGAGATATTGCTCATAAAATATTCAGGGAGATGTCCTGTGAAAGTGAAATCATTGCTCGACATGGTGAATCTTTGGGAATAATAACACCATTTATAGAGGAAAGTCCAAGAATTCCAAGATAATCTTGCGGTAATTGAAGAAGAGTATTCCGGCACATATGGAAGCTGTTTGCCAACCGACTGATCGGCAGGTGACATTTTTTCACTCCGATTAATTGAGGGTGTCCAAGAAAATGATCCATTAAGGCCCAAGAGCCAATTTTTGCCAAAATCAATCCCCGCCTCTGCATTTGTTTCCACTCCATAAGCATGAACTGTCTTTACATTTCTTGGAGAGAAAAAACCTTTTGTTGTAGGCAACCAGATAATCCAATCTTTAATCCTTGAATCAAACCAATTTCCGCTAACATTAAAGAAAATATTTTTTGATATATCGATGTGAAAACTAAGCCCTGCGTCATATGTCAATCCATGTTCACTTTTGAGATTTGGATTACCTCCGGGTAGGAAATAAAGATCATTCAATCCGGGGTATCTATAGTTTTTGCTTATTGATGCTTTAAAAGAAAGAGAATATGGTTTATCCCTCCATGCGGAATTAAGTGCCAACCAATCTGTAAATAAGGCAGGAATCAGGGGAGTGGCTTTATCTCCATAAATTTCCTCACGCAAAACCAAACCAAAACCTAAATTATAGACAGGCTGCCACTTTACAGAGCCTGCAAGACTTAGTTCGAGTCTTGCCTTGTCATACCCGATAATTGCTTTGTCTCCTTGTTGCAATATGACATTTTTATCGGAAGATTTAACAAATTGTTGATGAGCCGTCACATTAGTTGTGAAAAGCCATTTGTTTTGAATATTATAATTGAATTCCGCGTTGCCATAAATAGTGTTAACATGAGAACGTGATCTTGTAAGATCAGACCATATACCCTCCGTAATCTCCTTTTTATAATCATAAGCCATCCAGGTGAATACGTAGCCACCTTTAAGAATAAGACTCCAAGAGTCTCTTGAATGATTCCAACTTGCAATTGCTCTTAAAGTGTTTTCTCTTTGTCGATTTTCAAAATCACGTTCATCCCCGTAATCCGTTGTCAGCATGGGTAGTTCCCTGTTAGAATCGATCAGCCATATGTTAAGTCCAAGACGGTCGCCTCTACGAGTCGTATAATAGAATTCTTGCAGGAACTGTAAGTCTTTAAAAGCCCCCGATCTATTTCTTTCCTTAGGATAATATTGACCGATTATATTATGCTGGTCATCATAAATATTTTCCTTTTTGTCATGGTTGATATAAGGATAATCATTTGGAGAAGATGAATAAACAAACCGCGTCGATGTTACAATATGTTTATTTTTGAAAGAAAATCTCAGAAATTCATCAAAAGTTTTAAAGGAACCGATACCTTGCACATATTGTAAGTGGAACCCCGGAGGAGCATCGGGGATTGTTGCTAATTTTACAAGGCCTCCAAGGCCGCCTCCTGTCTCATTTATAGAAGATGTGCCATGAAAAAGAGCCGCCTGATCAATGAAATAAGCCGGGATTGAAGAGAAATCCGTCATTCCAAGCATAGGGCTGTTAATCCGCATCCCGTTCCATGTCACTTGTGTATGACTCGGAGAAGTTCCACGAAAAGCAACTGTAGAGAGAGTTGCCCTTCCATAATTTTTAACATAAACAGAGGAATTATAAGCCAAAATATCGGCCATGCTTAATGCAATGTTTTCTTTAAGTGCTAATGAATCGAAATAGGTTTTCTCAATTCCTATTTCTTTAATGGGTCTTCGTGAAATGACAGTAAATTCTTGTAGATGAGTGACAGGTGATTCGGCCAATCCTGAAATGGATAAACCTATTATAAAAAAGAAGGCAACAACATGTTTGAGATGTGGCTTAATTCCTTTCATCAGATAACATTAATCAACTTATCACTTTCTAATATTTCCAACAAAAGGCGCCCGGAGTCACGCCGACATAGAAATTATCTATCATGACTCCATCAGGTGTATATCTATAGATCATACCGGCCTGTGAATGATCAATAGCATCCGCCACATATATTTCATTGTTCAACGGATCGATTGTCAATCCATAATATTTGGTATCGTTATGGGGAATTACCGGAAAGGCGGGTAAAGCAAATGCATCCACATCCATCGACCAAATATCATCATTTATCCAATAAATTTTATCTTTATCTCCATTAATTTGGATTTCAGAAGGGGAATCTCCTAATTTGAATTTAAAAACATTTTGAATCGACAAATCCTCGGAGGATAAACAATAGAGCGCCGGAGCTTCGTAGCCATATGGAGAACCATCATAGCCTCCGTCAGTTATTGTCCACAACCTTTGATATTTGTCAACTACCAATGAGTTAGGCTGGATTCCAACAAAGATTTCATCTACAATTTGATCCGTTTCGGTGTCAATCTTTATAATCCGGTTTTGATAACTCCAACAATTGCAATAGACATATTGTCCAATTTGAACCATCTGTTCAGTAGAGCCTGAAGATGGTGACATTCCCGGAACTTCGATAGACCCTGTGATGCTATATGATTTTGGATCTACAATATAGATTCTGTTGTCCCATATCTGTGTGACATAACCCTTGTTTTCCGAAACAAAATGAATATAACGAGGAGAAGTAAGGTTTTCAATTCTTCCTTTTTCTTTATATGTATCAATATCAATTGCAAACACTACATGGGAATTATTGACCACAATCCATCCTTTATTGTCGAAAATGACCATTGATTGAGCCACATCTCCAAGTTTCATTCCATTAGTTCGGAAAAATATTTCATTGTTTATTGAGTTGTTTTCGGGATTATAGAATGATAGGGTAGCATTACTATATTGAAAATTACCTTCACAAATTATAAATAACCCGCTTGAAGGATTGTCAAAATCTGTCAGTCCCTCTGAATAATCCCATTTCATGCATGAAGTTAAGAGCAGAAAACAGGATAGAGCCAATTTTTCTGTCAATGTGATTCTATTGATATAAGTTATTTAAATCCTGGCAAATCCTGCCACTTCCGTTGAATTTTCGCCTAATATATCCGCGCTTCCATTAATAGATGTCTGCACTTTTATAAAATCAATAAATTGGATATTTGCAGGTTGATTTGTTTCCGTGACTGCATCAGAAATCCTGAATCTGTTTTGATGAGTTGCTTGAACAAAATCGGAGCCGAAATTGTCGGCATAACCCCATTCATAGGGTTTGTTTTGCCACATATTAGTCACATCATCTTGTTCAGCTCTGCTTGGAAGGCGGCTTCCGTAGAGAGTATAAGTATCTTCTTCGATCCAAGTCGGATAATAATAATCTTGAGAGTGATAACTTTCCTTCCAATAAACAAATCCTGTTTCTCCATTGCTATCCTCCCAAGGCGTATTCTCCTTTGCTTTCGGACGATGATAAGTCACCCAATAATTTCTTTCATAACCTTCTTGTCCGAAAAATGAACCTTTAAGTTCATACCATGTCTCATCGGGCAAACCGTTTCCATTGCTGTCTTGCATCACCCAGACAATTCCGGGTTCATTAGAAGTGTCGAATGCATTTCCGGAGATTGCAAAATCATAATCTCCGGTATTTAAAATAGATTCATTAAACTTGACCACTATATAACCACCCCACGCCCCTAATGACACATATTGGGAGGCAGACAATCGTTCTTCAGCAAAAACGCAGGCTTCTTCCGGAGATGGGATTGATGCCGTTTCGTTTATATATTGACCGGGCGCAGGTGTATACTCAATTACTTTATAATCTAAAGTAACGCCATTTCCCCCGGGTTTATCTCCCGGATTATCTATGATGATATCCTCATCTTTGTTGCAAGCAACAAAAGACAAGGATATCAAAGCAACAAAAGTAATATTTATTTTTTTCATTATTTTTCAACCGAAATCTCAAATTTATCTAAAGCACAGTAACCCGGTGTATTGAGTCCATATTGCCCCATGTCACTTCCCACAAAATTGATTACCAATACAGAACATTCGGGAAGCATTGAAAGATTAACTTTTGTCCATGTATCAATTATTCCTATATACCCGTCGGCCTGACCTTTCTTGAAGTTAGCGAGATAAGCCTCTGTGTAACCTATACATTCTGCATTTTCCTCATTGTCATCGAAAGCTATGAATTGCACTTTGAACCACCCTTCGTTTTCTTCGTTGAGCGCTGAAGCAAAGTTATTTCCATTTTTCATTACCATATAGTCATATGTGGTATTATTGATATACACACTTTCAAAGAAGGCCTCTTTATCATCTCCGGTCCATATGGGTTTAGCCTCTCCGGGATTTGAAACCTTCAGACCTTGGGCATCCGTGATGAGGACACGAGCGCATCCTTCGTAGTCTTTGAGAGTGGAATTAGAAGGATTTTCAACGTCAACATTTCCGAAAGCCACTACAAAATTACCACCGCTGGGTGAAGAGGTGTTGTAAACACTTAATTGGTTCATATATGAGTCATCAGTCATGTCATGCCAATTGGAAACTGCGAGGCCACCGGCATAGAATGTATAGCCATATGGGGTAGCAGAATCAAAGGTTGAACCATAATTGATTGAAAATTGAGCATAGGTATCATCATAGATTTGGGTAACATAACCGGTTGTTATCTGATCTTGGGCTCCGAAATAAAGGTTTTCACCATAAGTAGTCGGGCCACCGATCAAATAGGCCGGAACATTTTCAAATCCTATAGTGGTTGTTGCATACTTGTCAGCCGGTTTTCCATCCGGTTCATCATCTCCTGAACAACTAATCATAACGGGCGCAATGATTGCAGCACAACCCCAGATTGCTAATTTGAATACTTTTTTCATTTTTCTGTTGATTTTATATAAAAAATTGTCCATTAATCCGAAGCCATATAGCCACACGAATTAAGGACAAATCAACAGAGGATCCCTGCCCGTAACCCGCGGGTGTAATCAGTAATAGGCAGGTCTTCTGACTTATCCCATATTGCAAAGCCTTCTCGGTTATCAACCAATGGCAAAATTTTGCAATATTAACGGATTCACAGCAGCGAGTACTGTCCCGGATTTTCACCGGATTCCCTTTTCACCCGACATAATGTCGGGCACCTATTCGACGGCAAAGTTAAATAAAAAATGGGAACTACAAAACATTTTGTCAGAGACACGTTTTTTTCTGTAATTTTGCAATGTGATTAACCAAAATAAACGTTTAGAAGAAAATTTGGTCATAAAGAAAAAATAATAAAGATATGAAAAAATACAGCAGAATCATTTTAATAAGCGCAATTGGATTTATGATGGCATCATGCAGTGTTTTTCATAAAGTGAGCAAAAATTCAAACGAGGATAGTGTCGAGGTAAAAAAGGAATCTGTTTTGCCTACAGACCGAGAGGATATAGTTCAGCCCGTTTCTTCGGTTTATACCTCTAAAGAGATTTCCCAGGGAGTTGTGAAAGGAGACTGGGCAATTGAAACTGTCAATGGAAAAAATGTGGTTGGAGAAAAGGCTCCTTTCTTAAAATTTGTCCCGGGCCAGGGAAAGGTTTATGGAAATAACGGATGTAACGTTATTAATGCTGAATACACCTATAACCCGCAGGACTCAACCATCAGGTTTTCATATTTAAGCTCCACAATGATGCTGTGTCATAAAGAGGGGTTGACAGATATGGAAATCAATTTAGCTTTGGATGCCACCAGATTCTATAGCTGGCAGCTAAACGGGGATGATTATTATCTCACTTTCTATAATGAGAATCATGAAGTTGTAATGGGTCTTATGCATCAGAATTTCCAATTTCTAAATGGCACATGGTCAGTTAAAGAAATTTATGGAGAAAGCGTTAATGTCCCTAAAATGAAACTCGTAATTGATGTAGAAGAGGGAAAAATTCATGGAAACACCGGTTGTAATGTTATCAATGGGAGCCTTGAAGTAAATATGGAATCAGCCAATTCAATATCTTTTCAGGCTATAACCAAGACTATGATGCTTTGTCCCGATGAAAATTATGAAACTCAACTTTTAGTGGCGTTAGAAGAGGCTATGAAGGCCAAACCATTGCAAGGAGGTAAAGTTGAATTTCTCGACAGCCAAAACAAAACGGTTTTGGTGCTTGCAAGAACTTCCGATAAATAATGTCATCAAATTTGAAAGGGATCCATGCCAAAAACGGAGGAAAGAATAGATAAATGGTTATGGTGTATGAGGGTTTTCAAAACTCGCACAATAGCAACCGATGCCTGCAAAAAGGGGAGAGTGACACTTAATGGAGCTGCCGTAAAACCATCGCGACTCATTAAATTGGGAGAGATACTAAATGTCAAGAAACCTCCGATAACCTACACTTTTAAAGTTTTAGCAATTCCTAATGGAAGACTGGGAGCGAAACTTGTGCCGGAATATCTTGAGAATCTAACCCCACAAAGCCAGTATGATCTGTTGGAAATGTCACGTATATCCGGCTTTGTGGATAGAAGCAAAGGATTAGGAAGACCTACAAAACGGGAGGGAAGAGAATTGGCAAGATTTCGTGAAGAAAATTATATGGATAATTTTTTCTTGGATTGGGAAGATGATTTTGATGAAGAAGATGATAACGAGATAGAGGATTAAAAGGATGTTAAAGTTTTTGCAACAACTATTTTGTAAAGATAAGGAGAAAGGGCAGAAAGAAAAAGGGATGAAGAAATTCTTGATAGTTGGACTGGGTAATATCGGACAAGAATATGTTGGAACAAGGCATAATATCGGTTTTATGATAGCCGATAAATTTGCACAGGAAAGTGGAGCGACATTCACATCCTGTCGCTATGGAGATATGGCTAAGGTGAGGGTGAAAAATTGTGAACTTATGGTTTTGAAGCCTTCCACTTATATGAATTTAAGTGGTGTTGCAGTCAGATATTGGATGAACAAGGAGAAATTGCCGTTACCACAACTGTTAATTCTTGTTGATGACATAGCTTTGCCTTTCGGAACAATCAGAATCCGTGAATCAGGATCGGAAGGAGGGCATAATGGATTAAAAAGTATATCTGAGCAATTAGGAAACCGTAATTATGCCAGATTAAGGTTTGGAGTGGGGAATGAATTTGCGAAAGGAGGACAGGTTAATTACGTGTTGGGTCATTTTTCCAAAGAAGAGCATGAGCAACTTCAGGGAAAGATTGAAACTGCAGTGGAAGCGATAAAAGCTTTTTGTCTTTCAGGAGCAGCTTTCGCCATGACTCATTTCAATAAATAGCTTACCGTTTCTAAGAAATACTCCTCCGGATTTAAGCCGCCATCTTCTGATGTGTGGCTTATTTGCTTTTATAGCAGCAAGGATTTCCTCAGGAGTCGTGGCAAAGGGGCCATAAGGATCGATAAAACGTTTTATCAGCAATAGGGGAGCTTTTGATGCTATAATCTTATCAATAGATAAAGTAGCCGGTGATGTCGCTAAAATATCGTTCAAATAACTTTCACATATATTATTCTCCGCCTCCATATTTTTTATTGTCTTATCCATGGAGGCATTAAAACCGGGCCATTTGCTTTTCAAAAGAGGAATTATTTCATTCCTCAGAAAGTTTCTCCTGAAATCTGATTCCAAATTCGTGGAATCTATAACATATTTAACATTATTATTATTGAGATATTCAAGAATTTCATTTCTATGAAAAGAAAGAAGAGGACGCCATATTTTACCATTATCTCCAATCATTCCTCTTAATCCCCGACTTCCCGAGCCTCTGAGCATATTAAGGAAAAATGTCTCAATATTGTCATCGGCATTATGTCCTGTTGCTATTCTGTCGAATCCGGTCTCTTTCAGCATTTTGTCAAACCAATCGTGTCTCAGATTTCTACACGCCATTTCAATTGATTCACCGGGATTTTCATTCAAGTATGTCTCTACATTAAAATCTTTTATTTCCAGAGGAATAAAGTTTTGTCGACAAAATTCCTTAACAAAGAGAGTGTCTCGGTCGCTTTCTTTCCCTCTTAAATGAAAATTGCAATGTAAAGCTATAGTGTAAATGCCGCTTCTATGTAAAGCGTAAATAGTGGCCATGCTATCGGCACCTCCACTCAAAGCCACAAGCACTTTTTTAATATTGTGTTCTTCCGCTGTTACTTTAACAGAAGTTTCAATAGGATGGGGTCTAAATATTTTTTTCATTCGTAGCGTATTGCCTCAATTGGGTCAAGATGTGATGCTTTGGCTGCCGGATAAAATCCGAAAATAATACCAATCACAGTGCAGACCACAAAAGAGAGTACCACAGAAGAAGCCTCGATTATTACAGGCCAGTGAGCTATCACCTTTATCATCCAAGTGGTAAAGGCTCCTAATAAAATACCTAAGATTCCGCCTGTTACTGAGATAATTACGGCCTCAATCAAGAATTGCATCATAATGTCTTTACCTCTGGCACCAATACTCATTCGAAGTCCGATTTCCCTTGTTCGTTCCGTAACACTTACAATCATGATATTCATGATGCCGATTCCGCCGACAAGAAGAGATATTCCGGCGACTGCAGCAAGGAGAATAGTCATCATTGCGGAGGTGGAAGAAATCATTTCTGCAAGTTCCTGCATTGAACGTATTGTGAAATTATCCACGTCAGTATCTCTAAGTTTATGTTGTGTTCGGAGTATATCGGTAATTTCTGCTATTGTTCTTTGAGTTTCCTCCTCATTGATAGCAGATGCTTGCATTCCTTGTAAATAATCTGTTGCCAAGACACGCTTCATTACGGTTGTATATGGAGCAAGCGCAATATTATCTTGGTCTTGCCCCATTGTATTATAACCCTTTTCATCCAGAACGCCTATAATAGTCATTGGAATCGAACCGAATCTGACAACTTTACCTACAGGATCCGTGCCATCAGGGAAAAGATTGTCTACCAAAGTCTTGCCAATAACTGCTACCTTAGCAGCCCTTTTGACATCATCTTCAGTGAACATTTCTCCATTTGTGACTTTCCTTTGACGAATCTCAAGATATTCGGAATTAACGCCTTGCAATTGAGAAGGGTAATTATTGTTGCCATAGATCCATTGACCTGAACTGCTCACTGAAGGAGTGATATGTGCCACAGTTGTAGCCTGATTAACGATTGCCTCATAATCAGAAGGTTTCAACGTTTGCATATCATCGCTGCTTTGCCTTACTCCTCCTCTGTTTTCAGCTCCCGGAAAGATCATTATCATATTACTTCCCATTTCCGAAATTTGAGCCTTGATTGAATTTTTAGAGCCTTGTCCGATAGCCAACATGGCTATTACGGCTCCAACTCCAATTATGACTCCCAACATTGTTAGGAAACATCGCATCTTATTGTTATTCAGTGCCTTCAAGGCTACCTTCAGAAGATTCTTAATATTCATCTGTGTGCTTTTCGATTTTCAAATTTTAAAAGTCTTTTCAATCATTATCCACGGGAAGATTATTATAGACTTCTTCTGCTGATTTAATATCGGAATTATACTCATCACTGACAATCCTTCCATCTTTTAGCAAAATATTCCGTGAAGAATACATTGCAATTTCCGGATTATGTGTGACAAATATTAAAGTCTTTCCTTCATTATATAGCTTCTGAAAAAGTGTCAGAATAGAGAAGGAAGTTCGGGTGTCAAGATTTCCCGTTGCTTCATCTGCGAGAATAATAGCAGGATTATTAACTAAAGCCCTGGCAATAGCAACACGCTGCTGCTGACCTCCCGACATCTGGTTGGAACGGTGATAAAGTCGGTCACCCAAGCCAACTTCCCGCAAACAATGCTCTGCCATTTCGCTTCTTTGTTTAGCACTGATGGCAGAGTTATAAAGTAGCGGAAGTTCCACATTTTCAAGCGCTGTTGTCTTGGGAAGAAGATTATAGTTCTGGAATATAAAACCAATCTTTCTATTTCTAATTTTCGCTCTTTCATTCTTCCCCATTCCGCTTACGTTTATCCCGTCGAGATAGTACTCTCCGGCAGTAGGCGTATCTAAACACCCCAAAGTATTAAGCAGTGTTGATTTCCCAGAGCCTGATGTGCCCATGATAGTGACAAATTCTCCTTCGTAGATTGTAAAAGAGATACCTCTCAAAGCCTTAACGGTCTCATCTCCAACCTTGAAATAACGCTTCAGTTTTTCTATTCTGATTATTTCTTTAGGCATCTTGTTATTTTTTTGAATCCTCTTTCTTATTATTTCTGTTTGCGCCCGGAGGTTTGGGTAAGAAGGGATTTTCCTGTCGATTAACTTCTGAAGACTTATTTTTAATCTCTACATATTGAAGCGCAACTTTTTCACCGGGCCCTAAACCAGAAGTAATTTGCTGATAGATATTGTTTGCAACACCCAGCTCCACTTCAGTTTCCACAATTTTCCCGTCCTTAACAACCCAAACGGAATTTTTGACCGGAGAGGGAAGAGGTTCAGGTTTAGGAAGGTTGGATTCTTCATCTTCAGGAGGGAGAGGCTCAAATTTAAGAGCTTTCAGGGGCACTGCTATTGCATCATTAAGTTCAAGGGTATAAATAGTCAGGTTGGCAGTCATGCCCGGAATAAGTTTCAGATCCGGATTCGGCGCATTTACAATCACTTCATAAGTCACAACATTTGAGGTGGTTGTGGGATTCAATCTCACTTGCGTCACAGTGCCTGAAAAAATATCGTCAGGATAAGCATCGACAGTAAACGTGACACGTTGCCCCACTTTAACTTGTCCTATATCTGCTTCATCCACGTTCCCGACAACCTGCATATTTTCGAGGTCGGCTATTACATAAAGGTCGGCCACATTCATGCTCGACACCACAGTCTGACCCACCTCAACCTCTCTCGAAATTACAATACCATCAATTGGCGAATAAATCTCTGCGTAATTAAGATTCTTGGCTGCTCTGACCCTGTCGGCTTTACTCTTCTCAAAACTCAGACGTGCAACGTCATAATCTCTCTGCGATGTCTGGAATTCATAGTCAGATATTAGTTGCTCGTCATGTAGTTTCTTGTCTCTTTCATAATTCGCCTTTGCATATTCATAGCTCGCTTCTGCTGAAGCCATATTGGCATCTGCGCTTTTTAAATCAGATTCCAATAATGTTTTTTCGAGTTCTGCAAGAAGCTGCCCTTTGGTCACATGGTCATTATAATCTACATAGAGATGATCAATTATACCGGTGACTTGGGTTCCCACATTCACCTGAGTCACGGATTCCATTGTACCGGTTGCAGTGACAACTTCAGACATTGAAATAGGTTTTACCTCATATTCATCTATTTCCATCTTAACCTTTTCGCTACAAGATATTAAGGAAATGGCTAATATTGGAGTGAGGTAACTATAATGAAATTTATTCATAATTTTAAGGGATTGTAACTTGGGAGGTTGCATAATATCCTATTGTTTTATTAGATAAGATAGCCATATATTTGCTTTGAAGTAGCTCAAGTCTGGCATTCAGCAGATTATTATGAGCTGTCAGGAGTTCCAAGGGATTGACAAGCCCTAACTCAAACTGACGGTCTACAAGTTCAGCACTTAAGCTCGTGGCCTCAAGTTGTGATAGTCCTGACTCATATCTGGCACGTGCATTATCAGACTCAATAAAGAGATTTTCAATTGTCTGTGATAACTCATTCTGAAGCTGAGTCTTGGTCAGATCATATTCTAAAGCTTGAAGTTTTGCTATATTTACAGCTCTTCTTGTGGCATTACCATCATAAATAGGGACTGAAAGGCTTAATCCGATATTTTCATTAAAGAAATTTTTCATCTGGCTTCCCCAGGAATTGTTGCCGGAGGAATTATATCCGGATCCTAACCCTCCGTTTAGGGATATCGATGGGAAATAGGATGATTTTGCAATTTTTATATTATAATCAAATATCGATTTATTAAGCTCATTGCTTTTAAATTGAGGCAACCAATTCATTGCGATTTCAAAAACCTGTGTTTTTGAAGGAAGAGGTTGATTTATTTGAGAATCAGAAAAATTCACATCTTTAATTTGAAGATTGTAATCAAGCCCAAGGTTTAAGAGATTTTTGAGCGACACAATAGCAGTATTGTAGGAGGATTTGGCTTGCACAAGGTTATATTCATCCTGAGCTTTTTGACTCTCAATCTGCGCATAATCAACGCGTGAAGTTCTGCCGGTTTCCATCAATCTTTTGGTACGCGAAGCCTGTGCCGAACTCACTTCCAATGATTTTTTTGCAATATCTACCGCTTCTGCAGCGTAGAGGATGTTTAGATAGGCCTGAAGAATCCCTAATTGAAGGTTTTTAACCACGTCATCTCCATAAAGTTGCTGTTGGAGTTTTGCAAGTTTACTTGATTCTAAACGATATTTTCTTGCATTTCCTTCCCATATAGTCCAGCTTGCATTGATATTATAGGAACTATTATAGGCATTATTGATTTGTCCCGGTTGAGGAGATGGATAATTGGTGAATGAATGGTTTGTAGAAAAACCGACAAAGGGTAGAAAGGCATCTTTAGCCATCCCTATATTCTCATCTGCTTCCAACACTGCAAGCATAGACGACCGGATATCTATATTGTTGGCTATCGCCCAGTTGACACAATCATCAAAACTCCATACTTCCGGCATTGATATCGGTGAACTCTCTGTAATTTTTTCTATATTTATATCTGTAGGGAAAGAGAATTCCTCGCCTTTCATATTTATCTGAGAAAACATGGAGAGGAGAAAAGCAAGATATAATGATTTTTTCATAATAATCTCTTTATTACAACAAAATTATAAAATTAGGATTAATCCTTGTTAGTTTAATATGTTAATAAAATAAAATAAAATAAATAATAGGGTGAACCTTACGGATTAAGATTTGTTGAAATTATAAAAGATAAATTATATGACACAATTTAAAATAAAAAGAGCTTATGACACTGATAGCAATAACGATGGTTTTAGGGTTTATATCGACAGGCTTTGGCCGAGAGGTTTATCGCATGAAACTTTCCACTATGACCTGTGGGAAAAACAGATATCCCCTTCGACGGAATTGAGAGAATGGTTTCATGAAGATCCGGAGAATCGTTGGTCACAATTCGTCGATAAATATAAAGAAGAATTGAATGATAATCCCGCATTCCCCCCTTTTAAAAAACTTCTGTTAGAAAAACCGGTCGTGACTTTATTGTATTCATCCCATGATGAACAACATAACAATGCAGTTGTGGTGTTATCAATGATAAAACAATAGGGTTAACCGGTTTAAATTAATGATATAGTATAAAAACGCAAGTTAGAAGATTTTTAAGTTCTAACTTGCGAAATTTTTATTATTCCTAACCTATATTAAAAATGTACCCCGGTAAAGATTCTAAATTATTCTGTTAAGGTGCAACCTTCAGGGGGCGCAATATTATCTTTCTTACATTTTTTGATAATATTCTTTATTCTGTCTTTTGTCTGGGGATGTGATGAAAACATTTTTTGCAAAGAATTTCCGGCAGAAGTACCTTCCAAAGATTGGAGTTTAGTGAAGGCCATAGCCATAGCCCACGGATTTTTACCGCTCTTTTTCAAGAAATCATATCCATAATCATCAGCATTCGATTCTTGTTTGCGAGAATATTTAGAATTGAGGAGAGCCTGTCCTATTGTGCCTAATTGTGAATCAGTTAAAGATGCTGCCAAATCCCCTGTAGCTCCGATACCATCAAATAATGCGGAATTCAATAAAGATTGTTTCATTGCATTTTTAGTGTCTTTATGAGCAACATGGCCCACTTCATGTCCGATTACCCCTAAAACTTCATCATCGCTCATTAGGTCCATCAGTCCTGAATAAACTCTGACGCTGCCATCGGCACAAGCAAAAGCATTTACTTCATTTGTCATATAAACCTTGAAATTCAAAGGTTGACCATCAACATCTGTCAGACCATCAGTAAGTTTCAACAAACGGATTGTATATTCACTGTTTTCCGGTGCTACTGTGTTGGATGCATCGGAATAAACAACATATTCATGCACGTAAGCTTTTATATCATTATCGGAAAGTGTGGCAGCTGAGATTGCTTTAGAGGCTCCGCTCACAAGTTTGTCAAGTTTGATTTTTGCGTCAGCAGACGGAACAAACATAATTATTCCCAGCGATACAAAAAGAATTTTTTGGGTCAGTTGTTTTAATTTCATATTTATTTTGCTTTAATAGAATTCAGATAGTCAACCATCTTTTTTTCGTGAGGATTGTTAGCGGGAGTCCAGAAAGAGGCGTTTTGTAAGCCATCAGGAAGATACTGTTGCTCCACATAATGATTGGCAAAATCATGCGCATATTGATACCCTTGATGATAACCGAGGTCAGCCATAAGCTGCGTAGGTGCATTTCTAAGGTGTAAAGGCACCGGCAGATTTCCGCTTTTTCTAACTTCCTCCAATGCCTTGTCGATAGCCAAATATGCGCTATTGCTTTTAGGTGAATTTGCAAGATATATAGTGCATTCCGAGAGTATAATCCTGCCTTCGGGCCATCCTATCTTCTTTAAAGCCTCAAAAGTTGCGTTGGCCAAAAGAAGTGCATTAGGATTGGCCAATCCAATATCTTCAGCAGCCAGAATAACGAGTCGACGAGCTATGAATTCGGGATCTTCACCACCTGCTACCATTCTTGCTAACCAGTAGATAGCGGCATCAGGATCGCTACCCCTCACTGATTTAATAAATGCAGAAATTATGTCATAATGTAGCTCACCGTTTTTATCATAAGCCGCTATGTTTTGTTGCAAAACTTCTGTGACAATTTTGTCATTTATTAGTATTATTTCATTTGACGGAGTAGATTGCTCGATAAGATCAAGGATATTAAGTAATTTTCTTGCATCTCCTCCTGCAAATCTATAAAGGGCCGTTGTTTCTTCTACATTATAATTTCTTTTTTTAAGTAACGGGTCGGCCTCAAAAGCCCGTTGAAGCAGAGTCTGTAAATCATCCTGAGTTAGTGGTTTAAGTGTATAAACTTGACAACGACTCAAAAGAGGACGAATTACCTCAAAAGAAGGATTTTCAGTCGTGGCTCCTATAAGGGTGACGACTCCTTGTTCCACCGCACCTAAGAGCGAGTCTTGTTGGGACTTGCTGAAACGATGGATTTCATCTATAAAGAGAATGGGTCTGGACTTTGTGAAGATTCCATTTGCTTCATTTCTGCATTTTTCAATTACTTCTCTAACTTCTTTAACGCCTGCAGTGACAGCGCTAAGCGTATAGAACGGGGCCTCAATTGTCTTTGCAATTATCATTGCCAAAGTGGTTTTACCTACTCCCGGAGGCCCCCATAATATAAATGAATTAATTCGGCCGGCCTCTATCATTCTTCGTATTATACCATTGTCTCCCACTAAATGGGATTGACCGATATATTCGTTTAAAGTGGCAGGTCGTAACCTTTCTGCCAAAGGGATATTATTGGAACTCATCTTTCTGATAAAATTTGGATTAGGTCATCAATATCGATCTCATTGAAATTATTAATGACAAGATGCGAATATGGTGCCAAAGATTCGGCAGGTAATGTACCGGCCACTCCAACAACGAAGGCACCGGAGTTATTTCCCGCCATCACTCCTTGTAAAGAATCTTCAAACACTACACAGTTGCTGGGATTAGCACATATTGAGGCAGCCCCCGTCAAATATCCTTCAGGTGAGGGTTTGGAGGTCTTAACCTGATTTCCCGTCACAATACTGCTAAAGAAATCTTTAAGACGAGGGATTTGCAACCAAAGATGATTCATCTTCTCATCATCACTACTTGTCACCAAAACACAGGGAATATTACGTCTTTTCAATTCTAACAGGAAATTCTCTGCATACGGAAGATAATTATATTTCATCCGGTTTTCCAATTCATGGAGACGTTTTGCAACTTTCTCTCGTATCTCTTCAGAATCATAGTATTCAGTCAGAATCTTGGTGAGTGTTGAACCTTTTATCTTGTCTTCAAGATTTTCTATTCCGGTGGGAAACTCACTGTTTATCTTAGACCAAATGCGACTATATTCTTTTTCGCTGTCGATTAAAACACCATCAAGATCAAATAAAAAACCAATATTCATATTATTTCCGGTGAGCAATATTCAGATTTTTACTACAAAACTAATGAAAACTGCTTAAAAACAATTATATTTGCTATGTAAAAAATGACACCGGAAATTACTCGAGAGACTACACTTTCCCTATTGCCGCAACAGGCAGTAGATAATAATTATATCTTAAAGAATCTAAGAAAGAAAAAAGAGCTAAAAGATATAAAAATTAACTCATTCCGGATAATAAGAAAGTCTATTGATGCACGAAAAAATCCCGTTAAAATAAATCTCGGGATTTTAGTGTCGAATCAGGATAAGATAGAGCCCGAAATTTCTTTTAAAGAATTCAAAAAGTTGAAAGATAATTCTCCGGAAATCATTATTGTGGGTGCCGGCCCTGCCGGTCTTTTTGCCGGATTAAAGGCCATAGAACTTGGCATCCGACCCATAATAATCGAAAGGGGGAAAGATGTGGATTCGAGGAAACCTGATATAGCAGATATTAGCCGTAAAGGAGAAATAAATCCGGACTCAAACTACTGCTTCGGAGAGGGAGGTGCCGGAGCTTTCAGTGATGGCAAACTCTACACTCGCAGCAAAAAAAGAGGGAATGTGAATGAAGTGTTAGCTTTGCTCCATCAATTTGGAGCCTCGGAAGAGATTTTGATTCAATCCCATCCCCATATAGGTAGCGATAAATTGCCTAAGATTATCAAAAACATAAGAAATAAGATAATAGAATGTGGAGGAGAGGTAAGATTCAATTGCCGGATGGATGGTATAAAGATAGAGAATGGCAAAGTTAAAGGCATCTACACCTCTGCAGGGGATTTTATCAAGGGAGATGTGGTATTGGCGACCGGACATTCTGCAAGAGATACATATAGATTGCTTAAGGAATTGGGTATTGAAATGGAATCGAAGGGGATAGCAGTTGGCGTGAGGTTGGAACATCCCCAAGAACTTATCGATAGGATTCAATATCATAATGAAGAGGGACGGGGGTCTTATCTGCCGCCGGCAGAATATTCATTTGTGGATCAAGCCGATGGGAGAGGAGTTTATTCATTCTGTATGTGTCCCGGTGGTGTAATAGTGCCGGCTGTTTCCGGAGAAGGTCAGATAGTGGTAAATGGTATGTCGGCATCTGCAAGGTCAGGAAAATGGGCTGATTCGGGATATGTGGTGGAATTACATCCGGGTGACATCAATGGTTTCTCGGAGCATGAAGAATTTGAAATGATGGCTTTGCAAGAGTCTCTTGAAGCAAAACTCGCAGATGCTTCTCACAATACTCTTGTAGCGCCGGCACAAAGAATCTCCGATTTCATAAATGGAGAAACATCAACATCACTTCCATCGACTTCATACGCTCCCGGTATCTATCCTGATGATTTCAATAAATTATTCCCAAAAGAAATAAGCGGGAGATTGAAACAAGGATTATTGAAGATTGGAGAAAGATGTCCGGAGTTTATTTCTAATGAAGGAGTAATGATAGGATTAGAAAGCCGTACTTCTTCTCCGGTTAGAATTCCGAGAGATCCTGAAACCATGCAACACAAAACAATAGAAGGCCTATATCCCGTTGGAGAAGGTGCCGGTTATGCAGGAGGTATTGTCTCTTCGGCTATCGATGGAATTAAAAGTGTAGAAGCATTTTATAAAACAAGAGTATTAAAAAATGCCTAATATTCTTAATATAGAAACGTCATCTTCTCAATGCAGCGTCTGCATTTCGAAGGGAGCAGAGATTATAGTGGGATTTGAATCGTCTAAGAATATGGATCATTCAACATCTCTGGCTCCTTTTGTGGAGAAATGCATTTCTGAATTGAAATCTAACGATGAAAGTTTGGATGCTGTCAGCGTATCAAACGGCCCCGGTTCCTACACCGGATTAAGAATAGGATTATCATTAGCTAAAGGAATTGCATTTGGGTTATCCATTCCTTTAATCACAATTTCATCACTTGAAATTTTAGCCGTCAGAGCAATGTTTTCATTCCCGGAAATTTCAGGAGAAGAATTGATAGTGCCGATGATCGATGCACGCAGAATGGAAGTGTATACTTCAGTCTTTGATTGTAGACTGGATATTATTGAGCCTCCAAGGGCAGAAATACTTACATCCAATTCCTTCAATGAACTTGACAAAGCCCGGCAAGTCATTTTTATAGGGGATGGCTCAGAAAAATTTAAAGATCTCTATGAGGGAGACAACGCAATATGGATGGGAAACGGAATGCCCCATGCCAAATATATGGCACCCCTTTCTCTTAAATACTATAAAGAGAAAAAATTTGCTGATGTTGCTTATGCTGTTCCTTTTTATTTAAAGGATTATATTACGACAACCCCTAAGAGTCTGCTCCACAATTTATGTTAAAATTGGGAACGGTCTCTAAGATTATATTATAGAAAAAATGATGGAATACAACACATCTCTTCCAAAACTTCAAATGAGAGAATATGGAAGAAATATTCAAAAGATGATAGACCATTGCGTGGTAATAGAAGATCGGGATGAACGCCGAAAGTGTGCATACGCAATAGCCGAAGTTATGTTAAAGACTTTCCCGGAATTAAACGGAGAAAGTATAGAAAGCCGTAAAGTTTGGGACCATATCAATTTAATATCTGAATTCAAACTGGATATAGATTTTCCTTGTGAAGTAACACAAAAGGATGATCTACAACCACATTTGGAAAACATTCCATACGCAAAAAAATCCGAACGTTTCAGGGTTTACGGCTCTAATTTAGTCAGGATGATCAAGGAGATTTCCCGGATGGAGGGAAGCGTGGATAAAGATCAATTGATATTCCTTGTAGCAAATCAAATGAAGAAATTACTGATTGGGGTGAATGCCGACAGTGCCACAGACAGGAGGGTGTTCAACGATATCAGAGAAATTTCGGGTGGAGCTATCGACATAAATCCGGATAGCTATAGGTTGAATGAGTATATCGGAATTGCGACAGCTCAAGAAGGAAAAAAGAAGAAAAAGAAATAGGGAAGATGAGTTCTTTTATTGTAGAAGGCGGACGACGACTCAAAGGCACACTCAAGCCATTGGGGGCTAAAAACGAGGCTCTCCAGGTGATATGTGCTTCATTATTGACCTCTGAAAAGGTTACTATTTCAAATATCCCTGATATTGCAGACATACGTAACCTGGTAGCCCTTCTGGAGGATATGGGGGTGAAAATCACAACGATCGACCATAAAACGATAACATTTCAAGCCGAAAACATCAATTTAGATTACCTTCAGACGTATGAATTCAGGCTTAAAATGAAATCATTAAGAGGATCTGTGATGATCGCTGGCCCGCTTTTGGCACGATTTGGGAAAGCTGTTTTGTCACGTCCCGGAGGCGACCGTATAGGAAGAAGAAGAGTAGACACTCATTTCCTCGGATGGCAAAAATTAGGAGCCTCTTTTGATTATAGTCCGGATTCCAAGACATATAATATTTATGCTAAAGAAGGATTAAAAGGGAATTATATTCTTTTAGATGAGGCTTCAGTGACAGGTACTGCCAATATAATAATGGCTTCTGTTTTGGCAAAAGGTGAAACTATAATTTATAATGCAGCCTGTGAGCCTTATATTCAGCAACTTTGCAAGATGTTGGTGAGAATGGGAGCAAAAATAGAGGGGATCGGTTCCAATCTGCTTAGAATCACGGGAGTGAAAACTCTTCATGGCACCGACCACACTCTTTTGCCCGATATGATAGAAGTGGGTAGCTTTATAGGACTTGCAGCTATGACCCACAGTGACATTACATTGAAAAATGTATCGATTAAAGATTTAGGCATCATGCCTGAAGCGTTCAGACGTTTGGGGGTGAGCATGGAATGCTCCGGAGATGATATAAGGGTTAATCAAGAGAATATTTATGAAATAGAAAGCTTTATGGATGGGTCTATTATGACCTTTGCTGATGCACCCTGGCCCGGATTGTCTCCTGATTTATTGAGCATTTTTCTTGTTGTGGCTACGCAGGCAAAAGGGAGCGTCCTTATCCATCAGAAAATGTTTGAGAGTCGCCTCTTCTTTGTGGACAAGCTTATAGAAATGGGAGCAAGCATCATACTTTGTGATCCCCACAGGGCAGCTGTTATTGGTGCCGGCAGATTTAATTTTCTGAGAGCAACAAATATGGTGTCACCGGATATCAGAGCAGGTATTGCGATGTTGATAGCAGCTATGAGTGCAAAAGGTACAAGCGTAATCCAGAATATTGGACAAATAGATAGAGGTTATCAGAGAATAGATGAACGACTTAATTCTTTGGGAGCTAACATTATCCGCACAGATGATTAGATTCTAAAAGATAAAAGGGGAGAGGATCTACAAATATTTAAAGGGTATACAAAATAAAAATTTTTCTAATTTTAAAGTTAATACTCGGTATGATAAAAAGAGAGGAAATAATTCCTGTGGGAAAATTCCAGAAAACGCATGCGTTAAAAGGAGAATTAAATTTAATCTTAGAAATTGATCCCGATTATTTTTTAGAAGGGAATCCTCTTATAATAGATGTTGACAGCATTTTAGTGCCTTTCTATGTGACCTCAATTAGACCTAAAGGCTCAACGAGTTATCTGGTGAAATTAGAGGGAGTTAATGATGAAACAACAGCATCGGCATTTGTAAACAAAGAGGTCTATATGCTTATAAAAGATGCGGATGAATGGTTGGAAGAAGATCCGGAGGATGTGAATTTTTTTATCGGCTTCAAAGTGATTGATGCAGCCACGAATCAAGAAATTGGGGATATTGAGGATGTAGATGATACCACAGAAAATGTATTGTTTATTTTGAGGACAGCTGATGATGAAATTGTTTATCTGCCGGCAAATCAAGATTTTGTGGATGAAATTAATGAAGAAGGTAAATTTATTAGGATGAATCTTCCGGAAGGACTCATTGATTTAAACAAGTGATATATCCCGAAATTTACCGAAAAATAGGTTAATAGAGACTTAGAAAGTAAACCTGCCATAAAAAAGTTTGTCAAAATAATATGCGAAAAAACAAATATAAAATAATCCAAATCCTATTATTTGCGACACTCCTGATATTGCCGCAAGGTTTATATGCAAAGACTAAGGAAAAGGAATCTGAAGGAAGAGATCCGGCTCTTGATGATATGGATTTCATAGAGATGCTGAATTCTGTTGAAACAGGTAGTGCATCTTCCTTGATACAGAAATTTCAGGCAAAAGAAGGGAAGAACCGTCTCTTAAACGGGAGATACAATCCGGAAGGAGAATGTAATGTTGAGGCATACAGAAATAAAGAAGTGTTACTGATAACTATCCCTGCTCATCTTCTCTTTGAACCTAACGAGACTGAATTGAAAGCTTCAGCAGATGATTATCTTTCTCCAATTAAAAGATATCTGAAAGATCCCGATATGTTTCGGGTCGTACTTGTGATGCATACCGATAATACCGGTTCGGATGAATATAGGGATCGCCTAACTGTAGAGAGAGTAAATTCAGTATTTGACTGGTTTGAAGATAGCGGAGCAAATACAAAATATCTATTTTCCTATGCATTCGGGGATGATATGCCGTTAAAACCAAATGATTCTATGGAAAACAGGCGTCAAAACCGTAGATTAGAGATTTATTTAGTGCCGGGCTCAAAAATGGTGGAACAGGCACGTAAAGGGAGAATTGCTTTCTAATTCTAAAGCCTGCTATATTAAGTTATTATTTCACTTCCCTCTATTTATGGCTTTAACCATATCTCTAATTTAAGACTTAGCGGCTTAGTCCATTCGGTTTTTATAATCCTCATACGTGAATTCCCTAAGTCTTATAGGTTGGCCATCTATAGGTTGCCACCAAATCGCAGGATGTTGAATTCCATTAAACATATTAGTCTTAACAGTTGTGTAATGATTCATGTCCTTCAAGACAAGCAAGTCGCCACGTTTCAATTCTTCCTTAAAGTTCCAGCCATCAATGAAGTCACCGCTAAGACATGAATTCCCACCTATTCTGTATCTGAATCCTTCTTCATTATCTCCGATTTCACCCTCTATCTCAGGACGATAGGGCATTTCAAGACAATCAGGCATATGGCAAGCGAACGATGAATCAATTATTGCTGTCTTTATGCCCCCATTTTCAACAATATCTAATACCTTGACCACCAGATCACCGGTCTGCCAAGTAAAAGCGCTTCCCGGCTCCATTATCAATTCTAAATTTGGATATTCATTATGCAATCTCTGCAATAAGAAAACCAAATGTTCGATATTATAATCTTTTCGTGTCATAAGATGTCCTCCTCCCATATTCAACCATTTAAGGGAAGGCAACCATTTGCCAAATTGTTTAATTAAAGCATCCAACACTTTTTCAAGATCATAACTTGAAGATTCGCACAAAGCATGGAAATGAAAACCTTCCAGACCATCAGGCAGTTTGTCAGGCAAGTCTTCTGCTAACACTCCGAAGCGTGAGCCGGGCTTACAAGGATTATAAATATCTGTTTCAATGACACTACATTGAGGATTGACACGAAGGCCGCAACTCACGTTTCTCTTTTTCACTCCTTCTTTATTGTAGGCAGCTACTTTAGGATAAAATTCAGCAAATTGCGATAAGGAATTAAATGTGATATGAGTGGAACCGGCAAGAAATTCCGGGAAAGTTACGGGAGTGTAAACCGGACAATAAGAATGAACATCATCACCTAAATATTCTAATGATAGCTTCATTTCATTGATGGAGCTGGCTGTGGAACTCGTGACATATTGAGAGATGACTGGAAATGTCTTCCACAAAGCATTAGCCTTAAATGCCATTATTATCTTTACGTTCCCACGCTTCTCGACATCCTTGATTATGCTAAGGTTTCTCCTTAGCTTTTCTTCATAAACAATATAATAGGGGGTAGGAATATTTGTCGAAATCATAATACTTCAAATTTAGCAAAACGTAAAAGAAGTCTTTTTAACCCAACCTCTCTGAATTCCACAAGAATGGCCTCTTCACCTGACACCGAGTCGAATTGTATGATAGTGCCGATCCCAAATTTTGAATGACTTATTTTATCACCGATGTTGAGATTTTTTAAAGAATGTTGGGCTATAGCTTTTGAAACCTGGGCTGAAGTCACCTTTTTAAAGTTCTTGTTTAATATATGCTGACTATACCTTCCGGCCTTGGATGAGAATGAAGAATTATTTCTATTGTAATTAAAAGTAGGATTGACCGTTGCAGTATTTTTGTCCGCGGATATGGCTGCAGAGTTCTTTAAGTCAAGATATCTTTGATTGATTTCACCGATGAATCTTGAAGGGCTACACAAAACAGTCTGACCATTTCTGAATCTACTTGATGCATAAGTAATTGTGCAAGTTTCTTTTGCTCTTGTAATGGCAACATACAATAATCGTCTTTCCTCCTCTATATCTCTCAGAGATGTCTGACTCATCGCCGATGGAAATAGATCTTCCTCAACCCCAACTATATAAACATGTTTGAATTCCAAGCCTTTAGCAGCGTGCACTGTCATAAGACTTACTTTAGCCTGATTGTCATCGTCCTTTTCATCCTGATCAGTTGCCAACATCACATCGGATAAGAAAGATTGCATATCAGGGGTCCCTTCACCGGTCTGCTGCTTTATATCCACAAAATCTTTCAAAGCTGTCATTATTTCTTTGAGATTTTCATTCCTGCTAATGCTTTCCGGAGTCGTTTCATATGCATAAAGAGCCAATATACCGGTTCTGTTAAATATTAACTGACCTAATTCATAGGCGTTAGATCCGTTTTGATTATCTTTGATAAAATCCTCAATAAGTTTTCTGAAATTATCTATTTTAGCAATTGTACCATTATTTAATCCCACCTCTTTCAAATTATGCTCTGTAATGATATTCCAGATGCTTTTTGAGCGGGAAATCGCGACATCGGTTAGTTTTTTCATAGTAGTATCCCCAATCCCCCTTGGAGGAAAGTTGATAATTCTTTTGAGAGATTCGTCATCATCCGGATTAACTGACATACGGAAATAGGCGATAGCATCTTTAACTTCTTTTCTCTGATAGAAGGAAACCGAACCAAATATTCTATAACGGATATTTCTCTTTCTTAAGGACTCTTCAAGAGCTCGAGATTGTGAATTAGTGCGATAAAGGATCGCATAGTCATCATAGCTGTCATGAAGGCTTAATTTGCTTTGATTTATTAAATTGGCTACTAAAAATGCCTCTTCAAAATCACTAAATGAAGACACAACTGATATTTTCTCACCAATTTTATTTTGGCTGAAAAGATTCTTTTTTAATTGATATGTATTCCGGTCGATCAAACTTCCTGCGGCCTCAACGATGTTCTGGGTTGAACGATAGTTTTGCTCCAATTTGAAGGTTTTTAAACCGGGAAACTGTTGTTCCAATTGAATGATATTCCTGATTTCAGCGCCTCTAAATGAATAAATACTCTGGGCATCATCACCTACTACACATAATCTTTTCCTTTCTCCGGCCAATTGAGTGATTATCAGATGTTGGGCAAAATTAGTGTCTTGATATTCATCCACAAGAATGTATTGGAAGAACTCTTGATAATGTCTCAGGATATCCGGATTGTCTCTGAGCAGTAGATTCATATTCACTAAAATATCATCGAAATCCATTGCATTTGCAACCCTACAGCGTTGACAATATGCCTCGAAGATTTTCCCGACCATTGGACGTTTCGACCTTCTGTCTCTCTCATAATTAGAGGGATCCTGAATATATTGCTCAGGAGATATCAGCTGGTTTTTTAAGTTAGATATAATATCAAGAAGAGAGGAGGGTTTATAGACTTTTTCATCAAGGCCTAAATCCTTGACAATCATCTTTAAAAGATTTTTAGAATCAGAAGTGTCATAGATTGTGAAACCGTTTTTATATCCTAACCTGTCAATATGCCTGCGCAATATCCTCAGAAAAATTGAATGGAAAGTTCCCATCATTACCTTAGAGCCGGCTTTTTCCCCCAAGACGCTGATAATCCTTTCTCTCATTTCTCGGGCCGCTTTGTTGGTGAAGGTAAGGGCTAAAATTCTATAAGGTTCAAATCCGAGACTCAAGAGATGCACTATCTTATAAGTCAAAACACGCGTCTTGCCTGACCCGGCTCCGGCTATCACCAGAGCGGGCCCATCCATATAAATCACGGCTGATCTCTGTGCTTCATTAAGATCTTCGAGATATTTATAATTTGGAGTATCTGTCATGTTTGCTAAGGGAAAAGTTTAATGTAATTAATCGGTAATCATCTATCTTAATCCTCTTTAATATCCCGGAACGATGGAAATTCCTCTACAAATTGAATTTTGTTAGAGTCATAATCAACCTTACAACAATAGTTCTTATATCCGTTTGAAACTACCAAATATTTAGCTTTTAAAGCCATATTATACCTCACGATTTGGTTGAATACCTCTTGGTTGAGATTAATTTTGGGAGCTTTAAATTCTATTATCATTAAAGGTTGCCCATCGGAATTAAAAACGACAGTATCACATCTTTTAAATGTGTCGTTAAGGCGTATTCCTATTTCATTTGCCATTAGGGAAGCCGGATAACCTAAATTATCAATCATCCAAGCCACAAAAATTTGTCGGATAAATTCTTCTTCGGTGAGACAAAAATACTCTTTCCTTAAAGGGTCGAAGACCCTAAAAACACCGTTCCTCCTGACAATTTTTAGATTGACAGGAGGAATGATGAGTTTTGAGAAGTCTATATTTGGAAACTTAGATCCTTTCAATCGGTCAGAATATCTTTTCTAAATTTTAACAAAATTGTGTAAAGAGCGCTAACTGCCTTTATTTCCTAACAAAATTATTGCTGGGATGATATTCAGGGTCGAAAATAGAATTAAGAATATCAGCTAAACGCAGCCCTCCTTTAAGAAATTGATTTTCAATCACAGGAGTCCAATTGGCTACATAATCATAACTGATCTTAGTGCCCTCGGGGGTTAATGTATAAACACTTTTGCAAATTTCAAATGTTTCTTCACCCCATTTTTCCGGCGTGCCATTAGCAATTATTAATGCGGCTTCCGCAGGGTCAGCCCTGTTTATCTGGTTGTTCCACTCCGTATAAGTCCATTTATGGGCTGATTCAGGCAAAGAGCTGTCCCAAACTGAATGTAGATTGGAGTCTCTTCCAAAATAATTCACAGTCCAGCGGTTGCCCCCTAAATCGCTTGCATGTCCCATATGCATCGGTTGATGAAGGTCGCCCATGAGATGCTCAAGAATTTTTAGGGCAAGTTGTTTGTCACTCTTAGATGAAGTCGGATTTTGTAGAATATTTACTTGCTGATAGATAGCCCTGACAATATCACCGTTAGGATGTAAAGGAGCCTCTTCATAGTCATATCCATCGTCGATATTTTTATAGTGCCATGTCTTTGAATAGGCATATTCAGGCGTATGTGAGGCATTGTCGAGCCAGTTGGCCCAATATACCATCGATTTGCCATCAAGAAGCTCTGTTATGGTTGCATATGTGGTCGGTGTGAGATGGTTTTCTGCAATATAGACTGTTACATCATGACCTTTCTGACCCCATCCTAAGGCTGTAAGCGCATACATCCCTATACCAATGGTTATAAATGTTCTAAGGTGTCTCATTTCATTATTTTTTATTACACAAATTTAAATAAAATTTGTCGTTCCACCAATTTTAGCCTATTTTTGCTTTCCCTTAATGAATGACTAATGGAAGTTGAAGAGTTGAAAAGAAAACTTATGGGTTTGTGGGAAAAGACAACCCATAATGCTAAGGATAAACTGGCAGGTTTATTCGATTTTTATTTTGATGAAAACCTTATAGAATATTGCGAACATGATGGAAAAGTAGTGAGCGCAATTTGTGGAATCCCTTATGTTTTTGGCTTTGGTATAAATAAACTTAGAGGATTATATGTGATTCCACTCTCCTCTGAAGAAGGGTTCAGAAAAAAGGGTTTATTGTCTGAGCTGTTCTGCAAATTTAATGATAGGGTGAAGTCGGATTTTGACTTCACATTCCTTGTGCCACAAACTCAACTCTTAGCCGATTATTATGGTACTCATGGATATCTCAGCTCATTTTTCATTCTGGAGGAAAGATACACTCCTCTCCATGATTTCAAGAATGATTATTTATTGTCTTTAACCGAGAGCATTCCTCGTATTCGTGAACTGAAAAAGGATCTTCTGGATGAAATCCATGTTATGGAACTTGATAGATCTGATGCTGCTTTGACTGCGGAAATAATAGATTTTATTGAGGAAATGGAGAAAAAGGGTGCTTCTTCAATTAATCTTTGTCACACAAAAAAGGATCTTCAATATTTTTTTAGTAACGACCCTGTTAGAAAACCGGTCGTCTTTGTGGCTAAAGACACAGACAAGCATATTGTAGGAGTGGCATTTACAGAAAAGGAAGACTTAAAAAGGATTAAGGTTGGAACAAATTACGTCACGGATATAGTTGCTTATTTTGCTTTGCTTGAATTTATCAAGAAGAAATTTGCAGATCATTCCATGTCAATCATTTCCTCGGATCCCAAATACCATAGTAATTCTTTAATTCAACAAACTTATGCTTCAGAAAATGAAGCGGGAGGGGACCTCGACAATACATTTAACAATATAGAGATTCCATTCAATATCAATAAACTCCTTAATCCTTTAGGGATGGCAAGATTATTGAGGTTTGAAAACATTATAAAATATGTGGCGGAAACTCATAGTGATGCTGACTTCAAACTCTTTATCCGAGATTATGAAATGGAGAATAAAGAGGATACAAATAAGAATGATAATGGTTTTCCCATTTACGTGGTTAAAAACGGACAATTTAGTATAAAGAGGATAGAAAATGTCTCATCTGACCATTCTGTCTTGACTTTAAGTCAAAAAGAAGTTTCAGAATTGTTGCTACGCAAACAGGATTCTAACAACCTGATAATGGAGGCATTCGGAATCCCGAGGCTTAATTTGCAGATGCGATTATTGCCTTGTTAGGGAGAATTAAGCCACGTGAGAATTGAATATTTTATATTAATTTGATAATAGTTCGGAAAAATTCTCTTCAGGCGTTATAAGAAAGAAGCAACCGGAACAGGGTTCCATTTAAGAAGAAGATGGAAACGACTAATGAGAAGGAGACAAAGATGTCTCCTTTTTTAGGTCCTGTTCTAATTTCTGAATAAAAAAGAGAGGGGAGAGGTGATTTCAATTCTTAAATTAATAATTCCAAATCAAGTTTATTTATTTTAATTATTTAAGATTTGATGTTTAAAAACTCAATCAGGTAGTTTATGAACTCTATCAATAAAATGGTGTCGTTTTTAATTTGCAAATTATTAAATAAATGAAACCGAGGATTTAAATACCAATAAAACTTGGCTTTAACATAAATTAAGGATATAAGTAAATAGCTATATATTAGCAAATTATGAATAATAATTAAATTAATTATATTAGAAAATAAAAGATTTTAATATTGTTTATCGAAGAAATCCTATATGTATAAATAGAATCTATTGATTATTAATAGAATATAATTAATAATTATAGTGTTAATTGTAGTTTTAATGGATATTTTATTTAGTTGAATTAAAAATCTTGTATTTATAAATTGGAGTTCTTAAAATTAAGTTTCTAAAATGTTTTTGAATTTAAATTTTATTTTATAATTTTGTGTTTGAATTTATAAATCGTATATTTTACTTGAAATATGGAGGATACTCCTGTCGCATCAAGGTTGAGGGCAATAATTGAAGCTTTGGGTATTACAGATTCCCAATTTGCTGATGCATGCTCCATTTCCCGGCCAACTCTTTCTCTATTGCTTGCCGGTAAAAACAAGAAAATCAGCGATGTAATGTTATCTCAGATCCATCATGCTTTCCCTCAAGTCTCAATTCTTTGGATATTGTTCGGTGAAGGAATGATGTTCAAATCCGAAAATAAGGATGACGTTACCGATGAAAATGATCTTGAGAATCGAATTTCTCCCGACTCCCCCCGAAAAGAGGATGAAGAATTGAATCTCATCAATGTTAGACAACTTGAATGCATTATTCAAGACGTTGTAAATAAGTCGTTTGACGCTTATAGAACTACTATTGAAAAAACTATCCTAAAAATTTCGGAACCATCAACATTGAGAAAAGTCAGTGAAATCACAATTTATTATGATGATTCCACTTTTGAAACCTTTGTGCCCGAAAAATAATAAGTGGGCTCGAATGATGTCCATTTTCTCATTGGCTTGTCATCAATTTTAAATAGGGATTTGCATCCCCCTCTTTTCTAAAGAATTTCAGCGCAATATTTTTAACCGCATTTCGTTTTTCTTTTGGTTAACCTAAGGGTAGGCTTTCCTTCCCTATTATTGCAACATAAAATGAATAACGATAATAAGACTCCCGGTGCTATCGAAGTAATGGGAGCAAGAGTAAACAATTTAAAGAATATAGATGTCACTATTCCCCATAATTCCTTAAGCGTCATCACCGGCTTGAGTGGAAGTGGTAAATCATCCTTAGCTTTTGACACTATTTTTGCAGAAGGCCAGAGAAGATATATTGAAACATTTTCGGCTTATGCGAGAAATATGCTTGGGAATATGGAGCGACCTGATGTCGACAAAATTTCCGGCCTTAATCCTGTTATAAGTATTGAGCAAAAAACGGTAAATAGAAATCCACGTAGCACTATAGGTACCACTACTGAAATTTATGACTTTTTAAGGCTTCTCTATGCAAGAGTTGGAGAGGCAAGAAGCTATTTATCAGGTAAACCTATGGTGAAATATTCCAAGGATAAGATAATATCACTTATTCTGGAAAAATTTGAGGGCAGGCGTGTTCAAATATTAGCACCGATAGTAAAAAATAGAAAGGGTCATTATAAAGAACTTTTCGAAACTTTACGTAAAAAGGGGTATCTCAACGTAAGGATAGACGGAGAGATACGCGAATTGGTCTACGGCTTGAAAGTAGATCGATACAAAAACCATACTATAGAGTTGTTGATTGATCGCCTAAAAGTAAAGGAAAAAGATATTCAACGCTTGCGCTCCACCATTGAAGATGCCTTGAAACAAGGCGACCGTCAGATGCTTCTGATAGATATGGACTCTCAGGAGGTGTCTCATTTCAGCCTTTTGTTAATGGATCCTGACAATGGTCTTTCTTACCCCGAACCGGCTCCTCATAACTTTTCTTTCAATTCGCCTCAAGGATATTGTAAGAAATGTAAGGGATTAGGCATAGTGCATGAAATAGATCGGGACAAAGTAATGCCTGATATGAATCTGTCGATCTACGACGGTGGAATTGCTCCTTTAGGAAAATACAAGAATTCGAGAATTTTCTGGCAGATAGAAGCTATATGCAAGCTTTATGGAGTCACATTGAAGACCCCTATAAAGGATCTACCTGAAGAGGCCCTCGAAGACATTATGTTTGGTACAGATCAAAGACTTGAGATTGAAAATTCAACGATGTCTATGTATTACGATCCGGCTCGTTACGATGGTATAGTGAAATATATTGAATTGCAATCAGAAGATCCGGAATCAGCCGAGAAAGACAAATGGCGCGGACAATATTTCACCCCCAAAGTATGTCCTGAATGTCATGGCGACCGATTGGATAAAATCCCTTTACATTATTTCATAGATGGAAAAAATATCGCAGATCTTGCCAGGATGGATATTTCTCAGCTTTATGAATGGGTGAATAATGTTGAAGACAGAATAGAGCTTCAGAAACGTCCGGTTGCCAATGAAATCCTCAAAGAGATTAGAAGCCGTCTTTCTTTCTTAATGAATGTAGGACTCGATTATTTATCGTTAAACAGAGCGAGCTCTACTTTGAGTGGAGGAGAAAGTCAACGTATCCGACTCGCCACCCAAATCGGTTCAAATCTCGTGAATGTACTCTATATACTTGATGAACCCTCGATAGGACTTCATCAACGAGATAATTTCAGGCTGATTGACAGTCTTAAGAATCTTAGGGATGCCGGAAATACCGTTGTAGTTGTGGAACACGACAAAGATATAATGAAGCAGGCTGACTATATAGTTGATATTGGGCCGGGAGCAGGAAGAAACGGAGGGACTGTTACTTTCCAAGGGAATCTTTCTCAGTTAAAGGAATCTAAAACCTTAACAGCTGATTACCTTAATGGCTCTAAGGAAATAAAATTGCCTGAAAAAAGAAGAGAGGGTAATGGGAAATATATTACAATAAAAGGAGCTTCAGGAAACAACCTTAAAGATGTTAATATTTCCATACCGTTGGGCAAGTTTATATGCGTAACCGGAGTCAGCGGTAGCGGTAAATCATCTTTGATTAATGGTACATTGCATAAAATTTTGAGCCAAAAATTATATAGATCAAAGGATAATCCTTTGCCCTATACGGAAATTACCGGAGTTGAAAATATTGATAAAGTAATAATGGTGGATCAATCTCCATTGGGTCGATCTCCTCGTTCAAATCCTGCTACATATACCGGTGTATTTGCAGATATAAGGAAACTTTTTGTAGAGCTGCCTGATTCAAAGATAAGGGGATATAAACCGGGAAGGTTCTCTTTTAATGTGGCAGGAGGACGTTGTGATGTTTGTAAAGGATATGGATATCGGACTATTGAGATGAATTTCCTTCCTGATGTATTGGTGCCATGCGAAGCTTGTAGAGGCAAAAGGTACAACAGGGAAACTTTGGAAGTTAGATTTAAAGGAAAATCAATAGCCGACGTTTTGGATATGACTGTAGATCAGGCAGTTGTGTTATTTGAGAATGTACCTTCTATCTATCGTAAAATCAAGGTGTTACAAGATATTGGTCTTGGTTATCTTAAATTGGGGCAGCCCTCAAGCACACTTAGTGGTGGAGAAAACCAACGCGTGAAATTAGCTACAGAGTTAGCAAAAAAAGATACCGGGAAAACACTCTTTATACTCGACGAACCTACAACGGGTCTACATTTTGAAGATATCAGAGTATTGCTGAAAGTTTTCAAGAAATTGGCTGACAGGGGTAATACGTTGATTGTAATCGAGCATAATCTGGATTTAATAAAGATGGCTGATTACATTATAGATATGGGTCCGGAAGGAGGAAAAGATGGTGGTGAAATTATAGCACAAGGTACTCCGGAAGAAATAATAGAAACGGGATCATACACCGGTAATTTCTTAAAAGAAGAGATGACAGGCTCAACTTCACAAAGCTAAAAACTTTAAAAGAATCCAACGGAATTAATCAGGATTAATCATTAATAAAATAAATTCTTAAAAAGCCCGTCCTCAGGTTTATATAAAACTTGAAGGACGGGCTTTCTAAGTAAACGGTAACCTGAATATATTCCTGAATTTATAGAATAGTCGTTTAAGAGGTCAAGATTAAAATTAAACAAGAAAGGTAATTAAACATCAAGATTTGAAAAATTTTCATAATCCATATTATGTTAAATAGGATTTATATAAATCTTTGTCATCTCCTATTTTTTCTTCTTTTTTATTGTAAGGGTTAAGTTTTATCTATAATGATAATGTTCTGTTGATTTTTAGTTTTTAGCGTTGCGTTATGATACAATTATCAAGGATTAACGATTCCTATCAATTTTAATTTGGTTTGTAGTCCTTCTATGTTTCATAGCGTTGCGTTATGATACAATTATCAAGGATTGCTGTGTCCTATTACCGTTGATTTATTTGTAGATTCCCTCTGTTTTTTATTTCGTTATTATATAATTGCCAAGAATTAAGGTTTCCTATCGATGTCGATGTGTTTTGTAGCTCTATTATTGTTTTATTTATATTGTAAATTTATGTAAAGCATTCAGTAATGCAAATTTGAAAAAAATAAGAATTGAATATTCTTGAAAATTTTTAAAACATTGATTAGCAATCAATTGTATATTAACATATTTTCACAAAAAACGAAATGTTCGTTCTAACATCCTTTAAAATCCACATTATAATAAATATTTGTAGCAATTTGCCATAAAAATCACCTAATTTTTTTACATTTTAACAAATCAAAAAAATGCTTTTCCTCATAAAAATAAAGGGAACATTAGTTCCCTTTATACTAAACAGACGGAAAGCTTGAAGTTATCGCGCATCATCTTCGACATCTGTTTGAACTCCATAGGCGACAGTGCAATACTCTCGCCTCCTTAGGAGAATGCAAATATAACGATTTTTATTTAAATAACCGCAAATTTAAAAGTCAGAGGAAGCAATTAAATTACTTCCTCTTTCTGGCGAGGAATCGGTAGTCATTAGCTACGGAATCCTCATTTCAAAAATTAATCAATTACCCTCAATTTCAAAACACCTTTTAAGATAATTATAAAAAGTTATCTCTGTTATACCGAATTTAGGGGAAATAAAATTTCTCCAAATATCCTTATTGCTTAATTCCTTTTTGCGTAAAAGTCGTACATAGCATTGACTTTCTCAATTCATATTAAAAGAGATCTTCTATGTGTAAACTTTTTGATGTAAACTTTATGTGCCTTTTAGACCAATAAAATAACACATTTTCAACCTTTTATCCTGCTACATTCAAAATAACGCTTCGTTTTGTGCCCTATAGGTGCTTTCTATTCTGATATCGGAATTTTAGAAATTTTTTATAGGAATGTTAGATGGATTCTTAAAAATATTACTCCTTCCCCCATTAATAATGAAATAAGTGTGATTTTTTACATATTTTAAGTGCCAATCTATGGGCTTTCTTTACCTTCTTTTAAATTTATTTGTCGGATTTTGGCTAAATTTGAAAAGATTTTAAAATTTATTTTATGTTAGCCACAGATTTAAAACAAGGAAATTCTTATCTTTTTAAATTAATTAAGGAACAATCGCTTAATAAGTTCTTTCGAGTCAAAACTGATGATGGTCAAGAATTTAAAATATTAAAATTTAAGTTTCAGCAAAATCAACCATTACCCGATGAAATTCAATGTTATGTAAAATCTTTATACCCTTTAACTCTTTCTCAAGACATTTCAGTTCATATCGCCAACTTTTATAAAGAAGGAGAAGAATATAGTTTTATAGTAAAAGATCATCTGAAAGATGACACCTCACAATATGAACTTAAGGATGATCATGGACTATGTTTTAAATTATCCAACACTCCTGTACCCCTGGCAAAAGGAACTCGAATCAGATGCAAGGTTTTAAAAATAAAGGATGCCTACGTAAATTTAAAATATGTCAGTTCTTTTGGCACAAAGTTTAGTCTGGAATTTCATACAATCGAACAATGGCTTCATCTGCTGAATATTAACCAATATCATGCAGGCTATTATAAAAAGTTATTAGAATCAGTTCCGGAACTTCAACCTGCCCTATTAAAATATGAACATAGAGTACCGGGATGGACGTTGGATTTGTTGCAGATTTGCTCCCAAAATATCACAGAATGGTTGGTGACATGTAGGGATGATATTAAGAAATTAAGAAAAATTTGTGAACGCCTTGAAATTGGAAGAAAATTAGCCCTTTATATGGTTCAAGAGTCCGGTTTCCTGAGGGCTTGTTCAAACGAAAACAGGCAGATGCTGCAGGAAAGGATTTCTAAATATGTAGAGCTTTTCGAACAATTTCGTGAAGCTGCACAAATGATAATAGATAAGAATCATGTGGCATATATCGACCGGATGTTCTATCGTCTTAAAAGTTCGGGCTATCTGTATCATCCTGTGACTCAGATTAGAATCATGATGACTATTCTGAAATTGAGGCCAGAGCTTATTAATTCGAGAATGGGAGAACTTTTTGAGGCTCTCCATAATTGGGATATCTCTAACTGGGAGGCGGAACCTTTCAGAAGTGCTCTGGTGGCACAACTTCAACTTTTTATTGAAGAGAATGTTGACAAAATCAACAATCTGCCGGTCAATGATTCCAGTCAAGATAGCAAAGTAATTGTAAGAGTGATTCTTGCTATAGCAATCCAAAGAATTCTTGCAAACGATTCCGATAATATCGACTTGAATCTCAACAGAGCAAGGCTCTATAGATATATATCCTACCTCTACCCTTCTGAAGTTGATAATCTTTTGGAAAAAGGTCTTTGTGCCCTTTTGGGAATCGAATGGGTAAATGAATACACATGGAGCGATACGGAGAATCCCACATTGCTGTTTGTAAAGTCTTCTTTCCCTCTTCAGCAAGATGAAGAAAGATCTATGATCACCAAGTCATATATCACTTCAAAGGCAGAATTACGTCTATGGTCGAATAAAATACATCTAATAGCCTCTAACGCAGATCCGGACACTACAGTGATTCCAAACAATATGTTTGATTGGTTGAATCCTGTTATTTCAATATCCGATTCAGTGAGTTTCCCAAATACTAAAAAATCAAAAGATCTTAAGGCTTTAAGTCAGGTTTGGTCGGAGATTTCATGGTCACTATTTGGAGGAAATGACGTAATAGTTGAGCGTATTGAAAAAAGGTTCCCGGATGAGGGTGATGAAGCCATGGTTGTTATAGACGATATGAGGATCTTAGATACCGGTCATGAAAAACAACGTCTACAATTTCATTGCACAATTCATGATGAAACTCTTTTGGGAGAGGGATGGATGCCTTGTGATGCCCTTCATATGATCGGGTGGCTTTCATCTAAGGATTATCCCCTTAATTATGACGGTTCTTTAAAATTTGCTATGGATGAAGAGGGTGAACCCCTTCTCTTCCCTGCCACTGTCCACATCAGACAAGATGGAACTCTTGAATTCAGCATGAAAAGACAGATTGAAGAGAATCTTCTGGAGATCAGTTATCCCGGACAGGAATCTGTTGCAATAGTAACTCATTTCGACCGTCTGAATAATGCTTGGTTATGTTTGAGTGAAACAGGAGCCACATATAAAGTGGCTTGTGATGAATCAACCGATGATCTTTCTGAAGGGAAACTTGTCAGAGTCAAATATGTGGAGCAAGACAGGAGTATTTCTACCAACCAATTCTTTATCGGAGAATTATCCCCAAATCAAGAGAATCTTCCCCTACTGATAAAAAAATCCGAGTGTCTTTTTAACTTGATGCAATCTTTGGGAGTTAAGGATGAGCAAGAACTCCCCTATCAAGTTATGGAATCAGGGCAAGTCATGTCAAAAGCTGAATTGGAGGAGATTATATATATTCTCCAACGTCGAGCTTTTTCAGAAACTGAATATGTAAAGGCATATAATTATCTTGGTCTCGCCACTCTCTTGTGCCGCCTCGGAGAGAATAAAAACCTTGAGAAAGAGATTAATGTACATATGAGACTACTCGAATTCCTACAGGAATTCAGTAGAAACAGGAAACTTGACTATAACGTTGTGGATGCTTTTGAAATTCAAGTTAAAGACTCCCCTATGCTTGAGAGACTTTACACACGTATTAAGATAGTTTCCGACTTAGACTCAAATCATAACACTCCCGGTTTGTGGGAAATAAGGCAACACCCAAGAAATGAAACCGAGGGTAAATTAGCCTCTCTGGTGTTATCATACAATATGTTGCCCCCTGAACTTGAGGAATCAAAAAAACAGATACTCAATGAAATATCAACACTTCTAAATATCAATAGTGCTATTTCAACCTCAAAATATTATGGAGATGAATCTCAGACTATTGAATTTAAAAGCAGCCTGATATTCTCGTCGAAATCCGGAGCACGTCCCGACCCGAAAGGCCAAATGTTTGAAATCACTCAGGCAATTGTCGGGTTTATGAATGCACGAGGAGGTACGCTTTTCATTGGAGTAAACGACTCCGGATATGAAAATGGGCTTGATGATGACCTGACTTATAGAAGAAATCGAGGGGAAAAAGCAACTATTGATGCTCTAATTGTGGAACTACAAAATCACTTGGACCGCACTCTCCCACTCCATGCAAAATCACATTGGGAAATATCTTCCGACCCCGAATCTAAAAAAGGCGTCATTAAAGTTGACGTTCGTCCGGTGAGACAACCCGTTGAATTGGAAGGCACAATTTATGTAAGGGCAAGCTCTACCACAAAGCCATGGTATGGAGAGGCTCGGGAGGAATTTATTAAAAGCCGTGAACATAATTATAATATATTAATGGCGCTATGGGGAATCCCGGATCTTTCACAGACAAACGATTCCGGAGATAATATAGATGAAAACGGAGAAACACAAAATCCGAGCTTGTCGCCGGAATCTCTCAAAGAAAAAGATTTTGATAGGGATAAAGAATTCCGAAAAGAGTATACTTGTATTGAAACCGGGAAACATCGGAACAATGTGTTGCATTATTATGAAGATAATTTTGTGACTCCGGCCTTCTATCTATATTTCAATCCCGATGATTCTTTCTACACTTCCTTGGAAGACACCCACATAGACCACCATTATAATCTTGATGAGTGTAGACTTGCTCTTGTTGTCAAAGAAGAGGAAAAGTCAGCTAATGTTATTTTCACTCTGGAAGACGGGTCTGTGGCCCGCATAAATATGAACGAATTGAGCGATTCTTTACCAATGCAGATTCATAGATTAAATACGGATAAGGCTCTTAAAGCTGTCAATATCGGCACTTCTGATGATTTTCTCTTAAGCATTATAAAGGCTCCGAATAAATCATTATTCTACAGATTGGATAAAATCGGGAGTTTAGAGGAAGGAAGACTTGGTAGTGAAAAATATTCAAAGGTTACCAACTTGAATCATTCCTTGATGCGTCAGGAGATAATTAAGCCTGATAAACTTTCATTTTTCGATGCTGATGCGATAAATCGCGAAAACAATGTTTACGGAGTTTCCGTGCCTCTGGGAGATGGAACCCTTTCAGATGAGCAAAGAACTGATCTGTTGCTAAATCCAATATTTGCAGATTAATGGATAATTGTCACCATGAAAACAAAACGTATTCAACTTGACGCGGAGATTCCTGAATATCCAATCTTTGAAGAGGGAATCCGTAGAGCCCCCGACCGTGGGTTTACTTTGACAAAAGAGAAAACCGTTACAGCCCTTAAAAATGCATTAAGATATCTACCACCCGAACTTCATGAGGAGGTGGCACCTGAATTCCTTGAAGAATTAAAGACACGAGGTCGAATTTATGCTTACAGATGGAGGCCTTCGGGTGATTTAAAAGCCAAGCCTATTGACCAATATAAAGGTAAATGCTTGGCGGGAAAGGCTTTTCAGGTAATGATTGATAATAACCTTTGTTTTGACATTGCACTATATCCATATGAATTAGTGACATATGGAGAGACAGGCCAAGTATGCCAGAATTGGCTTCAATACCGATTAATAAAAAAATATCTCGAGGAGCTCACAGATCAACAGACATTAGTTGTAGAATCCGGTCATCCATTAGGGTTATTCCCATCAAAAAAGGATGCTCCACGAGTTATTATTACAAATGCCATGATGGTTGGGATGTTTGATACTACCCATGATTGGCATGAAGCAATGCAGATGGGAGTCGCAAATTATGGGCAAATGACAGCCGGCGGGTGGATGTATATTGGTCCGCAAGGAATAGTACATGGCACTTTCAATACCCTCCTTAATGCCGGAAGATTGCAATTAGGGATACCTCAGGATGGAGATTTGAAAGGTCATCTCTTTATCTCGTCAGGATTGGGAGGAATGAGTGGCGCTCAGCCTAAGGCGGCAGAAATCGCAGGGGCTGCCGCTATTATTGCAGAAGTGGATCCTTCGCGTATTGAAACACGCAGGAAACAGGGATGGGTGAAAGAAGTCACAGATTCAATCCCTGAAGCTTTTCGTCTTGCCCATGAGGCGATGGAGAAGAAAATACCAACTTCAATTGCCTATCAAGGGAATATAGTAGATTTATTGGAATATGCGGTGAAGGAGAATATCCCCGTTGAACTCTTGAGCGATCAAACTTCCTGTCATGCAGTTTATGAAGGAGGATATTGTCCGGCCGGCGTGTCTTTTGAGGAAAGAACAAAATTACTACATGATGACCCTTTGCTTTTCCGTAAAAAAGTGGATGAATCCTTGCATCGCCATTTTAATGCAATAAAAACACTTACAGAAAGAGGAACATACTTCTTTGATTATGGCAATTCTTTTATGAAAGCCATCTATGATTCAGGCGTCAGAGAGATCTCAAAAAACGGGATAGATGAAAAAGATGGATTTATATGGCCATCCTACGTTGAAGACATAATGGGCCCTATGTTGTTTGATTTCGGTTATGGCCCGTTCAGATGGGTCTGTCTAAGTGGTAAACATGAGGATCTTGTAAAGACCGACAAAGCTGCCATGGAGTGTATTGATGTTGAAAGACGAGGACAAGACCGGGATAATTACAACTGGATTCGAGATGCGGAGAAAAATGCTCTTGTAGTTGGGACCCAAGCGCGTATCCTGTATCAAGATGCCATGGGACGCCTGAATATAGCTTTGAAATTTAATGAAATGGTTAGAAATAAAGAAGTTGGTCCTATTATGCTTGGAAGAGATCATCACGATGTCAGCGGGACCGATTCTCCATTCCGCGAGACCTCCAATATAAAGGATGGTTCTAATGTAATGGCTGATATGGCAGTGCAATGTTTTGCCGGTAATTGTGCAAGAGGTATGTCGTTGGTGGCTCTTCATAATGGAGGCGGAGTAGGTATAGGTAAGGCTATCAACGGTGGTTTCGGCATGTTGCTCGATGGTTCGGAAAGAGTCGATGAGATTCTTAAAAATGCTATGTTATGGGATGTAATGGGAGGAGTGGCACGCAGATCCTGGGCACGCAACGAAAATGCCATGTCAACAGTGAAAGAATGGAACGATACGCAAGGGGACAAAGGCTTTTGTATCACTGAACCTTTTATCGCTCCTGAAGGACTCGTTGAAAGTTTGGTATTATAATTTAAGTCTTGCCAAATCATTCTAACATAACAGATTATTCATGTAAACCACATATAAGTAATTAGATTCAGCAAAAAAATATGAAGCAGATAATTGAATGTGTCCCCAATTTTAGCGAGGGGCGTGATAAAGATAAGATGGAAAAGATACTTGACTGTTTTCGAGGCAAGAATGGTGTGAAACTTCTTGATTACAGCAACGATATCAACCATAACAGAATGGTGGTGACATTGGTTGGTGAGTATAATCCTCTGAAGGAAGCTGTGCTCGAATCAGTTGGTAAGGCAGTTGAATTGATCGATCTGAACCATCATGAGGGCCAACATCCGAGAATGGGTGCTGTGGATGTAATTCCGTTTATTCCAATAAAGAATGTCTCTATGGATGAATGTATCGCTCTGTCTAAAGAAGTTGGAGAAGAGATAGCCAAGAGATATGATTTCCCGGTTTTTCTTTACGAGAAGTCTGCATCAGCTTCTCATAGAGAGAATTTGGCGTCTATTCGTAAAGGAGAGTTTGAAGGAATGGCTGAAAAGCTTCAGCAGCCGGAATGGCAACCTGACTTTGGACCGGCAAAACCTCATGCTACAGCAGGGGTTGTAGCTGTTGGGGCACGAATGCCATTGGTGGCATACAATATCAATTTGAACACTAACCGTCTTGATATTGCCACCAACATTGCAAAAAAGATTAGACATATCAACGGAGGGTACAGATTCGTAAAAGCAATGGGAGTTGACCTTAGCGACCGTGGTATCGTTCAGGTCTCTATTAATATGACTGATTTCACACGCACTTCTCTTTACCGTGTTTTTGAAACAGTGAAATTTGAAGCCTGCAGATGGGGCATCACTATTGCAGGAAGTGAAATAGTAGGTTTAGTTCCTGTGGCTGCAATAGTTGACACTGCGGAATATTATCTCGGACTGGAAAACTTTTCAATTGACCAAGTGCTTGAAATAAGAAATGGGGAATCTGATAATTGAAAATGCTAAGGTTGTAACTCCGGTCGGACATCAAGCCCTTCGGGGTAAGGAAATGTCACAGCTGAGGATTATTCCCCACTGCTATATACTTATTGAAGAGGGAATTATTAAATATATAGGAGATGGGAAAAACCTTCCTCTTTCCTTAGATTCTAATGAATATGTAAGATTAGATGCTCAAGGAAACGTAGTTTTGCCAGGCTTTGTAGATTCTCATACTCATCTGGTTTTTGGAGGATTCAGACCTGATGAGTTTGAATGGAGACTAAAAGGTGACTCCTATATGTCGATAATGGAGAGAGGGGGAGGCATACAATCAACAGTGAATGCAACAAAAAAGGCAACAGACACCCATCTTCAGAAAAAAGCCAACTGGTTTTTGAAAAAGATGAGTGAAATGGGAGTTACAACTGTTGAAGCAAAATCAGGATATGGACTTGATTTTGCCACTGAAATGAGAATGTTGAAGGTTATCGAAAATCTTCAAGATAATCCGGATAAATTTATTGACATTATTCCCACTTTCTTAGGGGCTCATGCTGTGCCTCCTGAATATAAAGGCAAGACATCCGAATATGTCGATTTATTAATAGGCATGTTACCGGAGGTTAGCAAGATTGCAAAATTTTGTGACGTTTTCTGCGAAAAGAATGTTTTTGAGTTAGAAGATAGCAGGCGGTTACTTGAGGCTGCAAAAATAGAAGGGATGAAAATTAAACTCCATGCGGATGAAATTGTGAGTTTGGGAGGAGCTGAATTGAGTGCCGATCTGAAAGCTGTTTCTGCCGACCATCTTCTGCATGTTAGCGAGAAAGGGATAAAGAGAATGGCAGAAGAAGGAGTGGTCGCCACTCTCCTACCCTTGACAGCATTCGCACTAAAGGAACCATACGCGCCTGCAAGAAAATTTATAGAAGAAGGTTGTGCCGTTGCATTAGCTACAGATTTAAATCCCGGTAGTTGCTTTTCAGGATCTATCCCCCTCACAATTGCATTAGCTTGTATTTATATGGATATGTCGATTGAAGAGACTTTGACTGCTTTGACTCTAAATGGAGCTGCAGCTTTGGATAAAGCGGATATGATTGGAAGCATTGAGGTTGGCAAACGAGGAGATATTATCATTCTTAATTCAGATAATTTCAAAGTTCTGCCCTATTATGTAGGGATGAACTGCGTAAAAACCACTATTTTTGCCGGAAGAATTGTAAATACTCAATGTTAAACTTAGGTTTAACAGGATAAATTAGCCTTTAAAATTATATAACCATGCAACTTAGTGAATTGACAATCAACGAATTTTTAGAGAAAACCTATGGTAAAGAGCCTGTGCCGGGCGGCGGTAGTGTGTCGGCTTTATGTGGAGCTTTGGCAGCTGCTTTGGCAGAAATGGTGACAGCCTTGACTATAGGTCGGAAAAAATATGCCAATGTTGAAGAGGTAATGTTAAAATATGCACCTCAAATGGAACTTGCAAGACGAAATTTCCTAAATCTCATCGATGAAGATGCTGATGCCTACCAATTAGTGTTCAATTCCTACAAGCTTCCTAAAGAAACTCAAGAGGAACAGACTTTCAGAAATAATGAAATCCAGCGCACTACCCTTCATGCAGCCAAGGTGCCTTTGAAAGTGGCAGAAACAGCTGTTGGGATTATGGATACAATTTTTGAGATCGGTACTAAAGGTAATAAAAATGCATTTACTGATGCCTGTGTTGCAATGATGTGTGCACGCACAGCTGCTTTAGGGGCGATCCTAAACGTTAGAATTAACCTCACATCACTTGATGACAAAATAACAGCTAAAGAATTGGAAAATAAATGTATGGCTCTCCAAGATGAAGCTCAAACAAAAGAAGCTGCCCTCTTGGATATGGCTGTATTTTAACCTAAAGTGTGGAACGGGCTCTAAATAAATTGGAAATGGATAAAAGAAATTTCTTTGAGATAGGGTCGTGTGATCTTACCTATGCATTGGTAGAGAAGATTCTAAAAGATAATTGCAAATTAATTCTTTCGCCCCAAGCAAAAGAGAATATAATTAAATGTCGGGAATTTCTTAATAAAAAAACAGATGAAAGCTGTGTGCCTGTATATGGTATCACTACCGGATTCGGATCCCTTTACAACAAACATATCTCTAAGGATGAATTGACTATATTACAAGAGAATCTATTAAAGAGTCATTCCTGTAGTGTGGGAAATCCTGTTGATAAGGTTGTAATCAAGCTAATGCTGATGTTAAAGGCCCACGCCATTTCATTAGGATTTAGTGGAGTTCAACTCTCAACAGTAGAAAGAATTCTTGACTTTTATAATAATGATATTTATCCGGTGGTTTATGATCGAGGATCATTAGGAGCTTCCGGAGATCTTGCACCTCTTGCAAATCTTTTTCTTCCCTTGATAGGGGAAGGAGAAGTGATTTTTGAAGGTAAGAAATTTTCCGGTAAAGAAATCCTGTCAATATTCCACTGGGAGCCTGTCAAACTTGAATCTAAAGAGGGTCTTGCTCTTTTGAATGGCACACAATTTATGACTGCCAATGGTATAAAAGCCTTGATAGACGGATGGCACCTTGTGAATTGTTTTGACCTCTTCGGCGCCATGAGTCTTGAGGCATACGATGGAAGAATCGAACCATTTTGGGAGTGTATCCAGAATGTAAGGCCCCATCCGGGCCAGATTGAGACAGGGCGCATCTTCAGGAAAATATTGGAAGGCAGCGAGATAATTAAGAGAGAGAAGGAACATGTGCAAGATCCTTATTCATTTAGGTGTATACCCCAGGTGCATGGTGCCGTTAAAGATGCAATGAATCATGTCACTGAGGTTCTGCATATTGAAATAAACTCAGTCACAGATAATCCCACTGTGTTCCCTGATGAAGATATGGTGGTGAGCGGAGGAAACTTCCATGGAGAACCGATTGCCTTGGTTTTTGATTACATGGGTGTTGCTTTGCATGAATTAGGGAATATTTCCGAAAGAAGAGTTGCCCAATTGATTTTAGGGAAACGGGGTTTGCCTGAATTTCTGGTTGCAAAACCGGGTTTAAATTCAGGGTTTATGATTCCTCAATATGCAGCCGCTGCCTGTGTCAGCCAGAATAAAATGTACGCGTGGCCTGCCTCTTGTGATTCTATTGTTAGTTCAAACGGACAGGAAGATATTGTCTCAATGGGAGGAAATTCTTCTACAAAACTTCATAAAATTATTGCTAATCTAAAGATTATTGCTGCAATAGAACTAATGAATGCGGCTCAAGGGATTGATTTTAGAAGACCCTTAAAATCCTCAATAATAATTGAAAATATTATGAAGGAGTTAAGAAAAACTGTCCCATTTGTGCAGGAGGATGTTGTGATGGAAGAATATATCAAAAAAACGACTGAATTCCTTGAAAACTTCGAAATTGTGGTTCCCTAACAAAAGGAAAGATTTTGAGTGAATACAAATCTAATAAGTGTTATTAGCTTGAAGAAATGACATGTCATAATATGCCACTGAGTTGCATCCTTTTTTATCTATTTTTGCACCACATAGATAGAAAAGAAATAAACTCAAATAAAAGTGACAGAAAATATAGATAATAATTCAAAGGCTAATCTTAAAGATGACCATGACTTGAATCATGGTACTTGTCTATGTCACGACCATTGTCATGACCATGATCATAAACATGAACATAATCATGAGCATTCAGGCAGATGGGAACCCTATGTTGGGGTTGCTATATCAATGGCCTTACTTATTGCCGGCTTGATATTAGATCATTTCCATGATTTCATGACAAATACCATTTGGGCGAAACCATTATGGTATTTTGTCGCTATCATTCCGGTTGGTTTTCCTGTTGTGAAAGAAGCAATAGAGGGCGTAGCGCAAAAAGATTATTTTAATGAGCTTACCTTGATGTCCATTGCTTGTATTGGCGCTTTTTGTATCGGAGAATATGCAGAAGCAGTCGGAGTAATGTTATTTTATTGTATAGGCGAAAATTTGCAAGATCTTGCAGTGGGGAAGGCTGCCCGGGATATTTCCAAATTGCTTGAAATAAAGGCGGATAAGGCGCGAGTGATTATTAATGGGGAGGCAATTATAAAGAAACCGGAAGATGTAGAGGTCGGTGATATTATAGAAGTTTATCCGGGCGAAAGAGTCCCTCTTGACGGAAAAATGCTATCTCAAGAGGGCGGAATGTTCGACACTTCAGCACTGACCGGAGAAAGTGTTCCAAGAGAAATAGATAAAGATGAGGAAGTCATGGCCGGCATGATATCAACCGGATCCACAGTCAGACTCCAAGTGACTAATCCCTTAAGCGAAAGTGCTGTCTCAAGAATTCTTGATCTTGTTAAGAATGCTCAAGCAAAAAAAGCCAAGTCAGAAGTATTTATACGCAAATTTGCCAGAATTTATACCCCGGTGGTAACATTAATGGCATTTCTGGTAGTTGTAGTTCCCTTCTTTATCTCAATGTTACATCCATTCCATTATGTATTCAGTGAATGGTTATATAGAGCCTTGGTTTTCCTTGTCATCTCCTGTCCATGTGCTCTTGTCATTAGTGTCCCTTTGAGTTATTTTGCAGGCATTGGAGCAGCCTCACGAAAAGGTGTTTTGTTTAAAGGGGGTAATTTTTTGGAAACAATCCGAAATATAAATGTTATAGCATTTGATAAAACCGGCACACTTACCACCGGGAAATTCAATATTGAAAAAGTTGTAGCCTCTTCGGATATAGAACCCGACAAGATGATTTCTTTAATGGCTGCGGGAGAGTCACAGAGTTCACATCCTTTAGCTAAAGCTATCGTGAATTATGCCAACTTGAAAGGACTTAGACTGCCCTCCCCTACTTTTATGAAAGAAATTTCGGGTAAAGGCACTAACGCAACTATTGAAGGACATTCCATATTGGTAGGTAACCTGAAATTGTTGGAATCTAAAAATATTTCATATCCTGCTGAGTTAAAAGATAATCCCTCCACTATTGTAGCTTTGGCAGTTGATGGAATATTTGCCGGTTATGTGGTTCTTTCCGATATGCCCAAAGCCGACTCAAAAGCAACTGTTTCCGATTTGCATAAGCTTGGAATAGAGAAGGTAGTCATGCTTTCAGGAGACAGAAAAGAAATCGTGGCAAGATATGCATCAAAGTTAGGGATAAAGGAGGGCTTGGGAGAACTAATGCCTCAAGATAAGGCAGACTATGTGGAGAAAATAGCCAAATCTCCAGGTAAAAAGATTGCCTTTGTGGGAGATGGAATAAATGATGCGCCGGTTTTGGCCATCAGTAATGTTGGCGTGGCAATGGGAGGTTTGGGATCGGATGCTGCAATTGAAAGTGCAGATGTTGTGATTCAAACAGATAAACCTTCAAGACTTGTTACGGCTATTAAGATCGGACGTTTCACTCACAAGATTGTAATAGAAAATATTGTTGGCGCTCTTATTATTAAAGTTGCTATCCTGACTTTAGGAGTCTTGGGATTAGCTTCATTATGGGCTGCTGTTTTTGCTGATGTTGGAGTGACAATGCTCGCTGTGTTGAATTCCATGAGAATTTTTTGGAAGAAGTATTAGAACACGTTACCCAATTTTAACATTAATTAGATAACTGAATCCTAATAAAAATGGCACACTATTTGTTCTTATTGTATAAAAACAAAAATATATGACAAGTCAAACAGTTGCTAATCAAACATATTGTCAAATAAATAAACTGATAAATTCATCCCGTTTTAATGAAGCTTTCGGTATGCTCAAAAGCAGGATGAAAAATTTTAAGTCGCTCAACAAGGAACTGAATAATATAAAAGATTCAGAATCCACTTATAGGTATTTGCTTGATTACCTTATTAGTGGAAACTTGGATCCATCTCGACAGGAAGTGATGGATCAGATTAGAGATTCCCTATTTCATGCTAATGAGCTCCTTCTTAGAGAATACAGATTGATAGATAGCTCTGATCTTTATTCATCCATTCGTAGGATTGAATTGTTAAGAGGCAATACATTTCAATTTCATCTTGATACCTTCATGCAATCATTCAAAGAGGATAATCCTGAAGGGATCATTATAGAATCTCCGGTTGTTTCAAAAGTTCAATCTGAAAAATTGGATGAATTGTTCAATTATGTTATGACAATGACCGGGGCTCCCTCCGATGAATATGAGCAACTTTTAAACTCGTTTATTGATGCTCAGCTTCCTGAATATGCAAAATTATCTTTGACATCTGCTATTATTTTAGGATCGATTGAATTTTTCGACCCCGATTTTTTTGATATATTGTTATCAACTTACGAGAATTCAGATTCACCTTATATTCAGGCCAGAACAGTGACAGGTATTGTTCTCTTGTCTCTCTTACATTCACATCGTTTAAAGGGAAATATTAACCTTCGGTCGCGTCTGATGATTTCTATGGAAGATAACTCTTTCAAAAAAATGGTGAGGGAAGTCTTAATGGGAATAATAAGAACTTACGACACTCAAAGGATTGATAATAAGATGCGTAACGAGGTAATTCCCGGATTAATGAAAATTCAGCCTGAAATAATTGACAAGTTACGTAATCTATCTTCAGATTCAGAAAATTTCCTTTCTGATATAAATCCTGATTGGGAAGATATGCTTGATAAATCAGGCATCGGTGATAAGCTTAGAGAAATCAACGACATGCAATTAGAAGGGGCTGATGTGATGGTGACAGCTTTCTCAAATCTCAAATCATTCCCTTTTTTTGAGAGAGCTTCCAACTGGTTTCTACCATTTTTACCGAGACATTTTGAATTTTCAAACCTCCCTCTCAATCATCAAGATGATATAGTGGGACGTCTGACAACCGTGATGTGTGATTCTGATCTGAATTCTTTCCTCCTTTCAGTGAAAAGCATGCCACAAGACAGAGGAAATCAGATGATAGCAAACATAGAGTCTCAAATGAAGCAGGCTCAAGAGGCGCTAACTAATGCTATAGGGGAGACATCAGCTGACATTTTTTCAAAGAAGGTCAGACAATCCTTACAAGATCTCTACCGCTTTTTTAAATTTTTTAAGAAGAAAGGTGATTTCAAGGATCCGTTTGGAACTCCATTCCTTTCATCCCATATTCGTCCCTTGATATCAACTTTAGGAATAGATGTGGATGATTTAAAAGTGGTTGCTGAATTTTATTTCAGAAAGAAGTATTATCAAGAATCTGCCGGAATGTTTGAACTAATCGATGAAATTCAATCTGATGACTTCACGAATTGGGAAAAAATCGGATACTGCAACGATAGACTTAAAAATTATGATGAGGCTATTCGTTGGTATAAGAAGGCCGAAATAGTTGATCCGGGAAAGATTTGGCTGATAAAAAAGTTGGCGGTAGCTTTGAAAAATAGCGGCCGACCAAAAGAGGCCTTGGAATATTATGAAAAGGTATTGGAAATAGAGCCTGATAATTATCATATTCTTATGAGTCTGGCTCAATGTCTGATAGATCTCGAAGAATATGAAAAAGCTCTACATTACTTATACCATGCTCAATATCTAAAGCCTGAAAAAAATATTCCCACCCAAGCTCTTGCATGGACAGAGTTGCTTGCCGGCAATTCGGATAAGGCTGAGAAATTATATCAGAAACTTTTGGATCAAGAGGAGAAAGATAAAAATGATTTACTAAATATGGGACATTGTGCCATGAAACGTAAAGATTTTAAATCTGCTGTGGCATTTTATAAGCAATATTTAGATGCGTCTGATACAAAAGATATCAAATCATTGGTGATTGCTTTCCGTGATGATGCTGAATCATTGAAAAGATTGGGAATACCGACCGAAGATCTTCGTCTTGTAATAGATAAGATCCGTTATGATAGCATGGAAACCTCTTAAAAGGGATCAAAAAACAGAATAAGACCTCAAATAACATTTTTGTTAAATGAGGTCTATTTTTTATAATTATATAAGGTTTCTGAAAAAGTGCTGTTATGACTTCAACTCTCTTTCAATAACTTCTACAGCCTCCGTTAGGTCTTTTGTGAAATTAACCCGGTCTTCCACCTGTTGTATTCCATGCAAAACAGTTGTGTGAGAGCGATTTAATTTCTTTCCTATCACAGTTGATGATAATGAAGTCAATTTTTGACTCAGATACATGATTATCTGACGAGCATCAGCCACATTCCGGACTCTGCTTTTTGAGAATATTTTATCAGGATTGATGTTAAAGAAATCGGCGGTGGTCTCCACAATCATTTCAAAATTGATAAGCTTGGGAGTCTTTGGCCTTACGGTATGTTTCATAACATCTTTGGCAAGCTCAAGAGTTATGGGACAGTTCAAGGCAATAGATCGGGTCAATATACCCATAACAATGCCTTCCAACTCTCTGACTGAACCGGTGGAGTATTCTGCAATAAGATTAATAACCTCTTTTGATAAGCCCAACCCGTTTTTAGTAGCCTTGAATTCAAGGATTTTTTTCTTTAATTCAAAATCCGGCTTTTGTAATTCTTCAGTGACTCCCCATTTAAATCTGTCAATAAGTCGGTCGGCTATCCCGTCAAGCTCCATTGGTTTCCGGTCGCATGTAAAAATAATCGCTTTGCCATTCTGATGCAAATGATTGAAGATGGCAAAAAGAGCATCTGTCGTACCGGATTTATTGCTTAGCTCTTGCAAATCGTCAATCAGCAAGACATCCATTTGCTGAAACCATTGAATAAAATAGGGAATCTCCTTCTTTATGTAAGCATTTTGATAAAGCTGTTGGAATTGACGGAGAGGCACAAAGCTAACCTTAGCGTTTGGATGAGTTTCCTTAACTCTGATGCCAATAGCCTGGATAAGATGGGTCTTCCCCACTCCCACTTCTCCATAGAGGAAAAACGGGTTAAAATCGTTTTTACCGGGATTGTTGGCTATATATTCGGCAATTGTGAACGGTAGCTTATTGCTCTGGCCTACGCAGTAATTCTCAAATGTCAATGATTCATTCAACTGGGGGTCGAATGTCGGTTTCGGATCTTGAGGAGATAAAATCGGAGAATTTGATTGTAACGACTGTATATATTTGCTTTTTATAGCCTGACTCTGCTTGGTGCCGGAAATTGTGACTTTGGATTCCTTATCATGGTTCACAATCTCTACCTCATAAATAAGCTTGATATCTTTACCGAAAACTTTTACAAGAGAAGAAGTCAGGATTCCATAAAAATCCTCCTCATATTTTTCCACAAAAAATTTTGATGGCAACTGGAGAGTTAGCTTGTTATCCTTATATGAACGAGGCACAGCCACGCCAAACCAAGTTTTGGAACGAGCTTCTCCAATATTGTCGGTGATGATTTCCACCACCTTTTGCCATTTTGCTTTTATATCTTCTTTCATGGAATTTTTCGAAACGGGTTACAAAGTAACGACAAAAAAAATTTAAAAAAAAGTGATTTTACTATTGCAAAAGTCAAAAATTCATTATTATAATGTTTCTCAGACATTTAAATTTTACGTTAAAATTCTTAAAAATTCAGGCCTCCGATTAATTCCCATTTTCATCTTCAATTGTTAATAAAACTACCATTTCATAAAATTATATGCTTCAAATACTTCTGTAACATATTGATTTATTCAATTAATGTTAATTTGAATCCTCATCCTTTAATTATCACTCTTTTTTAGTAATTTTGCAATAAAGATTTCAAGGTAAAAAAATTATTAACAATCAAACATACATAGATGGGTTTGTTCACTTTCACGCAGGAAATAGCCATGGACCTTGGCACTGCGAATTCTATAATAATTCATAATGATAAGATAGTGGTTGATGAGCCATCAGTTGTTGCTATAGAAAATAAGACAGACAAACTTTTGGCAGTAGGCACACAGGCACATCAGATGGAGGGGAAAGAGCCTCCAGGCATTCGTACCATCCGCCCGCTTCGTGATGGCGTTATAGCCGACTTTAATGCTGCCGAGCAAATGATTCGAGGCCTTATAAAAATGGTCAGCTCAAAAAGAAGATGGTTCTCCCCTTCTTTGAGAATGGTGGTGTGTATACCTTCCGGTTCTACTGAAGTGGAAATTAGAGCGGTTAGAGACTCTTCTGAACATGCAGGCGGCCGCGATGTTTATATGATTTATGAACCTATGGCTGCAGCGCTTGGTATAGGTCTCGATGTGGAGGCACCTGAGGGAAATATGATTGTGGATATAGGTGGAGGATCAACCGAAATTGCTGTAATCTCTTTAGGGGGTATCGTCAGCAATAAAAGCATTCGTATTGCCGGGAATGATCTGACTGCTGATATCCAGGATCACATGGGACGTGTGCATAATCTCAAGGTAGGTTCCACCATGGCTGAGAAGATAAAAATAAATGTAGGCTCGGCTCTCCCTGTGCTTGAAGATGGTCCTGAACCTTTCATAGTCTCCGGACCTAACAAAATGACATCTCTTCCCATGACAGTGCCGGTGACTTATGAAGAAATCTCTCATTGTATAGATAAAACTATCTCCAGGATGGAGGCTGCAATCTTAGCGGCTTTGGAGGAAACTCCGCCGGAACTTTATGCAGACATCGTGAAAAACGGCATATATCTGGCCGGAGGGGGTGCACTTCTTAAAGGGCTTGCAAAACGTTTCACAGATAAAATGAAAATTGAATTCAAGGTTGCTGATGATCCGCTCCATGCTGTGGCTAAAGGGACCGGGGTAGCTCTCAAGAATATCAATAAATTCTCTTTCCTTATCCGTTAAGAATTAAGAGTCCCTACCCTATCTTAACAATCTGTGAGAAATCTCATCAACTTCATTTTAAAGTATGGTGCATGGTTCATTTTCTCTATTTATGTTATAATGAGCTGTGCCATACTTTTTACGTATAATATTTATCATTCTTCAATCTATTTCAGCTCTGCCAATGTGATTTCCGGCTCCCTATATGGAGTCTCTTCTGAAATTTCAGGATATTTTGCCCTGAAAAAAATAAATAAAGATTTGGAAGAAAATAATGCTCTTCTTGAGAACGAAGTGCTTAATTTGCGTCATCAACTGGCCGAATACCGAACACTTTATTCAGACTCATTGAAATTGAACGAAGGGAAGAGATTTGATTATGTTGCGGCAACTGTTATCAATAACAATGTGAGACACCCTAAAAACTATTTCTCAATCAACCGAGGGAGCCTCGACGGAGTAAATCCGGGTCAAGGCGTTGTAGATCATAATGGAGTCGTCGGTATAGTAAATGTGACGGGGCCAAACACAGCCAGAGTTATTTCTCTTCTTAATGAGTCCCAAAGATTCTCAGTAAAGATAAAGAATTCTGATTTTATTGGTTCTCTCGTGTGGAAAGGTGGTGACCCTTCTGTAGCTTATATGGAGGAAGTGCCTCGTCATGCCAAGTTCCATCCCGGTGACACTGTAGTGACAAGTGGTTACTCGCTTTCATTCCCGTCGGACATTCCGGTGGGAACTATTATGAATAGAATAAAGGGAGCTGACGATAATTTCTATATCCTTAAGATACGGTTAGCATCAGATTTCAAAAGACTTGGCACCGTTAGGGTGATTAAAGATAATTTTAAGGAAAGCGTCGACTCGCTAAGCAAGTTTGATTTATAGATTACAGGGAATTAAATCGTGTCGTTGACAGTTTTAAAATATTTAATACTCTTTTGTGTATGTGTGCTTCTCCAAGTATTCATATTCAATCATATTATCTTGTTTCATGTAGCAATTCCTATAGTGTTTATATATTTTTTAATCAAGCTTCCCATTGATATCAAATTAATCTATCTCTTCACCTTAGCATTTTGTTTGGGATTAATCATCGATATCTTTTCCGACACTCCCGGTGTCAATGCTATGGCATGCACGCTCATCGCCGCCCTGCGAATTCCCATCTATTATGCCTACATACCAAAAGATGACACGACTGCACGGCTCACTCCCGGGATTTCTTCAATGGGTATTGCTGCCTACTCCAAATATATCCTGACTTTCATTGTGATATATTGCCTCTTGACTTTCTCTATAGAATATTTCAGTTTCGCCGACGTTAAATCAATAGCTGTATTGGTGGCTGCAAGCAGCCTCTTCACTTTCATTGTCCTGATAACCTTTGATTGCCTGATCCCGGAATAAAAAATGAGAAAAGACTATAAGCTTGCACAACGTAGATTTGTAATTGGCGGATTTATCATTTTAATCGTTATTATTTATCTTGTCAGACTTTTCTCTCTGCAAGTAAGTGACGACACCTATAAACTTAATGCCGAGAGCAATGCATTTCTTAAAAAGACAATCTATCCGGCACGAGGTCTGATTTACGACCGCAATGGAAAGCTTGTGGTCTTTAATCAACCTGCCTACGACCTTATGCTCATTCCTAAAGATGTTCATTTACAGGATACAGCATCATTCTGTTCTCTCCTTAATATCACTCCCGAACAATTTAAGGAATATTGGGCCGATATGAAGAATCCCAGGAAGAACCCGGGTTACTCTTCCTATACTCCCCAGAAATTAATCTCACATATCTCTGTTGAAGAATATGGACGGCTTCAAGAGAAGCTTTACATGTTTCCCGGATTTTATATCCAGACTCGAACAGTCAGGAAATATAACTCTACGGCCGGAGCAAATATATTAGGCAATATCCGCGAGGTCTCTCAGCAGGATATCAATGAAGATGAATATTATCGTAGAGGTGATTATACCGGGGATTTGGGAGTTGAAAAGAGTTATGAAAAGGCTCTCAGAGGACAGAAAGGAATGGAAATTCTTATGAGGGATGCTTTAGGACGTATAAAAGGCAAGTTTGAAGATGGAAGAAGAGATGTGGCACCCGAGTCCGGAAATAATCTGACCCTCGCTATAGATATGGATCTCCAACAATATGGGGAAACTCTGATGCAAAATAAAATCGGAGCAATAGTTGCCATAGAACCCTCTACAGGCGAAGTGCTTGCCATGGTGACGGCTCCCAATTATGATCCTCAGTTGCTTGTGGGAAAGGAAAGAGGAAAGAATTATGCCAAGCTTGTACTCGATCCTTTGAAACCCCTTTATGACAGGGCCATTCAAGGGGCCTATCCTCCGGGCTCAACATTCAAGCCTGCGCAGGGATTGATATTTCTGCAAGAAGGAATTATTAATGAAAACACCGCATTCCCTTGTTATCATGGATATATCAACGGTATTCGTGTAGGTTGTCATGGACATGGGTCTCCCCTCCCCCTTAAACCTGCTCTCCAGACTTCCTGCAATGCATATTTTTGTTGGGGATTGAAACATATGATTGATAAGAGAGGCACTCAGGCAGCCGACCAACTGACAAAATGGAAAGATTATCTTGTCGATATGGGTTATGGCTATCGTCTTGGTGTGGATTTACCTCATGAAAGCCGTGGATTCATTCCAAACTCAGATTATTATTCCAAGTCGTTCAGAGGTCCACGATGGAGTGCGAATTCCATTATTTCCATAGCCATAGGCCAAGGAGAAGTGACGGCTACTCCTTTACAGATAGCAAATCTTTGTGCAACAATAGCAAACCGTGGATATTTCTTTACACCTCATGTAGTCAAAGAAATAGCAGATTCGGCAATCGATGCCCGGTTTAAGGAAAAGAGAGGCCCAAAGATCGACAAGAAATATTATGAATCTGTAGCCGAGGGAATGCGTATGGCTGTCACAGGCGGCACATGCCGGCTTGCGAATCTGTCAGGGATAGAAGTTTGCGGGAAGACCGGGACAGCACAAAACTCACAAGGGAAGGATCATTCTGTATTTATGGGTTTTGCCCCCTACCACGATCCTAAGATAGCAGTGGCCGTTTATGTGGAAAATGCCGGCTTTGGAGCCACCTACGGTGTGCCTATTGGAAGCCTTATAATAGAGAAATATTTGACAGGTGAAATCTCTCCGGAGAGAAAATATATCGAAGAGAGAATGTTGTCTGCAAACACAATAATAAATAGTGGTGTCAAGAGTCACTGATAATAATCCTTCGGTTTTACGTAACTTAGATTGGTTTACGGTAATTCTTTATCTACTGCTTGTCACGGCAGGAGCTATCAGCATCTATGCTGCAAGCTACGATTTTGATAATGCAAGTATCTTCGATTTCTCGGAATTCTCAGGCAAACAACTTAGATGGATCGGATTATCTCTCATTCTCGGGTTTGTGATTCTATTGCTTGATTACAGGCTTTATGAGGCATACGCCTATCCTATATATGGAATTGTAGTTTTGGTTCTTATCGCCACTATTTTCCTATCGCCCAATATAAAAGGTTCTCACTCTTGGCTTGTCTTTGGTCCTGTGAGTCTTCAACCTGCAGAATTTGGTAAATTCGCCACAGCTTTAGCTTTGGCCAAACTCTTTGACTCCTATAATTTCAAACTGAATGCAAATTCAGGGAACTATCTGAAGGCACTTATAATTATATTGTTGCCGGTAGCTATCATATTATGCCAAAAGGAAACCGGTAGTGCTTTGGTTTATCTCTCCCTTATTTTTGTGCTTTATAGAGAAGGAATGAGCGGTCTTGTTCTTGCTGCTATTTTCTTTGCTGTATTGTTTTTTGTGCTTTCAGTAAAATTTACAGAACCATTTTTGATGGGATTGAGTGCCGGTGATTTCACCATCTTTACCCTAATAGCAATCCTTTTTTGTCTTCTATTGGTTTTCTATTGTAAAGATTTTTTCATCGCCCGAAATGTTATTGTGGGATATTTAGGAGTTGGAATAGTAATCACAATTCTCTTGCTTTGTGGAGTTCAGATTAATGGGATGATTTTTTTCCTAAGCTTGTTAGGCGCGTCCGTTATATATACTTCAATAGCAATGCTGCGCCACCATATTCTGAAGTTTGTGGTTTCCATATGTTTTGTTCTTGTGTCAGTAGGCTTTCTGTTCTCTGTCAATTATGTGTTTGATAAAGTGTTGCAGCCGCATCAGCAGACTCGTATATTAGTTCTATTGGGCATCGAGGAGGATCTTAGGGGCGTGGGTTATAATGTCAATCAGTCAAAAATTGCTATCGGTTCGGGGGGATTGGATGGGAAAGGCTTTTTAAACGGCACTCAAACGAAACTGAAATATGTGCCTGAACAACACACAGACTTCATTTTCTGTACAATAGGGGAAGAACAAGGATTTATAGGATCATCCTTAGTCTTATTGACATTCCTTGCCCTTATTCTTCGGTTGATTTATATCGCTGAACGCCAAAAGTCTCCATTTTCCAGAGTTTATTCATATTGCGTTGTTTCGATGCTTATTTTTCATGTATGTATAAACATCGGGATGGTAATTGGTCTCTGCCCTGTCATAGGTATTCCTCTGCCATTTTTTAGTTATGGAGGCTCTTCTCTATGGGGATTCACAATTCTGCTTTTTATAATGTTGCGACTGGATGCAGCCAGAAAAGAAAGAAGAGAATAACTGCTTACTGAAGATTTTTTTACTGTTCATTCGATAAATTTTCCTTCTTAATGGTTATAATATTAAAGAGAAACTTAAAAAAAGAATAATATGAACAAAAGGGATTTTAAGAAATATGTGGAACGCATCGGAGAATCCGCTATTTCATCAATGGTAGATGTTTACGACTCAGTAGAAAATGTAGATAAAGAAAAGGTGATTAATGCCGTTGAACGTATTATAGGCGCCATCGAGTCTGCTAAATCCAATGCTGATGTCACTTTCGACAAGGGCTTGAAAGCATTCGAGTCAGTAAAGGAATATTCAAAAGCAAAGAAGGCTTTCTTTAAGCAGATGTTTAATAAGATCTATGATGACTTCTTTACGGAATTGGAGGAGGCTGTAAAAGAATTTAATGCAGCTGTCCCTGAAGAAGTTAAGGAGGAAAACAAGAAAGCTTTAAATAAGGCTTAATCTCTTTGTCAATGAATTTGTGGGGATTAATTTTCAAAGGTATTGGTTGGAAAACTGATATAACTGTTCCATACCGTGACAAGGCAGTCATCTGTGTGGCTCCCCACACGTCCAATTGGGATTTTATAATGGGCCTATTGGCTTATAGATCTGTGGGAAGAAAAGCCTCTTTCCTTATGAAGGAGTTCTGGTTTTTCTTCCCGCTAAAATATTTATTCTATGCTTTGGGTGGCATCCCTGTGAAGGAGAACCCCAAAACTTCCCTCACAGCATCGATTATAGAAGATTTCAAGCAGAGAAACAAATTGAATCTTGCCGTCACTCCTGAAGGCTCAAGAAGTGCTGTTGATAAGTGGAGAACGGGCTTCCTGACTATTGCATATAATGCACATGTCCCCATTCAATTAGGAGTGATAGATTTTAAAAATAAAGTTGTGATTATCAGGAAAGAATATATCCCTACGGGTAATAATCAGGATGATCTGAAGGAGATACGAAAATATTATTCCGATTTCAAGGATGCTGCCCTATATCCTGAAAAATTTGTCTCATAAACTGTTATGTTGGAAAGTAAATTAGAAGTTTGTCTCCTGCCAATGGAAATATTCTGGGGTGATAAGAAAAAAAATCTTGAAACCCTTTCTCAATATTTTTCAAAAATTCATCCGGGAACGGATCTTGTGATTCTGCCGGAAACCTTCTCTACAGGTTTCCCGACAAACGAGATGCAACAAAAGATTGAATCTTTTGCTGAAACTAAAGATGAAGAGACAATAACACTTTTAAAATCACTATCAAAGAAACATAATTGCGCAATAGCTGGTAGTTTTATTTATAAAAATGAAAGCTCCTTCTTGCTTAACCGCTCTTTCTTTATCCAGCCGGACGGATCCGAAACTTATGAGGCTAAGAAACATCTTTTTTCACCCGGAGGAGAGAATAAAATCTTTAAATCGGGAGATAAAAGGTTAAATGTGGTTTACAAGGGTTGGAAAATAAGTATGGTGGTTTGCTATGATTTACGTTTCCCCGTTTGGTGCAGGAATAGAAACAATGAATATGATATTCTTATAGTTGTAGCAAACTGGCCTGTGTCACGAATAGTAACATGGGATACTCTTTTAAAAGCACGCGCTTTGGAAAACTCAGCTTATGTCTGTGGGGTTAATTGTCGAGGCATCGATAATTTAGGTGGCGATTATAATGGTAGCTCCCATGTTTTTAACTATAAGGGTCAGGAGCTGGCCGTAGACGTTAATAATGATGGGATTCTATATGCAGGTCTTTCTATGCAACGTCTTCTTAATTATCGTGACAAATTCCCTACTTGGCGTGATGCTGATGAATTCGTTTTTATTGACTAAGTGCTAATATCTCTCCATAAATCTCAATTTATGGCCTTTCTCCAAAAAATGGTCGGAGAATTTACCTGAAAAATCGGGAAATGACTAATAAATTGGGGTTATGGTGTAACCTTTCTCCCGTAGTTGTTCTATTATTCCTTCAGGTCCGGCTAAATGTAAAGCTCCCACAACTATGAAAGAAGGAGTTTCATCTATTATTGCAGGGAGTTTTTCCATCCAGTTTTGATTCCTTTTATATAAAATGTTTTCCATAAATTCCGGATGTTCATCATCCTGCTTCGACAATTCGATCATAACATTAAGGTCGCGTTCCTGATAAGCTTGGCTTAATTTTTTTGCCGTTTCTAAAGATTTCTCCGGATCTTTAAGCATTTCAATTAAAGCCTCTGCCTGAACTGTCAGAGGTGTCATATTAAATAAAACCTCACCCTGATATTCCGGAGTTTCAAGTGCTACAATCTTTTTACCCTCTTTTTCTCCATTTTGGAAGAAAAAGCTGTCTAATTGTTGAGACGGATCAAATCCGGGCATTACTTGTTGACTCATCCCTGCCGCTAACATAGTTGTAACTGCCATGGGTTTTAAAGGCTCCAACATTTGTAATTGCATACCGGGCATAGGAGCCCATTTTATAAATTGGGCATTTAAAGAATCCATATCTTCTCCTTTCAGCAAAACGGAAAGAGTGCTGTCGGCAGGAGCCATCATAAAGGGCTGCAGCGCCATAGACAGCGTCATTGGATCAATTGTTAGGTCAATCTCACCCACCACTTGTTTAGTTCCATTGAAATATTCCATTACTCCTGATTCCTCTACTATCGAAATGGGAGAAAGATGATGACTCCCGAATATATAGGAAGGTTCTTGTCCATCTTTTGCTTCTACCTTATATAATATCTGGGCATTAAGTCCAAAAAAGTTGATAAGGGTAAAGAACGCAACAGTTAACTTTAATTTTTTCATGTTTGTTTAGAGTTTATTTATGAGTAAATTTAAGAAAAATTTGGGTATTAGGCTACCCGTTATTCCATATAATCTTGAGATTGCAGAAATTTATAATTTTCGTAAAATTTTTTCAATTGCGACAGACCGACAATAAATCCGATAACTCCTCCCACAATCATGCCATAAATCAGAAATATATTAGCGTCTAATAATAAACCAAAAAGAATTACAGCACCAAATGCAAGAGGCACACCGATAAGAATGCCGATTTTATGGATTCTCCAATTCTGAGCCGCCAACTTTGCTATATCTGAAATGCTTGACTTATAAATATCTATATTGCTTATTCGATATCTTAAATAAATATCGACTCCCGCTTCCAAGAGAAAGAATAATACCCAATAAATAATGGTCGCTAATTTATATTTTTCAACTAAGAAAGGGCTAAAACATACAAAGAGAGGCATATAGAGAACCATTATGAGTGATAAAGCAATAAATATACTATATTTCCTCACAAGTTTTTCTTGAGTAGATTTGAAATTCTGATTTATCACTTTGCGTGCCAATTTACGGTTCTCCTCTTCCAAAGAGCTTACTCTTTCATTGAGTTCGACCCACATAGCTTTCATGTTACATAATTCATCCATATCAATCAATATTTTGTTGAGAAAGCCTTACAATTTTCTCTTTAATTCTTTTTAATCTCACCGCCAGTGTATTTCTATTAATTCCCATAAGTTCTCCGATCTCCTCATAGCTTTTTTCATCAAGCCATAGAAGGATAAGAGCTCTATCTTCATAATTAAGTTGTTGGATTAGTCGGTGCATCTCATTATATCTCTCCATTCTGGAAGGTTCTTCCTCTTCAGCGATATTTAAAATTTCATTTATGGAGATACTCTTATATTTTCTTGTATTTTTTCTCTGGTAAGAAAGACATGTATTGAAACTTATTCTATATATCCAGGTAGATAATTTAGCATCTCCACGAAAATTATTCCAGCCTTTCCAAATATTCATCAATACTTCTTGTCTGAGATCTTGGTATTCTTCGGTGTCTGTCGAAAAATAGTAACATATTTTTGTAATGACACCTCCAAATGCCACCATAGTTTCCTCGAAATCTTTCTCTGTTTGTGTATCGGGTTTGATCATATAGGTAAGATTACAACTATATGACGCATTTTTGTCAAATTAGTTTCAATTAAGCCCCAAATCTTTAAGAAAGTTGTTACTTTGAAAAAGACCCCTAAGTATTTATCAAAAAGAAACCGTTTGAAAACCAAACGATTCTCAAACGGTTTTTTTTGGTCGTGTCATATAAACTTTGACACGTTTAAGTAGATTACAGCATCTTTTCTATTCGTCCGTCAGCCCCGATTATATAGGCCTTAGGATCTTTATCTGCCTGATAATCTTTAAGAGAATGTCTTGCAATATTGTTGACAGAATAACATTCCATATCTTCAATACCATCCTGTTTCATAACTTCTCTCATAAGATTCTCATCAGAATCCAGACAGATGCTAATCAAATCAACATTTTCAGGTTCAGCTGCATATTTAGCATGCAGTGTTTTATTGGTGATTCTTGAAGCCGGCTTTTTCGGACTCCAGAAACTCACTATTTTTACTTTTCCTTCGGAGGTAGCGTCAGCCACGACGTTTGCCCCATCAATTGTCTCGATTTTTGGTGCTTTACTTCCAACTTCCAGAGTTTTATGAGACCCTATCGCAGAGGTTAGGAAAGCAGCAGCAATTACCGAGAAAAATAAATGCTTAACTTTCACACTAAATTATTTTAGTCCAACATAGCCTGTCCACGTGCCTCCAAGGCGCCTGACAGACGATAACTAACTCTACAATACTAACAAATATCAAACAAAAATGTTTAATAAATGTGTTGTAAAACATATTTTGATGCAAAATTACATATAAAAAGGTGTTTTTCCAAATTTTCTTGCAAATTCAGATATTATAATATAAATTTGCAATGAAAGAAAAGGGGCATTAGCTCATCTGGCTAGAGCGTTTGACTGGCAGTCAAGAGGTGACGAGT
>JAFLTQ010000015.1 GCA_022510385.1 Muribaculaceae bacterium | reverse complement strand
CCGGGGACACAAGGATTTTCAGTCCTTTGCTCTACCAACTGAGCTATGACACCATTTTTTGCTTTGGAGAAAGCTCTTTAACAATTTCACTTTGCTTAGATGCTTTCCCGATTTGCGGTGCAAAGTTACAGAAATTTATTTTATTTGCAAATTTTTGATTAAAAAAATATTTAAGGGAGAGTCACCCATAACATGAAAATTTGTGATACAACCTTACGAAACCCATTATGGATGATGTAAATTTCAAATTATTACACCAAAAATTTCAACCTTGTTGAATTTCGATTAGGGAAATGTATTTGCTGGCTATCGTTTCGTATGAAAATCGCTCTTTTACGTTTTGTTCCATCTTGTTCTTCATTTCCCTATATTGCTCCGGCGACTCGATGATAGATACAGCCCATTTTATCCCTTCTGCAAGATTTCGGGCACGGATGTTGATATCCGAATTGTAATCAGCCAGATACCCGGTGTGTAGATGATTTATAATGTCTGCCTGACCTCCTTGATTAAAAGCTACCGGAATTGCACCGTAAGCTTGAGCTTCCACCATTGTACCCGGTAAGGTTTCATAATGTGATGCGGAGACAACAATCTCTGAATCCCTGTAGATTCGCGCTATGTTTTCATCTCCCTTAACGCTGCCAAGGTTAATTACCGGAAGACCAAATCCATCAATTTCCTTAGGATTCTTAATATTACCTAAGAAAGCAATTTCGAGTCTACCGGCTATTACGGGATATTCTCTTGCAAGAATTTCTGAAGCTATTCTCAAAGCGTCAAGTCCTTTAATGGGATCGTCTATACGAGCTGCTACAAAAAGAATTCGGATTTTCCCGGCAAGTTGTTGCTTTCCCTTAGGATTATCTTGGCCCTTTATGTCATTGGGGGTTTCAATAGACCGGAAAGCATTGGGGATTACCACAACCTTTTGATTATTAAGCAATGTACTCTCCGTGGATTTATTTTTCAGCCAATTACTTACAGCCACGAAGATAATTTTATTTGCCCCGGAGTTATATACTTTCTGTTTGAGAGAGTGGGTTTTGAACGAGATATCATATGGCGAAGCTTTATCGGAGAGAAGCGGGCAATTCCCACATTGATTTTGGAAATTTAGACATGTTCCCGCATGATGGCAAATTCCTGTCATCTCCCACATATCATGCATGGTCCAGACTACAGTTTTCCCTAATTTCAGAATTCTTCCAACCCCATTTAGAGACAACATTCCTTGATTGACCCAATTCAGAAGAATGGCATCGGCATTTTTCACTAAAGGGTGTCGCCATAGCGGGAGGCCGATTTCACCTGTGTCTATCTTAAAGAGTGTTGAACGGTTGAAGCCATTGGCACAGAATATTTTAATCCGTTCCCATAAAAAGCACCATTTAATCTTCCATTTGGGAGCGGCTAACTCTACAAAAGGTGAATCGGATAATTTTTCTGCCACCAACATGCGGGCATCCACTCCCTCATTGCGGAGAGCCTCCGTCAGCCGCCGGCTCACCACTGCTGCTCCACCTGTAGTGTCACTTTTATTGATAATAACCACTTTCATGGCTTTCTCCTATAAGTCAGATACCGATATTCAACGCCCTCCTGAGTCGATGCCGGCTCTGATTCTTCGATTAGTTGCCAACCATCGTTAAGGTCCGGATTAAAAAAGGCATCAGCATCGTCGCAAGAGCCTTCAACAACAGTGAGATATAGTCCGTCTGCAAAAGGTAGGAAAGTCTCATATATAGATGCCCCTCCTATTACAAAGGGTGTTTCATCTTTAGTGATTTCGAGGGCCTGTTCAATTGAACTTACGATTTCAGCCCCCTCAGCCATAAATTGCGGATTCTTGGAAAGAATAATGTTTCTTCTTCCAGGGAGCGGGCGTTTCGGGAGTGACTCCCAGGTTTTGCGACCCATAATTATGGGATGTCCCAATGTTATTTCTTTGAATCTTTTCAGGTCGGCCGGGATCCTCCAGATGAGATTTCCGTTTCTTCCGATAGCACCATCCCTACCGATAGCCACGATTATGCCAATGCGTGGATTATTAATGTTTTTATCGCTCATATCAGTTAATAAAATGCAAATTTACAAATAAGAAGGAAAATATTTAGGATAATAAGTAGCTTTATCTTATATTTGCATAGGTATGAACAAAACGCAAAAAATAATAATATTCGGAGGAGGCGGGGCAGTGCTCTGTCTTATTGCGTTGGTGATAATATTAATCATCAACAATGCTCAACGCACCGAGCAAGTGAATGAAGCTCGGGCAGAGATGGAGAGTTTGAGATTGGCCAACGACAGATTGGCCCTTACAAACGAGTTTAATCAGTTGAATGCAGATTTCTCCCAATATGAAGATCAGCAGATTTATCTAAAAAACGACTCCCTGATTCATCAGTATAACGAGGCCCGAATGAAAGTGGAGGGTCTGTTGGCAGAGCTTGACGAGCAGAAAAAGAATAATGCAGCCAACCGTAAACGAATAAAAGAGCTTGAGGGTCAGATTGCCACGTTGAAAGGAATTGTGAGACATTATCTCGAAGAAATCAAGCGTCTTGGAGAAGAAAATGAGGGATTACGCCAAGAGATAGCCCAGGTGAACGAAAAGAATGAGAAGCTGACAAGTCAGGTGACCCAGGCCACATCCCAAAATAAGGAGCTGACGCAAACAGTTAAACTTGCCAAGAAGCTCAATATAACCGGGTTGACATTTCAGGCTTACAACAAAAAAGGAAAAGTTGAAAAAAATATAACGAAGGCACGTCAATTGGGTGTTAGTTTTATAGTTAGCCCCAATAATACGGCGAGCGCCGGGATGAAAGATTTCTATATCCGTATTCTGACTCCGGAAGGTGTATTGCTTGGAGGAGGCGATTCCTTCGAGATGGATGGCTCAACAATAGCAGCCACAGCCAAACGGCAGATGGAATATGCAAATGACGAGCTGAGTGTGAGTGTCTATTGGGATGTTAACACCACCCTAACCCCAGGAGACTATACTGTTGAAGTGTTTGCCGACGGATATCGTTTGGCATCACGCCATTTCACAATGAAAAAATAAAGGTAGATAGGGAAAGCTGCCTTATTTACTTTCTTTTTCTGATTCCATCAAATCACTAAACCTTAGAACCCATGGGGAACATAAATAAAATAGTTGATGGTTGTACAGCGGCAACTTATGTCGCATACGCATTCAGCGAGGTTGCAACCATTTATCCTATCACCCCCATCGCCTCCATGGGAGAGACGGCAGATAAATGGAACGCCGAAGGATTGAAGAATCTTTACGGCAGTCCAATGCAAGTGAAAGAGATGGAATCTGAATTAGGTGCTGCAGGAGCAACCCACGGGGCATTATGCGCCGGCGCGCTCGCCACCACTTTCACAGCCTCCCAGGGTCTTATGCTTATGATCCCCAACATGTATAAGATATCGGGCGAGCTATTGCCCGGAGTATTTCATGTGGGGTGTCGCTCCTTGGCAACTCAGGCTTTAAGTATATTTGGTGACCATCAAGACGTGATGGCTTGTCGGGCCACAGGCTTTGCCCTCCTTGCATCGGCATCAGTGCAAGAGACTCACGATCTCGCAATAGTTTCTCATCTTGCTGCTATTGAAGGGAGAGTGCCTGTGCTCCATTTCTTCGATGGTTGGAGAACATCCAATGAAATGTCAACAATTTCAATGGTGCCATACGAAGACCTACAGCCACTTGTGCCTCATGAAAAAGTGTTGGAATTTCGGAATCGGGCCATGAATCCCGAACACCCCGACTTGAGAGGTTCGGCTCAAAACTCGGATGTTTATTTCCAGAATCGAGAGGCTGCCAATAAATATTATGATGCCTTTGCTGATATAGTGCAGTCAAAGATGGATCAGATTGCACCGTTAGTCGGGAAGAATTATCATCTTTTTGATTACGTGGGAGCTCCGGATGCCGACCGCATAATAATCTCTATAGGTTCAAGCTGCGATGTGATAGAAGAGACAGTGGATTATCTCAATCGTCAGGGAGAAAAAACGGGGCTGATAAAAGTGAGGCTCTACAGACCCTTCTCGGCAAAACATCTACTTGCAGCAATTCCGGAAAGCGTGAAATCGATAGCAGTGCTCGACCGCACCAAGGAGCCTGGAGCAGCCGGAGAACCTCTTTATCTTGATGTCGCAACAGCTTTATATAAAGCAAAAAGAGACGTGACTTTGATAGGCGGACGATATGGATTGAGCAGCAAAGAGTTTGATCCCTCAATGGCTAAAAGAGTATTTGACGAGCTTAAGAAAGATACTCCTAAAGATATATTCACGATAGGAATTAACGACGATGTCACCAACCTCTCATTAGAAGTCGACGACCATATCATCACGCTTCCGGATAATATTAGTCAGGCCATTTTCTATGGCATGGGGTCAGACGGTACAGTGGGGGCTACCAAGATGGCCGCCAAAATAATCGGGAATGCCGACAAACTATATGCTCAGGCATATTTCCATTATTCAGCAAAGAAATCCGGAGGATATACTATTTCAGAACTTCGGATAAGTCCGGACCCGGTAAGCTCAGCCTACGGAATAGAGAATGCCGACTTTGTGATGTGTAATAAAGACACATATACAAGTCGTTTCGATATTATCAAGAATTTGAAGGAGGGTGGCGTTCTGGTTATAAACAGTCACTGGAGTGCCGAAGAGATGAATAGTAAGCTGCCGGCCTCTCTACGTAAAGGTATAGCCGAGAAGCGAATCAAGCTTTATAATCTTGACGCAGTAAAAATTGCCACAGCCCATGATTTGGGAGTCAGGATCAACACCGTAATGCTTACCAGTTTTCTAAAATTGGTGCCTATTGTGCCCTTCGAGGATTCCATATCTCGATTAAAAGAATTAATCAGCGACACCTATAAACATGAAGGGATGGCAGTGGTGGATCAGAATCTTGCAGCCATAGATGATGCCTTGCAGGCTTTGACACCCATAAATTACCCCTCCGACTGGATGGATGCCTCCGAAGAGACTGAGGAACATCCCGAGTGGCCTGAATATGTCAAGGAGATAGCGAATCCTTGTATGAAACTTGAGGGAGATAAGTTGCCTGTATCCCTTTTCTCCCCCGACGGAGTGATGCCAATGGGCACTACTGCCTACGAGAAGCGTCGGATAGCTATTAATATTCCTCAATGGGATGTGGATAAATGTGTGGAATGCACTCTTTGTTCCTACGTTTGTCCTCACGCCACAATCCGGCCATATTTATTGGATGCGGGAGAAAAAGAGAAGGCTCCTGCGGCAATGTCTACCAAAGATGCAAGATATAATGAGACAAAAGGATTGCAATGGCGCATACAGGTTTATCCGGAGGATTGTGTGGGATGTGGTTCCTGTGCTGTGATTTGTCCCGGTCATGCCTTGACGATGATGCCATTGGAGAGCCAGCTTGAGACCCAGATACCATTGTTGGAGTATGTCCGTCAGCATGTGACGATAAAGGATAATCTTTTGCCACGCAACACTATAGCGGGGAGCCAAATGCATCAGCCTCTCCTGGAGTTCTCGGGGGCATGCGCCGGATGCGGCGAGACTCCCTACGTCAAGCTAATGACCCAGCTAATGGGAGAGCGTTTACTTATTGCTAACGCCACAGGATGCAGCTCTATCTGGGGAGCCAACTTCCCGAGTAATGCCTACTGTATTAACCGCTTCGGACATGGGCCCGCATGGGGTAATTCCCTCTTCGAGGATAACGCCGAGTATGGGTTTGGAATGGCTGTAGCCATAGCCCACCGACGTCAGAGATTAATTGAACTGGCAACTCAGACTGTCAGTGATGAAAAGAGTCCTGCTGATTTGAAGGTAGCCTTGCAAAATTGGCTTGACGTTAAAGATGACAAGGAGAAATCTTACAAACTTGGACAGGCGGCTATACAAGTGATGCAGAAATATTCAGCCGACTCCACTCTGCCGAATGTCACAGAAATGATTGAATGTCACGATCTCTTTGGCAAGAAGAGCATCTGGATTATCGGAGGAGATGGCTGGGCATATGATATTGGATTTGCGGGGCTCGACCATGTTCTGGCCCAGAATGTCGATGTAAATATCTTGGTGATGGACACCGAATGTTATTCCAACACAGGAGGCCAGACATCCAAGGCAACTCCGCTGGGGTCGACAGCAAAATACTCATACGATGGGAAACGTACCTTCAAGAAAGATCTTGGCAGGATGATGATGACCTACGGTTTCGTATATGTCGCATCAATAGCTTTGGGTGCCAATTATATTCAGGGATTAAATGCCTTAGAGGAGGCTGACTCCTACTCCGGGCCCTCAATCGTTATTGCTTATTGTCCCTGTATCAATCATGGCATCAGAGCAGGAATGTCCCACTCAATCGTCGAGGAGAAACTTGCGGTGAAATGCGGGTACTGGCCTCTGTATCGATACAATCCTACCAAAGATACTCCATTGACAGTGGATTGTGCCAAACCTGACGATTCCATGGCCGGTTTCCTCGACGGAGAAGACCGATACGCCGACTTGAAGCTACGCGATCCTAAAGAAGCTGATATTCTGAGACCTGAATTGAAAGAGAGATGCGACAATCTCTACGACCTTATGGTCTATGAAGAGAAGGCACCGAGAGTGTGATGTTCTTGTGAAATAAGGAAGAAAAAGAGGAAATTTAAAGTATAGAATATAGAATATAAAAGTTAGGATATTATGAGGAATGTTATAGCTTTAATAACAGCAGTTTTTGCTATAGTCCCTACCCTTCATGCCCAAAGGAGCGACACTCTTATCAAGAATTGGGAATTTTCCAAAGACAGCACCCAATGGAAGGAAGTAAGCATCCCGCACGATTGGGCAATCTACGGGCCTTTTAGCCGTAACAATGACCTGCAGGAGGTGGCTATAGAGCAGAACGGAGAGACGGAAAAGACCTGGAAAACAGGACGCACCGGTGGTCTCCCTTATGTTGGCAAAGGTTACTATAAGACTACATTCGAGGTTAAAGACACCACCGACAAGAGCATAGCATTGCTTTTCGACGGAGCAATGAGCCATGCCAATGTCTATGTAAACAACAAACATGTGGCCTATTGGCCTTATGGTTATAATTCTTTTTATGTAGACCTTGACGGGGTGGTCAAGCCGGGCATTAATGAAGTGGAAGTCTCATTAGAGAATCCCGACAAATCATCCAGATGGTATCCCGGGGCCGGCCTTTATAGAAATGTACATCTCATAGAAAGAAATAAGGTTCATATCCCTGTATGGGGCACCTATCTGACCACTCCTTTCGTTTCGAAAGAGTATGCCAATGTTCATCTTAAGACTGAGGTGGAAGGAATTTCTAAAGGAGAGAATTTCACTCTCAACACAGTTATTACCGATGCAGAAGGTAAAGAGGTTGCCAGCGACACTCATAGCTATAAATTCTATCCGGGAGCTCCTGTCTATCAGAATCTGCGGGTAGATAATCCGTCATTATGGACTCCAAACACCCCGACACTTTATACAGCTACCACCAAGGTGATAAAAGATGGTAAAGTAGAAGACAGCTATGCCACACGCTTCGGCATCCGGACAATAGAATTCAGGCCTGACGAAGGATTCTTCCTCAATGGGGAGCTAACCAAGTTTAAGGGAGTAAACAATCACCATGACCTTGGGCCATTGGGAGCAGCAGTCAACACCTCCGCTTTGCGCTATCAGATGGAATTGATGAAAGATCTGGGGGTGAATGCCATTCGGACATCGCATAATATGCCGGCACCGGAACTCGTGGCTTTGGCCGATGAAATGGGTTTCATGCTCATGATTGAACCCTTTGATGATTGGGGCTTCCGACCGAAAAGCGAAAATGGATATGGCACACTTTTCAACGACTGGGCGGAAAAGGATATTGTCAATATGGTCAAAAACTATAGGAACAATCCTTCAGTAGTGATATGGTCGGTAGGTAACGAGGTCCCGTCTCAATGGGGACCTGATGGAATCTCAGAGCTTCTCTTCCTCCAGGATATAGTGCATAGAGAGGATCCCACACGCCCGGTTACAAACGGTATGGACCAGTTTGATGCCGTGGTTAATAATGGTTTTGCCGCCTCGACGGATATCCCGAGTTTCAATTATAAGGTGAATCGTTATGATGAGGCATATCAGAAGTTGCCACAAAAACTTCTGTTGGGCACAGAGACAGCCTCTACTGTATCAAGCCGTGGTAAATATTATTTCCCGGTGGAAGTGGGTAAAGGCATCATGCGCGATGACAATCAATCGAGCAGCTACGATATAGAGGCAGCAACCTGGAGCAATATTCCGGATGATGATTTTGCAGTGGATGATGACCTCCCCTACAATATCGGCCAATTCGTATGGACCGGTTTTGATTATCTGGGAGAGCCTTATCCTTACGACACTGATGCTTGGCCCAGCCATAGCTCATACTTCGGCATTATCGACCTTGCATCTATACCGAAAGACCGATATTACCTATATCGTTCACAATGGAATAAAGAAGACAACACCCTTCATATCCTTCCTCATTGGAATTGGGAAGGAAGAGAGGGCGAGATCACTCCGGTGTTTGTCTATACAAATTCTCCGAAAGCAGAACTATTCATCAATGGCAAGAGTCAGGGAGTCAGGGAAAAGAAGAAAGGAGGCAGCAACATGGAACGTTACCGACTCATGTGGAATGACGTAGTTTATGAACCCGGAGAAGTTATGGTAGTTGCATATGATGATAATGGGAATGAGACAGGTCGTAAAACTATCAAGACAGCAGGAAAGCCTCATCATCTTGTATTGACGCCCAACCGGAATTCTTTGACTGCTGATGGAGAAGATTTAGTCTATATCACAGTTCAAGTGGCAGATAAGGATGGGAATATAGTGCCGACCGATGAAAGGGAGGTTAGCTTCGCCACAAAAGGGGCCGGAAAATTCAGGGCTACCGCCAATGGAGATCCGACAAGCCTGCGCCCCTTCCATGAGCCTGTGATGGATCTTTTCTCAGGAGCAGCCACAGCAATAGTGCAGAGTGGTGACCAACCCGGAGAAATAACTTTCACTGCAAAAGCTAAAGGAGTGAAACCGGCAACTATTACGATTCCGGTGGTTCGCTGAATTACGAATTAAGAATTAGAAATTAAAAACTTTAAATTAGGAAAGACATGACAACAGATGACATGCAAAAATTAATTGAGCAGACCTTCGCAGAGAAATTCGGAGGAGAAGGTAACGTATACGCTTCCGCAGGACGTATCAATTTGATCGGGGAGCACACTGATTATAACGGCGGATTTGTATTTCCGGGTGCAATCGACAAGGTTATAATGGCCGATATAAGGCCTAACGGCACAGACAAGGTTCGCGTATATTCTATAGATATAAAAGAATATGTAGAATTCGGACTCAACGAAGAGGATGCTCCAAAGGAGTCATGGGCACGTTATATCTTCGGAATTTGTAGAGAAATCCTCAAAAGAGGAGGAGAGGTTAAAGGATTCGACGCAGTATTCGCCGGGAATGTTCCATTGGGAGCAGGCCTCAGCTCTTCGGCAGCTCTTGAATCATGTTTTGCATTTGCCCTCAATGATCTCTTCAATGGTAACAAGATCGATAAATTCGAGCTGGCAAAAATAGGACAAAGCACCGAACATAACTATTGCGGAGTGAACTGCGGTATTATGGATCAATTTGCCTCGGTATTTGGTAAAGAGGGTAACCTTATGAGACTTGACTGCCGGTCGTTGGAACATGAATACTTCCCATTCAAGCCGAAAGATTATCAACTTGTTCTTGTTGATTCAAGAGTAAAACATGAACTGAAGGATTCACCCTACAACAAACGCAGGGAATCATGTGAACGAGTTGCCAAACGCCTTGGAATAGAGACATTGCGTGATGCCACAATGGATGATCTCAATAAGGTGAAGAGTGACATAACCGCTGAAGACTTCATGCGTGCAAAATATGTGATCGAAGAAAAAGACAGAGTGCTTGCTGTTTGCGATGCCCTTAATGCCGGGGATTACGACACAGTCGGCAAAAAGATGTATGAGACACATGAGGGCCTTTCAAAAGATTATGAGGTTAGCTGCGAAGAGCTCGACTATCTCAACGATCTTGCCAAAGAATTGGGAGTGACCGGTTCTCGTATAATGGGCGGTGGCTTCGGTGGTTGCACCATCAACCTTCTCAAGAATGATCTTCACGATAAATTTGTAAAGAGTGTCACCGAGAAATTCAAAGAGAAATATGGGCATGAGCCAATGATTTACGATGTAGTGATTTCTGACGGGGCTCGTCTTGTTAAAGAAGGTAAGAAATGAAAATAACACAAACAACTGTAAACTCACCGGAAGGGACTATAAGTCTCTTCCGGATTGAGAATAAAGGAGGGGCTTCCGTGGAAGTTTCAAGCTTGGGAGCCGGCATAACTTCAGTGATTGTGCCTGATAAGACAGGGAAATTAGGAGAAGTGGCTTTAGGTTATGCCAACCCTGCTGATTATATGGCTGACGGACCCTGCATGGGAAAGATACCCGGAAGATATGCCAACAGAATAGCCAAGGGGCATCTTGAGATTGATGGGAAAAGTTATCAGCTCAATATAAACAACGGCCCAAACGCCCTTCACGGAGGACCTACCGGTTTCCAGAACCATATCTGGGAGGCATCCCTAATTCCTAACGGAGTAAGATTCATATATAGAGCGAAAGATGGCGAAGAGAACTATCCGGGGAATTTGACGGTTACGGCCGAATATACATGGAGTGATGATAATGTCTTGACTTTGACCTTGAAAGGGGAAACCGACGCAAAGACAGTTGTAAATCTTACAAACCATGCCTATTTCAATCTTGAGGGTGCAGATTCAGGAAGCGTTTTGAAGCATAAATTGCAATTGAAGGCCCACAAATATCTACCCACCGATTCAACTCAGATTCCGACGGGAGAATTTGCCCCGGTTGAGGGAACTCCTATGGATTTCTTAGAACCAAAGGAGATCGGTAAGGATATCAATGCAGATTTTGAACCCCTCAAGATAGGGAAAGGATATGACCATTGCTGGGTTATTGACGAATGGCAGAAGGGGAAATTAATAGAGGATGCGGTAGTGCTTGAAGCTCCATCCTCGGGAAGAATCCTGACTATAAGTTCTACTCAGCCCGGAGTTCAGATCTATACTGGTAATTGGTTGAGCGGGTGTCCTCTCAACAAGAGCGGCAAATCTTATAACGACTACGACGGCGTGGCTATAGAGATGCAAGGTTTTCCCGATGCTCCGAATAAACCTCAATTCCCGTCCCAAGAGCTTAAACCGGGCGAACCGTATCAGGAAACTATTCGCTTTGCCTTTGGAATAGCCTGAAAGATAATCAATATTAAATAATTGAGATGTTGAGGGGTGACTGTAAAAAGTCTCCCCTTTTCTTTTAAGCAGATTGATTGCGTAGGTCTTCTATAAGCATAAGAAGCTCATCCTTCACTTCGGTAGGCAACTCAATTTGTCGAAGATTCATGCTTTTTGCCCATCCGGGGATATCCTGTGGCAAGAGGGTCATCAAAACATCCCGAAATTCTTCAGTTTCATCAGCAGAGTAACTCTCGGCCTGACGGCCTGCAAATCTGTCGAGCTCCTCATCATCATAATAGAGAATTTCATTATCTGTAACCACCAGAGAAGTTTTCTCGCATACTAAATGTAAACCGCAACAAACTTCCGGTTCCTTCTTTCCTGACAAGGTAGGGTTTACAGTCGTTTGGCTAATACTCCCTTGATCAATACTTGCTTGATCAACATTCGGCTGACTATCCGGGGAATGATGATGTCGGAAATATTTCACATCGGTGATATAGAGCAGGAGGCCTGCAACCACAGTGACTGCCAATATGAGAAGAGCACCTGTCATTTTTTGACTATCATGATTTCACCCTCTTGATGAAGGGAAACGCCTAATTTTGCCAATTGATTCCAGAAGTCAATGAAAGATTTTTCAACCACTTCCGGGTGTTCGATTCTTATTTCTCCGGTTTTGAAAACTGTCATAGCAAAAGCCATTGCTACCCTATGGTCGTCGTACGTCTTTATTAGAGGACTCTTCTGCGGTTCTACCCTTTCTCCCTGCCACTCCAAAGTATTGTCATCACTTTTGATTACAAAGCCAATTTTTGCAGACTCGTTAACCAGCGATAAAATCCTGTCAGACTCTTTAAACCTTAGATGAGCTACATTAGTGAACCGGAATTTTACTCCTGTCAAAAGACATCCTACGGCTACCGGGAGCACCAGATCCGGAGTCTCCTTAAAATCAATTTCCACCTCTCTTAACGCTATGGAAGGGTCATATTTCAAACGAGTCGCGTCATCATCAAAAGATGTAACAACCCCTATTTTGCTGAAAATTCCGGCAGCTGCCGAATCCCCTTGAAGGGAGGAATCCGGCGGGGTCAATTTTTCAATCTCCAAAGGTGAGCCGGATAAAGCACATGCTTCCATGAAGAAAGCGGCCGAACTCCAGTCTGCTTCCACCTTAAAATCCTTAGCCACTTCATATTTCCCCGGTTTAACTTCAACGAATGAATCTGTCAGTTTCACCTTAGCCTTGAAAGATTCCATCAAACGAGCGGTCATGTTGATATAAGGCTGCGACACCAAGGGAGTCGAGAAAGAGAGGTTCATCCCCTCCTGCCAATATGGAGCAGCAAGCATAAGGGCAGAAATAAATTGAGAGCTTATATCGCCACGTATTGAGAAGTTTCCTCCCTTTAACCTGTTGCCCCCCACCCGATAAGGTCCTGTTTCATTATCGCCAAGGGTTTCAATGTGTGCCCCCACCTCTCTTAAGACCTTCAACAAGGGTAGCATAGGCCTCTGCATTAGACGTGGAGAGCCTGTGATAACATAGTCGGCCCCGGGTGAGGAAGCACAAACCGCAGTCAGAAATCTCAAAGCGGTGCCCGATTCCCCACAGTCAATCGGAGAATCTCCGTAATCAATAGGCTCTTCATCAGAATAAACTTCTAAAAGAGCAGATTGCAATACCATCAAATCATCATTATCCTCAAAAAGGGGATCGCCCGGCAATGTGCCGGAGAAAAAAGATGCCACAAGATATCGCGCAGCAATGCTCTTGGAAGGAGGCAATAAAATCATATTAGAGAAAATTTCCTAAATCAAGTTTTAATCAGTAAGCAAATTTAAGTAAAAAAGAGACATTAAGAGGGGATAAAAATGCACATTCTGCTGTTTTTTGTGTAATTTTTAAGGAAATATTTTATCAATTGATTTTTTTTATATTACTTTGCACCGGAAAATAAGGGGACAATTAAAAAAAATAAACATAAATAACAGTAACTATGAACAATATCGAAGAAAGAGTGAAATCGATCATCGTAGACAAACTCACAGTAGATGAAAACGAAGTAACCCCAACAGCTGAATTCAGCAAAGACCTCGGAGCAGATTCACTCGACCAAGTAGAGCTCATCATGGAATTCGAAAAAGAATTTGGAATCACTATTCCGGATGAGGAAGCAGAGAAGATCACTACAGTAGGCGACGCAGTAAAATATATCGAAGAGCACCTTGGCTAATCAAGGCCTCAAAGAGAATAGGCAGCCACAATTTTAAAAGATTGGGTTGCCTTTAATTATAAAAAACAAATAATCAGCCCTGACAAGGGTTAAAAGAACACCGGGAATACCGGTCTATCGGTTTATAATGGAATTAAAAAGAGTTGTAGTGACGGGGCTTGGAGCACTCACCCCGCTTGGCAATGATGTCGAGACCACATGGAAAAATGCAGTTGAAGGCGTCAGCGGAGCAGGCCCGATCACCCATTTTGACTGTTCAAAATTCAAAACGCAGTTTGCGTGTGAAATAAAAGACTTCGACCCGTCGCAGTTTTTTGACCGTAAGCAGGCACGCACCCTCGACTTATATGCTATGTATGCCCTTGTGGCTGCAAATCAAGCCATCGATGATGCAAAGCTTGACAATGAAGATGTTGATAAAAACAGGATCGGCGTGATTTTGGCTGCCGGAATCGGAGGTCTTCACACCTTCGAAGAAGAAGCCGGATATTACGCAGTCAACGGAAAGGAACAGGGTCCGAAATTCAACCCATATTTCATTCCAAAAATGATATCCGATATCGCAGCCGGTCATATTTCCATCGAACATGAGTTCAGAGGTCCGAATTATGGCACAGTTTCTGCATGCGCTTCATCAAACACAGCGTTGATTGATGCTTTCAATCTCGTCAGACTGGGACAGGCAGATGCAATTGTGGCCGGAGGAGCCGAAGCAGCAATATTCCCCGCCGGAGTAGGTGGCTTCAATTCTATGAAAGCTCTCTCCACAAGAAATGAGGATCCCAAGAGCGCTTCACGTCCTTTCTCCGGAAGTCGCGACGGTTTCGTAATGGGAGAAGGAGCTGCAGCCCTCGTGCTTGAGGAGCTTGAACATGCCAAAGCCCGTGGTGCGCATATTTATGCTGAAGTGGCAGGGGGCGGCATGAGCGCTGACGCTCATCATATCACAGCCACTCATCCCGAAGGACTCGGTGCTGTCCTTGTGATGGAAAACGCTCTTAAGGATGCCGGCATGAAACCGGAGGAAATCGACTATATCAACCTTCACGGCACATCAACACCTCTTGGAGATATCTCTGAAGAAAAGGCTATTAAGAAAGTGTTTGGCAAGCATGCCTACGATATGAATCTAAGCTCCACAAAATCTATGACTGGCCACCTTCTGGGGGCTGCCGGAGCTGCAGAGGCTGTTTTGAGTGTTAAGGCTTTAGCTGAAGGAATCGTGCCTCCCACTATCAATCATGAAGAGGGTGATAACGATCCTGAAATTGATTATAACCTTAACTTCACATTCAATAAGGCTCAAAAACGCGATATCAATGCTGTACTTTCAAACACATTCGGTTTTGGAGGTCACAACGCAGCAATTATCTTCAAGAAATATAAAGAATAATCACAGACCACAGACTCTAAAAATAAAGGGTGCGCCCTATTAGGGTTGCACCCTTAATTATTAAATAGCCAATAATTATAAATCCCGAATCCGGAAACCTCATTCAAACAATTTCCAAATGAGACCCATGCGCACCATTCTCTTTAATCTTTCTTCTTTGATTTTTATTTCTTCGCTCCTCTTCATATCATGCAATAAAGAGGATGAAATCAGAATGCCTGAAGATATTCTCGGTGTCTGGTCGCCCGATGAGACGACCTATCTGGAGTTTTCCACCAATAATTCAGTCTATAATTTAAAGATTGAATATCAAGATGGAGAATCAATCGGCTTATGGGATCGTGATGTCTATTATTATGAACCCGGGTATAACCTCGTGATTTACATGACAGCCGGCCATTCTTTGAATGTCTATGAGATTGTGGAGATGACGTCGGAATCTCTCACCTGGTGTTGGGTGGAAAAGGTAGATATTGAATCCGCTGAATCTACGCAAGACATCACTCAATTAATCGGGAAGATAATAAACGAAGCGCAGGCAGGCTTTAATCTTAATCCCGAGTATTTTGAGTCATTCAAAAAGATTCCAAAGGATAAATTCCTATTAATGCTCGAAAGCCTTGATATAGAGTATCCCTGGTTATAAGCCGGGAAGGTCGTTTAGAAATACTTCACTTCCTCTTCATCTATCATTTTAGCAAAAATTGCATTTGCAAGGCTGCTTGCCCCGATTCGGAAGAACTCATTATTTAACCATTCTTCACCGAGCACTTCCTTGACAATAGCATAATAAAGGATAGCATCTTCTGCCGATCTGACGCCACCGGCAGCCTTAAACCCTACCTTGCGTCCTGTCTTTTCGTAATATTCCTGTATTGCCTTACACATTACTAAAGCCGCTTCGGGAGAAGCCCCATCATAACCTTTGCCGGTTGATGTCTTTATAAAGTCGGCTTCGCTATACATTGCCAAAATACTTGCATCCCGGATTTGTTGCGGTTCTTTTAATGCTCCCGATTCGATTATGACCTTCATGTAGGCATCTTTGGCCGCATGTTTCACTTCAATAAGCTCATCACATAATTCCTCGTAGTTGCCATCCTTTAACATACCGAGATTCATAACAACATCTACCTCATCGGCACCTTCGGCGACTGCAAGGGCAGTATCTGCAACCTTAACTGCAGTAAATGTTTGCCCTGAAGGGAATCCACCGGCCACAACAGCTATCTTGACCCCGGAGACTTCAAGCACGGATCTTACAAGGCCGGCAAAATTACTGAATACACATATGGCAGCCACATTAGGAAATTGTGGATACTCATTATCGAAATCATTTACCCTTTGGATAAAACCTGTGACGCTATCCTGGCTGTCGGTTGTGTTTAACGTAGTGAGATCTATACAGTTAAAAATTTTTGCATAGACTTCACTCTTCCTATACTCGGGAAGCTTCTCTACTATTTTTTCAAGCTCCTTTTTGATAGATTCCGGATTGACCGGCACCTGACTCTCTTGTAAAACTTTTCTATATCTGTCCATAATTAATGAAATAATGGCAAAAATAATGAAAAGAAATAAGAAATAGAATCAATAAAAGAAAAAAGAGCGAGAGCACAAATGTTAAAAATAGATAGATTACAAGCAATTATTTAACATTTTACTGTTAAAAGTGCATAAAAATATGTTTTATAGCAAAAAAAATTTATGAAATGATTTGGAAACAAAAAATAAGTTGTAAATTTGCAGAGTTTTTGATAGCGAAAAATTGTTTTATTATTTTAATTTAAAAAGAGATGAAAAAAGTATTTCTTTCACTTGCAGTTCTTTTCAGCGTAGCGCTGGTAAGCTGTGGCGGTCACAAGGCTGCTGAAGAAGCTCAGGAAGAAGCTCCTGCAGAAGAGGCAGTTGTTGATGCAGTTGCTGCTGTTGACACTTTAAATGCTGGTACTGACTCACAACAGGTTGACACTATTGTAGCAGTTGCAGCTCAAGAAGTTCAAGGCCAATAAGCAATTAATCAGCCGTAAAAAAGAGAAAAAGACAAAAAGCAAAAACGAGCCGGTATCCTTTTAGGATATCGGCTGTTTTGCTTTATTAGGCTTTTCTCTATATTTATCAGGATGAATAATGGGGATGATGGTCTATTAGCTCTCTTCTTAATCTGCCCCGATCGAGATGTAGATATAATTCAGTTGTAGCTATCGATTCATGTCCGAGCATCTCCTGAATAGCTCTCAGATTTGCTCCCCCTTCAAGCAGATGAGTGGCGAAAGAATGACGCAATGTATGAGGGCTGACATTCTTTTTCACCCCTGCCATTTCAGCCAGATTTTTCACAATATAGAAAATCATAACGCGGGTTAAAGGATTACCGCGCCGATTTAAAAATATAATATCTTGACCCTTATTTGATATTTTCAGATGTTGACGCTGTTGCAGCCATTCGGGCAATAAATCAGCAGCTATAGGAGAGATTGGCACAATTCGTTGCTTACTTCCTTTCCCCTCCACAATCAATAGTCTCTCTTTGAGGTCAAGGCGCGAAAGTCGTGAATCCACAAGTTCCGACACTCGTAACCCGGAACCGTAAAGCATTTCAATAATTGTATGATTTCGCAAGCTTTCTTCTTTGTCTGAGGGGATTGCAGCTATCATTGCATCTATTTCTTCTATGCTCAAGACATCAGGCAGTTCCCGCGTGAGTCGTGGCATTTCAATAAGATCACACGGATTATCTTCAATATACCCCTCAAGAATCAGAAAATTTAAGAAGGATTTTATGCCTGATATCATTCTCGCCTGAGAGCGAGGAGAGATTCCGAGATCATGGACAAGGGATAGAAACCGATGGAGATGTTCATTCTTTAGTGTCTCAACACTTAACCCATTCTGACGCATAAATTCTGCTAAATGCCTCACATCATTACAATAAGAGAGATTAGTGTTGGAAGACAATCCCTTTTCTAACAAAAGATGTGCCTCAAAATCCTCTATGAGTTTTTCTATATTTTTTAATTCACGCGCCATCCGGGGAAGTTTCTACAAATTTAGAGATTTCGTAAGATTCAGTTAGCTTATGATTTAATTTTTTTGCGAGAAAAGTGATAAAAAAAAGAAATCCCCGAAGGAATTTCTTTTTTATGAGAAATATATAAAAGATTTATTAGTTTTTCTTAGCTTTCTTGACTTTCAAACCGTAACCCTTTTCAAATTTGAGTTTCTGTCCGTCTGAAAGAGTAATTTTATATTGGTCTTTCTTAAACTTGATACTTTTAACGGTAGCACCTGCGAACTGATCAGTGATAGTTTTACGAGCATCGTTCGGAAGGAGGTCAATAGAAGCAGGAACTGAAGATTTTTTTGCATCTACCTGATACCAGTTACCTGTGAGGTCAAACCAAAGTTTTGTGCCGTTATCAAGATTCACACGATACCACATTGGTTCTGTAGTGGGGCGCATCATTTTAGCCCATGATTTTGCAACAGTTGCACCGGGATAATAATCATTTAAGAATGTTTGCACTTGAGCAGGCATTTTGTCAACCGGCATCGGGACTCTTTCTGCCATTGCAACTGATGAACCAAGTACGAGTACTAACGCAAGACCTAAAACTTTTAATAACTTTTTCATAACCGTTTGTTTTTAATTGTTTTTGATTAATAAATTGATTAATTATAAAACTATAACGAGAGTGTTATAAAAAAGGTTCATTAAAACAACTACCAAATTTTGTTAAAATTGGAATTATTAAGATAAGTTTCACATTAATAAGCAGATAAGAATTTCATATGCCGATAATATTTCTAATAAAAATCCATAATGTAAGTAAAATCACAAAACCCAGGATTATGGGTCGGGTATGTATTTTTTTATAAATATTAGGGAAACTTTCTCGCTTAACTTCAATAATAACCATAAAAGCGAAGACCGGAAGGAGGCAAAATAGAAGGGCATTTGCATGAAATGCAGCCACAAAGTCTCCATGAAGAAGGGAGTGGAACATCCTTTGAGCCCCACATCCCATACAGTTAAGGCCTGTGAATTTATGAAAGAGACATTGTGGCATCCATCTGCTCTCTCCCGGATTAAAATAAAAATAGAAAGATGCAAGTCCTAACATAACGACGGCGGCAATCCAATAAATGGTTAGCCGCCTATTTATTTTAAAATTAGAACTTTCCTCCATACTCCGGTTACATTATTTCCCCCAACAACATAAAAGGCAAATATAATGTAGCAGATATGACTCCGAGCACGAAAGACACAATAATCCAAATTTCTGCAGTGCGAGATGCTCGCCGTGCTCCTTCAATATCTCCGGAATAAAATCTGGAGCTAACTTGAGAAGAGAATATTATAGCTATAATTCCCGGGATAAAGCAGCAGAACACTGTCACAAGGATTGACCATATCAGCCAGGTGGATGGCATATTTTCTACGTTGTGATTGCCATTCGGTCGCCTCTCAAATGATGTGGGGCCATAAAGTTGATTATTACCCGGCTTATTTGAATTTTGATATCCGGGCCCATATTCATAAGGTGCCCTATTGCCGGAGAAAGAAGCCTTATCTTCCGGGGCATTACCATTTCCCGGGATAGCAGGAGGATTGTCAGGCACTTTGGGAGGAGTGAATTGAATTTTAAGGGCATCTGCCCATTCAGATTCTTGGGTTGGTTCAGAAGGTCGATTTTCTTCCTGTTTAATTTCTTCAACAGGTTTCATCAAATTAGCCTCAAGAGCATTCACAACTTCACGCGGAGCTAATTGAGCTGAGGAAAGACGAAGAAATTCTCCATTAGTGGATTCCATTATCTCATCCGTCAACACTTTATCGAAATTATCAAGCACAAGAAGGCTCACTTCTTTTGCCTTAATTTTTTCTGCCACTTCAGGAGCCTTTGAGATCCATTCCTCATCAGCCACATGCACCACTTCCACTTCATATTTTTGCAGAGCATCAACTAAAGATATTGCCGAATTATCTACTACTACCAAAACAGTTTTAACCCTGTTCCCTTCGTTAAAGAGTTTCACAATGCGCTCGGTGGCTTCACCCTCACCGGATACCAATATGGCGATATTTTTCATTCTGTTAAGATAATTTTTGCATTTCCACAAGGTGTTTATAAACACCATTTTTAGCTATTAGTTCTTTATGGGTGCCACGTTCCACGATTTTACCTTCCTGGAGCACACATATAAGATCGGCATTAGCAATTGTTGAGAGGCGATGCGCCACTACAATTGTTGTGCGGTTTTTCATCAATCTTTCAAGAGCCTCCTGCACGAGACGTTCGCTCTCGGTGTCGAGCGCTGAGGTTGCTTCATCCAGAATAAGGATAGGAGGATTTTTTAAGACAGCTCTGGCTATGCTGATTCTTTGGCGCTGACCGCCCGAAAGTCTGGCTCCACGGTCGCCGGCGAGAGTCTCAAAACCCTTTTCCGTGTCAAGGATGAATTCATATGCATTCGCAATTTTTGCTGCTTCCTCCACATCTTTCTTGGTAGCACCCGGACATCCGAAGGCTATATTATTGAAAATAGTGTCGTTAAATAAGATAGGCTCCTGGTTTACAATTCCCATGATGCTTCTTAAATCAGCAATCCTGTAATCTCCTACAGGATTCCCTTCCACTGTTACTGACCCGTGGACTACATCCCAAAATCGGGGAATTAAATCTACCATCGTTGATTTCCCGGAGCCTGACTGACCCACAAGAGCCACCGTCATTCCGGATTTTACTTCCAGATTTATATCTTTTAATACATACCGTTGGCCATCATAGCTGAAACTTACATCATTGAAAGATAAAGATGCCCCATCTTTGAGGTCAGCCGGTATATTTAGCGGATTTGACGGGTCTTTTATCGGATTGTCAGCGTCAAGGATTTTGTCGATACGTTGTAGAGCCGCCATACCTTTACGCAGGGTGTAACCCACTTTTGTTAGTTCTTTTGCCGGATTTATAATGCTATAAAAAATCACCATATAATAAATAAATCCGGGGGCATCAATGGAAGTTTCTCCGGAGATAATGATGGCTCCTCCAAACCAAAGAACTATACAGACAGCTATAGTACCCAGGAATTCACTCATAGGATGGGCCAGGCTCCATCTCCGCTGAATGGAATTTGAAAGACGTCGATATTCGTCAGTCTGAGAGTCGAATACCCCCTCCATATGTTTCTCTGCATTGAAAGCCTTAACTACTTTCAGGCCCCCAATGGTTTCCTCAGCTGTGGAGAGTATTGAGCCCAACATATTTTGAGCTGCCAAGGACTTAACTTTCAATTTCTTTCCGACAGTGCCCATAATCCATCCGGCAATCGGCAGGAGGATGAATACGAAAAGTGTCAGTTTCCAGCTCAATACAACCATAACGAACAGGTAGCCGACAATCTGGATAGGATTTTTCAGTAGCCCTGCTATGCTTGCGGCGACAGAAGCTTCGATTTCCGCCACGTCTCCCAACAGTCGAGACATTATATCTCCTTTCCTTTCATGAGTGTAGAAACCGATAGGGAGAGACACTATTTTAGCATACATCTGATTCCGGATATCGGTCACAACCCCGTTGCGCATCGGTATGACACAATAGTCGCTAAAATAAGCTGCCAGAACCTTCAAAAGGGTTGCAACAATAAGGGCACAAGCCATTAATGCAAGGGTTGCAGTAGCTCCTACTCTTCCGATGATTTGAGTGACCCACCAATAGAAATTATTGATCAAGACATCTTGAAACTGACCGCTGTCCCAATCTTGCCACACATAGCTTGTGGTGTCAAGATTGAACAGAATCCTCAAGATTGGCATTATGAAAGCAAAAGAAAAGACAGTAAGACCCATTGTCAGGAAGTTGAACAACACGCTTCCCGCTATATTCCATTTATAGGGCGCCGCGAAGCGCCTCATGAATATGAATAGGTCTTTCATTTATTATTTAGACCTCAATATGGTCAAAAGTGCATTTTCGTCCGGCGACTTTGTTTTGGCTTCTATCTCAACTTCAAGGCTTCCGGAATCCTGCTTGAGTTTTAATTCCACCATACTAAATCCGGTTGACAAATATTTAAAGAAATTAAGGCCTGCAAGTTCGGAGGGTTCCACAACGAGAGCAAAGCAAGAGCCCTTTATTTCATCCGCAACTTTATCAACAGATAGAGAACCAGCTACATTCCCTTTTGTGAATTTCAACTTGTCTCCATCTATGGAAATTGCCCCCAGATATTCCGACACAAATTCCTTGAATGCCGGAGATACATCCCCTTTAGTGGAAATAACTCCATTAATGGCTTCCTCTTCATCAAGATTTTTGCCACTCACGATCATCGCGGTAGTGCCATCTATATTTTTGAGCTCCTTAAAGAAATTTCCAAACAGCCCACCTCCGAGTGAATTTCCTATTTCTTCAAATTTTTTCACCAATTTCGGGGTTATTGTGAAAGCCATTAGACCTTGACAACTTTCTCCAAGCTCTTTAATGGGTTTAACATCAATTTTCTCAAGAGGAAGAAGAGATTTTGCAGGATTACCTTTATCATTCAGAATCACTGCCTCCGCTTCAAACTCACCCTTCTTGAAATCTGCTTCAAATCTCACTGACTCTGCATTTTCAAAAATAAGATCTAACCCGATTGAAGCCAATGCGCGGTCAGCGCGGCTGAGTGACTGGCCAAGATATGTTTTGAGCAATGCCCAACCCCTTATGTCGGACTCTTCAGTGAGAAGTTTTTCACCCATAGGGGTCACGAGGAAGCTTTGGCTTGTGGATAGTGAAGAATATGCTTCGATACCTTCCGGATCGAGCCTCTTGCCGGTGGGCAAACAGAGCCACGCCTGGCCCCCTTTCATGGCTACCTGACCACAAACTTTAAGACCGTTACCCACATCTTCGAAATTTGTACCAACTTGAGATTCAACGAATTGAGTGAACTTAACTTCATCATATAGGGCCACAGTCAGGAATGTGCGGTTGGCATCATAAAACAAAACAGCCACTTTTGGCTCTATTCCGGTTGAGCCATCAAAAAGCACCATAAAATCTTTCTTTTGTGTCGGAGAAGCTTCTTCCAACAAGCCTTTAATGACTTCTCCGGGCTCGATTATATGGTTTTTAATCTCGCAACCGGCATCCTTGGCCATCCCTTCGATATTAAAGACCACCACTCCCCCTGCTGAAGAAGGAACAGTCGAGAGGAGTTGCGACACATCTATAGTATCCTTCTTACAGGAATTGAATGTCACTAACAAAAGAGTCAAGAGACAAACGCTCAAAACTTGTTTGATTTTCATATCAGTAAATTTTATAATCATTCTATATTTTGAAGAGAGTATTATAACCTTCCTTTCAAAGCATCCATTGCAAACTCACGATCTTCTGTCAGTTGAGCTTTCAGCGCCTCTATAGAGTCAAATTTCTTTTCATCTCGAAGCCGTTTTATAAATCTGACAGTTATATCTTTCCCATAAAGATCCCCTTGCCAATTGATAATATGGGCTTCAATAACAAGATTGTCACCACGCATGACTGTAGGACGCGTGCCGACATTCACCATAGCCGGATGTTTCTTGCCGTCGTGGAGAGTCTTGACAATTGCCGCATATACTCCGGGAAGAGGTTCGGCCTGACCGTCAGGAGTCTCTATATTGGCTGTGGGGAAGCCTATTGTGTGGCCCAGACTATTCCCTTTTACAACTTTCGCAGTGATTGAATAGGGTCGACCGAGCATCATTCCGGCTTTCTCCATATCACCCCCCTTCACGGCTTTACGTATGGCCGAGCTGCTTACGCCGGTTACGACTTCAACAGGAAAAACTTCAATTCCTAATTTTTCTCCAATGGCGATAAAATCTTCTAAAGAATGATTGACCCCGTCAGATCCGAATGTGTTGTCATATCCTACAATAAGAGCCACTACCCCATAACTGTCGCGCATTCTGATCATCCACTCTTTTGCCGTGGTGGAACGTAATTCATCATCAAAATCCAAAACCACAGGCTTAACACCCCTTTCTTCTATAAGTTTCTTTTTTTTCCATAGGGGAGTCAGAGAAGCAGGGACTCTTCGGGCATCTATTAATTGAAGGGGATGATTCCGGAAGGTGAAGGCCAGGGGAGTCAGACCTTTCTCTTTAGATAAAGAGGAAAGGAGATCCAAGACAGCGTGATGGCCACGATGCACTCCGTCGAAGGTGCCTATCGCCGCTATAGAAGCTCCGCGGGGAATCTGATCCTTTTCTTTCATGTTTTATTGATTTAACAGGGATTCCGTCACTTCATTGAAAGTGTGGCCCGGTTGGTCGGAAATATGTATGCCCTGCAGACCGATACTTTGGGCCGCCCTAATATTTTTCTCGGAGTCATCAAGCATCAGAGTCTCTTCAGGATTCAGATCATACCTGTCTACAACCTTCTGAAATAGTGAAGGTTCCGGCTTGCACATCTTTTCTTGGAATGACACTACAATTCCGTCGAAATAATCATTGATAGTTTTCCCTTTTTTACGGAATTCATTCTCTATCCAGTGATTAAACATTATGGGATTAGTGTTTGAAAGAACAAAAAGCCTGAAACCCTTTTTTCTTAAATTTTCGAGGGTTATCAATCTTTCCTCCGGAATATCGCGCAAGAATTCTTCAAAAGCATCGCGAATATGGGTGCAATTTGTATCTGGTTTACACTTGGGTAACAACAGGTCATATAATTCGGAAGAAGAGAGTTCTCCCTTTTCAAGCCTAAGGAAAGGACCTTTCTGTTCATATTCCCCAAGGAGCGAGTCAGCATCATTAAGGCCGAGATTTTCCAGAGCTTTCACCGCCATATTCCGGTCGAGATCTATCACCACACCCCCCAAATCGAATATGATATTTTTGATTTTATCCATAAGAAACACGTTGAAACGCAAATTTAACCATTTTTTTTGTCAGTAACCTTAAAATATATAATTTTGTAAGGGAAGGGTAGGTAAATCCACCTGCTTAATCGAAAACAAAAATAATAACTAACGGGAATATGAGCAAACAGAGAGCAGTAGGCATTCTCACGTCAGGAGGAGATGCTCCGGGTATGAATGCAGCTATTCGTGCGGTGACTCGCGCAGCAATAGTGGCCGGTTTTAAAGTTTACGGAGTTATGCGTGGATATCGTGGCTTGATCACAGATGAGATAGAAGAATTTTCCACACAGAATGTATCTAATATCATCCAACGAGGAGGGACCATCTTGAAGACAGCTCGATGCAAAGAATTCACCACTCCGGAAGGACGTCAATGCGCCTTTGATGTTCTGCAGAGGAGAGGTATTGACTCCCTTGTAGTCATTGGAGGAGACGGATCTTTGACCGGAGCACGAATTTTTGCAAATGAATTCAATTTTCAGGTTGTAGGGCTTCCCGGAACAATCGATAACGATCTCTATGGCACAGATTCAACAATCGGTTATGACACCGCTTTAAATACTATCATGGACTGTGTCGACAAAATCAGAGATACGGCAACATCCCATGAGCGTCTTTTCTTTATTGAGGTTATGGGTCGTGATGCCGGTTTCTTAGCCCTCAACGGTGCGATAGCTTCCGGAGCAGAGGCTGCAATTATTCCCGAAATATCCACTCAGGCTGAACAGCTTGATGAACTTATTGCCAACGGATTCCGCAAGTCCAAGAACTCATCGATAGTGTTGGTTGCTGAATCTCCCCAAACAGGCGGTGCTCTCGGGCTTGCAGAAAGAGTTAAACAGCAATATCCCGACTATGATGTGAGAGTATCAATTTTAGGCCACCTTCAGAGAGGAGGGTCCCCCACAGCCTACGACCGTATCCTCGCTTCAAGAATGGGAGCTGCCGCTGTGGATGCTCTTCTCGATGACCAGCGGAATGTCATGGTCGGTATCAAAAATGATGAAATTGTTTATGTGCCTTTCACAAAAGCAATAAAGAACGACAAACCGATCGACCGTGAATTGATGAATACGCTCCGCCGTCTCTCAATCTGATTAAATTCCTGACATTAAAAATTAAACTTTCAAAACTTTCAAACTCTCCAACTTTCCAACCTTTAAATTTTAATAACTTCCTACATTAATGATTTCCAATAGAATCAAAAATCTGTCACCCTCTGCCACATTGGCAATGTCGCAAAAGAGTGCTGAATTGAAAGCAGCCGGAATCGACGTTATTAATCTCTCAGTGGGTGAGCCGGATTTTGACACTCCGGATTTTATAAAATCGGCAGCCAAAAAGGCTATAGATGAGAATTTTTCACGTTACACTCCTGTGCCCGGATACCTTTCTTTAAGAAAAGCTATTTGCGACAAATTGAAGAGAGAAAACCGGCTTGACTATTCTGTTGATCAAATTGTAGTTGGGAATGGAGCAAAACAGGAGCTTACAAATGTGATTCTCTCAACTGTAAACCCCGGAGACGAGGTAATCATACCGACTCCTGCTTGGGTGAGCTATGTAGAGATGGTTAAACTTGCAGAAGGGAAATCAGTATTGGTTCCGGCCGAAATAGAAAATGACTTCAAAGTAACAGCTTCTCAACTTGAAGCAGCCATAACACCCGCTACCCGCTTGCTATTGTTGAATTCACCGTGTAATCCAACCGGCTCAGTCTATTCTAAAAAGGAGCTGGGAGAGATTGCTGAGATGTTGAAAAATCATCCTGATATTGTAGTGATGAGCGATGAAATCTATGAGCACATCAATTTCATAGGTGGAGTGACATCAATAGCCGATTATGATTGGATGAAAGAGAGGACGGTGATTATCAATGGAGTCTCTAAAGCTTACGCAATGACAGGCTGGAGAATAGGTTATATGGCCGGACCTCTTGATATTGCAAAAGCTTGTAGCAAACTTCAAGGGCAATACACTTCCGGAGCATCCTCAATAGCCCAAAAGGCAGCAGAGGCAGCCTACGAAGGGCCTCAGCAGTGTGTTGAAGATATGCGAAAGGCTTTTGAACGTCGTAGAGACCTGATAGTTGAACTTGCCCGAGATATCGACGGATGGAAAGTAAACAAGCCTGATGGAGCATTTTATCTATTCCCCGATGTGCGAAATCTGATAGGGAAGAAATATGGAGAGACGGAAATTAAGAGCAGTGGTGATTATGTGCTCTATCTGCTGCAAGAGGCTCATGTAGCCTGCGTGGATGGGGAAGCATTTTGTGCTCCGGGGTATATACGTCTGAGTTATGCCACCTCAGATGAAAATATCCGGGAAGCTATAGATAGAATCAAAGCAGCCACATCAAAGTTAAAATAAGAATTAAAGAGTAGTCGATCAAAAAAAGGGATGCGTAATCACTACGCGTCCCTTTTTTCCAATGCATCACGAAACACTTCGGAACGCATTGATGGTCCTAATCCTAATTTTAACTATTAATCCATAACTTTACTAATGCAACAATAAAATTATCAATGAAACGATTAATTGGTCTTATGAGAAGAATTATTCTCTAATTTTTTTGTCATTGCCCGTAGGGGCATACTGGAGCAAAATTAAGAAAAAAATTCTCATACTCCAAAATTTTAGCAGTAAATTTGCAGAATAAAGGATGATAAAATCCATATAAATTGAATTTGAAGGCTACATATCATACTCTTGGGTGTAAATTGAATTTTTCAGAGACAGCCACGATTGCCCGTATGCTCGAAACTAAAGGAATTGAAAGAGCGGAGAAAGGGGAAGCGCCGAATATTTGTGTAGTCAACACTTGTTCTGTTACATCCAATGCTGATAAGAAGGGCCGGCAGCTCATTAGGAGCTTGGCCTCCCGATATCCGGAAGCTGCTATAATGGTGACCGGATGCTATGCGCAACTTAAACCGGAGGAGGTGGCTAAGCTACCCAATGTTGCCATAGTAATCGGATCTAATGAGAAACTTAGAATCTCTCAATATATCGACGAATGGATGAAGGCCGGAAGTGTGCAGGTAGAAACAACACCCCCACTCTCTATCGGTAAATTTATGCCATCCTGTGAAAGAGGCGAGCGAACCAGGTTCTTTCTGAAGGTGCAAGACGGATGCGACTATTTCTGCACTTATTGCACAATTCCCTTTGCACGCGGGAGGTCGCGTTCAGGAAAGATTTCTGAATTGATTCCACTTGCACAAGAGGCCGCAGCGAAAGGTGGCAAAGAGATCGTGATTACCGGAGTAAATATAGGCACTTTCGGGAAAGATCATGAAGAAGATTTTTTGTCCCTCCTAAAGGCTCTCGAAAATGTGGAAGGTATAGAGCGTTATCGTATCTCCTCCATAGAGCCGAATCTCCTTACCGACGAGATTCTCGATTGGATAGCAAACGTATCCGGAAAATTTATGCCTCATTTTCATATCCCTTTACAGTCGGGGTCGGATAAAGTGTTGAAATTGATGAATCGTCGTTATGACACATCCCTTTTTGAATCACGAATTAAACGTATCCGGGAGTTGATTGTTGACGCATTTATTGGTGTTGATGTAATAGCCGGTGCCCGGGGGGAGACATCTGACGAATGGAAGAGGAGCATAGATTTCATGGAGTCGTTGGATGTAGCTAAATTTCACGCATTCCCTTATTCTGAGAGAGAAGGCACAAAAGCCATTCTGTTAGGGGATGTTGTAGCTCAGGATGAAAGGTACAGGCGAGTAGGTATTATCAACGAATTGTCACAAAAAAAGACTTTAAATTTTATCGGAAGGAATTTCGATAAAGAAAGAGACGTATTGTGGGAACATACCACCGCTTCTAATATGATTCAAGGTTTCACTGACAATTATATCCGGGTTGAGGCTCCGATGAAAGAGGGTATAGTGAATCATATTTCAAAAGTGAAAATTGCGGGTATGAAACCCGGCAGTAATGAAATAGTGATTGGGGAGTGTCTATGACTGGAGAGAAGAAGTTAGGAATAATCGTGCTCAATTGGAATGGATTGGAGCTGCTGAAGAAATTTCTCCCCATAGCTGTTCATTACAGTATATCTTCAGAGAGTGATCTGATTGTTGCTGACAATGGTTCCACCGACGGATCCATGGATTGGGTTGAGGAAAATTATCCGGAAGTTATAAGATTCCGTCTTGATAAGAATTATGGATTTGCGGAGGGTTATAACCGGGTGATCTCTCATTTTAAATATCCTTATACCATATTATTGAATAGTGATGTGGAGGTAACTCCGGGCTGGTGGGAACCCTTATTGAAATTTATAGAGAATAATTCTGACGTCGGGGCAGTTCAACCCAAGATTAAATCCTATCATAACCGGGAATACTTTGAATATGCGGGAGCAGCCGGAGGATATCTTGACCGGTTTGGATATCCATATTGCCGGGGAAGACTATTCGACAGGGTAGAGAAAGATGAGGGACAATATGACGGAGAGGCTATCGATGTTTGTTGGGCCTCCGGAGCAGCTCTGACAGTAAGGACAGACCTATATCTCAGGCTTGGAGGATTAGACCCGCTCTTTTTTGCCCACATGGAAGAGATCGACTTATGTTGCAGGATGTTGAGTGCCGGATATAGAGTATGTGCATTGGCTGATTCTGAGGTATTTCATGTGGGAGGTGGTTCATTGCATGCCGGAAATCCTAAGAAAACATATCTGAATTTCAGGAATAACCTTCTGTTGCTTTATAAAAACTTGCCAAAAAAGGGAAGAAACAGAAAACTTATAATCAGACGATTGGTTGATACTTTGGCTTTTCTGATGTATCTTGTAAAATTTGATTTCAGGAATGCCGGTGCAATCTTGAATGCTCATAAAGATTTCAGAAAAATGCGCAAGAATTATCTTGGGAAAGAGAACAATCACCCCGTTGATTTTCCCGGTTCTCAAAGATGCATCATCATCGACCGTTATTTATTAAATAAAAAGAAATGAAAAAGTTGATATTAGTCAGTAACGACGACAGCATAGAGGCACATGGCGTTCACGAATTAGTGAAAAGTCTTCAGACTTTGGGAGATGTTTTTTGTATCTGTCCGGAACAGCCGCAGTCAGGAATGTCGATGGCCTTGACAGTAAACAATCCCTTACGTGTGAAGCGTCTTGAAGATTATCATGGCGCACAGATGTATAAAGTTAACGGAACTCCGGTTGATTGTATTAAGATAGCCGTTGATAATCTCTTGCCACGCAAGCCCGATATAGTTGTGACAGGAATAAATCATGGTTCTAATGCAGCAATAAATGTAGTTTATTCGGGAACCATGGGAGCAGCCTTTGAAGGGTGTGCCTATGGGGTGCCGTCGATAGGATTTTCATTGACGAGTCATAGAGAGGATGCCGATTTCTCTCCCTGTTATCCCGTTGTTGAAAAGATTGTAAGGAAAGTTTTGGAGAAGGGACTTCCTCAGGGAGTGTGTCTGAATGTAAATATGCCCGCTAATGTAAAGGAATTCAAGGGTATTAGAGTGACTCGCGGATGTAAGGGCAGATGGGATGATCATTACGAAGAATATCTGGATCCCGCACGTAGACCATTCTATTGGCTTGCAGGCACTTTCGTGAATGAAGAGCCGGATAACGAAGATACAGACGAATGGTGCCTCTCAAATGGTTTTGTGTCGATTGTACCGGTGAAACTTGATCCGACCTATCCTCGACCCTCCGATTTCAACTGGCTCTCTGAGGAGGACTGAACAGTTGAAGAGGAAGCCGGTCGCATATAAATATAAACCATAGTGAAAATACCAAGGAGGATCAGCATGATTGTCTGACCACTCCATTGCACAATGGAGAAAGCTGTCCCTTCCGGTTCCTCCACTCCATATACAGCAAGAGAGAACATTATCGCGATATTCCAGGGTCCGAGCCCTCCATTCGAGGGAATAGCCATGCTTATTGAACTGAGTACAAAAGCAACAAGACATGGAATGAGGCCGGCCACAAGCCCATCTTCATGGCAAAGGGCTCGTGTGAAACTGAAAGCATAGAAAGCAACATAAAGTTGGATGAAATAACATCCCCAAATTCCAAAAGTGAAGAGGAGGAATTTCCACTTACCTCGCATTGTCGCTATCACTATTATCCCGTGCCACACATTTGAAGCCAGTCCTTTAGTTTTCAAAAAGAAAGGATGATTACGGAGTAGGTATACCGCTAAAGCAACCAGAAGGATAGTTCCCACAATGGCGGCCCAAAACCAGAATTGGGAAATCAGATGGATAAAATCTTTCCCGATTGGATATTTATCTAAAAAAGATAGGATGGCCGGGGTTGCCACAATAAGAGAAAATACAAACAGGAGAACTACCGTTGTTGTGTCGGCTGCCCTGTCGGCAAGCATCGAACCCAATACTTTTGGGAAGGAGTTCTTTTTGTAACCTGATATGTATGTGCACCTCCATAATTCTCCCAGACGAGGTAATACAAGGTTTAGGGCATAACAGCCGAAAATAGAACAACAAAGCGCCATAAAAGGAGGCCGAATATTCAAGGCATTAAGCTGAAGCTGCCAGCGTGCTGCCCTAAATACATGGGAAAAAATGCTTATTCCCATGGCCAAAAGAATCCACCAATAATCGACTCCATGTTGAATGTAGCTCCACATTTCCCGGAAATCCACCTTGTGGAACAGAAAAACGAGCAACAAGACTGTGAAGACAACCGGAAGGATGTATTGCAAGAAGAAAGATAAGATTTTCTTCCATACCGGTTCTTTCGTTGGAATTGTTTCCTCGAATGTTTCTTCAATTATTTTTTCTTGATTGCTCATAAAGAGGTGTTCGGGTAGAGAGATATTCTGAGTTTAGAGATATTCTACTTCTTTGAATGAATAGGTCCTTGTTTCCCCGTTGCGAGTCTGTAGATGCAGTAATCCTGAAGGTTCTACTGTCTGGATTGATGCATTGATTTGCTCATTATTTTTACGGTCAAAAAAATTATAATAGGCTCCATCTTTTCTCCACAGGGAATTAAGGAATTCCTGATGGAGGCTATTTTTATCATTTAATGACTGAAGTCTTTTCTCAAGAATTGAAGCTATGCAATGGATAGCCGCATCAAGATCGTGATCTTTCCCTGTGATCTGAGTCAACGATACTGGGTTTGGGGCATCACTTAAAAAACGCGTTTGATTGATGTTTATTCCGAATCCGGCAATCGAGCGGGTAATGTTTCTCCCTGAGACTACATGTTCAACAAGAATTCCACAAATTTTCTTGTCACCTACATAAATATCATTAGGCCACTTGATTTGAGCATTTACTCCATATGATTTCAAGAAATCAACTATTGCAAGGGCCACTGTTTCTGATATATGGAATTGTTGGTCGGCAGGGAATTCCTGAGGATGAAATATTAATGATGCTGTGATGTTTTTACCGGGCTGGCTCTCCCATACATTTCCTCTTTGACCTCTGCCGGCTGTCTGCTCATGACAACAAACCAACGCTATGGGAGGAAGTTCATGTTCATGTGCCGAGGCCCAGTTATTGGTAGAGTCCGTGGAATCAAGCCTGATAATTTCCATAACACTTGGCTAAAATTTATTAGAAGGAAATTGTTCGCGAGCCGTCGGAATTAACTGTAATATTCACATAACGAGCCTCCTCCGGGATAAAATCGCCTAACCTGTCGGGCCATTCCACAAGACATAAACATCCGGAATTGAAATATTCCTCGGCCCCCATGTCGAACGCTTCCCGAGGGGAGTCAATCCTATAAAGATCGAAATGATAGATGGGGTCTCCATTGGCATCCCCATATTCATTGACAAGACTGAAAGTGGGACTTCCAAGTGAGTCTTCAGCACCTAATATGCGGCAAATTTCTGAGATAAAGGTAGTTTTCCCTGCCCCCATTTCTCCCTGAAATAGGAAAATCCGGTCAGCCCCTATAGAATCAACAAAGGCCTTGGCTGCTTCAGAAATATCTGATAGTCGGAAATCTATCTTGGGCATTGTTGGTCGAAAATTAAGAGTTGAAGATAAGAGCGACTGCGGAGGCTGAAATACCCTCTTTCCTACCCTCGAATCCGAGGTGTTCAGTTGTGGTTGCTTTCACGGAAACTGAGTCAACATCAATATCAATGATTTTGGCAAGAGTCTCTCTCATGGAGGGTATGAAATCTTTGAGCTTTGGTGATTGAGCTATGATTGTGACGTCTACATTCCCGATTTTGTATCCCTTTTGCTCAATCAGGGCGACGACACGTGAAAGGAGAATCTTACTGTCAGCTCCTTTATATGCCGGGTCGGTGTCGGGAAAATGAAAACCTATATCTCCAAGTGCTGCAGCTCCCAAGAGAGCATCACAGAGAGCATGGATTGCTACATCAGCGTCGCTATGGCCCAAAAGGCCATGGGAATGTGGAACCAATACCCCACATAACCAAAGCTCGCGGTTTTCCACGAGCTTATGAACATCAAAACCTTGACCGATTCTGAACATTGGTAAAATTTAAAAATTAAGATATAATACGGGAGAGATCATCAGCGGCGTCTTTTACCGATGAGGTCTTGTAAACCTTCGAGATCGAAACTTAGAGTGAACCGAAGAGTCTGATCAAGAGGGGAACTTTGTGCCGTTGCCAGCATATATGATGCATCGAGTCTCACAATATTGAGTGAAAACCCTGCACCAAAAGTGAAATAGCTTCTTCCACCCTTTGAGGCAGCTTCATAGTTGTATCCAAGGCGTGCAAAAAATTGTTGATTATAGGCATATTCGCCACCGAATGATACCGATATCTCTTCTAATTCTTCTTTAAAACCTCCCGGAGCATCAGAAAAACTTTTGAAAATACCTGTTATAGGCGACATTGTCTCCCATTTTTCTTTGGCCTCTTCGTAAGCCTGCTGATCTTCGATTGTTTCGCCATTGTTAAAGTCTTTAAGGCGTGGCATAGTCGGAACCAGGAGCTTGTTAAGGTCAAGTCCTACAGAGAGTGTGTTATAGTCGGCTAAAGGGAACATGAATTGAGCTCCGAGTCTCAGGTTTGTAGGAAGAAACGCATAGTTCTGTCCATGGTCATAGCTGACTTTTGTACCTATATTTGAGATATCAAAACCCCACGCAAACTGACATTCGCTTCTTCCTATCATAGGATATGTGACGAAATATCCGGAAATATCTGCGGAAAAGGCGCTGGCTGCCGTGTTGGTGTCGCCGGAATAGGCATCCTCATAAGAGAGGTCTGACAATATGTATCGCATTACGACTCCCATTGAGAATTTCTCCGAGAGTTTTCGTGAATAGCCTAAATCGAATGCAAATTCATAAGGATGAATGGTCTGCACTCCATCAAGACCGGTGTCGCCATAACCCATAGTGACTTCTCCAAGGGAGAAATATCTGAAAGAGGCGCTTAGAGCCTGATTGTCGTTGCTCCCGAGCTTATAGTATCCTGTAAGGTCTGCAAGGAAAATATCGTTTACAATCTTTCGGAGCCAAGGAGTGTAAGAAATCGCTACAGCTGATTTGCTATATGCAAATGCATATTTAGAGGGATTCCAAAATTGGGAGTTTACATCAGGGTCGGTAGCCGCTCCGAGGTTTCCCATGCCGGATCCACGTGCATCAGGCGTGATGCTCAAGGTTGTGACTCCGGTATTGACCGGATTGAAGTCATCATCCTTGATGTCATTCTGAGCTTGCATTGTCGCCATGCCGCCCAGTGCCAGTAATGCTATTGAGGAAAATATCTTGCGTGACATATTTTTAAAACTAAAAATATCTATCTTTATTGCCTGACGCTCTCTTCTATTTGATTTTTATAATGAAAGACTTTTCACCATTGTTATAAATTTCCAACAAGTCACCCTGTTTCAAAGCCAAAGGGTCGGAGAGGCCGGGGAGGATAAGATCACCCATTTTAAGGGTGTTGAAAGAGGATAAGAGAGAGATTGATTCATCTATATCAGGAAACAGATTCGTAAAAGAGAAAACAGCTGCCGGTTTTTCGTTAAGAGATAGTCGGAATTTAGATTCATGGTTAAAGGGGATAAAATCACCCACCATAAGGGCCCTGTCGAAATTATGAGCCGGGTCGGTCGGCAATCCCATTTCATGAAGTTCTTTTTCCATATCAGCCATATAGAAATGTACAGCCGGAGCCATCTCGGAATAATATCTATAGCTGAATTTAGGAGAGATGGATTTACCCAGACGCGAAATCTTTATAGCAACGGAGAGAGTTGCCAAAATCCTACCATTCTCATCGGGTAAATAGAAGGGTTTACCGGTGTTGCTGACTGCTGAATCAGCTATAAGAAACCATGAGAAAGGACGTGAACCTGCGTTGATTTTCTTGCTGTTGTCAATCACAATAGTTTTCATAAATTCACAGATTCAATCCTTTAAGCCGTAAAGCTCTACCCTATTTCACAATAAGTTTTTTCGTTTTTGTGACAGTTGCTCCGGAATCCGTTTTGACAGTGGCTTTATAAAGATATATTCCTGCCGGAACTCTTGAGCCTCCGAAGTCACAAAGATCCCAACCCATGGAAGTTCTCGTTGAAGCGCTGGTAAGTGAGGGAGCCGTATCTCTCCAAACCTTTCTACCCCAAATATCAAAAATTTCAATAGCACACTCCATAGAAGAAGTGCTTCCATCTGTTGCCACAATGAAATTGACACTCGAGACTGCCGGATTGACATCGGTGGTCAGCATCTCGATGGCCGGTTTCCAAAGAGCCGAAATTGAGAATTCAAGGCTGGCGGTTGTTGAATTGTTGGCATTATCCCACACGGTTAGTTCGAGCGTATGTTTTCCTTGAGACACTTCTCCGAGTGAATAAGTGAGACTTCCTGTGCCCGATTCATTTTCATCCGGTCGGTAATACAGAGCCACATCATCATAAAAAGTAGTCCCGTCGAGAGTCAGAGATATGTTGTGGCCTATACCGGCTTCAGAGACACTTATGCCTGACTCATCAAAGAATTTGGCTACCAGGGTCGGACTGGGACTAACCTGATTACCACTCACAAATGAAGGATTGTTAAGGTAGAATTCAATCATCTTAGGCCCTTCGAAATCATCCGGAGCATCCTCATCATATCCATAAGCATAAATCTTATCAGAAGATCCGTTTCCCTCTTGGCCATCCTCACTGAAAGCATAGAGGGATATCAGGGCAGGCGAATAATTATTCTCGATTTCGGAGGGCATGGTGAAGGTTGTTTCCCATTTACCATCTTTTACAGTTGTTCTTCCCACGAACAGACGGGTCTTACGGTCGTTGTAGACAGATTGAACTCCATCAGAGCCGTTACCGTTGGTAGTGATGACTTTCTCGGCATCATAAAGAGTAATCTCAGCAATCCCGTTAAAATCATCTGAATGGTTGCCGTAGAAATCTTCGACATGGCCTGAGATTGTGACAGTGGACCGTGCTTTTAAGATTGGAGCCTCTTTAGCTTCCGCAAGCTCGACACCATTAACTTTATCCACAATCACATTAAGATTTGGGAAGGGGAGCCTCAATGACGGGTCTCCGATTAATGCGTACCGAAGTTTGTTGGTTCCGGTGTTACTGTCATTTTTTCCACGCCTCATAATTTCGCCCACGCTAAGGTAATTACCCTGTTCATCTTGTGCGAAGAAATATTTAGCCGTGCTTATATTTAATACTCCGTTAGCTGATATGAGCACTTCTCTGCTTGGACAAATAAGCCCGATAGCTCCCGAGTTGGGAAGGAGCCATAACACTTCAGCTCCGCTGACATCATTGGCATCCCATCTCATAAAGTTACAGGTGGCCGCATAGATGAAAGGCAGGCGTGGGTTGCTCATCGAAATTATGTTAGGCCAAGTTAAAAGATATTCATGACCCCATGAGGAAGCATTTGCATGCCCAATATAGTCGATAAAGGTGAGGCCTTCATTCCACTTGTTCAATAGACGATTATGGGCCTGAGGGTAGGTTGCTCCCACTCCTGAATATTCCAATGGGTATGCATCAAGATAAAGCTTTTCATATTGGAATTCAGTACCCTTTGCAGGCGATTGCATTGCCGCTATCACTTTTTCCGCCTGATCGAGATGAACTCCGCTGTCTTGGTCGTCGGCAATCACCATAACATTATTTCGCCAAGCACCCAAATCCGGATTCAGGATATAATTCTCCAGTTTGTCTAAGACGGTGTTGGCTTCTGTGAGAGTTTTGAATGGCATTCTTGCTACTGCGACATTAATTTCGGCTGACCCGATATTGAATTGACCGGGCACATCGCCCAACATTCCGATATAATCGTCAGTACCATAGGACGTTGTTTCGGTTTCACCTGTAGGTGATTGCCAAATAGGAACGCGCGGATAACCGGAATTTTTTACTTGGGGTGTGATCTGTTTGTTGTCGAAAGTTGGCCTGCTCATTATTGTGCAGTAAGCCGGGAATTTACCGACTTCGCCTCCGGCACGGTCATACCACATTTTTAGAAGCTTTCTGAAAGCTGTGACATCCGGTTTACCTGACGAGAATTCGTTGTAAATTTGCTCGGGCGTCAGGATGCAAAGTTGCAGACCATCTGTCTGAGAATGGAAAGCTTGTAATCGCTGAGCCGCCGGAAGAAACTCTGCCGGACATATCACAAGCATATCGGGAGCCTCAATCGAGTGAAGATCCTGATTCTCAATTTTCCATGACGGAGTGACGCTTCTGGAGATTCGTGATGTATCGAAAGCTACAAATTCATGATATCCCGCATCGGAGATAAAAGATAGCGAGGAGCCGGATTTTACTGTGGAAATTTCTTTCGGATTAATCGGGTCTGTGACGTCCCAGAGCAAGGTGCTTGCAGAGGCGCCTGACACGACCACTTCTGAAGCCTCCTTGGGAGAAATATAAAAATATAGTTCTCCGGAATTTATTTGGAGATTTCTCGGATATTCAACTTCAATATAATTAAGGGCAGCAGTGGAGACAGATCCGGATCCATTGAACTTTATTGAAAGATTCAGAGAATTCCCGGGATTTTCCACCGTTTTTGTAGTTGTGGTTGTAACAATAAGTTTGGATGAAGAAAATGCCATTTGGTCGGTGGTTGTAGCCGGGAGTTGGCGGTTGTTGGCCGACACCACAATTGAGGAAGTGCCGGAAGATGTTTTACAACCAAAAGCCACGGTAACAGTGGCATCGCCGGTATTGTCGGGCATAGAGAAATTGAAATTTCTCGAGCTTTGGGTCTTGAAGTCTTCTCCGAGCATCAACCTCCCCGACTCCATCGGCATGAAAAGGTCTTGCTCATGCACGAGGCGCTCAGTGAAAGTTGTAATTGTTTGACTTGGAGCTGCCTGAGATGAATATTTTTCCGGTGCACGTCGCTGTTCGTTTACATCGCTCACGAAATAATAAGCCCTGTCGGAATAAGGGTGAGAAATATGAGAGAAAGCTGAGGTTCCCGTGCTGTTAATCTCCCATCCAACGGATGCTTCGCCGAAAAAGATAATCCCGCCATCTGTTCTTATAGAGGGAATAAGCGGCAAGTCGTCAGGCGTGTTAAGATTTTCAGGAATCATGACACCCCCATACCCATAAACATTGACATTTTCCGGGCTTGAGAATCCCAGATTTCTGAGGGTGGCGTCGCTCAAGAATTGCATGCCTGTTTCCGTCACTTCGATTTTTGCCCAGTTACCGTCGGCAAGAGCTGAACCGGTTGCATAATAATCTGCATCGAACGCATGGCTATATTGTCCGGCTAAGCAAATAGCCGAAAATAGGATCAGGTTTTTTCTGTTAAAAAAAGATAGATTAGGCATTTTCGTGAAATTATCCACTAAAATAACGAAAAAAATATTAGAATATTATGAAAAAACACAACCACATCTAAATAATGCAGTTGTGTTTCCGAGAATGTTATATGATCTCAAAATATTATATGATATCAATAAGCGGCATTATGCACTGAGGCCACGGCTCTTCCTGATGGCTCGTTTTGGTTTTGGAAAGATGCATCCCATGCGAGAGCCTCAGCGGTGCTACATGCTACAGAGGGCACGGAGGGCACACACGCTGCGGCAGTGGCTGAAGGGAAATGTTCTTCAAAAACACTTCTATAGAAATACTCCTCTTTGTTCCTCGGAGGATTCACGGGGAAGCGTAAATGAGCCGTCTTCATTTCTTCATCGCTGACCTGACTTGACGCTATGTCACGTAAGGTATCGATCCATGAATACCCCACCCCGTCGGAAAATTGTTCTTTTTGACGCCATGCAACTTCTGCCGGAAGAATATCCTCGAAGGCTTTTCGCAATGCCCATTTTTCAATTTTACCGTTTTTGCCCGACATTTTTCCCTCAGGGTTAAAACGCATGGCTATATCAATAAATTCCTTGTCAAGGAATGGGACTCTTCCTTCTACACCCCAGGCTGATAAGGATTTATTGGCGCGAAGGCAATCATAGAGGTGAAGCTTTGAGAGTTTCCTGACAGTTTCCTCATGGAATTCCTTGGCATTGGGAGCTTTGTGGAAATATAGATAACCACCGAACAACTCGTCGGCTCCTTCTCCCGACAAAACCATCTTTATACCCATCGACTTAATGACGCGGGCCAGCAGATACATGGGAGTTGAGGCTCTGACTGTTGTGACATCATAGGTTTCAATGTAATAGATAACATCTCTGATTGCATCGATTCCTTCCTGAATGGTGAAATTGATTTCATGGTGGATTGAACCTATATGCTCCGCCACTTTTCGAGATGCCGCGAGATCCGGGGAGTCTTTCAGACCTACGGCAAATGAATGGAGACGAGGCCACCAAGCTACGCTTCTTCCTTCATCTTCAATACGTTTGGGAGCAAATTTGGCTGCCAGAGCAGAAATTATGGAGGAATCGAGTCCCCCTGAAAGGAGCACACCGTAGGGGACATCGCTCATCAACTGTCTTTTCACGGCGTCGCTTAATCCTTTTCTCAAATCCTCAACATTTGACGGATTATCCTTTACTTTCTCGTAGTCCGACCATTCCCGGTTATACCATTTGATAAATTTTCTTTCTTTGCTGTCAAAGTAGTGGCCCGGTGGGAAAGGCTCGATGACACTGCAAGTGCCTTCAAGTGCTTTCAGTTCTGACGCAAAATATCTCCTACCCTCTTTATCGGTGCCTGTATATAAAGGGATTATGCCTATATGGTCGCGAGCCACAAGCCAATAATCTTTCTCCTCGTCATAAAGAGCGAAGGCGAAAATCCCGTTCAGGTCTTCAAGGAAATCCGGGCCTTTTTCGCAATAAAGCGGAAGAATCACCTCGCAGTCACTGCCGGTTTGGAATTCATAATTATTCTTATATTTTTCACGAATCCCCCTATGATTATATATTTCACCATTGACAGCTAAAATCACCTTGCCGTCAGATGTTTTGAGGGGTTGTGAACCCGATTCGGGGTCGACTATCGACAGACGTTCGTGAGCTAAGATGGCATGCACGCCTGTGTAGACTCCCGACCAGTCCGGTCCACGATGGCGTATTTTCTTTGCCATCTTCAAGACATCGCTCCTTAACTCTTCCGGGTTATTTTTTATATCGAAAACTGCTACTATTCCACACATATGTAGTTATCTTGTTAAGTTGTTGGAATTTGTAAATTATTGGAATTCTCTTTGTTTATTAGTATTATATTGTGTTGTCGACAGAATTCTTCCATCTCGTCTCTCGCTTTCCTTATTCCATGAATGGAACGGGTGCACTTTGTGTAGCGATTAAAGATTGGATCGTAGGAATAAGCCCAGTGTCGCTCCTTGATTTTCCAATATTCTGAGTTATCCCTTACTATCTGTTCAATATTACGTATTTTCTTGGGATTTATTACGCTGCAATAGCTAAAACCGGTTTCAAGATGCATCAAATGGATTATGTGCAATTTGACCACATCCATTTCAGGCCTTTTAGCATCAGGATTTCTGTCTGCCACTTTTATATTCAGCTCCTTCCCGAAAGAGAGATTGATCCGGTTCATAAAACCCCTGAATAAGGGTCCGTGAGGGCCTCTGTCTTTAAGTCGGTTCTGAAAAATATATTGATGAATCATTTCATGAACGAGGATGCTGTCGAGAAATTTAGGGTCGAAATCTTCAACCTTGTTATAGATAAAAATTCTGTCGACGAGCTGTCTTTTACCATCTACTGTCAAGTATCTGCGAATAAAAAGACCATTATAACTTTTACAGTTTGGCCGTATAACAATCGTTACCGGACCGAATTTTTCGACGTCCCAGATTCCGGCCTCAGCAATTCGCTGTTTCCAATAGTTGTAACGCTCGTTGAGATAGGGAAGAGAAAGTTTCAAATGAATAAAGAATTAGGAATTAGGAATTATTAATACACGGCAACATCCATTGACAAGCCGTGATGCGACATTTTCAAACGTTGAAACGGAAATGCATAATATCTCCATCTTGAACCACATACTCTTTCCCTTCAACACCCATTTTCCCGGCCTCTTTGACGGCATTTTCCGAACCGAGATTAACGAAGTCTTCATATTTGATAACTTCAGCCCGTATGAATCCTTTTTCGAAATCGGAATGAATAATTCCGGCTGCCTGAGGTGCTTTAGTGCCTCTTAAGAAAGTCCATGCCCTGACTTCATCGGGCCCGGCTGTGAAATATGTCTGTAGATCAAGAAGTGAATAAGCGGCTCTGATCAGTCGGCTCACGCCGCTTTCAGTGAGGCCGATTTCAGCAAGGAATTCTGCTCTCTCTTCTGATGTCTCCAATTCGGCTATATCACTTTCTGTGGCGGCGGCCACAATCATCAACTGAGAATTTTCTCCTTCAATTGCTTTTCTTACCGCTTCCACATAATTGTTTCCATCAACCGCAGATGCATCATCTACGTTGCATACGTAAAGCACCGGCTTGTTAGTGAGCAGAAATAGTTCTTTTGCGAATTTCTGTTCGTCGGCAGTTTCAAATTCCACCGATCTTGCCGGTTTCCCTTGTTCCAAAGCCTCTTTATATGCCTGCAAAACTCCGAGTTGCATCTTTGCCTGTTTATCGCCGCCACTCTTTGCAGCTTTTTCAGTTTTGGCAATCCGTGCATCAATGCTCTCAAGGTCTTTGAGTTGTAGCTCATAATTTATAATCTCCATGTCTCTGACCGGGTCTACACTGCCGTCGACGTGGGTGATATTATCATCGTCAAAACATCTCAATACGTGCAGAATCGCATCCGTCTCGCGGATATTCGCAAGGAACTTGTTGCCGAGCCCTTCTCCTTTCGAAGCCCCCTTTACGAGGCCGGCAATATCTACTATTTCAACTGTGGCCGGTACAATGCTACGAGGCTGGCACATCTCCACGAGCTTGTTGAGCCTTTCATCGGGCACTGTGATCATCCCGACGTTTGGTTCAATCGTGCAGAAAGGAAAATTAGCAGACTGTGCTTTTGCGCTACTCAGACAATTAAAGAGAGTGGATTTACCGACATTTGGCAATCCTACGATACCGCATTTCAAAGACATGACATAAATTTTTTTCAAAATTACTTAAAAAAGTTGAGTTATGCATTTCATGCCCTGGTTTGCCATTATAGAAATTCAACGTTTATCAGGCTTACGATTATTTCCTATAGAGTAAAATACTTTTTTAGGTGTCTTATTTCTGTTCAAGTCTTTGGAGTTGATTCAGTCGTCTCGGGAGTTTCAAGTGCCAAAAGATACTCCTTTTTTTCTACGCCACCCGTATACCCTCCGAGTTTTCCATTAGAGGATACTACCCTGTGGCACGGAATCATAATTGCTATCGGATTTTGTCCGCACGCGGAGGCTACGGCTCTCACTCCTCCCGAACATCCGCATTTTTCCGCTATTTCTTTATAACTAACTTTCTCCCCATATTTTATGGAAGCAAGTGTTTCCCACACTTTAATCTGAAAAGAGGTGCCTATTAATCCAAGTGGCAGAGAAAACTCACGTCGTTTGCCCTCGAAATATTCTTGCAGCCCGGATTTGGCTGCCTCCATCACCATTTCATTTGTCTTGAACATCAGATCAGATTCCGAAACGGTGTCGTAATTTTCATTACATTCCCTACATATTTTGACATATTTGCGCCTACAGTCCTCTTCATCCCAATTACAATAGACAATCCTACCACGATTTACTATTATAGTGAGATCACCTGCAGGAGTATGCCAGGAGGCTTCCATCCCGGAAAGTAAAGGAAATTAGAAATCCTTCCTAAGAGATATCAATGCCGCTTCCACATTCGTTTTGATGCGATCGGCGAGATCCGTTTCATCAGCCTTATGAAATTTCATCCCCGTGATGTGTTCATAAAGCTCTATATATCTTTCCGATACGGAGTTGATAAACTCAGGACTCATATAAGGCACCTTTTGACCCTCTTTCCCCATAAAGCCATTCTCTATAAGCCATTGGCGCACGAATTCCTTGCTAAGTTGACGTTGTGGTTCCCCTTTTTTAAATTTTTCTTCATACCCTTCGGCATAGAAATAACGTGAAGAGTCGGGGGTGTGGATTTCATCGATGAGGATCACTTTGCCGTCTCTGATTCCGAATTCATATTTTGTATCTACGAGTAGCAAACCCTTTTCCCGGGCCATTTTTGTACCCAGGTCAAAGAGTTTCCGGGTGTACTCTTCCATAACCCTGTAGTGATCTTCCGACACAAGTCCTTGACGTATAATCTCCTCGCGAGATATGTTTTCGTCATGACCCTCTGCAGCTTTGGTGGTAGGAGTGATGATAGGAACGGGGAATTTCTCATTTTCCCTCATACCGTCGGGCAACCTGACGCCACAGATTTCTCGAGCGCCGGCTTTGTATTCCCTCCATGCACTTCCGGTGAGATAGCCTCTTATAATCATTTCAACGGGCACACCGTCAGCTTTGAGCCCTATTGTAGCCATCGGGTCGGGAACACCCATTTTCCAGTTAGGAACAATATCTGCTGAAGCATCAAGGAAATAGGCTGCTATCTGATTCAGCACCTGCCCTTTATATGGTATACCCTCAGGCAAAATGACATCGAATGCTGAAATGCGGTCGGTAGCGACCATAACCATCAGGTCGTCCTGTATAGTATAGACATCACGCACTTTCCCGTGATAAACGGCGGTTTGACCGGGGAAATGAAAATCTGTTTTTGTTAGAGTAGCCATGAGGGGTTGAGTTAGTAATGAGTAATGAGTAATGAGTAATAAGTTTTAAGTTATAAGAAAAAGTTGTGAGTTGTGAGTTGTGAGTTTTTAGTTGAGGGGTTAGTCGTCGGTAAAGACATATTCTGCTGCGATACTCTCGATAGCCTCTTCATCCGGTTCCCATTTACCGGGTTCTTCAACGCTCATCTTCACAAGATCCAAGATAGGATAATAGTCACAATTCGGAAGGTCATTTTCCGGATCGGCAATATCCATACTCCAGTCGGTTGTGTTGATCTCGAGTTGAACATCATCGCTATAGCTCTCCTCCCCTTCAATATAGTCTTCGACTGTTTCGCGTAATCTCTTTAGGAATTCAGTACTGTTCATAATTTTAAATGGATAAACCTATCAAATTATATGGCAAAGATACCAAAAAAATGAATATCCGTAAAATTACCCTCAATTCTACCCCTCCGGGATTGGGATACAGGTTATGAACCTCTTTGCTCATCAGATTACAGGTTTATACATGGTTTTTTGAGGATATTAAAATTCTAAAAGAGCATTATTCCAAAAAAGCAGGAATTGCAATTGTAATAGTTGTAATAGCTTGAGGTATTTTTTTATCAGGTTTAGGTCATTTTGAATATTTTTGTTAACTTTATTTAGGAGAAGAATGTTATAAATTAAAAGATAAGAAAAGACTATATGGCAAAAAAAACGAATAAAGACACTGCTCCAAGGATAAAGAAACAAGATTTGGAGCATTTAATACTCAATTTCCTTGAGAGAGAAAACAAGCAGTCATTCAATTATAAACAAATAGCTTTCGCAATAAATGCCACCCATCCCTCCAACCGGATGGATGTGATCAATATACTCGACACATTGGCAGCAGCCGACCTTATTCAGGAAGTGGGGCTTGGCAAATATAAAGCAAACAGCAACCGAGGCACTGCCAATGTCGGAGAATTTGTTAGGCGCAGCAACGGCCGAAACGGTGTGATGATTGATGATGAACTTATTTTTGTGGCAGAAAGGAATTCCCGCCATGCGCTCAACGGTGATAAGGTAAGAGTTGAGATATCTGCCCATCGTCGCGGTCAGGAGCCCGAAGCCAAAGTGATAGAAATTGTAGAACCCAAAGAGCAAGTTTTTATCGGCACTTTGAATGTGGAGAAGAATTACGCATCTTTGGTGACAGATTCCAAATATCTTGCAGCAGATATCATAATACCACGCTCTAAACTCAAAGGAGGCAAAACAGGAGATAAGGCAATTGTGCGCATCACCCAATGGCGCGAAGAAGAGATGAATCCCAAAGGGGAGGTAGTCGACATATTAGGCCAAAAAGGTGAAAATAATGCTGAAATGCATGCAATTTTAGCCGAATTCGGTCTACCCTACAAATATCCGGCAAATGTAGAAAAGGCGGCCGATGCAATCGGAGCCGGGATAACTCCTGAAGAGATTTCTCGACGTGAAGATTTCAGAGGGGTCACAACCTTTACTATCGACCCCCGTGACGCAAAAGATTTTGATGATGCCCTTTCTATCCGTAAATTAAGAAACGGGCACTGGGAAGTGGGGGTGCATATAGCCGACGTCACTCATTACGTCTCTCCTACTTCAATAATTGAAAAGGAGGCCAAGCAAAGAGCCACAAGTGTATATCTTGTTGACCGTACAATCCCGATGCTACCCGAGCACCTCTCAAATGGCATTTGTTCTCTCCGTCCCAATGAAGAGAAACTTACTTATTCCACAATCTTTGAGATGGATGATAAAGCCAACGTTCTCAAGAGCCGGATTGTTAAGACTGTCATAAAGTCTGACAGAAGATTCACTTATGAAGAGGCCCAGGAGATTATTGAAACGGGAGAGGGTGATTTCAAAGAGGAGATTCTGACCCTTGACAAGCTGGCCAAGGAGCTACGCAAAAGAAGATATGAAAATGGCGCCCTTGATTTTGACAGGGCTGAAGTGAGGTTTGAAATAGACAAAGAGGGTCGCCCGATAAGCGTCTTTTTCAAAGAATCGAAAGATGCCAACAAATTGATTGAAGAATTCATGCTCTTGGCAAACATCACTGTGGCCGAGCATATTGGCAAAGTGCCTAAAGGTAAAAAAGCAAAGAATTTTGTCTATAGGGTGCATGATAACCCGGATCCTGAAAAAATTACAAATCTTTCACAGATTGCAGCCCGTTTCGGCTTTAGGGTAAAGACTGACGGGAATCCTAAGGAAATCAATTCGGGCATCAACAGATTGTTGAAAGATGTAAAAGGTAGAGGAGAAGAGAATCTCCTTTCTATTCTTGCAATCCGAAGCATGGCGAAAGCTGTCTATACAACAGAAAACATTGGCCATTACGGACTCGCTGTGCCCTACTACACTCACTTCACATCCCCAATTCGCCGTTATCCGGATATGATGGTGCATCGTCTCCTCAGCAAATATGCCGAAGGGGGGCGAAGCGCCGACAAGGTGAGACTTGAAGAGGAGTGTAAACATTCTTCAGATATGGAGCAACTTGCTGCCAACGCCGAAAGGGCTTCTATCCGCTATAAGCAGGTGGAATATATGCAAAACAGATTGGGAGAAATTTATGAAGGAGTTATTTCCGGAGTGACCGAATGGGGCTTCTATGTAGAACTTGATGAAAACAAGTGTGAAGGCCTGGTGCCGGTAAGAGACCTTGCTGACGATTATTACGATTATGACGAGAAGAATTTCTGCCTGACCGGAAGGAAATATCATAACACTTACACTTTGGGAGATATCGTCAGAGTGCAAGTGGCTCGTGCTGACCTTGACAAGAAGCAGCTTGATTTTGCTCTTGTGGTGGATGAAGGGAATCCCAATATTCCTCTTTCAAAGAAAGAAGCTGCCTCTAAGGCAAAAAAAGAGACCAAACCCAAAAAAGAGAAAACCAAGAAGGAGAAGGCCCGGAAAGGATCAGGAGCGAAAGGTTCTTCTAAAAAGCGTAAGAAATGATGTTGCCTAAAACTTTATGAATTAGTTTTTCATAGAGGTCGGTTCGTAAAAGAGGGGATATAATTTTGATTCTCACTTTTATTTTTGGAATATTCTTGTCTTTTTACGACTTAAGAAAAAATACTTAATTTTGTGATTCACAAAATTAAGTTTCCGGATAATGTTGAGAACCAAAACTATATATTTCTATATTTTTTATATCATAGCATTAATCCCGATCTTTGTTTTTCGGGACTATACGCCCGACAACGAGCTTCGCTATTTGAGCATAATTGACGAAGCGTTGGAAAATCATACTTACTTTGCATTCACGAATCATTCAATTCCATATGCCGACAAGCCCCCTCTCTTTTTTTGGGGCATGATGGCATTGAAGAGTGTTTCCGGAGGTCATTATTTCCTGCTTTATAGTATTTTGGTGGTGCTTCCCGCAATTTTGATTGCACGCATTTTCGATCGTTGGACTGCAGATATAATCCCTACCGACTGCCGGATAGTTTCACAAGGAATGCTCCTCCTTTCAGGATTGTTTATAGCTTCCACTCTCGTTTTGAGAATGGATATGCTGATGTGTCTCTTTATCGTGCTTGCATTTTATGAATTCTGGAAAATAAAGCTGAATCCCCGCAATAATTTAGCCAAGTGTTGGTTTCCGGTTTTCATTTTTTTAGCAGTCTTCACAAAGGGTCCTTACGGTTTTCTCATACCGTTTGTATGTATCTTGATTTATGTCTTGATATGCAGAAATTTGAGGTTATTCGGCAGGGCATGGGGCTGGCGTTGTTGGGTCATCCTTATTCCATTGTTTGCCCTATGGTTCAGTATGGTTTATTTGGAGGGAGGACCCGAATACCTTAATAACCTCCTCTTTCATCAAACAATGGATCGAGCCGTCAATTCCTTCCATCATGCCCGACCATTCTACTATTATTTAATCAGCTTGTTATATTGCCTCATCCCTTGGACATTGGCAATTATCGGACTTATAATCACCGGCTTAATCCGGCGGAGATTCACAGAGAGCCTCCAAACCTTTTTCATAGTTGTGTCGGTGACGACATTAATTCTCCTCTCTTGTGTTAGTTCAAAAATCCAGATATATCTCCTTCCTGCCATCCCGTTTATGATTTATTCGGCAGCTGTTTCATTCCCACGATATCAGAAAGAAGCATCAGTAAAATCCGGGCTTGCCGTAATTGCGGTAATATTTTTGCTTGTGCTACCCGCTTATGCAATCGCCAAACATTCCGGGGTTCTTCCTTTCGAAGATTCGGTGTGGTGTTGGCTTGTGGCAATAACGTTTACCCTTTCCGGAGGCATTTCCCTCTTTTTTATCTTTCAAAAAAGAGCCCGAAGACCGTTCAACAATGGATCTATGGCTATTATTTACGGAATGTTAGCAGCTATTTTCTTTGCCGGTTTCGCAGTGCCGGAATTTAATGACTATATCGGTTATAAAAACTTGGCAGACAAGATAAAAGAAGTGGAAGAGACCACAGGAATCACGTCTATAAAATGTCTCGATGTTAGACGACCTGAAAATTTGGATGTATATTTGCATAGAAAAGTTGAGATCATTGAAAACGAAGCAAACAACAACGATTTCAAAAATTATGGTAAATCTCCTTTTATCTTGGTGACAGATAAGAAAAATTGCAGTGAAATAGATAGTAGAGAGATATTCACTGTGGGTAAATATTCCGTGGCAGTGATACAATAAATAGAAATCATCTGATTATGAATAAGACTTCTGAATACGACCTCACAATCATTGTGCCGGTGTTTAACGAAGAAGAGAATATGCAGGCTTTAGAAGATAAGTTAAGCGCTTATCTGGGTAATGCAATCAAGAAAAGTTGCGTGCTTTTCGTGAATGATTGCAGTTCTGACTCAAGCCTTGACAAAATCAAAGATATTTGCCGTCGTAACAACGATTTCTATTACATCTCTTTTGATCGCAACAGGGGCCTGAGTGCCGCTATAAAAGCGGGTATAGATTATGCAGAGTCACAGCTTGTCGGGTATATTGATGCTGATCTTCAAACCGCCCCGGAAGATTTTAACCTGTTGTTGCCTTACACGGGAGAGTATGAACTTGTGATGGGAATAAGGGCAGACAGAAAAGATTCCGGTTTTAAAAAACTACAGTCGAAGATAGCCAACGGATTCCGAAGAATGATGACTAATGATGGTGTTCAAGACACAGGATGTCCTTTGAAAATCATCAACACCTCCTTTGCAAAAAGAATTCCATTCTTTACCGGCATGCACAGGTTTATCCCTGCTTTGATATTGCTTCAGGAAGGAAAGATAAAGCAGATTCCCGTGAGACACTTCCCCCGGGTGGCCGGCGTGTCGAAATATAATCTATGGAACAGGCTCGTCTCCCCTTTTATGGATTGTTTTGCCTACCGTTGGATGAAAAAGAGATATATAAATTACAACGTCGCCGACTCAAATCTTAAAGCATGAGTTCTCTCCTGATAATGGCGATTGGTTTCCTGGCTCAAGGTTTCTTTTCGGCTCGAATTCTCGTGCAATGGATTCTGTCGGAAAGGGCACGAAGAGTGTTGTCGCCTTCGCTGTTCTGGATATTGAGTATTGCAGGCTCATTCCTGCTTTGCGTTTACGGTTGGTTGCGTAATGATTTCGCAATAATTTTAGGACAGTTAATCTCATACTACATTTATATCTGGAACCTGAATATAAAGGGAGTATGGAAAGAGTTGCCGGCAATTCTACGCACCATCATATTCATAACGCCTTTCATTGCTATAGGTTTTGCTTTGAGCGATTTTGAGACTAATTTCTCCAATTTGTTCAATAATGAAGATATTCCTCTTTGGTTATTGATTTACGGATCACTAAGCCAAATTCTGTTTACTCTTAGATTTATATATCAATATATTTATTCATCGGCACGCAACACATCATTGCTACCTGCCGGTTTCTGGATTTTAAGTCTTGCAGGCTCCCTCTGTATTGTGACCTACGGTCTTATAAGACACGATATCGTTCTTATAGTAGGGCAATCTTTCGGACTCGTTGCTTATATAAGGAATCTGATGATTTTAAGAAACCAAAGCAAGAGAGTGCAACAGGAAGTATAATTTGGAATAATCTGAATTTATGCCACGAAAAATTCTTGCCATACTGTTATCCCTGTTTGTTGGTATCTCTTCTGTAAAAGCCAATGATGTGATAACTGTTAATGACTCTATCTCAAGGATTGCAACGGGCTCTATTCTGAAAGATTCACAAAACGATATTGGACTAAATTTCAAACCTAAGCAATTGATTTTCCCCCTTTCTTTGGTGGCTGTGGGTACAGTTGGCGTTTATTGGAAGGATTTCCATAAGCTGAACCGGGAAATTCAAAAAGGAATGGATAATTTACGGGGTGATCATTACCTACATTTCGACGACTGGATTCAATACCTGCCGGCTGTAGGTTATATGGGTTTGGGATTTTATAAAAAAGAACGAAAACTCGAATGGAAAGAAAGAGTTGCGGTCGAAGCCACCGCATATCTAAGTATGGCTGCTCTGGTCAATATTGCAAAATACTCCTTTCGGGAGCAACGGCCTTCATCTACAAGGCGTAACTCTTTCCCGTCAGGTCACACGGCTACAGCCTTTACAGGAGCGGAATTAATCCGGCATGAATTCGGATGGGGATTTGGGAGTGCAGCTTACGTTGTGGCCACAGGTGTGGCCTTCATGAGACTTTATAACAATAGCCATTGGCTGAATGATGTCATAGCAGGTGCCGGAATCGGAATACTTTCCGCGCAAATTGGCTATTGGATGCTCCCGCTCTATCGTAAATGGTTTCATTGGGAGAAAAAGGATAACAAATCGGCTCTGATAACGGTGCCGGCTTATAGCCAACAATCATTCTCTCTTAATCTTATGTATCTTTTTTAAATACATCCTTTATATAAAGCATTATGAAAGATAAGATTTTATTTGTCATCACAAGCCATGGAGAACTTGGCGACAGCGGGAAGAAAACAGGATATTTTCTTTCAGAGGTCACTCATCCTTGGTCGGTTCTGGGGGAAAAATATGAGATCGATGTAGTAAGCCCTAAAGGAGGCAGATCTCCGGTTGACGGTTTTAACCTCGATGACCCTATCAATCGAAAATTTTGGGATAATCCGGAATGGCAAGACAAGATGTCGGCCACAATGAAGCCTGAAGAGGTAAATGCAGAGGATTACAAGGCAATCTTTTATGCAGGTGGTCACGGAGCAATGTTTGACTTCCCCGAAAATAAAAAGATAGCTGAAATAGCTGAAACAATTTATAATAAAGGAGGAATAGTGGCCGCAGTGTGTCATGGGCCTGCCGGCTTGCTTCCAATTCTTCTGCCGGATGGCAACAATCTAATCAAAAGCAAACATTTTGACTGTTTCACCAATGCAGAGGAGACAGCCAATGGTACAGCTAAATTTGTTCCTTTTTTGCTTCAAACTGCCTTACAAGAGGAAGGGGGTATATTTGACGGAGCGGCTCCCTGGACAGATCATGTTGTCGTCGACGGTAGATTAATCACCGGTCAAAATCCACAATCAGCCTTAAGTGTGGGGAAAGCCATCCTACAGTGTCTTGATAAATAAAAGAACTCCTCGTCACAATCGGAAATCATAGCTACTAAACCGGGCACAACCGGAACCCAAACCGCTTAAAGACAAACTCTTTGGGGAGATTCTGCCTGATAATCATAAAATTTCATTATCTTTGGATTCCATATACCATCGCGGACCATAAAAACTCAATAAAAAATAAACATGAATAGCAAAGAATTGATGAACAGAGCTGCAGACAATATAAGAATTCTTGCAGCCTCTATGGTTGAGAAAGCAAAGTCAGGCCATCCCGGCGGAGCCATGGGTGGAGCTGATTTCATAAATGTACTATACAGCGAATATTTAGTCTATGATCCTGAAGATCCTGCCTGGAAGTGTCGCGACAGGTTCTATCTTGACCCGGGTCATATGGCTCCAATGCTTTATGCCCAATTGGCTCTCATCAACAAATTTTCTCTCGAGGAATTGAAAAACCTCCGTCAATGGGGGAGCCCCACAACAGGACATCCTGAATTTGAGATTGCAAGAGGAATTGAAAATACATCCGGACCTCTCGGCCAGGGACATACCTACGCTGTCGGAGCCGCTATTGCTGCAAAGTTCCTGAGCGCTCATACCTCCAATCCGGGATTCGCCAAAGAGAAAATTTATACATTCATATCCGATGGCGGTATTCAGGAAGAGATTTCCCAGGGAGCCGGCAGGCTTGCAGGTCACCTCGGACTCGACAACCTTATAATGTATTATGACTCTAATGATATTCAGCTTTCCACCGAGACATCAGCTGTCACTTCAGAAAACACAGCGATGAAATATCGTGCTTGGGGCTGGAGCGTCTGTGAAATCGACGGAAATGACGTGGAGCAGATACGTAAGGCTTTGGATAACGCTTTAAAAGAGACCGAAAAACCTACCCTCATAATCGGTCATACCATAATGGGGAAAGGTGCGCGCAAAGCTGACAACACTTCTTACGAAAGAAATTGCAAGACTCATGGAGCTCCTCTCGGGGGAGATGCGTTCCGCAATACAGTGATTAATCTCGGAGGCAATCCGGATGATCCGTTCGTGATTTTTGATGATGTCAAGGCTCTTTATGCAGAAAGGGCTAAAAGCTTGAAAGAGATTGTGGCTCAACGGAAAGAGGAAGAGAAAAAATGGGCATCCCAATCACCCGAGAAAGCAGCACAACTAAACTTCTGGTTTGAAAATAAACCTCCAAAAATCGACTGGAGCAAAGTGGTGCAAAAAGAGGATGATGCAACCCGGAATGCATCCGGTGCCGTCCTTGCAGAATTGGCAAAGCAAGTACCAAATATGATTTGCTCTTCAGCAGACCTTTCGGAATCTGACAAGACAATTTCCTTCCTCAAGAACACTACGGCGTTCAAGAGAGGAGACTTTTCAGGTTCATTCTTGCAAGCAGGAGTTTCAGAGCTCACGATGGCATGTTGTTGCATCGGTATGGCTTTATATGGCGGTGTGATAGCAGCATGCGCGACCTTCTTCGTATTCTCCGACTATATGAAACCTGCTGTTCGTATGGCTGCTCTTATGGAGTTGCCTGTGAAATTCATTTGGACTCACGATGCATTCCGGGTCGGCGAAGATGGGCCCACTCACGAACCGGTGGAACAGGAGGCCCAGATAAGGCTGATGGAAAAACTCAAGAACCATCATGGACGTGATTCAATTCTGGTGATTCGCCCTGCTGATGCACAGGAAACCACCGAGGCGTGGAAACTGGCCATGGAGAATGTCTACACTCCCACAGCCCTTATATTTTCACGCCAGAATATTAAAGACCTCCCTGCAGGAAATGAATATGGGAAGGCAGCAAAAGGAGCATATATTGTGGCCGGAGCAGATGCCAATCCCGATGTGGTGCTCATAGCCTCCGGCTCAGAGGTTTCAACTCTTGTGGCTGCCGCACCGTTGCTACGTGAAGAGGGGATTAAGGTTAGAGTGGTTTCTGTACCCTCTGAAGGTTTATTCCGCTCGCAACCGGGAGAATATCAACTGGAAGTGCTCCCTGCCGGAATCAAACGATTCGGTCTCACTGCCGGGCTGCCCGTCACTCTTTTAGGACTTGTTGGTGAAAACGGTTCTATTTGGGGGCTCGAATCATTCGGCTTTTCAGCACCTTATAAAGTGCTCGATGAAAAATTGGGATTCACTCCCGAGAATGTGGTGAAGCAAGTTAAAACCCTACTGAAAAGGTAATTATCAATTCCGATACCAATAGTAACCCGACCTGTCGCGTCCGTTATGCAACAACCTATGTGTAGCCTACCCGACAGGTCGTATCTTTGCTATGTTGTCATAAGATCGCTTTCAATTCCCTCCCTTTCTCTTTTCCTTTCAGTGAATGAGACTAATAGTATACTCGCTTCATAGAGAAGATACATCGGCAGCGAAACAGCAAGCAATGTAAAGACATCACTCGTAGGGGTGATTACAGCAGCTACAATCAATACACCTACTATTGAATGTTTCCTATACTTCTTCATGAAAGCGGAATTTAAGAATCCCATTCTGGCAAAGAGCCAACAGACAACGGGCAATTCAAACACCACGCCCATAGCCAGACAAATCAGAACCAAAGTAGACATATAGGAATCTAAAGAAATCATATTTACAACTTCTTCAGACACCTGATAAGTGCCAAGGAAACGGAACGTGAGGGGAAATATCAGAAAATACCCTATCATAACTCCTACTATAAACATCAGGTAGCCGTTCCCTACTACCTGCAATGCATAACGGCGCTCTGTTTCATAGAGAGCAGGGGATACAAACCGGAACAATTGATACAAGATATAGGGAGAGGCACACAAGACTCCGAAACATAAGGCAGTCTTCATGTGTATAACAAATTGTTGTGCAAGTCCGGTATTGATCAGACTCACATCAAACCCCTCAACCGGCGTGGCACTGAAAACTCCCCCGATTTTTTCGATCCATCGGTAGGTGATGAAACTCTCCTCTTTGGGAGCGAGAACTATTGTGAAAAGCAGTTCTTTAAACAAAAATGCAACTATGCCGCATAAAATTGCCACAAGGGTAATCTTAAGCAGCACATTTCGCAATTCATCAAGATGATCCCAGAAAGAGCCTGCCCCCTCTTTATCAACCATTCTTTATCTCAATTAACCCCGATTTCAATCTTTTTTTGATTCCTCGGTTGCCTCTACTTTAACGTCGGTGTCAACTTCCTTCATACCATCTTTGAAGGCTTTTACACCCTTTCCGAGACCCTTCATCATTTCAGGTATCTTCTTACCTCCGAAGAATAGCAACACCACTAATGCGATCAAAAGAATTTCCTGAAATCCAAGTCCACCTATAAAATCCAACATAATATATATCTGTTTTTTTATTGTAATAAAAATCTAAGAACAGCTTCTATTTATTATTAACTGCAAAATTAAGCTAATTCCTCTTTGTTTTGTTTCACTTTCTCCACAAAAGCATCAATAGCATGCAGGCGATCCGGAATTTTTATATTCTGAGGGCAATGAGGCACGCATTGCCCACACCCTATGCAATGGCTTGCCTGTCTTAGTTTCGGCACACTTCTGTCATACCCTATCAGAAACGCCCTTCGTGCCTTGGCATAGTCGGGATGCCGGCTGTTTTGAGGGATATTCCCTTGATTCACACATTTGTTATAATGCAACAGAATAGCCGGTATGTCAATCCCGTATGGACATGGCATGCAGTATTTGCAGTCATTGCAGGCTATTGTGGGATATTGCACCATAAGATCCGCAGTGTCATAGAGAAATTTTATCTCCTCATCCGTCAATGGCTTCAAAGGGCTATATGTCGACACGTTATCTTCCAAATGTTCCATAAAAGTCATCCCACTTAGCACTGTGAGAATATTAGGGAAAGTGCCCGCATAACGGAAGGCCCAGGAAGCTACACTTTTTTCCGGTTCTTGCTCCTTAAGCCGGGCCATTAGATGATCAGGAACATTCGAGAGCCTCCCTCCTAAAAGCGGCTCCATTATCACGGCCGGGATATTCCTCTTCTCCAATTCCGTATAAAGATATTCTGAATCAGTGTTCCTTTTATTTGTATCCTTGGCATGATTCCAATCGAGATAATTATGCTGTATCTGCACAAAATCCCAATTATATTTGTCATTGTTTTCCAACAGGTAATCAAACACCTTTATATCTCCATGATAGGAAAAACCGAGATTCCGGATTCTCCCCTCCTCCCTCTCTTTCAAAAGAAAGTCAAGCACTCCGTTATCCACGTAGCGGTTGCGGAATTCCTCCATTGCGTCAGATCCCATTCCAACACCATGCAGCAACAGATAATCAATATAATCCACCTGCAACTTCTTGAAGGAGTTATGATACATCTTTAAAGATTCTTCCCGGCTCCATGTCTTGGGTGAGAAATTCGACAACTTGGTCGCTATAAAATATTTATCACGCGGATGACGACTTAAAGCTATCCCTGTGGCTGTCTCTGATTTCCCGCGACAATATGCAGGTGAGGTATCGAAATAATTTACTCCGTGCTCTATTGCATAATCTACGAGTCGATTGACGGCTTCCTGATCAATCTCTTCCTCTTCACCCTCTTTGGCCTCCTTAAAGGGCCAACGCATGCATCCATAACCTAAAATCGACACCTTATCACCGGTGTGTGGATTAATGCGATAGGTCATCTCTCCCTCCTCGTCGAGAATATTGGAGGTTTCGGCTCCCACAAGTTTTTTCCCGGAACTACCACACCCGGCCATTGTAAGGCCTGCTGCTGAAACCCCAAGGCCCAATCTTTTAAGAAACCCTCTCCTATCTAAATTCTCCTTATTCATTAAATTCTTACTCTTAATTACGAATTATGCATTACACATTAAACGACACGATGTGTCTCATTCCCCTCTACGTAGATTGCGCTGAAGGGTCGCGACGGACAAAGATTCTCACAAGCGCCACATCCGATACATTTCTCTGTATTGACAGCCGGTATCTTGAGACTTTCCTCATCCCCTTTCACAGAGGCCACCATCTGAATAGCCTCCACCGGGCAATGACGCGCACAGTTACCGCATGCCACCTCATCCGTCAGGGGGATACAATTCTCTTTTACCCATTGGGCGCGCCCAATCTGTATGGCAGACTTCTCTGCAGGGTCTATCCTCTGAATTGCTCCTGTAGGACATACTTCCGAACATTTGGTACATTCCGGACGACAGTATCCTCTTTCGTAGGATGCTACCGGATGCATAAAGTTTTCAAGATTTCCGGATGGCCTTAAAACATGATTCGGACAAACTGTCACACACAACTGGCAACCTGTGCATCGTGAGGCAATATTGACATGTCCCTTTGAACCGGGAGGTGATATATGTTTATTTCTCAACGGTATCTTCTTGTCTTCAATAACTGCAAGCCCTCCGTCTACGGTTTTTTCTGCCGCCTTCATCAATGCGCTCCCTCCTACAAAAGCCATTAATCCAAGGAAATTACGTCTTGATGAATCATCAACTTCCGTTTCCACTGTCTCAACCGCCGGAGTTGCTATTGCTGCCTCCTCTCTCTTGTAGGTGTATTTTATCGCCTGTTTATTGCATTTTCCAATGCAATCCATGCAACTTACGCATCGCGAATAATCTATTTTGTGAGCTTTACTGTCGATACATGCCGATTTGCAGTTACGAGCGCAGAGTCCGCAACTGTTACATCGGGATATTTCAATGGTAGGACGATATAACGAATACCTTGACAGAAAACCTAAAAATGTCCCTACAGGACAGATGGAGTTACAATAGGTTCTACCGTTTCTCCATGCAAGAATTCCTATGGCAAGGAGTGTCACGGCGGATATGGCGAATAGAGCCCAACTCTTGATCCATATTTCTCTTGAATAGAAGGAGTAGCTCTCAGCTCTTTCAGCAAATCCGGCAAGGATATTGTTGACCCATAAATAAATAGGAGAAAATAGGGAATGGATAATTCGACCAAAGGAACTATAGGGAGCCAGAAGACCCACTATTGACCCTATCCCTAAAACTATAGCCAGAATCATAATCCCAAAAAGAGTGTAGCGCCACACATTTAATGCAGGAGAATAGGAATATCTGTTCTTCTTGCTCCATTTCCCAAATCGCGCTATAACATCTTGTAAAACTCCCATCGGGCATATCACCGAGCAATAGACTCTTCCGAACAAGAGGGTCATTCCCACTAATCCGGCTATTACAGCTATGTTGACTGCAAATAGTGCGGGCAAGAATTGAACTTTAGCTATCCATCCCAACCAGGCATGTACTGTGCCGGTAAAATCCAAAAACAGCAATGTGGCTCCTATCAAAAAAAATATCCCTAATGTTATTCTGACTTTTCGTAACATTTTTTCTAAAATAAATTGGATACTGGCTCTAAATAAATTGAGGGTATAATATAACTATTTCATTAACGTATAATCTGTTAATAAATTGTTTATATTCTTTTTTTAATCTTATTTTATTACCTTTGCATTATAACCGTGACATCACAGAATTATGTCGAATCGATATATGAATTCTGCTGAAGTGACTATGCCGGGAGATAAGGATTCTATAATTTACAAGGCCGGAAAATATTCGGTTGTAAGATAGAACCAAAAGATATAATTAAATTGGGTGAATCTCTTTCAATAGGAGTATATATTTATAGATTGCTTTAACAATAAACCAACTGATATCATGAAAAGGATTACAAGGCTTGCCGGCCTATCGGCTCTTATTATCATGTCGTCATGCGGAGCGCACAAGGAGAGACCGCAACTTACTAAATCGGGACTTAATCCGAATAATTTCGTAGGCCAATATCAAGGGAAAGCAACAGCTCTTTACACTCTCGAGAATTCCCAAGGCACAGAGGCCTGTATAACAAATTTCGGTGGCAGGCTTGTCTCTTTGATGGTAGCCGACAGGAATGGAGAACTCCGTGATGTTGTGTTGGGTTTTGACAGTATCCAAGACTATTTCCCGGAAAATAATCTCACTGATTTCGGAGCTTCTATCGGGAGATATGCCAACCGTATAAATCAAGGAAGATTCGTCATAGAGGGAGACACAATTCAGCTTCCCCGGAATAATTTCGGCCATTGCCTGCATGGCGGAGGCGAAATGGGATCCTTAGGTTGGCAGTATAGGGTCTATGAGGCTCAGCAACCGAATGATTCAACTCTTATTCTCACAATTGTTTCTCCTGACGGCGACAATAATTTCCCGGGAGAAGTTAATGCGCAGGTCACCTACACTCTAAAGAATGACAATTCTCTTGACATTCAATACACCGGCACTACCAACAAGCCGACAATATTGAATATGACAAACCATTCTTATTTCAATCTGTCAGGGAATCCCTCTCAACCCGTCACTAATGATTTGATTATGGTTAATGCCGACCACTTTACTCCGGTTGATTCAACGTTTATGACTACCGGCGAATTTTCTCCCGTGGAGGGAACTCCTTTTGATTTCCGTAATGCAAGACCCTTGGGTGAAAATATCAAAAACTTCGACAACGAGCAGATAAAGAATGGAAATGGATATGACCATAATTTCGTGCTAAACACTCAGGGAGATATAAACGTTCCGGCTGTGGAGCTCTACAACCCTGAAAGCGGAATTCTCCTCACTATGTATACAACAGAACCCGGCGTGCAACTCTACAGCGGGAATTTCCTCAACGGAAGTGTCTCCGGCAAAAATGGCATCACCTATAATCAACATGCCGCTGTTTGTCTGGAAAGCCAGCATTATCCGGATTCGCCCAACAAACCTCAATGGCCAAGCACTCAGTTGAATCCTGGAGAAACCTATAACTCCCATACTATTTATAAATTTTCAACCAAATAATTTGAGGAGATGGCTGCTTTAGACTGGATTGTTATAGGTCTTTTCTGTGGCGGACTTATTGGCATCATCTGGTGGGTAATGCGCCAGAAACAGAACAATGCCGCAGATTATTTCTTAGGCGGCAAAGATGCCACATGGATTGTGATCGGAGCATCTATCTTTGCATCAAATATCGGATCTGAACACCTTATCGGGCTCGCCGGAGCCGGCGCTTCAAGCGGTATGGCAATGGCTCACTGGGAAATCCAGGGATGGATGATTCTGATTTTGGGTTGGGTCTTCGTGCCTTTCTATGCACGCTCTATGGTGTACACAATGCCGGAGTTTCTTGAAAAACGTTATAATCCGGCCTCAAGAACAATTCTATCTTTTATTTCCCTTATAAGTTATGTCCTGACCAAAGTTGCAGTCACTGTTTATGCCGGCGGACTTGTGTTCCAGCAGGTGTTCGGAATTGAGCAGATAGGAGGGATAGATTTCTTCTGGATCGCTGCTATAGGGCTTGTGGTGATAACCGCTTTCTATACCATTTTCGGAGGTATGAAATCTGTGTTATACACCTCCGTAGTTCAAACCCCTATCCTACTTTTGGGCTCGATGATAATTCTGGTTTTGGGTCTTAAGGCTCTCGGAGGATGGGAGCAGATGATGGAAATATGCAAGATGCAGACAGTCAATGAATATGGTGACACGATGGTGAATCTTATCCGCGACAACCGCGACCCCGACTATCCCTGGCTCGGAGCTCTGATCGGGTCGGCTGTTATCGGATTTTGGTACTGGTGTACCGACCAGTTTATCGTGCAACGTGTTCTATCCGGTAAGGATCAGAAAGAGTCAAGAAGAGGCACAATCTTCGGCGCCTACCTTAAACTACTCCCCGTGTTCCTCTTCCTTATCCCGGGTATGATAGCCTTTGCTCTTTCCAACAAGGGGGTGGTTGTAAATGGAGAGGTATTCCGCCTTACAACTCCTGATGCCGCTTTCCCCACTCTCGTAGCCAGACTCCTTCCTGCCGGTGTCAAAGGCTTGATTGTCTGCGGAATCCTTGCTGCCCTTATGAGCTCATTGGCATCCCTTTTCAACTCATCAGCTGCTCTCTTCACTATTGATTTCTATCAGAGGTTTAAACCCAAGACAAGTCAAAAGAAACTTGTGGCTATCGGTCAGGCAGCCACTGTAATTATTGTGTTGCTCGGAATCTTATGGATTCCGGTGATGAGGTCTGTAGGGGATGTGCTTTATAATTACCTGCAGGATGTCCAATCCGTTCTGGCTCCGGGAATCGCCGCTGCCTTCCTCATGGGTATAGTATGGAAACGCACTTCCGCACAAGGAGGAATGTGGGGACTTATTGCCGGCCTCGTAGTCGGTATCACGAGGCTCGGAGCTAAAATTTATTACAGTAATATGCCGGTGATGCCTACGGAAAATCATAGCTGGTTCCAATACCTCTTCTACGACTGTAATTGGCTCTTCTTCTGCGGATGGATGCTGATGTTCTGTCTGGCTGTGGTGTTTGTGGTTTCCCTGTTCACAAAAGCTCCTGAAGAACATAAGATTAAGGGGCTGGTGTTTGGCACTTCAACGGCTGAGCAAAGGCTCGTGACTCGTCAAAGCTGGAATGTGTGGGATATCGTCAATACATGCATCATAATCGGCATAACCGTATGCTTTTACATCTATTTCTGGTAAAAAAGTATCAAATCAAAACATTCCCTTAATATCTAAGAATAACGAAAAACAGAAAACTCAATGCTTGAAAAACTTAAAGAGGATGTTTGCAAGGCTAATCTTGAATTAGTTGACCATGGCCTTGTAATCTTCACCTGGGGCAATGTGTCCGGCATCGACCGTGAAAAAGGCCTTGTCGTGATCAAGCCATCCGGAGTAAGCTACGATGACATGAAACCTCGGGATATGGTAGTCGTCGACCTTATTAGCGGCAAAGTCGTTGAGGGAGATCTAAAACCATCATCCGATACCCCTACTCACCTTGTTTTATACCGGACATTCCCGGAAATAGGTGGAGTGGTACATACTCATTCCACATATGCCACAGCTTGGGCGCAAGCTGGCCGGGAAATCCCCAATATTGGTACAACGCATGCCGACTACTTCCATGACGCTGTCCCCTGTACCCGTTTGATGACTGAATCTGAGGTGAAAGGGGATTATGAACTTGAAACCGGGAATGTAATAGTGGAGAGATTCCGGAATCTGAATCACATCCACACTCCGGGAGTGCTCGTTACCAATCATGGCCCCTTCACATGGGGTAAAACTCCGTATGAGGCTGTGCATAATGCTGTCGTGCTTGAACAGGTGGCAAAAATGGCATTCATAGCCTTCTCTGTCAATCCCGATCTTACTATGAATCCTCTCCTCATAGAGAAACATTTTAGCAGAAAGCATGGCCCTGATGCTTACTACGGACAATAAAATTATCTACTGTTAACAATGATATAAATCTCCAACAAAATAAACGATATGTTTGAAAACTATGAAATCTGGTGGGTCACCGGCGCCCAGCTCCTATATGGAGGCGATGCCGTCGTAAAAGTGGATGCTCATTCTAAAGAAATGGTGGAAGGATTGAATAAATCCGGGAATCTACCTGTAAAAATTGTGTATAAAGGCACCGCTAACTCTTCTAAAGAGGTGAGCGACATCATGCTTGCAGCAAATAATGAACCCAAATGTGCGGGGGTTATCACCTGGATGCACACATTCTCTCCGGCGAAAATGTGGATTCGCGGCCTTCAGCAGCTCAATAAGCCGTTGCTACATTTTCATACGCAGTATAATAAAGAGATTCCATGGAATGAAATGGATATGGATTTCATGAATCTTAACCAAAGCGCCCATGGCGACCGGGAATTCGGACATATCTGCAGCAGGATGCGTCTGCGCAGAAAAGTAGTGGTAGGGCATTGGACCGACCCTGTAGCTCAAAACCGTATCGCCGTTTGGGAAAGAGTCGCTTGTGCCTGGGCCGATTCTCAGGATATGCTTATCCTTCGTTTCGGCGACCAAATGAATAACGTTGCTGTCACTGATGGTGACAAGGTGGAAGCTGAACAACGACTCGGTTATCATGTGGATTATACTCCTGTGAGTGAGCTCATGGAATATTATAAAAAGGTGAAAGATGAGGATGTCGATGCGCTTGTGAACATCTATTTCCGTGAATATGTTGTGGATGACCGGCTGAAAGATCCTAAAAGCGAGGGATATCAGAAAATATGGAATTCCGCTAAGGCCGAGCTTGCTCTGCGTGCCATTCTCACAGAAAAAGGGGCCAAGGGATTCACTACCAACTTCGACGACCTTGGCACCCATGATATCAATGATCCAAATTTTGTAGGGTTCGATCAGATTCCCGGTCTCGCATCCCAGCGACTTATGGCTGAAGGATATGGATTCGGAGCCGAGGGAGACTGGAAGAGTGCGGCTCTTTACAGAACAGTATGGGTGATGTCAGAAGGAAAGGCTTGCTCATTCCTGGAAGATTATACACTGAACTTCGATGGAGAAAACAGCTCTATACTGCAGGCTCATATGCTTGAGGTGTGTCCCCTTATTGCTGAGGAAAAACCGAGATTGGAAGTGCATTTCTTAGGTATCGGCATCCGCAAGAGCCTCACAGCTCGTCTTGTCTTCACCTCTATTCCAAAACCGGGAGTGACTGCTACCGTTGTTGATCTTGGCAACCGTTTCCGCTTGATTGTCAACGATGTCATGTGTATAAAGTCAAAACCGCTTCCGAAACTTCCTGTAGCATCCGCACTTTGGGTGCCAATGCCGAACTTTGAAACCGGGGCAGCTGCCTGGATTCTTGCCGGAGGAACCCACCATTCATGTTTTTCTTACGTCATTTCGCCTGAATATTGGGAAGATTATGCCGAAATTGCCGGAATCGAGATGGCCCATATAAATGCTCATACCACTATCCCGGCCTTCAAAGATATGCTTCGCTGGAACGAAGTCTATTACATGCTGAATAAATCACTTTGCTAACATCAGCCCACATGAGCGCTATAAATATTATTGATGAGGGTAAAGCCATACTCGGATTAGAGTTTGGCTCTACCCGTATCAAAGCTGTTCTGATTGACGAGAATAATATTCCCATCGCACAAGGCACACACGATTGGGAGAATAGGTTGGAAAACAATCTTTGGACCTACTCTCTTGACGATATCAAAAACGGGCTGCGAGATTGTTATGCTTCCCTGAAAAAAGATGTCAAAGATAAATATGGCCTGGAAATAAAAAATCTTGCAGCTATCGGCATCAGTGCTATGATGCATGGCTACATGCCTTTCGATATGACCGGGAATTTACTCACACCTTTCCGCACATGGAGAAATACCAACACCGGGGAGGCAGCCGCTATTCTTTCAAATCTTTTCAATTATAATATACCTCTCCGTTGGAGCATCTCTCATCTCTATCAAGCTATGCTTAACGGCGAGCAGCATGTTAAGGATATAGCTTTCTTAACCACTTTGGCAGGTTATGTCCATTGGCAGCTCACAGGAGAAAAGGTGATTGGAATCGGTGACGGCTCGGGAATGATTCCTGTCGATCCGAAAACCAAAAACTATGATTCAAAAATGTTGGAGAAATTTGACTCTCTGCTGAATGAGCAAAATCTTCCATTCACTCTTGAGCAAATTCTTCCCAAAATCCTCGTGGCCGGTGATAATGCAGGCAAGCTCACGGAAGAGGGTGCAAAACTGCTTGACCCGTCAGGTATGTTGCAGCCCGGCATACCCTTCTGTCCTCCTGAAGGTGATGCAGGCACCGGAATGGTGGCTACAAATGCAGTGAAACAACACACGGGGAATGTCTCTGCAGGAACATCCTCCTTCTCTATGATTGTTGTGGATAAGGAATTGAGTAAACCCTATGAGATGATCGATATGGTGACAACTCCCGACGGAAGCCTTGTAGCTATGGTCCACTGTAATAACTGCACCTCCGATCTAAACGCATGGGTGGCTATCTTCCGAGAATTTAGCGAATTAATGGGTATAAAGGCCGATATCAATGAAATTTATGGCAAATTATATAATCATGCCCTCAAAGGGGATGCCGACTGCGGGGGATTGATCAGTTATAATTATTTCTCCGGCGAACCCATCACCGGCCTCGCTGAAGGACGACCCCTTTTTGTGAGATCTGTCAATAATAATTTCAATCTGGCTAACTTTATACGAACCAACCTCAATGCAGCCGTGGCTTGCCTCAAGATTGGGAATGATATCCTCTTTAATGAGGAGAAAGTGAAAGTAGATAGAATCACCGGACACGGAGGTTTCTTCAAGACCCAGGGAGTGGGTCAGAGAATCCTCGCAGCAGCTCTTAACTCCCCGATATCAGTGATGGAGACTGCCGGAGAAGGTGGAGCCTGGGGAATGGCCCTGCTTGCAGCTTATATGGTCAATAATAGTCAAAGTCTAAATCTCCCGGATTACCTTGAAAAGGTAGTCTTCAATGGGAATACTGGCATAAGTATTACACCGACTCCTGAAGAAGTGGCAGGTTTCAGTGCTTACATTGAAGAGTATAAATCTTGCATCCCGGTAGAACAGGCTGCAGTGGAATACAAAAGATAAGTTCAAAAGTAATAAACATTAAACAACAAAAAATAAACATTAAGTGAGTCACGGAGTGACTACAGATACTTAACCCATTGGTCGACATAAGTATGGCGAGTGGAGAGCTGTGGGAGTAAAAAGTAAGAAGTAAGATGAAAAAGATAAATGTATTGATAATGGTTTTGGCGATGGTTATAACAACCGTCTCTTTAGGTTTTGCTGCACCAAAAAATTGGAAAGCAACTCTTCGCGAAACTGATCCTGAGTTTTTCAAAACTGAAAGGGCTAAAATGATTGGCGACAACCTTCTCTTGTTTCAGCGGGAGACCGGAGGTTGGCAAAAAAACACAGATATGACCTATGAACTCTCTCCTTCCCAGAGAGACAGCATAGCAGCACAAAAGAGCAGGCAGGATGATTCCACCATCGACAATGATGCCACTACGTTACAGATGCAATTTCTTGCACGTCTTTATGATGCTACGGGAGAGCAGAGGTTTAAGGATGGTTTCAACAAAGCTTTAGACTATCTTCTCTCCGGCCAGTATGAGAATGGAGGATGGCCACAATTCTGGCCTGTGAATGAGGGGTATCAGGTACATATCACATATAATGATGATGCCATCGCCAATATTCTCAAACTCTTCAATGAGATTCTTAACGGTAGTGACCCATATCAACCGGGATTAGTTGACGAAGAGATGCACAAAAAGCTCAGAGATTCCTTCAATCGAGGTATTGAGTGTATCCTTATCACCCAGATCATGGTGAATGGAGAGCCCACCGTTTGGTGTCAGCAACATGACCATGTGGATTACAAGCCTGCCCCTGCCCGCACTTATGAATTACCCTCTTTCTGCACTCAGGAAAGCGCTGCAATCGTGGAAGTGCTGATGTCGATTCCTAATCCCGACCAACGTGTAAGAAAAGCTATACATGGCGCCATGAAATGGTTTGACGACTACAAGTTGGAGGGTGTCGCTCTTGAACGAAAAGGCCACCGTGGTGATCCCGATTTTGATATCTTCTTAGTGGAACGTCCCGGAGCCGACCCCTTGTGGGCTCGTTTCTATGATCTCGAAAACTGTCGTCCTTTTGTCTGCGACCGAGACGGTGTGCCGCGCGAAAGGCTCGACCAGATAGGCACGGAAAGACGTTTTGGATATAGCTGGTATAATACCCGACCTGCCGCCCTTTATCCTCTCTACGAAGAATGGAAAACTAAAAACAACGAATAGAAGCTCTTGAAATAAAAAATTTTTATGGGTTGCATTTAATTATATTTGGTTTCCCCTTGGGGTGTATCTACAACACAATTTTCTATTTTTTTGAAATAAAAATTTGTTGGAAACAAAAATATATTTAACTTTGCAACCGCAATCGGGCGTTTAGCTCAGCTGGTTTAGAGCATCTGCCTTACAAGCAGAGGGTCT
>JAFLTQ010000014.1 GCA_022510385.1 Muribaculaceae bacterium | reverse complement strand
TAGAGCACTTCCTTGGTAAGGAAGAGGTCGCGGGTTCAAATCCCGCCATTGGCTCGAAAGAAAGAAATACAAAACCTTAATAATTCAAAACAAACCTATGGCAAAAGAAAAGTTCGAAAGAACCAAACCGCATGTAAATATCGGTACCATCGGACACGTAGACCACGGTAAAACAACTCTTACCGCAGCTATCACAAAAGTGCTTGCTGAAAAAGGTCTTTCCGAAGTTCGTTCATTTGATTCAATCGATAACGCTCCTGAAGAGAAAGAGCGTGGTATCACTATCAATACTGCACACGTAGAGTATCAGACAGCTGATCGTCACTATGCACACGTAGACTGCCCGGGACACGCCGACTATGTTAAGAACATGGTAACAGGTGCTGCTCAGATGGACGGTGCTATCATCGTGGTAGCTGCAACTGACGGTGTTATGCCTCAGACTCGTGAGCACATCCTCTTGGCTCGCCAGGTGAACGTTCCGCGTCTTGTTGTCTTCATGAACAAGTGTGACATGGTTGACGACGAAGAGATGCTCGAACTCGTAGAAATGGAAATGCGTGATCTTCTTTCACAATATGACTATGACGGCGATGAGACTCCTATCATCCGTGGTTCAGCTCTTGGCGCTCTTAACGGTGAGCCGGAATGGACTGACAAGGTTATGGAGCTTATGAATGCTGTTGACACATGGATTCCGCTTCCTCCGCGTGACGTTGACAAACCGTTCCTTATGCCGGTTGAAGACGTGTTCTCAATCACAGGTCGTGGTACAGTAGCAACAGGTCGTATCGAAACAGGCGTTGTGAAAGTTGGTGATGAAGTTCAGATCCTCGGTCTCGGTCAGGATAGAAAATCAACAGTTACAGGTGTTGAGATGTTCCGTAAACTTCTCGACGAAGGACAGGCCGGTGATAACGTAGGTCTTCTCCTCCGTGGTGTTGACAAAGATGAGGTTCGCCGTGGTATGGTTATCTGCCACCCGGGTAAAGTTAAACCTCACGATCACTTCAAGGCTCAGGTTTATATCCTGAAGAAAGAAGAAGGTGGCCGTCACACTCCGTTCCACAACAATTATCGTCCTCAGTTCTACATCCGTACACTTGACGTGACCGGAGAGATCAAACTTCCGGAAGGAGTAGAAATGGTAATGCCCGGTGACAACGTTGAAATCGACGTTAAGTTGATCAACCCGGTAGCATGCGACCAAGGTCTCCGTTTCGCAATCCGTGAAGGTGGTAGAACAGTTGGTTCAGGTCAGATCACTCAGATTCTCGACGACTAATTAAATAGAGAACAAGATTAAGAAATCAATAAAGATGGAGCCTTCGGCTTAGGAGGCTCCATTACTTACGGGAATAGCTCAGTTGGTAGAGCACTGGTCTCCAAAACCAGGTGTCGGGAGTTCGAGTCTCTCTTCCCGTGCCAACAGAAGAAGATATGAAATTAATAAATAGCATAAAGGAATCTTATGACGAGTTAGTCTATAAGGTGTCCTGGCCAACTCAAAAACAACTTGTCAACAGTTCGGTGCTCGTTTTGGTAGCTTCCGTCATTATCGCAGCGTTTATCTGGGTTGTTGACTGGATTTTCAATCATTTGATGGAAATCATTTATAGTTTCGGTTTCTAATATTATTGTCTCAATGGCTGAAGGAAAGAAAGAATGGTACGTGTTGCGTGCCATAGCAGGCAAAGAGGCTAAGGTCAAGGAGGTGCTTGATGCAGCAATCAAGAACACCGACCTTGGCAATTATGTATCTCAAGTATTGATTCCGACAGAGAAGGTTTACACTTCCCGCAACGGCAAGAAAGTTGTGAAGGAGAAGAATCTCTACAGCGGTTATGTCTTTATAGAGGCAGAACTGACCGGAGAGGTGATCTATGAACTTCGCAACACCACAAATGTGATTGACTTTTTGCGTGGAAGGAGCAAGACCTCAAAGCCGGAACCATTGCGTGAGGCAGAAGTTATGAGGATGCTTGGAGCTATAGATGAATCTATGAATGCTCAGGCAGAAGATGCAAATGATTTCGCTGTTGGCGAAGCTGTGAAAGTTAACTTCGGACCATTCTCCGGCTTCACCGGTACCATAAGGGAGGTGAATTCCGACAGGAGAAAGATTAAGGTAGAAGTCAAGATTTTCGGGCGACCCACAGATTTAGAGTTGGAAAACACGCAGGTGGAAAGAATCTAAGGTATGTTACGGCCAAGGAGACTCTCTGACATGCACAAACAGTTAAAATATTAACAGACATGGCAAAAGAAATTGCTGGACAAATTAAATTGCAGATTAAGGGTGGCGCTGCGAATCCCTCACCACCGGTAGGACCGGCGTTGGGTTCAAAGGGTATCAACATCATGGAATTTTGCAAGCAATTTAATGCCCGTACCCAGGATAAGGCCGGAAAAGTATTGCCGGTTGTTATCACTTACTATGCCGACAAATCTTTTGATTTTGTAGTAAAGACACCACCGGTGGCTGTACAGCTCAAGGAGGTAGCCAAGATCAAGAGCGGCTCGGCACAGCCTAACCGTACTAAGGTTGCAGAGATAACATGGGATCAGGTGAAGACAATTGCTGAAGACAAGATGCCGGATTTGAACTGCTTCACTGTTAAATCGGCTATGAAAATGGTGGCCGGAACTGCAAGAAGTATGGGTATCACAGTAAAGGGAGCATTCCCTGAAAATGTTTAAATAATCTTCAACAATGGGAAAACTTACAAAAAATCAGAAGTTGGCTTTGTCGAAGATTGAACCTGGCAAAGCCTATAACTTGAATGAGGCTACAGAGAAGGTAAAGGAAGTGAACTATGCTAAATTTGATGCTTCTTTCGACATAGATGTACGTTTAGGCGTGGATCCGAGGAAAGCAGATCAGATGGTGCGTGGTGTCGTATCCCTTCCTCATGGCACAGGAAAACAAGTGCGAGTATTAGTGCTCTGTAATGCTGATGCGGAAGCTGCAGCCAAAGAGGCTGGAGCCGACTATGTTGGCCTCGATGAATATATCGACAAAATTAAGGGTGGATGGACAGATGTAGATGTCATCATCACACAACCCTCAGTTATGGGTAAGCTTGGCCCTTTGGGAAGGATTCTTGGTCCTCGCGGACTAATGCCTAACCCTAAGAGTGGCACAGTGACTATGGATGTTGCCAAAGCTGTCAAAGAAGTTAAACAAGGTAAGATTGACTTCAAGGTAGACAAAACCGGTATTGTTCACGCATCAATCGGTAAAGTGAGCTTCACTCCCGAACAGATGAGCGATAATGCCAGGGAATTTATCAATACGTTGATAAAATTGAAACCGGCAACAGCGAAAGGCACCTATATCAAGAGTATTTATCTTTCCAGCACCATGAGCCCCGGGGTGAAGGTGGAACCAAAATCTATCACCGAATAAACACGTTAAGAGATGAAAAAGGAAGATAAAACACTTGTGATAGAGAAAATAGGGAACGCTCTTTCAGAATATTCATGCGTTTATCTGACCCAGACATCAGGTTTGAATGCAGAGAAGACAAGCGCTTTGCGTAGAGCTTGCTTCAAAGATGACATAAAGATGTTGTGTGTGAAGAACACGCTTCTGAAGATAGCGTTTGAAAACAGCCCTAATGATTATTCAGAGCTTTACGGACTGCTACACGGCGAGACGACCCTCTTGCTGAGCAACGTGGGGAATGCCCCTGCTAAGCTAATCAAGAAATTCCGTCAGAAAAAGGAGACACTTCCATTGTTGAAGGGAGCCTTTGTCGAGGAGTCTGTCTATATCGGGGAAGATCAGTTAGACACCCTGAGCAATATCAAGAGCAAGAACGAACTCATCGGCGATCTTATCGGATTGCTTCAGAGTCCTGCCAAGAATGTTGTCAGCGCCCTTCAGGGAAGCGCCGGGCATAAGATTCATGGAGTGCTCGAAACCTTGTCTAACAAATAAAAATAATAACGAAAAAATTAAAAACAGATACTACAATGGCAGATTTAAAAGCATTTGCAGAACAATTGGTGAACCTCACCGTAAAAGAAGTTAATGAGCTTGCACAGATCCTTAAGGATGAATATGGCATCGAACCGGCAGCTGCAGCAGTAGCAGTGGCAGCAGGCCCGGCAGCAGCAGCAGGTCCGGCGGAAGAAGAGAAATCAAGCTTCGACGTAGTGCTCAAAGCAGCAGGCGCTAACAAACTTGCAGTAGTTAAGCTCGTGAAAGAACTCACCGGTCTTGGTTTGAAAGAGGCTAAAGCTCTCGTAGACGGCGCTCCCGGTGTTGTTAAGGAAGGTCTCCCCAAAGCAGAGGCAGAGGGTCTTAAGAAACAGCTTGAAGAGGCCGGTGCTGAAATTGAACTTAAGTAATATACTACTTTACCAAAACATAGGTTAAGAGCACTCGAAAGGTGTGTTCTTAACCTTTTTTTGGCATACAAATATGTGTGCCGCCGGGATGGAAAGTCCCGAACCTTTCATATCATGATATAAAGCACATTTCGAAATGGCAGTAAATTCTGTAGAAAAACCCCGCGTAAATTTCGCTTCGATCAAGAATCCTCTTCCTTTCCCGGATTTCCTTGAGGTGCAATTAAAATCATTTAAAGATTTCCTACAGCTGGACGTTCCACCGGAGCAACGTAAGAAACAGGGGTTGTATAAAGTGTTTGAGGAAAATTTCCCGATTGCCGATACGCGCAATAATTACGTACTTGAATTCTTGGATTATTATATCGACCCGCCGAGATACACCATTCAGGAGTGTCTCGAAAGAGGTCTGACTTATAGTGTGCCTTTGAAGGCAAAATTGAAGTTGTATTGTACGGATCCCGACCATGAGGATTTCGACACTACGATACAAGATGTGTATCTGGGGCCGATCCCTTATATGACTGAACAGGGAACATTCGTGATAAACGGTGCCGAAAGAGTAGTTGTTTCTCAGCTTCACCGTTCTCCGGGCGTCTTCTTCGGCCAGAGCACTCATGCTAACGGCACAAAACTCTATTCAGCCAGGATAATTCCTTTCCGTGGAAGCTGGATAGAATTTGCTACAGACATTAATAATGTCATGTATGCATATATCGACAGAAAAAAGAAATTACCCGTCACCACTCTTTTGAGAGCCATCGGGCTTGAAAGTGATAAAGATATCATTCAGATATTTGACCTCGCAGAGGAGGTGAAGGCCACTCGTTCAAGCTTGCAGAAAGTGCTTGGCAGAAAGCTCGCCGGTAGAGTTGTGAAGAGTTGGATTGAAGACTTTTCTGACGACACCACGGGTGAGGTGGTTTCTGTAGAACGCACCCAGCAAATTGTTGACCGTGGTGTAGAACTCACGGAGGAGCACATAGATGCAATCATTGAAAGCGGCGCAAAAACAGTTCTTTTGGAAAAAGAGAATGTCAGCGCAGTAGACTATAGCATAATCTTCAATACTTTACAAAAAGACCAGTCAAACTCAGAGAAGGAGGCTATTCAACATATCTACAGGCAGTTGAGAAATGCCGAGCCACCGGATGATGCGAGCGCTCGCGAGGTTATCACCAATCTTTTCTTCTCTGAGAAGAGATATGACCTTGGTGAGGTGGGTAGATTCAGAATCAATAAGAAACTTGATCTGAATATTCCTGATAATGTAAGAGTTCTCACAAGAGATGACATCATTGCAATTATCAAATACCTCATCGGGTTGATTAATTCAAAGAGCGATGTAGACGACATCGACCATTTGAGCAACCGACGTGTCAGAACCGTTGGAGAGCAACTTTATAATCAATTCTCGACGGGTCTGTCAAGAATGGCAAGAACCATTCGCGAGAGGATGAATATTCGTGATAATGAGGTATTTAAACCGATAGACCTTATTAACGCCAAGACAATATCCTCCGTAATCAATACTTATTTCGGCACGAATGCTCTCTCTCAATTTATGGATCAGACCAATCCGCTTGCAGAGATCACTCATAAGCGCCGTATGTCAGCTTTAGGTCCCGGCGGTTTGTCAAGAGAAAGAGCAGGTTTCGAGGTGCGTGACGTACACTACACTCACTACGGACGTCTTTGTCCGATTGAGACTCCTGAAGGACCCAATATCGGTTTGATTTCTTCTCTTTGCGTATATGCCAAGATAAATAATCTCGGTTTTATCGAGACTCCTTATCGTGAAGTAAAAGATGGTAGGGTAGACATCGACAATAAAGACGTTGTCTATATGGCAGCCGAAGTGGAGGAAGGGAAGGTCATTGCTCAAGGGAATGCACCATTGAATGATGACGGTACATTTGTACGTACAAAAGTAAAGGCAAGACATGAAGCCGACTTCCCGATTGTTGCTCCTTCACAGGTGGATCTTATGGATGTATCCCCCATACAGATAGCCTCTATAGCAGCATCATTGATTCCCTTCCTTGAGCATGACGACGCAAACCGTGCATTGATGGGTTCAAACATGATGCGCCAGGCAGTACCCTTGCTGAGAAGCGAGGCTCCTATTGTCGGTACGGGTATAGAGGGCCAGCTGATACGTGACTCGCGTACTCAGATTACGGCAGAAGGAAGCGGAGTTGTGGAATATGTTGATGCAACTGTCATCAAGATAAAATATGATCGCACAGAGGATGAGGAATTCGTTTCATTCGAGCCTGCAGTGAAGGAGTATCATATTCCGAAATTCCGTCGTACAAACCAGAGCACTACTATTGACCTTCGTCCTATTTGTGAAGTGGGACAAAGAGTCAAGGAGGGTGATATCCTGACCGAGGGTTATTCAACGGAAAATGGAGAGTTGGCACTCGGAAGAAACCTGAAAGTGGCTTTCATGCCATGGAAAGGATATAACTATGAGGATGCTATCGTGCTCAATGAGAGAATGGTGATGGAAGATATCCTGACATCAGTGCATGTTGATGAATATTCTCTTGAAGTCAGGGAGACTAAACGAGGAATGGAAGAGCTCACAAGCGACATTCCTAACGTCAGCGAAGAGGCCACCAAGGATCTTGATGAGAGAGGTATAATCAGAGTTGGAGCACATGTGGTGCCCGGTGATATTATGATCGGTAAGATCACTCCGAAAGGTGAGAGCGATCCGACTCCTGAAGAGAAATTGCTTCGTGCAATCTTTGGAGATAAGGCCGGAGATGTGAAGGATGCATCTCTAAAAGCTACTCCGTCACTTAAGGGCGTTGTTATAGGCACCAATCTCTTCTCCAGAGCTGTAAAGAATAAGAATAATAAGAAGAGTGCAAATGCTCAATTGCCAAAGCTTGACGAAGAATATGAAGACAAGCAGGAAGAATTGAGAGGAATTCTCGTAGGCAAGCTCCAGAAACTCCTGAAAGGTAAAGTTTCAGCCGGCGTCAAAGACTTCATTGGAGCCGATATTATCCCGAAGGGAGCAAGGTTTGACGACCAGACATTTGGCAATATCGATTATGAAACAATCAATCTTGCAGATTGGACTGACGATGAGCGTATCAATCAGATGGTGACTGACCTTGTGACTAATTATCTCAAGAAGTCAAAGCAGATTGACAGCGAATTAAGGAGAAAGAAATTTGATATCACCATCGGTGATGAGCTTCCTTCAGGCATCATGCAGCTTGCCAAGGTTTATATCGCTAAGAAGCGTAAGATAGGAGTGGGCGACAAGATGGCGGGACGTCACGGAAACAAGGGTATTGTTTCAAGAGTGGTACGTCAGGAAGACATGCCATTCCTTGAGGATGGTACTCCCGTGGATATCGTTCTTAACCCCTTGGGTGTGCCCTCACGTATGAACCTTGGTCAGATTTTCGAGACAGTTTTGGGCTGGGCCGGAAAGGAACTTGGCGAGAAATTTGCAACACCTATTTTTGATGGCGCAAGTCTTGAGGATCTTAATGAATGGACAGATAAAGCAGGCCTTCCGCGTTATGGAAAGACTTATCTATATGACGGAGGCACCGGCGACAGATTCGACCAACCGGCCACAGTGGGCGTCATTTACATGCTTAAATTGGGCCACATGGTTGAAGATAAGATGCATGCCCGCTCAATTGGTCCGTATTCATTGATCACCCAGCAACCTCTCGGAGGTAAGGCACAATTTGGTGGACAAAGATTCGGAGAGATGGAGGTTTGGGCTCTTGAAGCATTCGGAGCAGCCCATATCCTTCAGGAAATCCTGACAATCAAGAGCGACGACGTGATGGGACGTAGCAAAGCCTATGAGGCCATTGTGAAGGGCGACCCGATGCCAAATCCGGGTATTCCTGAGTCCTTAAATGTCTTGCTCCACGAATTGAGGGGATTAGGCTTGAGCATCACACTTGAATAAAAGGCTTGAGGGTTTAAATAATAAAAGTTTAAACTCTCGCCTTCAATTAGGGAAAAATCCTTATAAAGCTGATAATAGGAGAATAAATATATGGCATTAAAAAGAGATAACAAACTGAAAAGCAATTTCTCTAAGATAACTATCGGCTTGGCCTCACCTGAAGAAATCAAGGCCAAGAGCAGCGGGGAAGTGCTCAAACCGGAAACAATCAACTATCGTACCTACAAGCCGGAAAGAGATGGTTTGTTCTGCGAGAAGATTTTCGGTCCTGTAAAAGACTATGAATGCCACTGCGGTAAATATAAGAGAATTCGCTACAAGGGAATAGTATGTAATCATTGTGGCGTTGAAGTGACCGAAAAGAAAGTGAGAAGAGAGAGGATGGGGCATATCGAGCTCGTAGTGCCGGTGGCTCATATCTGGTATTTCCGTTCATTGCCCAACAAGATCGGGTATCTTTTAGGTCTTCCTTCAAAGAAACTTGATTCTATCATATATTATGAAAGATATGTAGTGATCAATCCCGGAACAACCGGAAGAGAAAAGCTTGATTTGCTCACAGAGGAAGAGTATCTTGAAATCATCGATAACTTGCCCGAAGATCAGCGTTTGCTGCCCGACGACGACCCGAATAAATTTGTGGCCAAGATGGGAGCAGAAGCAGTGTATGATCTTTTGAAAGAGATCAAGCTTGAGAGTCTCGCCAACAAGTTGAGAGACGAAGCCAGCAAAGGTGGCTCCCAACAAAAGAAAACAGACTCATTGAAACGTCTTCAGGTTGTCAATTCGTTCATAGCGAGCATGGATCGTAACCGTCCCGAATGGATGATCCTAAAGGCAGTGCCGGTTATACCGCCGGAACTTCGTCCTTTGGTGCCACTTGATGGCGGACGCTTCGCAACTTCCGATTTAAATGATCTCTACAGAAGAGTTATCATACGTAATAATCGTCTGAAACGTCTTATTGAGATAAAGGCTCCCGAAGTGATTCTCAGGAACGAGAAGAGGCTTCTTCAGGAGGCAGTTGATTCTCTGCTCGACAACAGTCGCAAGGCATCAGCAGTGAAGAGCGAGGTAAACCGTCCGCTCAAATCACTTTCAGACAGCTTGAAAGGGAAGCAGGGTCGTTTCCGTCAGAATCTGCTTGGAAAACGTGTGGATTATTCAGCACGTTCCGTAATTGTTGTAGGTCCGGAGCTTAAGATGCATGAATGTGGCATTCCGAAACTTATGGCAGCAGAGCTCTATAAGCCGTTTATCATTCGTAAACTCATAGAGAGAGGAATTGTCAAGACAGTTAAGAGTGCTAAAAAGATAGTAGACAGGAAGGAACCGGTGGTATGGGATATTCTTGAACATGTGATGAAAGGACATCCTGTATTGCTCAACCGTGCTCCGACACTTCACCGTCTTGGTATTCAGGCTTTCCAACCAAAGATGATAGAGGGTAAGGCAATCCAGTTGCATCCCTTGGCATGTACGGCTTTCAATGCTGACTTCGACGGTGACCAGATGGCAGTGCATTTGCCATTGGGCAACGAGGCTATTCTTGAGGCCCAGATGTTGATGCTTGGAGCCCACAATATACTTAACCCCGCTAATGGTGCACCTATCACTGTGCCATCACAAGACATGGTTTTAGGTCTCTATTATATCACTAAGCTTCGTAAAGGAGATAAAGGTGAAGGCAGTGTATTCTACGGCCCCGAAGAGGCAGAAATAGCTTATAACGAAGGAAAGGTAACTCTTCATGCGCCCGTGACCGTTTTGGTTGACGATGTTGATGAAGAGGGGAAACCATATAAGAAACTTCTTAAGGATACATCAGTGGGTCGGGTGTTGTTCAATCAGTATGTGCCCCACGAAATAGGATATGTAAATGAAATCATATCCAAGAAATCTTTAAGAAACATCATCGGTAAGGTAATCAAAACTTGTGGTGTGACCCGTTCGGCACAATTCCTTGACGATATCAAGAATCTTGGATACAAGATGGCGTTCCGTGGAGGATTGTCGTTCAACCTTGGAGATGTTATTATTCCGGATAAGAAAGAGGAATATGTAGCAGAGGGAAATGCCCAGGTTGAAGAAGTTTTGGCCAACTATCAGATGGGTCTCATCGGTGATAAAGACCGTTACAATCAGGTGATTGATATCTGGACACATGTAAATAAGCGTGTGGCCGACACCCTGATGAAAGAGATGGAAGAAGACCAACAAGGCTTCAATTCAGTCTATATGATGCTTGACTCAGGAGCCCGTGGTTCAAAAGACCAGATCAGACAGCTTTCAGGTATGCGTGGATTGATGGCGAAACCTCAGAAAGCCGGAGCGGAAGGTGGTCAGATTATCGAAAACCCGATTCTTGCAAACTTTAAGGAGGGTCTTTCGGTGCTTGAGTATTTTATCTCAACCCACGGAGCACGTAAAGGTCTTGCCGACACTGCATTGAAGACAGCGGATGCCGGATATTTGACAAGACGTCTTGTTGACGTTGCACACGACGTAATCATTACTGAAGAAGACTGCGGAACATTGCGTGGTCTCGAATGTAGAGAAATTAAGAATAACGAAGAGGTTGTCGCTTCTTTAAGCGAAAGAATCCTCGGAAGGGTTTCTGTGCATGATATAGTTGATCCTTTTAATCCGGAAGATGTAATCGTTCATGCCGGCGAAGAGATCACTGAGGCTCTTGCAGAAAGGATAGAGAAATCACCGATTGAATCTGTTGAGATCCGTTCAGTCTTGACATGTGAGTCAAAGAGAGGTGTTTGTGCCAAGTGTTATGGACGTAACCTTTCTAACCATAGGATGGTTCAGAAGGGAGAGGCAGTGGGCGTTATCGCAGCCCAGTCAATCGGAGAGCCCGGTACACAGCTGACCCTTCGTACATTCCACGTCGGTGGTGTTGCAAGCAACGTTGCTGCTGTGAAGGATGTAACCTCACGCTATGATGGTAAACTTGAAATCGATGAACTCCGCACTGTCAAGAATAAAGATAATGTGGATGTTGTTGTCGGTCGACTTGCTGAAATGAGAATTATCGAACCGAAATCAGGTATCGTTTTGACTACTGCTAATATACCGTATGGATCCAAACTATACTTCAAGGATGGAGATATGGTGAAAGTAGGAGAGATGATATGCGAATGGGACCCCTTCAATGCAGTGATTGTAGCTGAAGAGGGCGGTAAGGTTCATTTCGAGAATATGGAAGAGGGTATCACTTTCCATACAGAAAGCGATGAAGGAACCAACCTTAGCGAGAAGATAATCATAGAGTCGAAAGATAGAGCAAAAGTGCCGTCGGCTCAATTCTTTGATGAGGCCGGGAATTTATTGAGAACCTATTCGTTGCCGGTGGGAGCCCATCTCCTGATTAATGAGGGCGATGTGTTGACCCCGGGTGAGGTCTTTGTGAAGATCCCGCGTTCAGCCGGAAGTGCCGGTGACATCACCGGTGGTCTGCCACGAGTAACAGAGCTATTCGAAGCACGTAATCCGAGCAATCCTGCTGTGGTAAGTGAAATCGATGGCGAGGTTAAGTTTGGTAAGATTAAGAGAGGTAACCGCGAAATCACGGTAACATCTAAACTTGGAGAAGTAAAGACTTATCTTGTACCTCTGTCAAAACAGATTCTTGTACAGGAAAATGACTTTGTTCGGGCCGGTACACCATTGTCTGATGGTCTTATCACTCCTGCCGACATCCTTAATATCAAGGGTCCGACAGCCGTGCAAGATTACATCGTAAATGAAGTGCAGGATGTGTATCGTATGCAGGGTGTGAAAATCAACGACAAACACTTTGAGGTGATAGTTCGCCAGATGATGAGAAAAGTTAATATTCTTGATCCGGGTGATACGAAATTCCTTGAACAACAGGTTGTTGATAAGGTTGAATTCATGGAAGAGAATGATAATATCTGGGGCAAGAAGGTGATCACAAATAAAGGTGATTCATCTATCTATGAAAATGGCCAGATAATTACCGTGAGAAAGCTTCGTGATGAGAATTCAGCTTTGAAACGCAAAGACTTGCAGCTGATGGAGGTTAGAGATGCAGTTCCGGCAACTTCTGAACAGATTCTTCAGGGAATCACGAGAGCCGCTCTTCAGACTTCAAGCTTTATGTCTGCAGCTTCTTTCCAGGAAACAACTAAAGTTCTTAATGAAGCCGCAATTCAGGGCAAGACCGACAATCTTGAAGGTATGAAAGAAAATGTGATCTGCGGACATCTGATTCCTGCAGGTACAGGCTTGAGAGAGTATAATCGTCTTGTTGTTGCAAATAAAGATGAATATGCTGCGCTTCAGCTTCTTGAAAATCCGGAAGAAGTCATCATAGATGAAGAAGTGGTTGAATCATAATTAACCCCTAATATTATAAGAGAGAGCCCGGAATTATTCCTTGGCTCTCTTTTTTTATAAAAAAATCAGTAAATTTGCTTATTGTTTCTTATAAAGATAAAAAAGTGATGTTAGATAGAATTGAAGCAGCCTATAAAGAGGTGGAGTCAGCTATAGCAGATTCTTTGGCACAAGTCGAGGATTTCCGTCTTAAATATTTGAGCAAGAAAGGTGTCCTCTCTTCCTTAATGGAGGAGTTCCGGAACGTTCCGGCCGAACAGAAGAGGGAATTAGGACAGAAACTCAATCAATTGAAAATTTACGTCACTGAGAGATACAACTCTTTGAAAGATAATGTAGGGAATGCATCGAATCCTGAACTAAAGTCAATAGATCTGACTCGGAGTGCAACCCCTATCGCTACAGGGAGTCGTCATCCTATATCAATAGTCAGAAACGATATTATCAGGATTTTCTCAGACATGGGCTTTTCAGTGGCCGAGGGTCCGGAAATAGAAGACGACTGGCACGTATTCTCATCTTTAAATTTTGCAGCAGATCATCCTGCACGTGATATGCAAGATACATTTTTTATAGCAAGAAATCCGGTGGATGTCTTGCTGCGCACTCACACATCTTCGGTTCAAACCAGAACTATGGAAAAAACTGAGCCCCCTATCCGTATTGTATGTCCGGGGAGGGTCTATAGAAATGAGGCTATTTCAGCAAGGGCCCATTGCTTCTTCCATCAGATAGAGGGATTATATATCGATAAAAATGTTTCATTCGCTGATTTGAAGCAGGTGTTGCTCAATTTTGCGCGTCAAATGTTTGGTCCCGAAACAAAAATACGTCTAAGGCCATCTTATTTCCCATTTACAGAACCCTCTGCAGAAATGGATATCAGCTGTGATATTTGCGGTGGGAAAGGTTGTGCTTTCTGTAAGGAAACCGGCTGGGTTGAAATTTTAGGGTGCGGTATGGTCGATCCGAATGTATTGAAGTCGTGTGGTATCGATCCTGAAATCTATTCAGGGTATGCCTTCGGATTAGGTATCGAACGCATCACTAATCTTAAATATAAAGTAAAAGACCTCAGAATGTTCAGTGAGAATGATGTAAGGTTTCTTGCAGAATTTGAGTCAGCACGATAAATCGTGAAGCTTAAATCATACCAAAATAAAATGACACGTTAATCATGACACGAAAGGAAAGATATGACAATATCATCAAGTGGTTTTCGGAGACAATGCCATCTCCCAAAACAGAGCTTGAGTATGATTCTCCTTTCCATCTGCTTTTGGCAGTGATATTGTCGGCTCAGTGCACCGACAAACGTGTCAATATGGTTTCTCCGGCATTATTTGAGGCCTTTCCGGATCCTGCATCCCTGGCTGTTGCATCGGAGGAAGATGTCTATTCTTTTATTAAAAGTGTCACCTTCCCGAACAACAAAACACGTCATCTGATCAAAGCTGCCAAAATTTTAGTAGATGAATTCGGAGGAGAGATGCCATCGGATATTGACAATCTGATGAAACTGCCCGGAGTGGGAAGGAAAACTGCTAATGTGATGTTGGCCGTCGTATGGAATAAATCGGCAATGGCAGTAGATACCCATGTTTTCAGAGTGAGCAATAGATTAGGCCTCACAGATAATTCAAAGACGCCTTATGCCACTGAAAAAACATTAGTGAAATATATACCGGAGCATATTGTTTCGACTGCCCATCACTGGCTGATTCTCCATGGAAGATACGTATGTAAGTCACGCAATCCGGATTGTGTAAATTGTGGAATAGCCGAGTTTTGCAAAACTTTCAAATCTCAGAAGAAAGGTAAAAGGGATAAAACCAAGAAATCTATAAATTAGAAGTTTCCCCTTATTTCATAATAAAATTCTTAAAGACACCCTTACTCTTTATTGTCCCCGGATGCATTATTGACGTCTGATGCTTTATTGATTACCGGCGAATTAGCGGATTCTGAAGATTCCACAAGATAAACGGATACAAGCATAAGGAGAATAGCTAAAATCTGCCACCATGAAAATTTATCTTGACCGATAATATAACTTGCAATTGCAGATACAATCAATATGAGGTCGCTATAGAGCGCCACTACTGTTGCACTCAAAAGTTTCAAGGAAAAATCTTGAAGGAGATAGCTTATTGATGTCGGAAATATCAAGACGAAAAGAAGCACCAGGAATGGAGTGCTAAAAAAAGATTTGTGAAACACTTCCGCATCCCAGCCGTAAAAAATTAAAAGTATTGCCGCGCCGACTGCACCTCCGAAGAATGTGAGGAAAGATACCATTGCGCTGCCATATTTGGGGATATAACGTTTCTCAGTAACCAGGTAGCATGAAAATAGTAAAGCACCAAGCAGACAAAACATGTTACCCTTAAAAGGATCGGATGCCACTTCGCTGGAATGTTGAGTCAATACGCAGAGAAGGGCCCCTCCAAACCCGAGAAGCATCCCTATGATTTTCTTCCACGTGGATTTTTCTGTCTTGATGATCAAGCAGATAATAAAGACAAAAACCGGTTGCAGGCTTATAAAAATGGAAGAAGAAATGGGAGTGGTGAATGATAAACCCTCAAGGAGTGCCCACATGTAACCGAAAACTAAAATAAGACCGGCAAAAAGCAGGATAGTAGCCTCCTTCCACGTTGGCAACGGATATTTCTTTCTTACAAACAATTCAAAAATTGCAAAGAATATAGAGCCAAACCCAAGACGGAGCAACACTCCGGTCGGCGCACTCATCCAGTTCGGAAGCAAATAGCGTAGGGCATTCTGATTGAGGCCGGAAAATGTTTTGGCCACAAACATCATCAAATTCCCTTTAAGCTTGCCGTTCATATATTTTTTTCTTGAAAGCTAAATTATAAATGATTATCATTAAAAGAAATACCCAATCCCCGATTTTTATATGAAAACTTCGGGAAAGTTTCTCCCATTTTCTGTTAACTGATAATCACATTTCTTACCCTCTATTCAAAAGGAAAAATTCATAGAGTATAAATGCAAAATTACAAAAAAAGAACAAACCAAAGGAATGTTAAATAAACATAAATCACTGCGACATATGAATTATAAAAGTTAAATAATATTAAGATGGCGCATTTTTATATGTTATATAGCATAGTTTTAAAAATATTTTTGTACTTTTGCATTGAGTTTTTCATGGTATTAGATTTTAAGGTTAATTAAAGATTGGTTGTCGCGACGACACCCAATTTTTTTTTATATGTATCAGGGTATTGCTGTATTATCTTATTTTTAATAATTTTGAATTATATTATTGGCAAAATATTTCGCTCTAAAAATTACAAATGGACTGATATCATATATTATTATTCAAAGAAATTAAAAACACATAAATAAATTAAGAACAATAAACAATCCTGATCCTATAATGAATTTAGAAGAAAAAGATAATTTATACCTCTATGAAACTCCCGGAGATGAGGGGCCGGAAGATTCATCTCCGAGAAATTTTGCTGTCTACGACGAAGAAGATTCGCAAGAAGAGAATGATGAACAAGAGGAGATGCCCGCCAAGAAAATTATTCCATTCCTCTTGGTGGTCAGAATAATGTTTAGTCCTGTAGAGGGGTGGAAAATGCTTCGGAGAAGCGGAATAAAGCCCGAAACCCTTCAAGCTAATGCCTTCTATCCATTGTTGGCATTGTTGGCATTGAGCAAGTTTGCCGATTATATATATGCAGTAGACGTCAATCTTACTCAAGTGATAACAGAGGCGGTGATAGCTTTTGTGGCTTTTTTCTTCGGTTATTTTTGCATCATAAAGATGATGGAATTGCTATTGCCTGCAGAGATGACGAAGAAGTTCGATTGTGATTATGGAAAATCATATTTTATAGTAGCACTGACTACAATAACCCTCTTTTCCGTTCTAAAAGATTTATTGCCAATGTTATGGCCGATATTGTTTTTTCTGCCGATTTGGACAATGTATTTAATGTTTAAGGGAGTTAGATTTTTCAAATTTGAGGAGCATAGGGAATGGAAATTTTATCTATACGCTGTTGCCGGTGTTATAGGGATGCCATTGATTATAGAATGGGTTTTAAATGCCTTGATGCCCTTGTGATTAAATGAATAGATGGAATGAAAGCTCAGCAAGTTAACATAAAAAATAAGAAAGCCTATTTTAATTATGAGATAGGTGACACCTACACAGCCGGAATTGTCTTGACGGGTACTGAGATTAAATCAATCCGTGATGGAAAGGCAAGTCTGACTGACAGTTATTGTATAGTGGAAAACGGCGAAGTGTGGGTAAAAGGAATGCATATCTCGGAATATTTTTATGGGAGCTATAATAACCATGTCGTGAGAAGAGACAGGAAGCTTTTATTGCATCGAAAAGAGATAGCAAAGATAGCCAAGGCAGCTGATGAACCGGGATTTACCATAGTACCTATCCGAATCTTTATAAATGATAAAGGTTATGCCAAGCTCGTCATAGGAATAGGTAAGGGTAAGAAACAGTATGATAAGCGGCAAACCATCAAAGAGCGAGAAGATAAGCGCAACATGGATAGATTTTTGAAGCGATGAAAGTTAGAACGCTTGAGTTGCTTTCGCCGGCGGCTAATGCAGAGATTGCGATAGATGCTATTTTGCATGGAGCAGATGCCGTCTATATCGGACCTCCGAGTCATGGAGCACGAAAATCTGCTTCCAATTCCATAGAAGATATAGAGAGGGTGGTGGATTTTGCCCATAGGTACCGTGCAAAAGTCTATGCAACTGTCAATACTATCATTTATGATAATGAAATAAGGGAGGTGGAGACCTTATGTCGTGATCTTTATCATGCCGGGGTTGATGCGTTGATCGTGCAGGATATGGGTATCTTAAGAATGAAAATACCACCAATCGCTCTTCATGCAAGCACTCAATGTGACATACGGACTCCCGAAAAGGCGAGATTTCTGCAGGAGGTTGGATTCTCGCAATTAGTTTTAGCCAGAGAACTGACTCTTGAAGAAATAAAGAGAATAACTTCGGAGGTTACAATTCCGGTTGAAACTTTTGTGCATGGTGCCTTGTGTGTCTGTTATTCAGGCAGATGTCATGCAAGTTATGCTGTCACTAAAAGGAGTGCCAACCGTGGGGAGTGTGCTCAAATTTGCAGGCTACCTTTCGATCTTAGAGACGCCGATGGCAATCTGATTTGCAAAAACAAACATCTTCTTTCATTAAAGGACTTCAATGCATCTCATAATCTTGAAGCCCTTATCGATGCCGGGGTTTCTTCTTTTAAGATTGAAGGACGTTTGAAAGACTTAGCCTATGTAAAGAATATAACATCCCTTTATAATCTTCGTCTTAATTCGATTATTAGTAAGAATCCACAACAATTTAAGAGAAGTTCCTTTGGAGAAGTGAGGAAAAATTTTGAACCTCAAGCGGATAAAAGTTTTAACCGTGGTTTCACACCTTATTTTCTTGAAGATCGCAAACCACGAAAAATCACTTCTATGGATACTCCCAAAAGCCTAGGAGAAGAAATAAAATCCGTGAGTCAATTAAATAACGGTGATGGTATCAGTTTTTTTGACAGGGATGGAAATTTTCAGGGAGTTAATATAAATGGTATAGTTGGAAATAAAATAATACCGGCTCGTAAAATAGATATCCCTTCAAATAGCAAGCTCTTTCGTACTTTTGATGTGAAGTGGGAAAAACTGATGGCAGCAGAAAGGGGAGAAAGAAAAATCGGATTGGCCATAGAGCTGGAAAATAACAGAATCAGTGCTAAAGATGAGAGAGAGGTCGAGGTGATATTGCCGTTGGATTTGCCTTTCGAGGAATCCCGGAAAAAGATGGACTATAAAGATGTATTCGAAAGATTAGGCAATACTTCCTATTTTCTCACAGGATTCAGCAATAATATCGACTCAACAAGATTTTATAGAATTTCAGAGTTGACGGCGTTGAGGCGAAAGTTGATAAATTTGCTCGACAAAACTAATAAAGCCACCTATCCTTTTGAATATAGAAAGAGGGAGAATCATGAAGTCTTATATTTTAGTAAAGAATTGGATTATAGGGACAATGTGGCTAATAAGCTTGCAATGAAGTTCTATAAGGATCATGGTGTGGAAAAGATAGAACCCGCCTTGGAAACAACAAGGGAAGTTGGAAAGGGGAAAAGAGTTATGACTACACGCCATTGCATTCTTCGGGAATTGGGAATGTGTAAAAAAGAAAAAGGGAATTCCCGAAACCTGAGATTCCCTCTCTATTTAGACTACTCCGGAGGAAGATTCCTCCTCGAGTTTGATTGCAAGAAATGCGAAATGGGTGTCTGTGCTTGTTAAATTATTGAGGTCTTACATATCCATGTCTGAACCATATCCGGAACCATCCATGGGTTCTCCTTCATCACGATTCCCTTTCTTATTACCCATATTTCCGAAAGAAAACTTAACAGTAAGCCTGACGGTGCGGCCACCTCTCCAGCGTTCGGAATATTGAGAATAACCGGGACCATTAGTAGTGCTTTTAAATCTTCTTGAATCAAACAGGTCACGACAATTCACAGAGAATGACCAGTTTCCGAGATTCTTTCTTAAACCAACATCAACACTCCATCCTCCTTCGCGTGAACCTTGAGCCGTCAACATTCTGGAATTATAACCTCCATTGGCTTGGAATGATAGAGTCCATGGGAGCTTAACGCCGGCCATTGCACGAATACTCCAGGCAAAACTGTCTTGCTTATCGCCTGAAAGAGGTATGATATTGCCGGATTCAGCTTCAAAATTATATTTCCATGCGCTGATATGGTTGTTGTAGAGGTTAACTGTCGTAGTTAGGTCTAAAACCCTGAAGAAATTATTTTTAACTACAATTTCACAGCCGGAATTAGTTTCGTCGGCAACATTAGCCCAAGTTGAATACATCACATCTCCATCAAGGAAACTAACCCTGTTGGTCATATTTGAAGTTGTGCGTAAATAAGCAGAAAGGCTTATCATATGCCAGGTCCAACTTTTAAGATAATTCAGCTCATAGGAATTGGAATATTGAGGTTGCAATTCCGGATTACCATAAGATATATTAGCCGGGTCGGAGATATCATGGAAAGAGTTCAGCTGGCCTCCCCAAGGTCTTCTCAAACGACGTGTATAGTTAACTTGCAATTCATTTTCGTATGGAAGAGAGAGAGAAAGGAAGAGGGAAGGGAAAAGCGCAAAATTATTCTTTTTATACCATTTTGTATCTTCCTCTTTTTGTCCAAATCCTAATGATTTTGTATGCACCGTCCATTGTTCGCCTCTAAGGCCTGCAGAAAAGCTGAAACTTTTAACAGTTCCTCCTAAAGTGGCATATACGGCATTAATGTCATTGCGATAGATGAAACGATTATAAAGCAATTCATTCTGCTTCAAATCCTCTTTGGAAGTGCCGGTATAAGTGTCGGTAGGGGAGTTCTCTTTGGCGAAATTCCCTTTATAACCGGTTTCCAATTTGAGCCATTTTGACAGTTGATTAGTGTAATCCACTTTCACTTCCCAGCTTTTCATACCCATATTCATGCTCTGTTCCTGATAGACATCGTTATAGTATAAATCGTCAGCAGGGTCATAATAGGTATAATCGGGGTACGGATAATCGTAGACCTGTTCCTGGAAATATGAATTATTGTTGGGACCTCCCCAATAATTAAAAGATCCGTTTATATCAAGAATATTTGTATCAGTCCATTTATGAGTGTATCCAAGTTCGACATGAGTGCCTCTCATATCCCCTTTTCTTCTTGAAGTATTAAGGTTAGAAATCCAATTTTCTGGTAGATTAGATGTATAATCGGTGATAGATCTGCTTTTATTATGTCCTATCATTCCGAACCCACTGAGACTTATGTCGTCAAAGTCGGTGATATGATAGGAGGCTCCCAAGCGTAGAAAGACATTGTTCCCTTGGCTGGGGCTTTGGCCGTTAGAATTGGTGTAATATTCCTCATCATAGAATTGGCCCGGAGCAAATTCATAGCCTTTATCATAAGTTCTGTCCATCAGAGATCCTCCTTTGTTCCTTCTCATACGGAACCCCACTCCGGCGAAGGCATCCACTTTGGAATGATTATAGTTGATGTTGAAGCCTACATTTCCTCCTCCACGAGAGTTTCCACTGATTTCAGCGCTTCCGAAATAGCCGGCTCTGCGATCTTTTTTCAGAATAATATTTATAATTCCTGCTGTCCCTTCAGGGCTATACTTCGCTGATGGATTTGTGATTACTTCAACCCTGTCGATTGTCTCTGCCGGAATTTGTTCAAGTATTTGAGCCCGATTGTCGGCAGTGAGACCTGATTCTTTACCATTTATCCAAATTGTGACAGAAGAATTTCCTCTTAAGGAAACCTCACCATCTTGGTCTACTTCTACAGAGGGTATGGATTCGAGGAGCTCGGATGCAGAAGTTCCGGCTACCGTGAGATTTGCATCAACTTGAAACACTTTTTTATCAAGTTCAAAACGCATTTGGCTTTTGATTCCTTCGACCACAACTTCCTGCAACACTTTGGCATCATCTGCCAGACGAACATCATCAAGCACAATATTAGCTCCGGAAACTTGAACAGGCCGTTCCTGTTCGACACTACCAATATTGGAGAATTTGACGATGTAATTGCCATCATTGACATTTTGGAGCACAAAACTGCCGTCGAGGTCGGTGGCGGTGCCTATTGCAAGAGGTTTCCCTTTTGCATCCAATAGTTGAACCGTAACAAAATCCATCGGTTCTCCGGTGGATTTATTAAATACTTTACCGCTGATATTGCCTTTAGCGAATAATAAGCATGGAAGGGACACAATAATGGAACCCGTAAGAACTCTTAAATTCATGAATTTTTACCTGTATTGAAAAAACCTTACGCGAAGGTTACATCATTTTAGCTTTTAATTTGATAAATGAAAATCAGAAAAGTTTATTTTTATAATTTATAAAAAATGTTAAATTGGAATCTTAATAGAATTCCAACTTAACATTTTCTATATTAAAGTTTATTATTCAAAAAGGATTAGAATGTGCCATATCTCAGTTTTCTATAGAAATTCTGAGTAGCGGCCACTATATAAGGTTCAAGGAAGAGAGTGCCTATTCCACAGGTCAAAATACAAAGCAGCAACCATCCGATAAATCTTAACCAAAGACAGAAAAGATTCCATTTTTGACCTTGCATCATATTCCAGCTTCTCTGAAGTGCGTCAATACCGGATATATTAGGATCGTCTACCATGATAAAGAATGTCATTGAAAGTCCTAAAGCGGCTATAATACCGGGCACAATCAAAAGACAAGTGCCGATAGATACAGCTAAGAAATATAGCAATCCTGCCACTAAAGTATCTGTGAACCTTTCAAATCCTTTGAAGAGAAGATTGAAATTATTTACTCCTGTGTCGATATTGCAGGCAAGATAGAGATAATAGCCGAAAGTGAGGGGTCCATATATAAGCAAAGAAAGGACATATGTATAGCTTGCTGCAGCCGTTATAACCACATATATAAGGGTTCCGATTGCGATATTCACCCATTTACCGGCAAGCTGCTCCTTAGCCCGCCTCATCATCATTACATTTTCATTCATCTGCTTTATATTTTATTGAAATTTAAGTGCAAATTTAGTTAAAATTTTATAATCAAGATGATAATTGTTAATTTCGCATAATAAATCAAACATTATGAGCGAAGAAACAATGAATTTGAATACGTCGACCGGCTTGCCGGAGAATGCTTTTCGTGAGCTTGGAGCTGATGAGAAGTATCAACCGGTGATGCATCCGGCTCACGACCAGAAGGAGGTGACCTTCTATTCAGTATTCACCGGCTTGGTGATGGCAATAATCTTTTCAGCAGCTGCAGCCTATCTGGGATTGAAAGTGGGCCAAGTATTTGAAGCTGCTATCCCGATAGCCATTATCGCTGTAGGTCTCAGCAATGCGCTGAAAAAGAAGAATTCTTTGGGACAGAATGTTATCATTCAGAGCATAGGGGCTTGTTCCGGAGTTATAGTTGCAGGGGCAATCTTCACTCTCCCCGCGCTCTTTATCCTTCAAGCCACCTATCCTGATATTGTGGTGGAATTCTATCAGATTTTCCTTTCATCGTTATTGGGAGGGATTCTGGGTATCCTCTTCTTCATTCCGTTCAGGAAATATTTTGTAAAAGATATGCATGGCAAATACCCATTTCCTGAGGCTACAGCCACTACACAGGTGCTTGTATCCGGAGAGGGTAGCAGTGAAGAAAACGGGAGTCAGGCAAAGACCCTTATAATAGCCTCTCTTATTGGGGGAGTTTATGATTATATAGTAGCGACTTTCGGCTGGTGGGCAGAAACAATTGAATCAACAGCAGCCACATGGGGTCAGGTAATGGCTGAAAAGGTTAAATTGGTCTTAAGTTGTAACACCGGTGCCGCTCTATTAGGTTTGGGCTATATCGTAGGCCTTAAATATGCATTTGTGATTTTTGCAGGATCAATCTTTGTATGGTGGATTATAATCCCGTTAATGGGGACCTATGGAAGCGAGGAATTTGCAATGATGGATCCTGACGCTCTTTTCCGTAATTATGCAAGACTTATAGGAATAGGCGGCATAGCGATGGCAGGAGTCATAGGTATAATAAAATCATGGCCGATTATAGCTCAGGCAGTAGGGCTTGCCGGACGTGAATTAAGAGGCAAATCCTCAGCTGTCAAGGAGCAGAGATGGCAGATGGATATCTCAATGAAGCATATAGTTTTGTTTACAGTTTTAGGTCTGATTGCAGTTTTACTCTTCTTCTGGTTTGGAGTTATCCATACTTTCTGGCAGGCAGCCGTGGCGTGGGGAGTTGTGACCATCATAGCGTTTTTGTTTACTACAGTAGCTGCGAATGCTATAGCGATAGTAGGTTCCAATCCGGTTTCCGGGATGACGTTGATGACTCTTATTATAGCTTCAGCCATCTTTGTGGCAATAGGATTGAGCGGCACTTCAGGCATAGTTGCTTCCATGGTGATAGGAGGAGTGGTCTGTACCGCACTTTCAATGGCAGGTGGCTTTGTGACTGACTTGAAAATAGGGTATTGGTTAGGCTCTACTCCCAAGAAACAGGAGAGTTGGAAATTCCTCGGTACTCTGGTTTCAGCAGCCACTGTTGGTGGAGTAATTATGGTTTTAAATCAAGTGTATGGTTTTACTGGTGATGATGCCCTTGTGGCACCACAGGCTAATGCCATGGCAAAGGTTATAGAACCACTGATGATGGGAGGAGACACCCCCTGGGTGCTCTATATGATAGGGGCGATTCTTGCCTGTATCCTTAATTGGCTTGGAGTTCCGGCTTTGGCTTTCTGTTTAGGTATGTTCATACCATTATCTCTCAATAGCCCGATGCTTGTGGGAGGTGCCATAGCATATTTTGTTAGTAACTCTTCTAAGGATAAGCAGCTTAATGATGCGAGAAGAGACCGGGGTACTTTGATTGCTTCGGGATTGATAGCCGGAGGTGCACTTTTTGGAGTCTTTGCAGCTATAACAAGATTTTGCGGGTTTGAATATGAAACTCCGGGTTCCTTGGAAGTGACTCAGATCCTGGGATGTGCAGCCTATGTATTATTAATAGCATATTTTATCTGGGATTCCAGGAGAGCAAAACTCAAATAATTATCGTGAAGTGATTGCTTGTAAATGGCAATAATAAAAGGCTTCCATTTTTTGGAAGCCTTTATTATGAAGTTTAATTAGTAATCTGATTAATCGAGCTGAATGATAAGGTATTGGCTGTAAGTCCAGAATTCTTCCGGATTTGTGATTTTAAGCGTGATAGTCTTATCATCATTTTTAATTTCTTGATAGCTGCCGTCAGGCATATTTGTCCAAATCTTTATTTTCTTTGCACCGGTAGGAATAGAAGTCAGTGTACGTTTGTCAGCTTTGGTAAAATAGTTAAGATTAACATCACCTTCGAGCACCTTAGTTGCACCGAGGAATTTTTTAGACAAGAGGCCGTTTTGTTTCAACTCCTTGTTGTTGCCCATTGCATAATAAACAGTGTTTAGTTGCTGATCAGCTTCATTGAGAGCATTGAAGGCAGCATCTTTAGCCTCTGTCTGCACCTGCACCTGTATCTCTTTTTCTGCCAGTTGGGTATTCAGATTAGAAATAGAATCATTAGCCGATGAAAGCTTATTCTCAAGCATAGCGATGTGAGACTCTTGAGATTCAAGTTTCGATTTCATTTGCTCGATCATACGAGACAAGACAGCATTTTGAGAGCCGGTTTCATTCATTCTTCTCTCCATTTGTTGGAGCAACTGTTGATTTGTGGCCAACCTTTCTTTTATGGCTGAGAGGTTACGTCTCACTTCAGCTCTTCTGTTTGTCTCACCGTTGCCCATATTGTAAAGCAATCCCTCTTGCATATTGATAGAGTCAAGTCCATTATAGATATCAGCCATCAAGAGCATCAAGGAATCATTAAAAGTGGCAGCTTCTTCATAATCGCTTGTAAGTTCAGCAATTCTTAGAGAGTCTTGTAAAGCCTTCTCTTTGTAGCCGCTGTTGCAGGCAGTTGTCAATAACAATAAACCGCCACATAATGAGATTAAGAATTTTTTCATGATTTTAATTTTGTTATTTAATTGTTTAAAGTATTCTATTTTGATTTTTGAAGTTTTCCTCCGACAATTATAACAATTTCTCCCTTGGCTTGGTTCTCAGAATAAAATTTTACCAGCTCTCCGAAAGTTGAAATGTTGTAAGTTTCGTGTATTTTGGAGATTTCTCTTACAACGGCTGCGGGACGATCTGCACCGAAAAACTCTTTAAGGTCTTTTAAGGTTTTGAGGAGCTTTTTGGGGCTTTCATAAATTATAATAGTGCGAGGATCCTCGGCAAGGAGAGAAAGTCGGGTAGCTCTCCCTTTTTTGGGAGGCAGAAAACCTTCAAATACAAATCTGTCGCAAGGGAGGCCGCTCCCGACGAGAGCGGGGACAAAAGCTGTGGCACCGGGGAGACATTCTACCCTTACTCCAAGTTTGCGACATTCCCTGACTATCATAAAACCGGGGTCGGAAATTCCGGGAGTGCCCGCATCAGATATCAATGCTATTGTTTCACCGTCGGCAATTTTGGAAGCCATCATCTCGCTTGTGGCATGTTCATTAAATTTATGATGGCTTTTCATAGGAGTGGTGATTCCGAAATGTTTCAAAAGCACTCCGGAAGTACGGGTGTCTTCCGCCAGGATCAAATCTGCTTCTTTGAGAACTGAAATAGCTCTAAAAGTCATGTCTTCAAGGTTGCCCACAGGAGTAGGCACAATATAAAGGCATCCCTCTTTATTCTTCATTTATTTGAAATATCTTTTTATAATCTCCAAAAAATCTGTCACAACACTGTCATCACGGTTGAATCCCACTTCATTGAGGAAATAATCTTCAGCCTCCTCATAATTTTCCATAGAGGCAACCAATGCAAGAGTATTGTTGAAATCTACATCGGAATTGTTAAAAAGCTCTTTTTTAAAACGGAAACGATTATTGATTGAGAATACAAGTCTCCCCTTTTTTTCTTCAACCTTGTTTTCAAAATTATCGTTAAAAGAATCCTCCTCAGGCTCTACATTTTCGTGGGATGATTCCGATTCTTCTTCAATAAAATATTCATCGAGGTTGAAATCAGGAGCATTAGCTACGGCTACAGAAATAGCTGCTGCCTTTTGGTTATCTGAAATGTCGTGATTCTCATCCTCCTTGATAAAAGATGTTTCTTCCCTGGGCCTTTCATTTAAGACATTATCCTTGACATTTAGGGAAGAGCAAAGGTTTCCTACCTCCACTCCTTTTTCTGAGATAAGGTTCAGGAGATTGTCAGGAATGTGGCTCCGGCTAATTGAAAGAGCCACAAGTCCTTCAAGTTCATATATTTTATCTAATAGCTTTTTTAATTTAGTTTCCATCATCAAAAATTGATAGTAACATTTTTTCAGCAGCCTTTTTAGCCGTTTCTCTGCTTTTTGTTATCTCGTTCATGATAATTACAATCACGTGGGTAGGCATATAATCGTCGTCGAGTTTATAGCCTGCATAGCATTGAATTCCTTTCATACTGCCTGTTTTCATGGCTATATAGCTGTCAAGCTTTGTTCCTGCAAGAAATTTCTTCAGGGTTCCCTCCTGTCCTGCAAGCGGAAAGAAAGATGCATAATTTGGATTGACACTCATATTCTTCAGGAGCTCGGTCATAAAGTTTGCAGTCACTCGGTTTGAACGAGAAAGTCCGGAACCATCTACAATATTTACACCGGCTAATGGCAGCTCTTTTTCTTCCCAAAGACTCATTTCCCTTAAGGCAGCAGCATTTGTAGAACCATCTTCGCCCGCAAGTTTACCATAGGTGCGAAGCATCGATTCAGCAAAAAGGTTGTCGCTACGCATCATGCAACTTCTCATTATTTCATCAAGGGGGGCGGAAAGGTGGTCGTGAACCTGGATTCTTTTCCCTTCCGTCAGCTCCTTGTCTTCCAGTTCGATCCCATTGGCAGAAAGATGATTTTTCAAAGCAGAAACGAAATTTACAGAAGGATTTTTCACTGCAAAGTCACCCCTTGCATTGTCGCTGAAATTAAAAGCATGGCTTCCGGTGCCGTAATATTTCATCCGATCTTCTTTTGCCCAGCTTTCGGGATGAGGAGCTCCGGAAAAATTATTTTCATCAATTATTATCGACCCTTCTATTCGGTTGATTTTATGAATACTCAAAATATTATATATTTCATCAATAATATTTTCTGAGAAGGGTTCTTTTTCAGAATTAATTGTAGGATCACATGCACCTTCGATAATTAAATTTCCTCTGAGATATCCAAGATCATTCGGACCGTCGAAATAAATTCTGGTGTGGTACCTCCAATCAGGTCCGGCAGATTCAAGCAGGGCAGCAGTAGTGACAGATTTCATTATAGAGGCAGGCACGAGCGAACTGTCTTCGTTGTGAGTAGCAATAGTGGATCCATCAGCTAAATCTATGATTTTCACTGATACGGAATTTTTTGGAATACCGCTACCCCTTAGGAATTCCGAAAGAGCTTCGTCGCCAATATAGGCATGTGACTCTCCGAAAAACAGGAGGGTTAATAAAAAAAATAGGATAGGCCTTATAGTCTGCATTTCTTTTTTTTATGTTTTAATTTAGGAACTACAAATTTACTAAAACTTTCCGAAAAAAGAGGAATTAGGAGATTCTAAGGAAGAAACAATAAACAAAGAGGTAAGTACTGATTTCTTTACAATCATCCAGTTGGGGAAAGGGGGTATTATTAATCTCTCTATAAAATTAAGGGTCCGGAGACGAGATATAAAGAGTTTCAATTTATGGGTAGAGCAGGTAGGATAGGAGTAAAAATTTCAATATTCTATAGAATTGAAAGATGTAAAATTGTCAGAACAAAAAATAATCATTAACTTTGCATACCAAAGAAAGCGCACGTGGCGTAATGGTAGCCGCGCCAGACTTAGGATCTGGTGTCGAGAGACGTGGGGGTTCGAGTCCCTTCGTGCGCACCCCAAAAGGCTCTTAATCCTCTGTGATTAAGAGCCTTAAATTTTTTCAATAAGCAACCAATAAGCAACTTTCAAAAAGCATAAAGACATGATATAAAAGAAACACGTTAAAAGCTATTACAAAGGATGAGAAAGAATATTAAGATAATGTCTAAGAAACAGACCTGCAATGCAACTATCTTTTGTAATTCCGTAAATACAAATCAGCCAGACACATCATAGCCACTATAACGTGAGAATAAAATTATATTTTCAGGAAATGTTTTTGAAGCAGAAAACAAATAATTAAGGAATAGTTTTACTATTCCTTAATTTTATGAAAAGATTTATTTAGAAAACTTTAAATCACATCAATTGGAAATTGTTTAGAAGAGGTATATTCTTCCAGTCTATCCTTCCATTGTCTTTTACATATTTTTCATCACAATGCACAGCTTCTATTGAAGCATAGAAGATTACATGGTCACTTCCATTTGGTTGTTCTGACGAAAGCACCTTACATTCAAGAGCAATAGCACAATCAGTAAGAATAGGAGCATTCACCACATCGCCATCTTTCCATTTTATATCCATTGCCTCAAATTTATCCATGTCTTTTCCGGATTTGGTTCCAAGGAAAAGATATTCCTTCATATAATCCTCTGTGGGGAAGTTGACAACGAATTCTCCGGACTCTTCAATGAGTTTATAGGAATAATGTGAGGGTACAATCCCTATCATTATGATTTGGGGATTAATAGAAACGTTTGATGCAAAACCGACCGCAAGAGCGTTGTTTTTTCCTTCTTTGCTGCGACATGAAACTATCAGGGCCGGTGATGGTGCAATAGTTCCTGTATTTGCTTTGAGTGACTTCATATCCTGAAAATTTTTAGATAATGTTTTATTATATAACAAGATAGAAAGAAAGAAGTTTAAAATTGTCTTCATATGCTAATTGATACATAACCAAAATTTCCTATGTAAAATACAGTTTATGCCCTTAATAAAAACCCTTAAAGACAGTGATAGATAAAATATAAATCCTTTATTGAATGGGACCCTATATGGTTTTAGAAAATAAAAAGAGGCAATGACAGTATTGCTATAATAGGTGTTGAGAATGCCGGAGGTGAGTCTTTTACTGACAGGGCTGATTTGAAGAAAGCTTTGTCGGGTATTCCCGAGAATGAATTTAAAATACTGTTGTCTCATGACCCTTCCCACTGGAGACGGGAAGTGCTCCCAAAATCTGATATTGATTTGATGCTTGCGGGTCACACCCATGCTATGCAATTTAAGCTCGGTAATTGGTCACCTTCAAAATATTCTTATCCTGAATGGGGTGGACTTTATTCAGAAGGGCCTCAACGATTATATGTAAGCACAGGAATTGGAGAGAACGTAGCCTTCCGATTTGGAGCTTATCCTCAGATAGTATTGATTGATTTGAAAAGAGAATGAAAAACAGGGCTTGTTTTGAACTTATTAATTATAAGATTGTTACTAATTTAGACAGGCAATAATGCCTTTTGGGATTATTATATTAATTTAAAGACTAACAGGAACTATGTTGTTAGTCCGGTTAAATGTCAAGTGAAGAGTTTTATGGAAAAGATTAAGTTGAACAATGGAGTCGAAATGCCATTGATTGGCTACGGAGTTTATTTAGTTACTCCGGAAGAATGTGAAAAATGTGTAAGCGATGCCTTGGCCGTTGGCTACCGATCCATTGATACAGCCCAAGCATATCTTAATGAAGAAGGGGTCGGTAAGGCCTGGAAGAAAAGCGGACTGAAAAGAGAGGATCTGTTTCTAACCACAAAAGTTTGGATTACTAATTCTGGTGATAAAAAAGCAGCAGATTCAATTGATAACTCTTTAAAGAAATTACAAACCGATTATATAGACCTACTTCTCATTCACCAGCCATTCGGGGATTATTATGGCACTTACAGAGCCATGGAAAGAGCCTTGAAGGACGGTAAGATACGTGCTATCGGTGTGAGCAATTTCTATTATGACCGTTTTGAGGATCTTGCGGATAATATGGAAATAAAACCTGCTGTGAATCAACTTGAGGTCAATGTTTTCTCACAGCAGAAAAGAATGCAGGAAATTTGTTCTGCATATGGCACCCATCTGATGGCATGGGGTCCGTTGGTTCATGGAGAAAACGGCATTTTCACCAATCCTGTTCTTGAAGGTATCGGAACCAAATACGGAAAGACAGCGGCTCAGGTTGCACTTCGTTTCCTTGTCCAGTCAGGAATTATAGTTATTCCGAAATCGGTAAGGATTGAAAGAATGAAAGAGAATCTTGAAATTCTTGATTTCACATTATCGAATGAGGAGATGGAAAAAATATCCAAACTTGACACCGGTCACGGGATAGCTGCTGATTTCACAGACATAGAACAGCTTTTGGGCTTATATCATATATTGAAAAGCATGAAAGTCTGAGAGATATAGCAGATTTCTACTTAGAAATTTAATTGATTCAATCAAACATTTTATCCACTGTGAAGTGGATCAGATTTGGTTTTTCCGCGAGGGAATAATCCTTCTGAAAGAATGTTTGTAGAAATCCGTTGAAACGATTAAACGGATTTTTTAATGGATTTTAGAGAATTGAAAAAAGATATAGTTAAAAATCATATTTAATAATATCCTTTTATCTCTCATAAAAGAAATTGATGATAGTAATTATTATAAAAGGCATCCCCAGCGTCAGCTGCGTCGTGGCAAAAGTATAGTGAAGGGTGGCACGGGAATTTCCGATGTCACCTTTCCACGTTCAGACTTCCATCACACTTGACTCATGAAAAGTTTCCTCCGTTCCTCTTTTAAAGGCGTTATATTCTGCCCTGCTCACTGTAATTAATCCACAGGTTCGCCAAAGAAAGAAGCAAGAAATAACAACCTAACTTCAGGTATTGAGGAACTAAAAATGGAAAGTGAAAAATTGGTATTTTACATAAGTTTTAGATAATAAGGCAATTAATGAAATCCGTGAATTTTCAAGATTTCAAGCTGGAATTTTCATTAATTTTGCTCTCAACTTTGTTTTTTAAACTTAATTTGAAAATACCGAAAAACACACAGTTTGCCAACTGTATTAAAAGTCATGGAAACAAGCTATCATACTATCCAAATTGACAATACAGAAATATTTTACAGGACAGCAGGTAATCCGGAAAACCGGTGATTTTACTTTTACATGGTTTCCAAAGCAGCAGTCACATGTACAGAGAATTAATACCGTTATTGGCCAAAGATTTTTATGTAGTGGCTCCGGATTTTCCCGGTTTCGGACAGACCAAGTCTCCGGATAGAAATGATTTTGAATATTCATTTGATCATATTAGCAAGATAATTGATAAATTCACAGAAGAAATAGGGCTCAAACATTACGCAATGTATGTCTTTGACTATGGAGCACCGATAGGATTCAGACTTGCTATGTGGCATCCTGAAAGGATAACGGCTATTGTATCACAGAATGGAAACATATATAGAGAGGGTCTCGGCAAGAAATGGGCTGACAGGGAAAAATACTGGGAAAATCCCACTCCGGAAGGAAGAGAGAAATTCAGTGTGGCATACGCTCCAGAGACTATAATTGGGCAATATACATTCGGAACACCAGAAGGCATGCAGTTAACAGTAATAGATAATAATGAATACAGAATTTTTATCCTCTAATCAATCTGCATTTTATGCAGCCCGTCAAGCAATTCGACGCCATGCAACAGGCGGAAATATTCTTATAATGGCTACTTTGTTGGCTTTTGTAATTGCTAATATCCCTTATATCAATCATATGTATTTTGATTTTTGGAATCAGGAAATTCGATTGCAAATCGGGGATTTTAACTTATTTAGCCACAATGGGCATCCCATGTCTCTTTTAAGTTTTATTAATGATGCATTAATGGCTATATTCTTTTTTAGCATAGGACTCGAAATAAAACGCGAGATATTGGTAGGAGAACTTTCGTCATTTAAACAGGCATTGTTGCCTATAATCGGAGCATTAGGAGGTATGATTGTGCCGGTAGCTATTTTCCTTTGGCTAAGTATTGGAACAGAATATTCAGTAGGCGCTGCAATACCGATGGCCACAGACATAGCGTTTTCACTTGGAATACTTGCAATGCTTGGCGACAGGGTGCCTATATCCCTGAAAATTTTTCTAACGACACTCGCCGTAGTGGATGACATAGGAGGCATCATCGTTATTGCAGTATTTTATTCTAACCATATAGAATTTTTATTGCTATTATATGCCGCTATTTTGCTATGTGTATTATTGTTAGGCTCTGCATTGAGAATCAAATCTAAGATCTTTTATCTTCTAATAGGTGGAGTGGTATGGTTTCTATTTCTCAATTCAGGTATTCATCCGACAATTGCCGGCGTACTTGTGGCGTTATGTGTCCCGGCCACTCCGGTTTTCGCTCCCCAAAAATATATAAAAAATATAAGAACCGCCATTAGTCACTTCAGAGATGTCGACGACGAGATGTTGGCAAAAAGGAGTATTTTAAATAAAGAACAAATGAACTGGCTGAAAGAAATAGAATCAGCATCAGATAAAGTCATCTCTCCTTTACAAGAGCTTGAAGATTCACTACATCCTTTTGTAAACTTTTTTATAGTGCCGATTTTTGCTTTTGCTAATGCCGGAATTTATCTATTGGATATGAATCCTGCATCAGTATTTGAAGGAATAGGGATAGCCATAATATTAGGTCTTGTAATAGGAAAATTTGTTGGCATATTTACATTTTCTTGGCTTACTGTAAAGCTTAGGTTGGCACCCATGCCTTCTCATTCCTCTTGGAAAGAATTGGCAGCTGTAGCGATGCTCGGTGGAATCGGATTTACCGTATCCTTATTTATTGCAACTATCTCATTCGGTAATAATCCGGCTCAGGCCTCCCTACTCAACCAGGCTAAACTGGGTATTGTCATAGGTTCTTTGACTGCCGGGATTATTGGTTTCATTTGTTTGCATGCTATCTTGCCTCCAATCAATTCCTCGGGTATTGAAGAAAAAGCCGGTTAACAATAGTTTGATACCTTTGAAAATAATGCATTAAATGGAACAACCATCTAACGAGTATTAATATGGCCTTTTGTCTTTGATTGGTCAAATTTTAAAAGTCGATTCGAAGTAAGCAGATTAGAATAGGCTAACTACATACATCACGTAGACTTCATGCGTACCCCAAAAGGCACTTAATTCATTGAAATTAAGAGTCTTAATTTTTCTCAATTAGTAACCTATAATCAACTTCAAAATATCAAAACAAAGCCATAAATATAAACTGGACTAATCTTGTTAGTCTGGAAATTTAACATTTTTAAATTTTACCTAAAACTCTCCTAAATTTGGATAAATGAAAAATTATTAGTAATTTCGCTAACAACTAACAAAAGGAATTTAATGAAAATCGAGATAACAGCAGATCAAGAAAGGCTTGCCAGAATAGCAAAAGCATTGGGACATCCGACGAGGGTGGCCATACTTAGTTTTTTAGCGAAACAGAAAGAATGTTTCTTCGGTGAGATTCATGAAGTTTTGAATGTATCAAAACCGACTGTTTCAAATCATCTTTCGGAATTAAAGGCAGCGGGTCTTATTCAAGGTACGATCGAACCTCCGAAGGTTAGATACTGCATCAATGATGAAAACTGGAAACAGGCTCAGGCCTTGTTCCACTCATTCTTTGAGGAGAACCAAATTGAAAAAGAAAATAGCTGTTGCTGAAAAAGCTATTTTTTAACCCTAAAAATAGTTTTTAGTCTAATAACTAATGCAAACAAAAAGTATAAATATGAAGACAATTGAAATATTTGATCCGGCGATGTGTTGCCCTACCGGTTTATGCGGTACAAACATCGACCCAAACCTGATGAGAATAGCGGTGATTGTTGATACTCTCAAAAAGAAAGGAGTAAAAGTAATCCGGCATAATCTTAAGGATGAACCGATGATTTATGTTACAAACACCAAGATCAATGACCTTCTCCAGTCCAGAGGAGTGGAAGTTCTTCCTATCACCTTGGTTGACGGTGAAGTGGCTGTGACGGGGGAATACCCGTCAACAAGACAGATGGCTGAATGGAGCGGAGTTAATCTTGATTTCATGCCAATACAGGAAGATAAACGCAAGGAGGAGCCAAAAACAGATTGTTGTGAAGGTTCTGACTGCTGTTGTAGCGGTAGCAATTGGGATTAAACTTGAAATCTTAAAATTCGGCAAAAATGGAAAAATTCAATATAAATGATGTTGAACTGACCAAATACCTTTTCTTCACAGGCAAGGGAGGTGTAGGAAAGACTTCTATTGCATGTGCCACAGCCATAGGTCTTGCCGACCAAGGGAAGAGGATTCTCCTTATAAGCACAGATCCGGCATCAAACCTCCAGGATGTTTTCGGTCAGGAACTTGACGGACATGGCAAGGAAATAAAAGAGGTCCCGGGACTAACAGTTGTCAATCTTGATCCTGAAGAAGCAGCTGCTGAATACAGGGAAAGCGTGATAGTACCTTTCAGAGGTAAACTACCTGAAAGTGTGATAAACAATATGGAAGAACAATTGTCCGGATCCTGTACTGTTGAGATAGCCGCTTTCAATGAATTTTCAGATTTCATAACCGCTGCTGATAAAGCTAAAGAATATGACCACATCATTTTTGACACTGCACCCACAGGACATACTTTAAGAATGCTTCAGTTGCCTTCTGCATGGAGCACATTCATCAGTGAAAGCACTCACGGTGCTTCTTGTCTCGGTCAGCTTTCCGGTCTTGAAGCACGTAAAGAGGTTTATAAGCAGGCTGTTTCAACCCTGTCTGATTCTAAACTTACGAGACTGGTATTGGTTAGTCGCCCGGATGTTTCTCCCTTGAAGGAGGCTGCACGTTCATCTCACGAATTAAGACTATTGGGAGTTAACAACCAAATTCTTGTAATAAATGCATTGCTGGAGAAAGATGACCCGTCTGACAAGGTTACACATGAAATGTACGAGAGGCAGCAGAATGCCCTCAAGGATATGCCGGAAACCTTGAAGGAAATCCCGACTTACTATGTCCCTCTACGGTCCTACAATATGTCAGATATCTCCAATATAAGAGAAATGCTTGTAGGTGATAAAGTAAATTCGGAGGAAGAATATTCAGCACCAAAAAATTACTCTACAATGGAACAACTTGTAGATGATCTGAATAAATCCGGTAAGAGAGTAATCTTCACCATGGGTAAAGGAGGTGTGGGTAAAACCACCATAGCCACCGAAATTGCAAAACAGCTTGCAGCCTCAGGCAAGAAGGTTCATCTGACCACAACTGATCCAGCAAATCATCTTGATTACTCGGCAATGAAAGATCTTGGAATCACAATGAGCAAGATTGATGAGGCCGAGGTGTTGGAAAACTATAAGAATGAGGTAAGGGCAAAAGCGAAGACAACCATGACAGAGGAAGATATGGCTTATATCGAGGAAGACCTTCGTTCTCCATGTACCCAGGAGATAGCAGTTTTCCGTGCTTTCGCTGATATCGTAGATAAGGCAGATGATGAAATTGTGGTTATAGACACTGCTCCTACCGGCCACACGCTCCTCCTTTTGGATGCCACACAAAGCTATCACCGTGAAGTTGAAAGAACCCATGGTGATATTCCGGAATCTGTGAAGAAACTTCTGCCAAGACTTAGAGACAAAAAGGAAACTGAGGTAGTGATTGTAACCTTGCCTGAAGCTACTCCCGTATTCGAGGCAGAACGTTTGCAGAAAGACCTTAAGCGTGCCGGTATCAACAACAAGTGGTGGTTGGTAAATCAGTCTTTAGCATTGAATGAAACCACCAATCCTTTCCTGAAAGCCCGTGCCAACGGTGAAGGGAAATGGATAGAGAAAGTCAGGGAACTTTCCGATGGTAATATGGCTATTATTGAATGGAAAGAAAAATGAGAATTCTGATACTCTGCACCGGCAACAGTTGCAGAAGCCAGATGGCACATGGTATCCTTCAATCACTTGATCCGAATTTGGAAGTCTTTTCGGCAGGAACAAAACCTGCCGAAAAGGTTAATCCAAAGGCTGTAAAAGTAATGAATGAAATAGGGATTGATATAAGCAGTCATTTCCCTGATAATGTTGCCGATTATACGGATGAATCCTGGGATTATGTCATAACCGTTTGTGGGGGTGCCAAAGAAACCTGTCCCGTTTTTAATGGGAAAGTAGGTAAACGAATTCACATAGGTTTTGATGATCCTTCGGAAATCCAAGGAGAGGAAGAAACGGTGCTACATGAATTCCGTAAGACAAGGGATGAAATAAAAGAACAATTCACAAAATTTTATAATGATAATTTGAGATGAGTGAAAATTAAGGCTATATTGCCTCAGGATTTCAGATCAGATTATGATATTGGGTAACGGAGGTGTCAAGACTACCAGAACGTATCAAGAAGATGAAGAATTAAGTGGGTACGTTATGGATCTACAAAGGTTTGATGAGCTTCTAAAACAGGCTCAAAAAAATGGGACTATTACGATAGAGAAAAATATGATAGTTGGGATTGATAATAAAACTTTTGAATTAAGAAAACAAATCCTCTATTCAGAGATTGTCTTTCTCGGGTAACTGATAAGGCGAAGGAGGAATTCAATCTCTCATTTGAAATTGCAGACCGTATTGACAGCATACTTAAAAGAAAAGGAATGACTCAAAAGGAATTAGCTGCTAAAATGGGTAAACGAGAATCTGAAATTTCAAAATGGCTAACAGGCAGACATAATTTTACCACCAATACTATAGCAGGAATTTCATCTGCTTTGGGTGAACCTATAATATTAATTGCCAAATAAAAGGTGACAATGGAAGCTAAGGTCAAGTTTAGTCTGTTCTCAAAAATAATAACTTTTCAATCAGTGTTTTACAATGCCAATTAACACCCTACTTATATATAATAAGGGATCAGTTCATTAAATAAGAAAGAGAATGAAAACAAGTAATAAAGTAAAAAGAAATATCTTTTTAATATTAATGATAATAGGTGTTTTAAATTGTATAGGTTATATTCTGAATATAATCCTGGAAGGAAGTTCAATTAATGATTGGATGAAACTTTGTGCTGCTTTAGGCTTTACATTCATTGCCTTCGCCTATTATCTTGTATTTAAGAAAAGGATAAAACGAGGTTTTCTTTTTGGAAACACTAATTTCACCTAAGTTTATTAAACATAAAATCATCTTCTAAAACCCCGGCTTTGACTGCGTTCCAATTCGGCTGTCAGAGCCGGAAGATTTTTAACGCTACGGTCAAGTTCCTTCAGTTCCTCCTGAATCTGCTCTTCTTCCTTAAAAGCATTTCAAGTAATTTGGTCTGTTCCCTCTTACGGTTGTCAAGAATGTTGAGCTATCTTTTCTTTTTTTTCTTTATAAATGTCTTCTATGGATCTAAACATCCCCTAATTTTATTTCAATAATTTTCTATCTTTGTTATTTGCTTCAAGCACTGACATTTGATGAATGGCTATTTGATTGAGTTTATTCAAACTTTTTTAGCATTCATCAGGAAGTCGCTTGGTGAAGGATTTTATTTCATTATTAATTAACTGTTTTAGCTCTCTTTGTGGAATTAACAATTCATATTGTGCCACACCAATTGGTTTATTAAATCCATCTAAAGCTAACTCTACTTCACCATTATCCTTGTTGGCACAAAGGATAATTCCAATTGAAGGATTTTCATCAGGATCTTTTTCTTGACGATCAAGCAATGAAAGATAGAAGTTCATCTTCCCAATGTATTCGGGTTTAAATGAGGATATTTTCAAATCTATTGCGATTAAAGAGCGCAGTTTCCTATTGAAAAATAATAAATCAACCTTATAATCTTTATCATTATAAGATAGGACATGTTGATTTCCTATAAAAGTAAATCCGGCACCTAATTCCAAAAGAAATTGTTTTATTTTTTCTACTATCTTGTTTTCAAGTTCGAGTTCAAGAACCGGCTTAGTAATTCCCAAAAAACCTAAATTATAGGTATCTTTAAATACTGTGTTTGCATAACCTGACTGTTCTTTTGGTACGGTTAACGAGAAATTATTGGATACATTGACTTCCGGCTGATGAAGATGCATTTCCAATTTCATAGCATTAGTAAAGATTTCTCTATTCCAGTTTTTCGCTATGATATTTTCTGCATAATATAAGATAGCCTCATCATCCTCTTTATATTTAGAAATCAATTTATTAATATTCCACCATGGTAAAACTGCGACAGCGTGTCGCAGTTTTGGATTAGAGTGATGAAACCTTTAGTATCGAGAAAACTGTTTATTTTATAGCCTCCATTTCGTTGAAGATTTTCGTGAGTTTTGGCACATAGAAAGTAAGGGTGAATGTAATACCAAAGACGAGTGTGCCAATCACTAACCCAAAACTCAATGGGCTGAAATCCCAAAGCTTTGATAGAAAAAGGGAGAAAAAGACTGTTAATCCAACAATAAAGAATATCTCTCCTTCCGGTCTGAAAAATTTATTGCTATTCTATCGTAGGAAAGGGCTGATGAAGCGAGAATGCTTTTGATTGGTTTTATTGATTCGATTTTGTCTATTGGGAACCATTCCCATTTATAGGTTAGGCCTCTTATTCAGATTTCACTGCCTCTTATAGCATATTTAACCGTGGAAAATAAATACCCTAAAAAGGTTACGATAAATAGAACTAAACAGAGTTCTAATGTGCCCGGAATCCATTTCCCTTCAAGAATGCTTCCTATTAAGCAAAATAAAGATGCTATTATTAATAGCAGAATCCAAAACCACCAATCAATCTTTGATCTATAATATTTTGTCTCCATCCAAAGGTATCAATAGGACAACCGGAATTCAACTTCAGTATCTTCTGAAATTTTTGAAACCAAGATTGCACTCCTGCAATAGGTAAAAAGATCTTCTGATTCAGCTTCCTCTCCGGAATTAGGTGCCAAGTTGTAATTAATTGATAAAATTACTATATCATTTTCAAAATCTTTGGCATAGTTATAGGAATAACCCTCAACTACGCCTTGTATTTTATAATACACAAGAAGCATTGTATATTTTTTGAAATCTATACCGCTCTCTTTTAATTCTTCCAAACCTATTAGATCCTCTTGTGGGAATTCACTTTCAGAATTAATCACCAGTTTTAAGTTTGGCATTTCTTTAAGCTTCTCTTCCGAAATTTCATTTCTGTCAAAAACATATTTTAATGCTTCATACTCTTTCTCTATTGGCAAAGTATGATAAATCATCTCACTTTCATGACTACAAGAAAATAGAATCAAACATAAAAAGAGAAATATAAGATTGAGGCGTTTCATTGAAAACATTCTTATTAATGAAAAATTTATTCAGGGTCTACCCAGTGCACTCCTTTCCTTTGACTCACAAATGGCTGAGGTGGGATATGGTCTACGAGCATTGCTCCTCTAACATAATTGACCAGCTCGACTTCTCCATCTATAATGTCTGATCCCTTTTCTACTTCATAACTAATAGATACTTGATATTTTTCTAAATCATTGTTATAACCCCATCTAAATTTTGTTGATAATATTTTACCTAACTGAAGATTATAAAATATAATCAAAGAATATTGTGAAAAATCAATTTCTTGATTCATGAACTCTTCGTTTCCGAAAATATCATCATCAGGTAATTCAGAAATTGAGTTTACAACATATACATTTTCATTTATAATAGGCAATCCCTGAGATTCAGAATAATAAAATTCTTTCATCACAGGATTAAAAGTTTCAATTACCGGCAAAGGTATATAAATAGGAGTAGCATTATTCTTATTACATGAAGTAAGCCCCAATGATAATCCAAATAAGCACAAAACCAAATATTTAATCTTTTTCATAATTTTTTATACTATCTAATAAAAACATTGTTTTATTTCTTTTTGGAATTTCGTTTCTCATGCCATTTATCCCGGAATTCTTTCCAGTCCTTATTTCGTTTCTTTCGGGCCAATAATGAGGAAATACCAGTAATATCTTTGATTACATTTAGAAATCTGTTTCCCAATGAAAAATTATTATTCTTCCTTCGCTCATATCTAAAGCGTGGGTCATCTTTCCAGGAAAGAATAATCTGTTGCTTATCTATATTTTCAACCCTTTCCATTAAAGATAGAATATGTGGCTGAAGTTCAGGTGCTTCGTATGCCTCATAAATTTCGAGTTCATCAGAATAGAAATCATGTTTCTCCCATTTTTTTGCTTCCTTTAGAGAAATAAATTCTTTGTCAAGAAAATATACTTCAGCATAAGTGCTCACAAAATAATCTTCGTCAGGACGATTAAACCTAAAAAGGGAATGGCCTCTTCCCACAGATTCTATATTGAAAGAATAATTAGTGAGATCATTTGGCAAAAGTAAATCCCCTGTAACATTATCATAGCCAAGATGAACTTTAAAATTTTCGAAGTCTATGTTGTCTTTGAAATGGCATCCGATATCCGGGACCCATCTTCGGCCCGTAGTGTCAGCCAGTACATTGATATCAATTGTGATCTTATCTTTGTTTTTATTCCAAATTTCCGAGAGACTGTATTTCCCTTTTAATGTATCGGTACCAATTGCAGTTCCTTGCAGCGTTCTTTTTATTGGTATTTGAGGATTCACCCCAATCCAATCAGACCAAGAAAAATGATGGTCACATTCATCACTCACGCTATCCAAACCATCTGAATTTCTGAAATTATAATAGGACTTTGAACTTAAAATCCTTGGTTTGGTCCATCCTTTATATTTCATTTTTTTATCCTGTGGCACCATAAAATCCACCATCTTTTCTCTAAAGAGAAAAATCGTGTCGGTATATGTAGTGAGATAAGAATATTCTCTGACGTATGCCAACATGTGTAAAATACTTTTCTGACGTGTAGCTACAACCACTTCCGGCAATTCAAAGTAATTTTCCTGCAGAAAAACGGTATCTTGGTTTAAATTCTCTATCTCTTTTTCCTTAAATCCCATATACCTTATTGTAAGAGGAAGATTTGCAGAAGAGACATAAGGGGTTGTACCCTTACTATTACAAATTCCCAACAGATTACCCTTATTGTCGAATAAAGAAGCATAAGGCAACGGTAATCGACTTATGGAATCGGCAACAACAAAATGATTGCTTTGTCCCAAAATATCTGAGACAAAGCCGATTAAAAACAGTAATAGTAATCTATGTCTTAAATAAAATTTCAAATCTTTGTCATTAATTTAAGATATTTTTCCGATTTTCTTCAGAAAATATTTTATGACTATATTAATGAGTATAAATAAAGCGGTGGCAATAATTAAGGCGTAAATCCATTGCAAGTTACAAAAATCCGTTAGAAAACGAATCATTGCTACAAACAGGATAACGCTTAATATCAATCTTAAATTCGTATTCATCATTAACTGAATATAAGGTTAGAAAAGACTTAATAATCGGTAAGGAATTAAATTTTTATATTTTAAATTCAAAGCCTCTTTGGTTCATCAAAACAACCACAAATAATGCCACCAAGCAGATTATAGGGATAATATATAAGATTTTATTAGGACATTCCATAGCATTAACTATGAACCAATATAGAAGAAATACCGAACTTATGTTTGATAACCAGTTATTTATTACAATCTTGTTTGGCTTTTTTATCCAAAACAACAAAGAATATCCTATTGCCATACAAAATATTACGCCTCCTATGAAACTCGGTATGATTAAATCATTCAAATATTGCATCAAGAAAAGACAGGAAAACGCCATTAGCATAAGTATAGTTAATGTTTGGCTTCTAAGAAAAGCGTATAATCTTCTATTTTCTATTTTGTCTTTTCCCATTCTTATGATTGGATTTTTGAATTGATGAAATTAACCATTTCTTCCGGGTTTTCACATCCAAGAACGTATTTACCCCCATTTTTCATATTGATCAGGAAGCAATCGGAAGCCTTTCCATAATAAGCAATATATCTTCCTATATATCCTCTGTAAACTCCCCAATATCCCATATATCCTCCTGAACCGAATATACGAATAGAGGCCATAGTAGGTTGAAACAACTCCACACTTTCGATATTGGAAATATCCAACCGTTGTTTTCTTAAAACTGATTTGATTGTTACACTTTTTTCATCTGCAGCAATTGTAACCGGACCATAAAGCCATCCTGAAATCAACATAAAGAAAAGAATTACAGCACCTATGATACCTTTATCTTCATGATTCCATAAAAAGTAAGAGACAGCGACGATTAACACTCCTGTTATAAGGAGAGTCAGCAATAATGAGAAAGTGCTTAATTTTACTTTCGATTCCATCTGATCCTCAGTTTTACTTATAAACGTTACTTTACGCCTTTAATTACCAAAGTTATATAATTTATATGAAGAATGATAAATTGAAGTTATAATTGCATAATTCAATTCATTCACCTTCTTTACATTATTATAAGACATAAAGAAACCCTCAGTCCTTTTCATCGACTTAACAATTACAGTTAGAAATGGTTTGTCTTTTGTTTATAACAGATATAATATACTTGGTAGAAATATTTAACTATTTTTTCTTGATTGTGTGGTTAAAAAATTATGGAAGGCTTCTGGCAAAACCTCCGACCGCAAGCCATAGCGTCACTTGGCGACTCTACTGTCCGCACCAATTTCGCACAATGAAACATCCTGCCGAAGAAGGCTGTACTTTAAAAGATTAGGAATCCTCAATAGAATTATTAAAATAACTATCGATTATAGGGAAATGCATTAACAATATGTTAAAATAGATTAATTTATTTAAAAATATATCATTTTGTGTCAATTAGCATATATATAGGGATAAATGTTAAGAGCTGTAAACGCCCATTTTGATTACATCCCGATCGTCAATATATTTGCCTCAAAAATTAAGACCAAAACAATTTAAGTTATGTGTGCATATCGGAGAATAAAAAAAGAGGATACCATTAAGTAATCACTTCTGCTCATCCTTGGCAATTTCAAAACAAAGCCGACCGTCCGAAAACCCTTTGTATTACCAATTTGTTTTAATACAAACTTAATATTTAAATACTATGATACGAATTAAGATTTGGAGCGACTTCGCGTGCCCTTATTGTTATATTGGAGAAAGAAGGCTTATGGATGCCATCAACCAACTTGGATTAAAGGACCAAGTTGAGATAGAATACAAGGCTTTTGAATTAGATCCCAATGCTTCGGGAGATGGGAAATTGACATCTGCCGAACGGCTAATGAATAAATATGGACTTTCCAGGGAAAAGGCAGAACAAAAAGTTGAAGAAATTTCTCAGTTAGGAAGAGAATTAGGTATCGATTTCAGATATGCAGATTCTAAATATTCCAACACATTTGATGCTCATAGATTGATGAAATTGGCTGAAGACCGGTATGATAAAGATACAGTGACTAAACTTAATGAGAACCTGTTTTCTGCTTATTTCACAAATGGATTAGTATTAGCCATTCCCGAAGTGTTGATTGAGGTAGGCTTAAAATCCGGACTTAAAGAAATAGACATAGATGATGTCTTATCAACAGAGAGTTATGCACCCCAAGTTAGAGAAGATGAAAGAGAGGCTTCAATGTTAGGCGTAAGAGGTGTTCCGTTTATGATTTTTAATGAAGAGTTTGCCATTCCCGGTGCGTTATCTACAGAAGGATTTGTTAGTGCTCTTGAAAAGGCCCAAAGAAATTCTGCTGAAGAATCTTCTGAAAAAGCCCATAAATGCGGACCGGAAGGGTGCGAAATATAATTTAGACTATATGACTTGGCGACGTCAGTTGCCATAAATTATTAAGGGAGTTACCTTCAATGATATGAGAGGATGTGTCATCTCTAATTTTGACACACCCTCTTCTTATGCAATTTATCTATATCAATATTATTCTACGTCCGGAATCTCGATTTGTGATCCGTAACGATGGTATTCATTGGCTATCGACTGTTCCTTTATATAGTGTGCGAGTTCTATTCTACCATTTTTTACAGGTGGCTGTTGAGCGATATACATATCAATATCGGCAGCTTTCTCAAAGACTGAATCGGGCACTTTTTTGGAGATTGTCCTTACACGCTCATAATTACCCATGGAATTGAGGAACTGTTCAAGCGTTTCCTGTTTTACATCCCCTTTAATTTCCTTTCGAATAGGATTGGAAGGATCGACAGAAACTGTAAGGGGCGTGCCAACCGTTTTGGCAGCAAGTTGAACCATTTCTACTTGACGTGGAGTCTCATCACCGAACAGACGAAGCACCATGCCTCCTTCAAGTGGCAGATAACGGAACACGTTCTGTTCGCCACGAATCTTAGGTTGGATATTACGCGCATGTTTGAATTCCTTTTCATACCATTCAGCGTAAGACTTCCTGAAGTCGGTTTTAGAATCCGGCTTATCGATTATCTCCATAAATTGAGCCACATAGTTAGGCCCACCTGCTTTCAGACCCGGACCGAAGGCACTCAATTTCATGCCTCCAAACGGCTGGCGATTTACAATGGCCCCTGTGATGCCTCGGTTGATGTAAAGATTGCCGGCTTGAATATGTTTCTTCCAATATTTTTGCTCTTTTTCGTCAAGAGACTGTAGTCCCGAAGTCAGTCCATAATCCAGACTGTTCACAAGTTCGACAGCCTCTTCAAGAGTGTCGAAAGGAGTCACGGCAAGCAAAGGAGCGAATAACTCTGTACGGAAAGTATAAGAATCCGGTTTTACTCCGTATTTCACAGTGGGCTTTAAAATATATTTTTTCTCATCAAGGAATTCCGGAGCGATAAGCCATGCCTCACCCGGTTCAAGTTCAAACGCCCTTTCGAGTTTATCGTTTTTATTGGTAATCATTGGACCCACAATGTTGCCGGCATTCCATACCCCTCCAACTTTGAGAGAAGTTGCACAATCCTTAAGTTTCTCTTTGAATTCCGGATTTTCGTAGACAGAACGTTCTACAAGGAGAACAGAGCATGCGGAACACTTCTGCCCGGCGTTTCCGAATGCAGAACGGCATGCATTCATAATTGCATGATCGCGGTCGCCCTTTGCAGTAAGAATCATCACGTTCTTGCCTCCCGTTTCGGCCGACAAAGGCTTACGTGGATTGGCATGAGCGATATTTTGAGCTGTTTCTGTTCCACCGGTCAGAATTATATGTTTGATTGCCGGATCTGAAGTGAGAAGATGAGTGGCTTCACGATCTGTAATAACAACCTGCAGTGCATCTTTAGGAACCCCTGCATCCCAGAAGGCTTTTGCAAAAAGCCAAGCCACCGGTGCAGCCACTGTGGCAGGTTTCAAAATACATGTGTTGCCGGATGCAAGAGCCGCCACAACCCCGCCACAAGGAATGGCACATGGGAAATTCCATGGTGAAAGCACAAGAACAGTGCCTTTTCCCTTGAGGTCGACATCTTCAAGAGCTGCAAATTTCTTCATTGTTGTAGTATAGAAGCGGGCATAATCGATTGCTTCAGACACCTCCACATCGGCCTCCTCCACAGTCTTGCCTGTGATGGCGCACATAGAGCCATTGAGGTCACCCCGCATCTCCCCAAGAATATTTGCCGCTTTATACATTATCTTATGACGCTCTTCAATTGTTGTGTCACGCCATCCTTGAGGATCTTTCTCTGCGATTTCGATAATCTCTTTAGTCTGGTTCTTGTCGGCACGAGACATCTCACATACAAGCACATCTCCCGGTTGAGATCTGTCGAAATATTTCACTCTGTCTTCATTATAGACGAGTTTATCCCCAATCTGAGTGGGAAGCACATTTCCGGGTTTCCAGTATCCCCATTCAGATTTTTCTCCTGTAAGCTTGCCATCGCTTTTCCATTTTTTGAAAATCTTTTCAACCCATTCCTGATTGCAGAATCTGTCGAAATCAGTGTCAGGTTCGTTGATCATTTCATCTGCCGGGTCTTGCTCATAATACTTCCGGTTGCGGTCTTGGGTACGCGTAGGTGTGGTGGGAACCTTGTCCTTAAGATTGTAAGCATCAATAAACTGTTTCTCAAGAAGTTTCCATTCTTTTGTGTTTGGTTTCAGAGAGAAAGAGTGGGTAAGGAAGTTGTCGGGCGCAGTGTTCTCATCCATTCGCCTCACTAAATATGAAATGGCATTAAGGAAGTGTTCACGTTTTACAACGGGGGTATAGAGAATCACATGGTTACCCAATTTCTTCTGTGCGCGCCAGATATGATTGGCCATACCTTCGAGCATTTCGAAACAGAAAGTGTCTTTCGGAGTGCCATATTGTTCGGTGAGAAGATAGGCATAAGATATGGTGAATAGATTGTGTGACGCCATTCCAATATGCAAGACTCTGGAATTTTCCGGTTTCAATCCTCGTTCGATAATCTTCAGATAGTTTGCATCTACCAAAGTCTTATCAGGTAAAACGGGATTCGGCCATCCTCTCATATCACTAACTATATTCTCCATGTCAAGATTACATCCCTTCACAATACGCATCTTTATTGGCGAACCTCCTTCTGCAACACGTTTCTTTGCAAATTCCAGAAGTTCGGTCTGGAAATCCCAAGCGTCAGGCAAATATGACTGAACAACGATTCCGGCTTCATAATTCTTAAACTGTGGCAGTGAAAGCACTTCCTTGAAAAGTTTCATTGTAAGATGTGCATCCTTGTATTCCTCCATGTCCAGATTTATGAACTTCGGCCTTTTAACTCCATCGGGACCTACATAGGGATTGTCAATGGCTGCTTGATAAAGCTCCGACATACGACGCACAAGTTCGGGAAAGTTTTCTTTGTAATTGAGTGCGTGTGTCTGTGCATATATTCCGGAAATCTTGACTGATATATAATTGATGTCGGGTTCTTTGAGTGCTTCAAGATATGAATAATATCTTTTATCCGCCTCACCATCACCCAGCACCACTTCGCCCAGAAGGTTGACATTCTGACCAATGTTCTGGTCGAAACGGGTGGCTAAGTGTCTTGTTAGTTTTGGTCGGGCGGCATCTATAATAACCCGTGAAGTGTCACGATGAAGACGCCATTTGATGATAGGCACGGAGATGGTGTGGAATGGAGGCAGATAGGCAAAATGCTGATACATCTTGAAAAGAATCCTATCGCCTGTGCCTAAAAATTTAGGAATGCCATATTGATCTATCAGATCCTTAACGCGCCCGGCCAATTTCTTGTTATCGCGAACCTGACTCGTTTCATCAAGCATTCTCACCATAAATTTCTTATCGTTGGGAGTAGTAACCATTGTGCCGTACATGTGTTGTTCTCCCTTTTCGGTTTTTGTCAGTCCTGAATAGCTTTCATCATAGAGTTTGCGCATCCAGGTGAAAACCTCTTCTATTGTGGGAAGTTTTTCTTGGATCATATTTCGATTCTAACTTTGTTTGAGATTATCACAAAAGTAAAAAATTAATATAATTTATTCAAGTAGTCAGGAAAGTTTTCCAATGTAATCAATATTTAATCCAACGATATTAGTCTGCTTATCAAGATGAAATTATTTTTTTGACTCTTTTATGAAATTTTCATCTTTTCGAAAATCGACCTATGATACTGAATTATTTCAAGTTTTCATTAAATTTGTCACAATAAAGGACTAAACCAATGAGGGAAATTTAATTGCAAATAACGGACAGAGATGGAAAAGGCAAAATATAAAATAGGTATAATAGGAGGAGGTTCCATGGGAGGATCGTTGGCAGAAGGACTTGTAGGTAAAGGAGGAGTTTCACCTTCCGATATTATAGTTTCAGATCCTTTGTCGAATAAACTGGTTGGCCTAAGAGATCTCAAAATCTCCGTTATTGATCATAATAAAGAGGTAGCATCCAATGTCAATTTCCTGGTGGTCGCAGTGAAACCTTGGTTGGTCAAAGAAGTAATAGAGGAAATTAAAGATAAGTTAGACCCCGAAAGAACTGAAATATGCTTTATAGTGGCAGGAGTTTCGGGTTCTGAAATTTATCAATGGTCGGGCTATGATAATTCTTTGGTAATGTCTATTGTTATCCCCAACACTGCTATGTCGTTAGGGAAATCAATGTCATTCTTGGTCAGGGTCAACGGAAATCCTGTGAAAGCATTAGATATTTTCGGGAAGGTGGGTAAGGTGATGGAAATAGATGAGCGACTGCTACCCGGTGCCACGGCGTTGGCTTCATGTGGAATGGCCTATGCAATGCGTTATGTTAGGGCAGCTTGCGAGGGTGGAGTAGAACTGGGTTTCAAAGCATCGGCTGCTCAAGAGATAGTCACTCAGACATTGACCGGTGCGGTGGCTTTACTTGAGCAACCCGGTTCGCATCCCGAACTTGAAATAGATAAGGTAGCAACTCCCGGAGGCATAACCATAAAGGGCCTGAATGCTATGGAAAAGGCCGGGTTCACAAATGCTGTTATATCAGGATTGAAAGCCTCAGTTCAGGATCGGTAGTAACATATAGACTGTGTCAAAATGGGTAACTATATCTTTAACAAAACTCATTATTTTTACTAATACAAATTTAGTTTCTATAATTGGTCAATCTTATCACATATTTCATTGACATGGTCTAATCCATATAATAAGCTTTTACCATCTATTCCCATCCATGAAAATAAAGTCATGATATCAGAATAGGCATTTCTTATATAGAAGGTATCTATGGTATTTTGTCTAAGACCAAAACAGATAGGTTCATGATGAGCAATCCGATTCCTTAAAATATTGACACCATCAAGAGCATTAAAGAAATATGTATTATTATATTGTTTATGAGCTGTGGATTTAGGTGTATTGGGAAAAACATTTAATAAAACTCTGCCTGTAACTCTATATTGAGGGTTAGCAAACATGTATTTCCATATCCCAAATTCCATTTCAGCAATTAATTTGGAATGAGAATATGTTCCATTTCTATTTAATCTGAAATATGCCGTCGATATAATTTTAGCGCTGTCCCTACATGACTGTATATCAAAAATTCCACCTTGCGAAATAGAATCTCTAAGCCAATTAGAACCAAGATTTATTCTGAGTTTATCATCAATAGAATTTCTAATCGCAATTTCAAAAAAATGTAAAACAGCATAGATTTCTTGTGAAAGACGCAAGTTCAGACGATAGAAAATAAGGGTTTAACGTTTATCGTTATTACAGGCCAATAAATACTGAGATAATCTATCTTTCGAGAGTATGTTTTGAAGGTCGTTATATTTTACGTGATTTATTTCTTAAATTTGTTGAACTAACAAAATTTATTATATTTGCATCGTTGATTCCCGGCAGCCCCTGATACGTCAAGCTGTCGGGTTTAGTTTTGAATCCCGGTAGCCCCTGAGCAATCAAGCTATCGGGTTTTGTTATTTATGGCAAAGATACTAAATTTTTAAGGATTAAATAACGCCAACATCCCTATAAAAACTCCTTAACTTTGTGATATTTAAAGCTTATTTTTTCAAGGGTATCAGAGGGGCCCAAAATTTATTTTCAATTAATCTTTTTTTTAACCGCGTCATAAATATTAAGCTAATTTCATATGAATTTAATGTTAAACATGTAGATTCATAAATCTTATTGAAATCTCTTTTTCATGGGAGAATGAGTAGAGCATTACTCAGATGGTGTCATACCAAGATGTTCCTGTACATAATAAATTAGCACTTCCTTATGGCATATGGTTAATATATCAATTTTTAACGCTATTTGTTATGACAAATGGATTAATTTCTCAGCGTTAAGATGGGCAAATTTCTCTTTATCCTCTTCGGAGAGAGGTGCATTCTCAATAAATGGTCTTGCCCCCTTTAGAGGTACATAGGGGAAATCAGTTGCAAAAAGTAGATGATCTATTCCCATTTTCCTTATGCAGTATTCCATATCATCATAATCATATATTCCTCCGGGAGTAACCCAAACATTCCGTTTATAATAAAATGAAAATTTTTCCGACAATCCCGTCAGTTCCGGTGGGAACATCATATCGAGTCGTGGAAGATAGAAAGGAACCATCTCTCCCCAATGACCTGAAATTACTTTCAATGTCGGGAATTTTTCAAATACGCCTGCAAGAATCATACGGATTACCTGTATGCCGGCTTCAAAATGCCAACCATATCCCATTGTACTGAATATGGCATTAATTTCAAGACTAAGATTTGAGTAATAGGCTTTACAAACATCAGCCGATGTAAAATGCGGATGTATATAGATAGGAAAATCATATTTGGTTAAAATTTCCCAGATAGGATAATAGATCTTATCATCTATATAAATATTTCCTGTCTGTGGTCGACCGGACAACAAAGTGCCGACGAATCCAAGTTCCTCAATAGTGCGTTTTAGTTCATCGGAAGCAACTTTGGGATCATACCATGGTAAAGTAGCAAATCCTCTGAATCTGTCCGGAAACGCCTTGACATTTGAAGCGACATAATCATTTGCTTCTTTTGAAAGTTTAAGGGCTTCCTCACCGGTTAGCCATTGTGTTACATTGGTATAAGAAATGATCTCCATATCTATCCCGGCTTCATCTAAATCCTTGATTCTTCTTTCGCCAAGTTCAAATAAATCTTTAAATGAAAGACCATAGGCTGCAGCAGCTGCCGGGTTTTGAAATGCTTTGTAATATGGGAAAGCGGAATTTATTGTTTCATTATTTGCACTTTCGATGTCACGACTCACAATGTGTTCTTCAAGTCCGATAATTTTCATAGTGTAGTGAATTTCAATTTGATGTATTATATAAGATAAACAAACTCAAAAATATAAATGTTTTAAATTTTTAATTTTTGAAATTAAAGGTATTTTTGCAGAAAGATGAGATAAGATGAAGAAGATAAGATTGGTTTATCCTCAATGGCAGGGGGCTGATATTGCAAGATGGATTCCGAATATTCCGGAAGAAGATTCTTCCAGGGGTTATTATCTGGGAGCAATGTTATTGAATTGGCTTACTCCTAAAACAGATTGTGAAACTTTTACTGTGCCCGTTTCAACTGATTACAGTGAAAGGTTAGTAACAGACGGAATATTTGATAAGGAAATCTTAATCAAACAGACTAAAGCTGCTTTAGATATACTCGATATAGCCAATCCGGATAAAGTTGTGACCTTGGGTGGAGAATGCTCGGTGAGTGTACCGGTATTTACATGGATTAATGCCAAGTTAGAAGGAGATGTTGCCGTAATATGGATGGATGCCCATCCTGATGTGACGTTGCCATCAGATGATTATAACGGCTATCATGCCATGGCCTTGTCTGCCTGTATGGGAATGGGTGATAAAGAGATTATCTCAAAGCTGCCGTCAAAGATTTTACCAAATAATGTCTGCTTGGCAGGATTGAGGGAATATGAATATCCTTATATCAAGGAAAGGGTAAAAGAACTGGGATTGACTCATTTTTCTCCTGAAATTCTTTCCACAGATTCAAAAGTCCTGTTGGATTGGATTCGAAGAACCGGGAAAAAGAAGGTAATGATTCACTTTGATATGGATGTTCTTGATCCGGCAGATATTTTGGCTGCGGTTGCAGACGGACCGGAAGGAGGTCTTAAATTAAAAGAGGCTGTAAGAATTATAAACGATATAGCCAATGAATTTGAATTGATAGCCTTGACGGTTGCAGAACCGATGCCTCGAATAGCCATCCGCCTGAAAAGAATGTTATCCGAATTACCCTTATTCTAATAAATGATTATTTCAGAACATTATCTGACTGATGGATATATTACAAAGAGGGCTAATAATACAATGTAGTATTATACTTTTATAAAAAAATGGTGAGGAAATAATTCTTCACCATTAACTTTTGATTTAATAGAATTATATAATTAATCGAAAGTATATTTTTTATCAGTTATTGGCTGAGTCCCTAAGTCATAATAAGTTGCCTGTTTGGCTTGAACTTTGAAATAAGCGATATCCTGATAATTTTTATAAATTGCCTGCAAGATTGGATTCTTTTCATAAACCTCACGTTTAGTATTATCATCTATATCAAATAAGCAGATGCCATCGATTCTTGCAAATATCATCTCGGAAGAAGCCATAAAAGCAACTTTAGGATTTGATTGTATCTGTTTATAGACGTCTTTACCGGCATTAGTGGCAAAATAGAATTCATTATCTCTGACCAACATTACCTGTAGAATGCGAAGTTCGGGTTGATTGTCAATTGATGTTGCAAATGCAACATTGACATTATTTTTAATAAAATCTCTTAGTGAATCCATAACTATAAGAATCTATTTGAGTTTTAAGTTTAAACTAAAAACAAGTATTTGCCAGAAAAGGTTTGATTTATCTAATTCTTTTAAGACAAATAAATATCTATAATCTAATTTATTATCTTTGCAATATAAAGTTAAAACTATGATCAGAACATTCTATTTCAGCCCTTCCGGTACAACTAAGAAAGTTGCCGAATTTCTATCTGCGGAAATAGACAACGACGTTAAGTTGTATGACATAACTCTTGCAGATTCAAAGGAAACAGAGAATTTCCCTGCCAAAGATGTATTTTTATTTCTGTCACCTGTATATGGTGGAAGAATCCCAAAGTTAGCAAAAGAAAGAATCAGTAGCGTTAAAGGAAATGGACAGAAGGCCATTGCAGTAGTGGTGTATGGAAATCGGGATTATGATGATGCATTATTGGAACTGGCAGATATTGTAAAAGACCAAGGATTTGAAATTGTGGGTGCCGCAGCTTTTGTAGCCCAGCATTGTATATTTCCCAAAGTTGCATCCAATCGGCCCGATGAGGAAGATATTTCAAAAATTAAACAGTTTGCCAATCAGGTTAAAAATTCCATAAAAGCCGGGAAAACATTACCCCTTGAAAAAATAAAAGGTAATAGACCCTATAAAAAAGAGGGTGCTGTTCCCATTCATCCTGTAGCTGATAAGAAGAAATGTAATGAATGTGGAACTTGTATAGAAGAATGTCCTACCAGGGCAATAGATAAAACCAATCCTTTGTTGACAGACAGTACAATTTGTATTTCTTGTTGTCGGTGCATTAATATCTGTCCTTCGAATGCACGTTCTTTCCACGGCCTTTTGTATAAGATAGCAGGATGGAAATTTGTGAAAGACAATACAAGAAGGCTGGAACCTGAATGGTTTATTTGATTTGTCTTTAGCAACGCTCTTATATAAAAGGAGAAAATAATTTGAGATAAAAAGGGTTAGCCGCAGCGACAGCAGCGTCGCGGCAAAAGCAAAGAGAGGTGGCACCGGATTAATTCACGATGTCACCTTTCATAATATATAATGACTTTATATTATTCCTAATTCAAACCTTTTAATAGATAAATTCATACCAAAATCACGGATTTTTATACCAATAATTCATATCGATTAAATTATTAATTACGAAATGGTTATATTTGTGATATGAAAAAATATACTATAGATTCTGTAGATAAATATAATCGCCTTTATGACCTTAAAACCACTCATCCCTTGGTTTCGGTCATAGATCTTCACAAGGCAAAGAAATACGCCAACGATTACGAGTTTAAGTTTGAAATTTATGGTCTATTCCTCAAAAGAGCCTCATACTGCACAATGAAATACGGCCGTCAGTCCTATGACTTTCAGGAAGGCTCTGTAATCACGGTGGCACCGGGTCAGACAGTAAGTATTTCTGTTCAACCTGAAGAAATTTCTTTGGATGTTTTCGGTATAGTATTTCACCCCGATCTTATTTACGGAACCCCACTGGCAGATAAAATCCTTGAATTCGGTTTCTTCAACTATTCAGAGACGGAATCTTTGCATCTCTCTTTGAAGGAAAGAGAGAAATTCATGTTCTACTATAACTCCATTAAAGAAGAAGTAAAAAATCCTGTTGACGACCACACAGCAACTTTAATTTCAATGAACATATTGATGCTACTGGAACACTTAGAAAGATTCTATGAGCGTCAGTTCACAACACGTCATAAAGTCAATTCCGAAATAGTCCGGGATTTCGAGAAAGCGTTAAAGCAGTTTTATTCAGAAGAAAACTTACTGGAAGTTCCGAAAGTAAACTATTTTGCAGAAAAGGCAGGTCTATCCGTAGGTTATTTCAGTGACCTGGTAAAGAAAGAAACCGGGATGAACGCAAAAGACATGATTTCTTTCCACATGATTTCGGAAGCCAAACGTAGACTAATCCAATCCACAGATGATATCAATACAATAGCCTATAAACTGGGATTTGAATATCCTGCACATTTTTCACGTTCTTTCAAAAGAATCGTGGGGATGTCTCCCAAAGACTTCCGTACCCAAATTAATTGATTGATTGATAATTTTAAAACAAAAGATATTACTTATCCTAAAAAATTAATTATAAAATGAAAAAACTGATTTTTCTGAGTTTATTGATATTGTCATTAAAAGTCTCGGCCCAATCGGATGTATATTTTACGTCAGAGATTACCCCTGAATCTCTTGTGAATATATTCAAAGCATTGGGTGTAGAGCCAAAAGGAAATGTTGCTGTAAAAATATCTACAGGTGAATCAAGCAGAAGCAACCACTTAAGTCCGGAATTGATCAAGGATCTGGTACAATCCGTTGACGGCACTTTGGTTGAATGCAACACTGCATATTGGGGTAATCGAAACAATACAGCATCACATTTGAGAGCAATAGAGGAAAGAGGGTACAATGCCATCGCCAACGTAGACATCATGGATTCTGAAGGGGAAATTACAATTCCCGTTTCAGATACTAAATGGCTTGACAATGACATCGTCGGTTCTCATATCAGCAACTATGATTTCATGATAAACCTTGCACACTTCAAAGGTCATGCAATGGGAGGTTTCGGAGGTGTTCTTAAAAATGCAAGTATTGGAGTAGCTTCATCAAGAGGGAAAAGTTATATACATAGTGCCGGCAATAAAACATCGGGTTCAGGTGCTTATCAAGATTCATTCCTTGAATCGATGGCAGCCGCAGCTCAGGCTGTTCACAATTATTTCAAACAGGAGGGGAAGGATATAGTCTATATAAATGTTATGAACAACATGTCTGTTGACTGCGACTGTGACGGCAATCCGCATGCTCCGGAACTAAAAGATATGGGTATCTTGGCTTCAACAGATCCCGTGGCACTTGACCGTGCATGTCTTGACTTAGTTTTCAGTCATGAGTCAGTTACTGGAGACAATGCAACACCTCTTATCAACAGGATAGAAAGTTTGCATGGTACACATACAGTTGAATACGCGGAAGAAATCGGGCTTGGGACTCAGTCATACAATCTCATTAATCTTGATGAAAGCGGTGAAAATGGAATAGAAGGGGTTGAGAGAAATATCACAACTAATGTTTATAATGTTTACGATATTAACGGGGTCAAGGTGCTTGATAAGGGAAAAAGCCTTGCAGGCTTGGAGAAAGGAGTTTATATTGTGAATGGTAAAAAGCAAATTATCAATTGAAGTTGTATAACTGAGCTTTAGTCATAAAATCTAATATCATGAAAAACAATTCTATTTATTCTATCCAAGAAAAAATAGTAGATTTCTCATAAAATAACAAATTATTCAACCAAACATTTACATTACGCTGTGAAGCGTTCGGGAATCGTTATTTCTGTGATGGAAATAATCTGGGTAAATGTTAAAGAAAATCCGTTGAATCACTTCAACGGATTTTCTTTTGTCACCTTTTGTCTCCTTTTATTTTTGAGCCGTAAAACAACCATCATTGATATGAAATATAACTGTATAGAGGTTTAAGATCTTATTTTCCCGAAAAATTTATTATGTGGAGCCAGAAAGATAAAGTGTTGAACCTGGGAAAGAGTAGAGCTCTTCTAAATCTTGAAATATAGCTGGGCAACTATCTTTTGGAATTACATTAATATAAAATATCTATCCACATCATAGTCACAATAAAGTGGGAATAAAATTATATTTTCAGGAAATGTTTTTGAAGTAGAAAACAAAAAATAAAATTTAATTTCTGTTTTATAGCATAATTCTAAAAATATGTTTAACTTTGCGACAGAATTCATTAATCAAACCAAAGAACCTGACATATTGTAAAACTAAACATATAAATTTAATCTGAACAGAACATTTTCACCCCGATGATTGGAAACAATTAGAGAGATCGAAAATTTCATTATACAATCATAAACCGTTAAAGCTAACGTAAAATGTCAACACTCAGATTCAAAGCAGTGGAGCAAGCCATGGGACGCAAAGCTGTGTCAGTGGCGATTCCGGAAGAACGACCGGAAGTCTATTATGTCAAACAAGTGTTCAACCGTCAGAAGATGTTTGAGTATCTTCCCAAACAGAACTTCGACGCTTTGGTCGATATAATCGACAATAGGAAATTTTTGCCACGGGAATATGCCGATAATGTGGTGCAAGGCATGAAACAATGGGTTCTTGAAAACGGAGCCCGACATTACACTCACTGGTTTCAACATCTATCCGACGGAAAAGCCGAAAAACACGACTCTTTCTTAGAACATGATGGCAAAGGTGGAGTGATCGAAAAATTCACCAGCAAAATGTTGGTTCAGCAGGAACCGGATGCCTCAAGTTTCCCAAGCGGTGGAATCAGAAACACTTTTGAAGCAAGAGGCTATTCCGCATGGGACATTTCTTCCCCGCCATTTATTTTGGGAGAGACACTTTGTATTCCCACCATCTTTATTTCTTACACAAGCGAGAGCCTTGATTACAAGACACCCTTATTGCGTGCCTTGAACACTTTGGGAAAGGTCAGCGTATCAGCTGATCTTGTGTCGATTGCCACAATGGCTGACCGTATGAAGGTGATTAAACAGGAAGTGTACGCAATGGCGGATGTCAGAAGTGTGGCTGGGTAATTATATCTTAGGTAAATTAAAAGATGTCTTTAGGAATGGATAACGGAGTCCGTTCCCTCTCCGTTATCCTGTTTTTTATTTAATTCAAATCGGTTATGAAAAAATTTTATATGAATGGCAACCCTGTGAAATGGGGATGGCTGGTGGTTCTTGTAGCATTGATCTTTTTCAGTTTATTGGGTCTGAACAATAACGGATACCAGAATTTATTCACTCTTGAAGGTTCTCATCTATGGGCAAATGTAGCATGGCTGATTACAGCAACAATTTTTGTACTTATGATGACACCTGGCCTTTCATTTTTCTATGGCGGAATGGTTAATCGCAAGAATGTGATTTCCACAATGCTGCAAAGTTTCATTGTGATGGGTTTTGTTAGTGTTTTATGGGTTCTTTTTGGATTCGGTTTAGCATTTGGAAACGATATTGGCCATATAATTGGCAATCCATTGGATTTCTTTATGTTCCGGAATGTCGGTGACACAAATGTAACGGCACCGGAAATGGAGCTTTCACAGATAGGCTTGGTAACTACAACCATTCCTTTGGCATTATTTGCCTTGTTCCAAATGAAATTTGCGATAATTACACCATCATTGATCACAGGAGCCTTTGCCGAACGTATTCATTTCACGGGCTATCTGCTATTTATGCTTTTATGGACCATTTTCGTGTATTGTCCTTTGGCTCATTGCACCTGGCACCCGGAAGGACTTTTCGGGATGCTTCATGTGCATGATTATGCCGGAGGGATTGTAGTTCATGCAGCATCCGGCATAGCAGCATTGGCAGGTGCAATTTATCTGGGTAAGCGCACCGAGGGAGATAGAAAACCTGCAAATGTACCATTCGTACTTTTAGGAGCTGCTCTTTTATGGCTTGGGTGGTTCGGTTTCAATGGCGGAAGTTCTTTGGCAGCTGATGGAGTTGCGATTTCAGCTTTTTTAAACACCAATACAGCGGCTGCGACAGCGATGATAACATGGTGTGCTCTTGATGCCGTCAGGGGTCACAAGCCTTCGGCTATGGGAGCGGCTATCGGTGCTGTGGTGGGATTAGTGGCAATTACCCCTATGGCAGGATGGGTCTCTGTCGGACAAAGTATCTTCATTTCCTTTTTTATAACGATATGTTGCAACGCCGCAGTGGCATGGAAAGGTTATTCCCGTATGCTCGATGATGCTCTGGATGTTTTTCCCACACATGGGTTAGGTGGAATTCTTGGCACTCTTTTAACCGGAATTTTTGCTTATGATTTCTTTGCAGGTATAGAAGAAGGAGAAATGATTTCAAGGTCTGAATTCTTCTTTAACCATGTATTGGTTATGGGTGGAGTGTTTGCTTATACATTCTTTATGAGTTATGGACTTTACTGGCTCACGAACAAGGTAATTCCTATGAGAGTTTCCAAATGGAATGAAAAGATGGGTCTTGATGTTTCACAACATGGAGAAGAATATGATCATTCATCAACAGATCACCTTCCCTCTGCTTCTGATTGGTTAAATCCTGCCATTGAAAATTAATTGATTAATATTTAACAGTTAAATTTCTATACAATCATTATAAAGTATAACCCCATCATTAGATGCCTTGAGACAAAAGCAAAGAAAGGTGACAACGGGTTTTAATCCGATGTTACCTTTTCACGTTCAGGCTTTTATTAATTCCACATGAGGAGTCAAGAAATATGTTAAATAAACATGTTATTTAACAGTAAAAAATTTTGTTGTTTTAATAAAAAGATATATTTTTGCAGCGTAAAAAATCTTAGGTAAAAAGATTGTATCATGAAAAACTACAGTTATTGTATTGTTTTTTAAGGATATAGAGTTTATTAACTTTAATATTAACTAAAACTTAAAAAAATGAAGACAGGAACTAAGTTTTTCAAAAGAGCCGCAAAATGGTATTTTAGGAAAGCGGCTGAAAACTATTCATGGATCCCTACAGGTTGTATTCCAATGAATAGGATTAAATAACTTTAGGTTTTTGTTATTCTTCCCAAGCAATCAGGCTTGGGAAGAGGGAAAGATAAGATTTTTTAAATCTTTCTCAATTAAATTGCTATTTCACAATCATTATCCTAAATTATAACTAATACGGAAGAATTTGATTGGATCTTTCAATGCAAGATAGATCCAAGACCGAATTAGTTATAATAATTTAAAAAAATTATTTAGTGATGATGTTTCAGATTCTTTTTTTAGTCCTTAACGGTAATTTACAAGATCAGGAATATTGAAGGCATATTCAATTTTATTATTTTCCCTGTTCATAAAGATTAAATATCCCTTTTTTATATTGGGAAATTCCTTAGATCCGTTTCCCACTATATAGCAACTAAATTTATTTGGATTAATTTCTTGACCCTTTTCATCTTTGAAATGATTATTTGATAAGGAAATGGCATTCACATACTTATGGAGGGGCTGTCCGGCACGAAGATCATATAATTCAATTTCATTTAACCCTACTGCTTCATGATATCTTTTCCGGTTTTTTCTTGTAATTGCCCATCCGATAGTAATTATGAGTCCGTATAAAAGAGCAAAAGTGGCACCTATGGATAAGAGGATTATGGGGGAAATATTCATACCTGGATAGCTGTAAAAGTATTATTAGTGACAGGAATCATAGTCGTTTCAAGTCGGGGAGGTATACGGCCATCCATATATTTTTGCCATCCCGCAGTGAAAATCACTGCAAGAATCAGATACCAAGAGAGGAAAATCAAAAATAGTATAGCCCAGCCTACATTCAAAAAGAAGTTCATCCAAATATATTTCCACAGGGCAGCCTTTCTAAAATTTATGAAATATTGGGTTTGACTTGTAGCAACACGCCATGTTCCCAGTCCACTTTCACAAAGATAGGCCGAGTAAGCCACAAGAGTGGAAAATAGTAAAGCTTGCTTATGCTCAAACCAGGGACTTACATGAAAGAAACCTGCAAGACTAAGAGCCGCTATCCAAAGAAAAGCATGATTTAGAGCTATGACGTATTTATGGATAAAAAGATTTTGTTTCAGGTAATCTTCAGTATTATCTTTCATGGCTATATTTTTCTGCAAAATTACTTAAATAAAGGCAATGATATAGAACTCTACTCATATTGCACTACCTTATCACTGACGGATATAATTGGAATCATATCCCTAATTCATGATGATAAAGGGTTGATTATAAACCATTAATTAATATTCTTGTTATGTAAATAGTAAGAACAATAAAAAATATTAAGATATGGATAATTCATTCGTTTCTATCAATCCAAAGGATATTAAAGAGAATCCGATTAAACTGTTTGGTGACGACTGGGCGGTAGTGGCAGCCGGAACACCCGAAAATTTCAATGAACTCACTGTCTCTTGGGGAGCCTTGGGTGACGCATGGTGGGATAATATGCCGATTGCAATTATTTTTGTGAGTGCCACAAGGTACACGCAGCAATATCTTGAGGCTAATGATACATTTTCAATAAATATTTTCCCGCCGCAATATAGGAAAGTCACGGCTTATATCGGCTCTCATTCAGGAAGGGATGAAGACAAGGTGGTTGCCACAGGTCTTAAAGTTGATTTCACAGAAAACAATACTCCCATTTTTCCGGAATCAAGATTAATTATAGAGTGCCGGAAAGTATATGCCCATGATCTTGATAGAAGCAAATTTTCAGAATCATTAATCGGAAACTACAACCAAAAGAAATTTCATGGAGTAATACCTCATACAGTTTATTTCGGCGAGATAATAAATTGTTGGGTGAAAAAGGAAAAGTGAATGCCACTTTGTTCATCAATAAATAGGCAAGCAACGTGATAGTGACATTACCGTAAGCGAAATTAACTGATATTATAAGTGACAAAAAGTCCCGACTTATTTGAGCCGGGACTTTGTAAAATTAAAATCTTAATCCACCTTTATGAATCCTCCGTTATGGTCAAATTGGAGTTCTGTTTTGTTTGAAAGGTCAACTTCATATCCGTAAGACTCTTTTTGGATCTTGCGAACCTTGATTTCAGGATACTTCTCATTGACATAATTCATAATAGTGTCAGGAACGAGTGCTCGAGGCACCTCGCCATCTGAAGGAGCTTTTATTTCTTTCCATACTCCGAGAGTGTCAAACTCGATTTTCATTCCGTTTGCCAACTTCACCTCATACTCTTTAATAACTCCATCCTTTTTATCGATTTCGATATTGCTGACTTCAGACTTAAAATCATTCTTAATAGTAGATTGAGCTGCGGCCGGTAGAACTGTAACATCTTTTGTATTAGTGTCACAGGAAATAAAAGCCACGGAGAGGATTGCAAATAATCCTATTGCTGAAAATAATTTTCTCATATTTCACATAATTTTTAGTCAGTATAAAAACGGATAATCCCTAAGCATTGTTTATTGGATTTAGTTAATTATCCTGAACGAAATATACTATTTTATTAAAAAGTATTTCGTACTCCCATTTTTTTATACTATTAAAATTAGTCCTCTCCAAATATTCTATTAACTAAAAAACCACAACTTTCTTACCGTTTACAATATAAATTCCTTTGGGAAGATTATTAACCGAGGATTTTTTTACACCACTATCAACTTTCACACCATTAAGATTATAGATGGTAACATTATCATCGCTTGAAATGTTATCAATGCCTGTTGTCTCTTCCAAAGTATAGGTAAGATTTATTAGTTGACTTGGATAAGTTCCATTATCAATATCAGTAACATTAATATAACCCTCCGGTATCATTATAGAATAAGTTCCGGGGTCAAGATTATCTCCAAATGTTATAACGAGTTGATTACCATCTGTTCCTTCAGTCTGAGCATCAATTGAACTCCATGTAAATGAAGTTTCGAAATCAGTGAATTCTTCGTCATTTAATGTAACGGTTATTTCACCTGAGTTTTCTTCATTTTTGGTAAGAAGATCCCATCCTCCCAAAACGGACTGCCATGATATTATTACCTCTTTAAGATCTTTAACTGCACCTTCGGTAGGAATTACTGTAGGATCAGGCAATTCAAACACTTCTTGTGCATTTAAAATGAATGTGAAAGTTACCTCGTCATTCACCACAATGCCATAAGGAGTAGTGATATTTATTATTCCGGCCGGGATTAAGAGTGAATATTCCCCGTCGATCTCTGTTTGCATATCTGCAAGTGTAATCAATAATTGAGCGTCAGGATAACTATCACCGGACTCATCTGCTTGAAATTCTTCAATAGTGATTGACCGGATTTCAACCTCTTCTGCATTGTTTAAGGAAACCTTAAATTGAGAAATTCCTTCTGCATTAAACTCAAGTTTACCTGAATCATCATTTAATGCGGCATATTGCGAAGAGAGTTCATAGGGTTGATTGATATTTTCGGCCCAGATGACATTGAAAGAATCAAACTCATCATAGGAACTTGGCATTGGAGAAACATAAGATTGAGGAACCAGAGTTTCTAATATTCTGAAATTATATACTGTTTCGCCATTTGGAGTTCCGTCTCCAAGATCTATTGACCCCTCTGTGAGATCAAGGATGTAAATCCCGGTGTCGAAGCTTGTTAAATCAAATTTCACTCTGTCATCCTCAATTGACATATATTGTCTTGCTGAAACTTGGATCCCATTGTCATCGGCAGTAGCCTTCTGGTAGAAAGGATCTGCATCGGAAGTTATTGAAAGGTTTGAGTATCCTTCCCAAGAAACGTAAAGGTATGCTTCTCCTTTTACTAAGATAACATCTGTCCCATCGTCCGGTCTGGCAGGATCCCATATTGCATCGTAATTCAAATCAATGAAAGTATAATTCAAAGAGATAGCTTCATTAATGGCCCCGGAAGTAGAAGTCACGGCACCTTCCAAAATATCTATTTTGACGTTACCTTTCCAATTGAAAAACTCATCAGGCAACACTATAGCCAACATGTCGTCTATTCGTCCTTCCTCTTCTGTTTCTTGTGCTCCTACATAAATTTTACCCTGATACTTTTCATTTGGATTAATGCTAACAGGATTGTCATTCACTGTGATATTAACATAGGATAGATCTACTGGGGTTTTATGGTCTTTGTCCTGATTGTCCATTTCAAGGCTTACACCGGGCCATGCTACAGTAATAGTGCCTTGCGGTCCTCCTATATAACCATCTTTTGGTGTGACAACCGGAGGTACAGTGATATATTCCACAGCATTTGCACTGAGAGTGCAAGCTGCCAAAATTGCCCCTGCATACAATTTCTTAGTAAATGTTTTTATCATACTATTTATTTTTGTGGAATTAAAAAACAAATTAGGATTTATTTCCACAAAAATACTAAATAATCCTAATTAATAAAAGTTTATGAATAAGTTATAGTTAAAAAAATAAAGTCTTATCCTTAATCGCGCAGATATTTTCCTGTAATAAAACCCCCGATTTTTTGGACCTGATTTTATCTTGTAATTTAAGTTTCGCAAGTTTAACTTGCGAAACTTAAATTATTAATCTTCTATAGTTTTCCTCTTAAGAGCTTTTACAACATTGCCAATATACATGTGATGAACTCCTGCTTCAAAGTTTTCATAGAATTTCTTTACTTCCTCACACATTCCTTCTTTCAAGAAGGGAGCTTTATAAATAGTCTTACATTCCAAGACTAAAGTAGCCTCAGCGTAATATGGAGTTCCATTTTCTGTATAAAGAGTATGTAGACCAAGATGAGCAGCTTTATCACCGTCTCTTCCGGAGTGAGTGCCCATATATCCGAGTATCCTGGCATCCTCCTTGTCAAATGCCATTACGGTGAAGTAATCATATTTCTCCATAAATTCATAGGTATATCTGGCTTCCGCTACATATACAGTAACAGTGGCTGGACCAATTTTACTCCATACATTCCCTAAAGATCCCCATCCAATGGTCATTGCATTATTATGTTCCGGAGTTCCTACAGCTAATAACAGGCCTTGACCTTTAAACCAGTCAAAAGGATTTTCATTCCACTCGTCAACCACATTGAATTCTTCGAATTCTCCGATAGGAGCAAGTTGAGTTTTACCGAAAATTTCTTGTTCTTTGGTCTCTCCGGTTTGCGAATTTGATGAACATGCAGCCATCAAACCTACTAACGATAATAAAAACAAGTTAACAATCTTTTTCTTCATTGCTTTTGGTTTTTAAATTTCTTTTCAAAAAGATCCATATGTTCCTTTCCCCATTCCATCATGGAGTCAATAATCGGAAGTAAAGATTTTCCCAGATCCGTTATCCTATATTCTGACCTGGGTGGTAGTTCCGGATAAATCTTCTTATCGACAAGTCCGTCAGTCACCATTTCCTTTAATGAAATATCCAGGACACGGGGAGCAGATTCAGGCAATAGTTTATGGATATCGCTTGGTCGCTTTGGAGTTCCATCGCGCAGTTCGTCAAGGATACATGATTTCCATTTTGATTCTATAAGACTCATTGTCAGCCTAAGCGGACAGTCAAGGTCAACAGGTATTTTCTTTTCGTATGCCATATTTAAATTTTATTGCAAATATAAAGATTACTGTCCATTCAGTCTATACCGAAAAATTATTCCTATACCGAAAAATTTTTCGGTACTTGACGAGAATCTATTACATCCTTAATTTTGCAAACAAAACTTATATAAGATATGAGAGACAAGATTAAGGAATATGATGAAGTTGCCAAGGCCGCCGAAAATTTCGTGAGGACAGTTGCAGAAGGCAACAGCGAACATGCAAGAAAACTTTTCACAGATGATGCCGTGCTTTTCGGTATTTTGGATGGTGAACTGGAACATGGCTCTATCGAACAGTTCTACAAGAATTGCGACACAATTGGTGGGGATCCGAATTTCAAAGCAAGAATAGATGTAATTGCAGTTGAAGAAACAGTTGCGGTGGTGAGAGTTCTTGAAGAAAATTGGGGAAACCGTATTGACTTCACGGATTTTCTGTTATTGCTCAAACTCAATGGAGAATGGAAATGTGTGGCTAAAGCCTATAACCAAAATTCCAACACCATAAAGAAATGAAAAAGATTATAAGTGGAATTTTTCTTACCATAGGTATCTTATTTTTGACATCAGCTTGTGAAAACGTTAAATCAGATAACTCTAAGCAGGAAATAAAAGAAGAAAACATGGGAAACAGTAAATTTAACAATGCCACTCCTGAACAATTAGAAGGAATAAACAAAGCTCTTGATGCCTATATAAATGCAGCCGTAAAAGGAGACAGCAAGATTGCTGAGAAAGTATTTACCGATAACGCCACAATATCACATATTGAGAATGACTCTCTTATATCATTACCCATCCAAGCTCTTTATGACTATTATAATAGTGAAGTTTGTCCCCAGCCTGCATCATATAAAATAACAGCATGCAATGTCTCGGACGATGTGGCCATAGTTGCAATTGATTCAGATTTTGGAGGAACAAAATTTGACGATATGTTTTCAATGGTAAAAGATGGGAAAGACTGGAAGATTGTAAGCAAAATCTTTCATGTAAAATAACTTAAAAATAAAGAATTATCTAAGTTGACTCCGGCAATTTTTTTGTCCGGAGTTTTTTTACATAAAATTATAAAAGATTATGTCGAATTTGCCGGCTTTATTAAATATAGGTGGAGATTATATTTTGAATATTAACTTTTGAAACTTTGCATTTCCCGTAAAATATCAATGCCGCCTAATCCAATAAAAATTATTAATTTAGTGTCAAACTTTTTGGGATCGCCCGATGGATGTGGATTTTGGCTTACTTAAACAAGTTGTTTGATCTTATTTCCGGTAAAGTTACGATGGGAGTAAATAAATAATTAGGAAACTCCGGGAAAGACAGAAAAAATTAAATGTTTTAATTAATTAAACTTTACATGAATATCACAATAGTCGGAGCCGGAAGGGTAGGGGTTCATCTGGCAAAATATTTTTCAGATGAGCACCAGGATGTATTTCTTGTAGATAGCGACCGAAATCATCTTTCAGTTCTTGAATCTGATTTCAATCTGAAAACATTTCAGGGACAACCGATTGATTTCAGGACTCTAAGGGAAGCCAATACAGAAAATGCCGACATATTTGTGGCAGTTACGGCCGATACCGCTACGAATCTCGTAACCTGCGCCTTGGCAAAATCAATGGGGGCAAAAAAGACCATAGCAAGGGTTGATAAATATGATTTCATCGAAAAGATAAATTCCCCTGTAATAAAAAATATGGGAGTTGATCATGTTGTATATCCCGACTATCTTTCTGCATTATCTGTTATCAGTGCTTTGGAACATTCTTGGAGTTATGGATGGAATGACTTTAATGACGGATTAATAGTCATGGTTGCTGTCACTGTAGACGAAGACTCTCCAATAGTTGGATTTAAGCTGAAAGACATGTATAAAGAGAGTCGTAATATGCATATTTCGGCATTAAGAAGAGGATCTAAAACCATAATTCCCCATGGTGAAGATTATATAGTAGCCGGAGATGTACTGTATATTACAACCGTTCAGCAAGGTATAGAAAAGGTGAAGACAGTAACAGGGAAGAATGACAGTGTAATAAAAAAAGTGATTCTAATGGGTGGAAGCAAAGTAGCTGAATTGACAACAAGAATCGCGGGGAAAAGATATTCTTTCGTTATAGTAGAAAAAAATATTGAAAGATGCCGGGAGTTGACTGAGAGCTGTCCTGAAGCTGAAATAATCTTTGGAGATGGGAGTGATGAGGATGTGCTTGAAGAAGCCGGAATAAATAATTGTGATGCTTTTGTAGCTCTTTCCGATAGTTCCGAAAGCAATATTCTGGGCTGTTTAACTGCCAATGACAAAGGTGTTAAAAGAACTGTGGCTGAGGTAGAAAAAGAACAGTTCATTCCGAAAGCAGAGTCTTTTAATATAGGTGCGATCATCAACAAGCCAATTATCACTGCCAATTCAATTTTTCAGATTATCCTTGATTCAGATTATTCTTCATCGAAATGCTTTGCTATGAAAGATGCAGAGGTGGCACGCATGGAAATCAAGGAAGGCTCTTCATTGACAAAGATGCCTGTAAAAGATCTTCGATTGCCTAAAGAGCTCTCATTTGCCGGACTTATACGAGATGGGAAGGGAGAAATTGTTACCGGAAACACTGTTTTTCAAGCCGGTGACAACGTGATAGTTTTCTGTCTTAACGGATCTTTAAATAAGATGGAAAAATTTTTCAGAAAATGAGAAAAATTCAGACCATAGAAAGGAACTCCGGAATCAAGATAATCAACTTCGAGAAGCAGCTAACAGTGCTGGGCCAATTACTTCTTTTCGAAGCTCTTTTTATGGTTGTGCCTTTTGGGGTTTGTCTATGTAGCGATGAAAGAGATTGGATTCCATTCCTATGCACAATTGGTATTACCGGGTTATCGGGCGTTATTTTAAAGTACGCTATAAAACCCTCAAGTGACAACCTCGGAAGAAGAGACGGATGTATGATTACCTGTATGGTGTGGATACTATTTTCATTGTACGGAATGTTACCTTTCATCTTCGGCTCCTCCCATTTAAATATCAGTGAAGGTTTTTTTGAAACTATGTCAGGATTCACCACCACCGGGGCCACAGTAATTCGAAATATTGAGGAATGTAGCAAAGGGCTTGTATTATGGAGAGCCATGACACAATGGATAGGGGGACTTGGAATTGTCTTGTTTACCCTCGCCATTTTTCCTTCCCTAAACAATAGTAAAGGGGTTTTCATGTTTCATGCTGAAGTTTCAGGAATTACCCATGATAAGATAGGCGCAAGAATAGCAAACACAGCAAAAATCTTGTGGTTGTTATACGGAGCCTTAACAATTCTATTAATACTTCTTTTATGGATTGGTCCTATGACATTTTTTGAAAGTGTCTGCCATGCTTTTGCTGCCATATCAACAGGAGGGTATGCCACCAGAAATGAAAGTATTGCTGCATTTGATTCTTTTTATATCAAATTAGTCCTGACAGTCTTCATGTTTATAGGAGGTGTTAATTTCGGTCTGATAATAGCAGCTATAAGAGGATATTTAAAGCAATTATGGAAAAATGATGTTTTTAGGGCATTTTTACTCCTGATATTATTAAACTATATTTTAACAATCATCTCTATTCTTCATTCCGGAAATTATAAAGGATGGCAAAGTTTTACCATTGATCCGATTTTTCATATTGTGTCAGCCATGACATCAACCGGATTTGGAGCAGGTAATTTTGAAAGTTGGGGAGAACTAAGCCTGGTTCTTACCATCATAATGATGTATTTTGGTGCTTGTGCCGGATCTACAACAGGGGGAGCAAAACTTGATCGACTGGTATATCTTTTTAAGAATTTTAAAGTTGAGATGAAAAGATCCGTTTCGCCTCGAAGCTTGAAAGCAATAAGGGTGAATGATCAGATTATAACTCCTGAGAACACAAATGAGATAATAGCATTCATTCTTATTTACACAGGCCTCATATTATTTGGAGGCATATTGCTTTCCGCTCTTGATTTTCCAATAGTTGATGCTTTCTTTTCTTCGATTTCCTGTGTTTCCAACAACGGCTTAGGGTCGGGGGTAACAGGAGTTACGGGTTCATACGATTTCCTCCCCAACATCGGGAAATGGGTCATGTCTTTTTTAATGCTTGCGGGACGTCTTGAAATATTTGCTCTAATTATGCTTGTTACGCCTGCATTTTGGAAAAGGTAAAATATTTGATAAAGATTTATAAAAGAAGAAACAAACCCCAAATTTTAAAAATTAAAATTGAATATTTAAATAATTTAAAGGTTTATGGAATAGATCAGATTGGTCGCGGCAAAAGCATAGTGAAGGGTGGCACCGGAATTCCCGATGTCACTTATTTTTTATTCAGGCATAGGAATGCATGCCTCCTAAAAAGAAGTTGACTCCGAAATAAGTTATAACAACAGAAAGAAATGCGAAAACCATATAGGAATGAAAGAAAATCGGTTTTCTAAACCTTGATAATGAGATAGAATGAAGAGGAAGAGTATAGATAAGAAATGTTATCAACGCCCAGACTTCTTTAGGATCCCATCCCCAATATCTTCCCCAAGACACGTTGGCCCAGACCGCTCCAATAAAAATTCCTATTACCAATAAGAAAACAGCCGGATATAACATCATATGACTTATGTTCTGAAGAAAAACTGTTTTTTCAATACTTCTATTAGATAACCCTATCAAAAGTCCTGTCAAGCCATTCAACATTATCAGAAATAAAAGTGTATAAGCCAACATGATCACCATCACATGAATACTTAAGAGGGGTGACTGCAAAACCGGCATTAGATTAGTGATTTGTGGCGATGATTCACCCATCATAGCCACAAGCAAGGTAAAGCCACAAATTAGGTAGCCAAAAGGAAGAGACAATCGAAAAAAAGGGAAAATGAAGAAAACAGCAATGATGGTTAACCATGCCATGAACTGCATTGTTTCAAATCCGTTAGACAGTGGAAGATGCCCACTAATATACCATCTTATTCCCAACCGGAAACTGAGATAAATAAAAAGCAATATTAAGATTATAAGACTGCTATAAATAATACTTTTAGATATATTTTCCCCGGAAATAAAACGTGATAAGAAAATCAGAAATAAAACTAACCCTAAGGTCAGAAAAATCATAGCCAAGGGTTTGTCATAATTGAACCGGTTGTAGAATATTTCTATCTTGATTTTATTTTGTGATGGTAGAAGGTCTTTCCCTTCCTTTATTTGGTATTTGTTTATCTTTTCTATTAGTCCACTTACTCCTTCCCAGTCTTTCAAGGCAATTTTTTCAGCCACCAAATCCATACTGCTCCGGATAAAAAGCCATTGTTCAAAAGGCATTTCCTCTGTGGGTTTGTCTTTAACAGCAAACCATTTCAAAGATCCTGTCTCCTTATCTTTGAAAGGATAAATTTGAAGAGCTGAACCAGTGACAAGAGTGCTGATCAGATTAAATTTTTCATTTGCCGCGAATATATTTTTAGAGTCCGGACCCGGTTTTTTTAATAGTTTGTCAAGTATAAATCCTTCCGGTCCGACGAAATCAGTAAGTCGGGCATAAGACTCCTCCAGTCCTAAAGCTTCTTTTACTTCATCACCTTTAATTTTTATGAAAGGTTCCTGCTTCCATTCATCATAAAAGAAAAACCATCCTGCAACTATTTGTTCCGATGAGAGACCCTTATAACTATCTTTCCCATAAATCTTCATTGCAAAATCATGAGCGAAAGTATTAATCGGTGCGATTCTGCCATTATAATAAATATAAAGTCTTCCAAATTCTTCTGCAACCTCTTTGGGAATAGTGGAAGGTGCGCCTAAAGAAGGACATATACCGGATAGAATAAATAAAATCGTCATTCCCGGTTTAGATTTAAGTTGTTTCCATACGTTCCTGAAAATAGTTTTCTTCTGAAAGAAAAACAGGAT